>NZ_JAOYTI010000005.1:0-474921 GCF_025847085.2 Rhizobium sp. BT-226 | reverse complement strand
AGTTCGGCGGCCGTATGCGGGTCCATCATCGCGGCGTGATAGATGTGCTCGCGATTCTCGGTCATCAGCGCCTGAACCGTCAGCTCCTGGACGTTGATATTGGTGCGGATCAGCGCCGTTAGTTGCGGCGGCAGGTCGCCGATGAAGGTCGGCTGGATGCCGGAGGCATCGACGAGGCAGGGCACTTCGGCGGCGCAATTGGTCGGCAGCGAGGTGATGCAGCCATTGTTGCGGACATTGCCGTAGATCACCGAGGGTTCGCCGGTCCAGACCGAGTTGATGATCGAGGAGGCATATTCCTTCGACGGCTTGACCTCGATCTTGTCGGCCGAACGATAGGCCTCCGCCTGTCCTTTCCAGCGCTCGATCTGCTCGATGCAGCGCTTCGGATATTCATCGAGCGGAATGCCGAATTTCTCGATCAGGTCCTCGCGGCCCTCCTTGATGAAGAGCGTACGCCAAACAGCATGATGAGCCCGAAGCGGTGCCGCCGGGCATGCGTCGCGGTTTTGAAGAGCGCATGATTATAAAGCCGCAGGCCAACAACCGATTCATAAATTAGCATCGCCGCACGAAAAGCTTGCATGCAAGCTATAAATCGGATGTCCTGAGAAAGGCTTCTCTGGTGTTGGGCGACCCAGTATGAAAAACCTCGATGCGCGAATTCGGTTCACAGGTGAGCGGCGACAGGTCACAGCCCTTTTCTATGATATCGTCGGCTCAACGGAGCTCTTATTGCGGAGCGAGCCGGAGAAGTTCTTTCGCTCCGTGTCAGCATTACATCAGAGCGCCGAGACGATCATAAAAAAACATGGAGGGTTTCTTCATCAGCGGCTTGGTGATGGGGGATGCTGTTTCTTCGGATATCCCGATCAATCCGAAGATGCGGCTGAAAGCGCGGTACAGGCTTCCTTGGAATTGTTAGGCATTGCAGCGAGCACCAAGAAGACGCGCACAGCTTTCAGGCTGCGCATCGGGGTTGCCACAGGTCTTGTCGTATTCTCCACGCAAGGAGACGAGATTGTCGGCACAGCACCCGTCCTGGCGGCTCGCCTGCAGGCGGAGGCCGAACCGAATTCGGTCCTGGTCGCAGATTCGACCGTTCAGCTCACGCGACACAAGTTCGACTACAGCCTAGTGCGGAAGGCCAAACTCAAAGGCTTCGAAGAGCCGGTTGCGCTCTGGCGCCCGCAGGAACGTGATAGATCAACCTCTGCGCTGTCGTCATTCAATGAATGGGACCGGCCGATAAGAGGCAGGGAAAGAGAGCTTGCCGCTCTTTCGAGCGCCTGGAATTCAGCTCGCGACGGCAAGGGCAGTTCAATCACCGTGGTCGGAGAGGCAGGCATCGGCAAATCCAGACTGATCGGCGAATTCGCCCGCAGCTTATCGCAAACTTCGCACGAGACCCTGATCTTTCAGTGCGGCAGGCGCCTGGAGAGCCAGCCTCTGCACCCATTTATGTCGTTCCTTGAGAGACTTGTGGCCGAACCTTCGGTTCTGAAGGATGGCGAAAGCGCGGCTTTTATGCAGGCTCTTCAAACAGCCGGCCGGGACGTCGACGCAACCGTCGTCGACACCATCCTCTCATTTACGTCAGAGCGATCGCCGGCAACCTCACGCAATATTCGAGCCTCCGATTTGTCGGGGCGCGCATTCAGGCGGAAGGTCATCGAAGCCGCTGCCGACATCCTGACATGCAAAGCGACTGGCGCTCCAACGCTCCTCGTCTTCGAGGATGTCCACTGGGCTGACGGCATGACGTTGGAGCTGATCGATCGGCTTGGATCGCTCGCAGGCAAGTTGCCGATCCTGGTGGTTCAGACATCGAGGATCAGGCGATCCCTCGCACTGGCGACCGAGATAGAATTATCCGGATTGGCCTCTGCGGCGGTTCGCGATCTCGTCGCATCGGTCTGGCGTGAGCGTCCCCCGCCGGGCCTGTCCGATTTCATCCTGGATCAATGCGATGGCATGCCGCTCTACGCGGAAGAACTGGCCAACTTCTTCCTGGGAAGGCAACCCTTGGGCAAGGCCTCGTCCGAATGGAAAGGGCTGCTTCTGGAAGGTGGCGTCAGCTCGCTGAATGATCTGCTTTCCGCCAGACTCGCGGCGACCGGTTCCGCACGACGGGCAGCGCAATTTGCGAGCGTCATCGGCCGCGAATTCAACATCTCGCTGCTTGCCTGCCTTCTCGAAGGGGTCAGCCGGCAGACGGTGGAGGTCGCGGTCGAGCGGCTTGTTTCCCAAGGCATCATCGAGCCTTCTTCCGCCACGCCCGGCTCCTTTGAGTTCCGGCACGTACTCACTCAGGAAGCCGCCTACAGCAGCCTTCTCAAAAGCGACAGGCGTCGCATACACAAGCGGATCGCCGAACTCCTGATCGGAGAAGCAAAGCCCAGTCTGCCGGCTGCCATCGCTGCCTGGCAATGCGCCGAAGCAGGCCTGCACGACGCCGCGGCCAGGTTTGCCCTGGCGGCGGCCGAGGCGAGCGTTCTGCGCTCCGCCATGCACGAGGCGAACGTGTCGCTCGAGCTCGGCGCGCAGGAGGTCAACAGCCTTTCCCGGCGCCATCCCGATCGCACCGAACTGGCATTGGGCCTGCTCGAACTTCAGGGGGTCGTTGCGAGCGCACTCGAGGGAGAGGGCTCGGAAAGCGCGCGGCGGGCCTATTCCCGCGCAATGCAGCTTCTGAGGAAACAGGCCTCGGCTGTTCGGTCGAAACATTTCCCGGTCTATTGGGGATGGTGGTTCACGGCGCCCAACATTCTGACGCAGCAGTCGCGCGCGCGCATCCTCGTCGGCGACATGCAAGCGGTCGAAGATCAGGAGACGCGGCTTCAATCCTATCACTGCGGATGGGCGACGAGCTTCCATGCCGGCGAGCACGAATTCTGCCTCGATTGCGTCGCCAGAGGCCTTGATCTTTACGACCCAGAAAGAGCGGTCAGAAATCGCGCCTTCTTCGGCGGACATGATGCCAAGGTCTGCGGCTTGGGCGAGAGCGCCCTGTCCTACCTGCTTCTCAACGATGCCGATGCCAGTGAACATGCGATCAGACAGTGCCTGGACTGGGCGGCCTCGACCGATCATGCCGGGAGCATGGTTCACGCTCTTTATTACGCCATCGTCCTTCGCCGCTGCCAAAGCAGATATGACGATGTCCATGACCTCGGCGAACAAATGCTGGCGCTTGCCGAGCGACACGGCCTCGCCGCCAGCCAGGCGCGCGCCAACATGTATTGCGGCTGGGCCGAGCTGATGACGTCGTTTGCCGAACGGGGTGAAGAGCGATTCCAACACGGTCTACTGCTCCAGCAGCAATTGGGCACCGACGATAATTTTTCCATGCACAGCGACATGCATGCGCAGGTGCTGCAGCGGCTCGGCAAGCCTGCTGAAGCCCTGGCGACCATTCACAATGCGATCAATGTCGGCCGCAACAGCGGTCAACGGTTCTGGCTCGCCGAACTCTACCGCTTCAGCGCAAGACTGAGACGAGATCTGAACGACCCTCCATCCTTGATAAGAAGAGACCTGACAAGGGCGGTGCAGATTGCCGACGCGCAGGGAGCGGCATGGATTCTGGCACGGGCCGAGTGGGATCTGGGAGGCATTGGTTGAGGATATGATCAGAGGGCGATCTTGCTGAACGGAGAACAACTCGAAAGAATGTTAGCGGCCCCGATTCAGCCGCCGCGTGATCCAATGGAGACCGTTCGCCGAATTCTCGAGCGGAAGCGGGAATTCGGTATCACGAGGCTGGGTTCCATTACCGAACTTGACCGCATCGGAATCCCGGTTGCCCAAGCCGTAAGGCCGTTGTCACGTTCGGTGAGCGTGAACCAGGGCAAGGGTCTCACTCACGGGCAGGCCGCCATCTCCGCTCTCATGGAATCGCTGGAAGGGTGGTCTTCGGAACGGATACCCACCGAGCGGGTCGAACTGGCGGGTTTCCGTTCCATGAACGGGCAAGGCTACTGGTCGCACCTCGCGGACAATGGGGAACGCGACGAGACACTTGCGTGGATCGAAGGCTGGGACCTCTTCTCGTCCAGGGCGGTGCCTGTACCGCTTGCCTTGGTTGACACCGCCTATACGATACCCTCCCCCCATCCCGGCTGGCTGCCTAGGAACACTACGGGCCTGGCGGCAGGAACAAGCTGGCGGGGGGCAATTGAGCATGCTTGTTTCGAAGCGCTCGAAAGGCACGCGCGTTGTGTGGCGATGAAAATACCGCACTTCTTCGACCGTTATCAACTGGACAGTCGTTCCGTTCTTGCCGGAGCCGCAGGGGAGATTGTCGGTCGACTACTTTCGGCGGGCTGTTCCGTAGGAATCTGGTCAATCCCGACGGATCACGGCCTCCCCGTCTACTGGTGTCACGTCATGGAGAGCGACCTACAGGCTCCTTTGGCCCCTTGGCCAGCGGGAGGCTTCGGCTGCGACCGGACCCACGACCGAGCGCTCGCCAAGGCGCTGCTGGAAGCATGTCAGTCCCGCCTCGGGATCATCTCGGCCGGGCGGGAGGACATGGCGGGACACATTTACCGCTACCAGGACGCTAGGGAACTGTCAGCATGGCGACGGCGACTCGCTATCCCCGGATTGCCTTACCCGTCACCGGACGGGGCTGACCTGAATACCGATACATCGCCGCTGCCGGTGGAAGCATTACGACGCGCGGGGGCAGAGGCCGTCATTGTGGTGGCACTGTTTTCCGATGAAACCATACCGCTCCATGTGGTGAGGGTTGTGACCCCTCCTCTCGAAACCGACCCGGAGTTTCAGAATGGGGTATGAGATCGTCGTGTTCCTCGGGCCCACAATGAGCGTCGCAGACGCCAGGGAGCACCTGGATGCATTGTACCTCACACCTGCGGGCAACGGGGATATCGTGAGGGCGGTGATCGAACATGATCCCAGCGCGATCGCACTCATCGACGGCGTGTTCGGCCAGTCCCCGGCGGTGCGCCACAAGGAAATCCTCTGGGCGATGTCGCGAGGCGTGCGCGTCTACGGAGCCTCCAGCATGGGTGCCGTGAGGGCCGCGGAACTGACGGAGTACGGGATGAGCGGATACGGCATGGTCTTCAGGTGGTACCGCCGGACTTCGCTCGCCGACGACGCGGACGTGGCGGTCGCGATGGCCCCTGCGCAATTGGGGTCCTTTCCCCTCGGTGATGCCCTCATTGACATCAGGCTGACATTGAAAAGGGCCTTGCGTGACCGCATCATAGGGCGGCAGCTTCAAGTGGCGCTGGAAAGACTGGCCCGCTCCATCCACTATACGGAAAGGAGCTTCGGGAAGCTAATTTCCGTTGCGGCCGAGCATGGTATGTCCAGTCAGGAACTCCGCGCGCTCGATCTTTGGCTCGTGGGCGGAAAGCGGAAGCAGAAGAAAGCCGATGCCATCGGTCTTCTTGCCCTCCTGTCGTCGGACAGCTTTGAGACGAAGAAACGCAGCGAGCCGAGGAGTTTTGAACTGACGGAGGCTTTTGCTTACGATATGGAATACTACAATTTTGCGGATATATTATTGGACCCTGCCCATCATTGATAGTTTTCTAATATATAGTATAGTCTCCACTTCGCCCGGTAAGGGAAACGGGCGGTGGGGGCAACGTTGGATGCCATCGCAAATTCGGGCGGCGCGGGACAGAAGGTGGTTTCCGACCTTCTGATCGGGACGCGTTTCCTGGTTTTCCCCCAGCCGCCGTTCATCAGTGGATATGAGAAGCCCGAGGTCGTCTGGATTGGCCGCTCCGACGGGCCGATCCTGGCTGGGCCTTCCGACAACCGCATGTACGTGGCCGACCCGGTCGAACCAAAGCGACCATATGCCCTTCCTGACCTCCCGCCCTACCCTGGGGTTCTGCGCCCCCCCGCCGAGCCGGGGCCGGACGGGCACTTCGACCATATACTCCCAGGATCGCCTGCCTTTCTTTCAGCCCACAGCTACGCTTGCTCCCGTCGCGTGCTGGATATCTGCGAGGGATATGTCGGACGGCGTATCGATTGGTTCTTCGAGCCGACCTACGACAGGCTGGAGATCGTGCCACACATCCCTCGATGGGAGAACGCCCAGTCGGGATTCGGTTTTCTGGAACTGGGCGAGAGCGAACCTCCGACGCCTACCTCCAGTTTTGCGTTGAACTTCGATGCGATCGCCCATGAGATGGGTCATCTCGTTTTGTTGGGCGAACTCGGCATTCCATACGGAGACGGCCAAGATGCCGACTTCTTCGCCTATCACGAGGCGGTCGCGGATTTCATATCGCTTCTCGGCCTTCTGCACTTCGACACGGCCATCGATCGGCTCCTCCGGCGGACAGGCGGGAATCTTCTGATCCACAACGAACTCGATCGTTTCGCAGAACTCAGCGACGAAAAGCAGCTCAGGTCGCTCAACAATTCGCTCAGGACCTCAGACGTCGGCGAAGATGTGCACGACAGGTCGAAGCCTTTCGCGGGAGCGATGTTCGACAGCCTTGTCGAAATATACCAGACGTTGCTTTTCGAAAGGGGCGTGACAGACCTAGATCCGCGCAGGTTCAGCAACCTGCGCCAGCAGATGGCCCCCGCACTGATCGAGGAGAACCTTCGCGGCTCCAAGTACGACTACGAGAAAAGGCATTTTGCGAGCAAGGCCGCACTACAGGAGGCCAGAGATATCGTGGGGGAGGCGCTTGTCCGGTCATGGGCGCGCCTCGACCCCGACCGTCTGACATTCCAGGGGGCAGCTGAAGCGCTTCTGGTATCAGGCTACAAGGGCCGCGCCCGCCCATACGTCAGGCAGATCGAAGACTGCATCAGATGGAGGCAAATATGCTGAAGGAGGCTGGAAAATGGTCGATGTGAGTGTACCCGCACCCGAAAAACCGGGGATGTATTTCTCGGGGATGGTGATCCTTTATGGCGTCAAACTCAATCTGAATCAAAGTTTTGGCGAATTCGACGCCGGCGAGACCGGAAACGCTGCCTTGCAGATGCAACTCTACAGAGGAGGCAAGAAGCAAGAGAACGACGAATATTCGATCGTCCTCGCCTACGGCTACTCTTTCGAGGGGCATTGTTATCGCTTGGACACCAACAGGGTTTTCATCGTCAAAGGTCCGAAGCCCGAGGACGCCGCGGGGTGCGGATTCGACGACCTTCCGACAGCTGCGAGGGGCAAATACCAAATGTGGCGCGTACGATCCAACGAGGAATTGCTCGAAATCGTCCTGAATTACGGCGACGTCAAGAAACTGATCCTCGACGCCAACCTGCCCGGTAGGAGATCGCCGTCATCCTATGCGATCACGGCGTCTTTGGCCCACCGAGATGGGCGCCTCAACCGTGAATAGAATTTTCAACAGTGGAGGGAAAGCGTCATGAAAGCGAGGATTTACTTCAAGATCGACATGACAGGCGTGCGGATCGAAGACGTGCTAGACGGTTACAATCCCGTCGGCCAATGGCCTAGCGTTGCCGCTGGATCAACTAAGGAGATCAGTCCCACCGACATCGGCGGGATTGCAACGGTCGATATACACGGCAAGGGCGTTTCCAATTCGAAAGATTACGACGAGAGGACGAACTTGAGACACGGGGAAAGGTATGACTTCCCTCCAGGCGTAAGCTCGGCCCTCGACGAAATTCCACAATTCGGTGACCTCGGCGAATTGGCACGCGAAATCGACAAGATACTCAAGAACACACCTTCTCCAGCCGCCAAGTCTTCGCGTGCCGCCAAGTTGTCTCTTTCTGCCCCCAAAGGGCCGAAATAGCAGTTCGTCTGACTGGCAAAAGCTCATGCTCGAGGCTCGAGATCAATGACCGATGACCTGCTGCCGGATGGCGGAGTCATGCTGTTTCCCTACGCTTTGAATAATTTCCACTTTCAGCCGACGACGATCCGCCAGGTGTTGAGCTCGAGCAGGATTTGAACCTGCGGCCTTCAGGTTATGAGCCACAGCCCAATCGCCCACACTACGCCGGTCCGAGTGATGCTAACAAGCGCCCCCTTGATCGCAAAGCTTCTCACGCAAAGAGCCCCGCGGTTGTTGCGACCGCGGGGCTCCTTGACGCCTTGCCCGGGAGAGGGGGTCAGGCGGCCTGGACTTTGCGAGCGGTGCGTGCCCATTCGGGCAGCCAGTCGCCGTGGGTGGCGAGCAGATCGTCGACCAGCGACCAGATCTGGTCGAGGTCGAGTTCGGCTGCCGTATGCGGGTCCATCATCGCGGCGTGGTAGATGTGCTCGCGATTTTCGGTCATCAGCGCCTGCACCGTCAGTTCCTGGACGTTGATATTGGTGCGGATCAGCGCGGTCAGCTGCGGCGGCAGGTCCCCGATGTAGGTCGGCTGGATGCCGGAGGCATCGACGAGGCAGGGCACTTCGGCAGCGCAATTGGCAGGCAGCGAAGTGATGCAGCCATTGTTGCGGACATTGCCGTAGATCACCGAAGGTTCGCCGGTCCAGACCGAATTGATGATCGAGGAGGCATATTCCTTCGACGGCTTGACCTCGATCTTGTCGGCCGAACGATAGGCCTCCGCCTGACCTTTCCAGCGCTCGATCTGCTCGATGCAACGCTTCGGATATTCATCGAGCGGAATGCCGAATTTCTCGATCAGGTCCTCACGGCCCTCCTTGATGAAATAGGGCGTATATTCGGCGAAATGCTCCGAGCTTTCGGTGACGAAATAGCCGAGCCGCGTCAGCATCTCGTAGCGCACCTTGTTCGGGCAGCGCGGGTTCCAGCCGGGCTTCGGCGCCCTGCCCTCGCGATAGGCGCGCAGCAGGTCGGGATAGAGATTGCGGTAGGACCCGTCCGGCTGGCGATGCTCGAATTTGAGATAGAAGGCCATGTGGTTGATGCCAGCCGCGCGGTAACGGATCTCCTCGTAAGGGATGTCGAGATCGTGGGCCAGTTCCATCGCCGTGCCCTGCACCGAATGGCAGAGGCCGACCTGGCGGATGGTCGGATATTTCTCGGCGATTGCCCAGGTGTTGATCGCCATCGGGTTGACGTATTGCAGCATGATCGCCTCAGGGCAGACGGCGAGCATATCCTCGCAGACCTTCCAGAGATGCGGCACGGTGCGAAGCCCGCGCATGATGCCGCCGACGCCGAGCGTATCGGCGATCGTCTGGCGCAGCCCGTATTTCTTCGGCACTTCGAAATCGGTGACCGTGCAGGGCTCATAACCGCCGATCTGGAAGGCGACGACGACGAAATCGGCGCCCGCAAGCGCCTTGCGCTGGTCGGAATAGGTCTCGGCCTTCGCCTTCACGCCGAGCGTCGAGATCAGCTTATTGACGACGATGGCGCTTTCTTCCAGCCGCTGCGGGTTGAGATCCATCAAGGCGATCGTCGCACCCGACAGGGCCGGACGCTGCAACACGTCGCCGACGATGTTCTTCATGAAGACGGTGGAGCCTGCTCCGATGAACGTGATTTTGGGATTTGCTGCCATTATAACCTCCGGCATTCGATAATCATGCTACCTCGAAAGCGGCCTTGACGAGCCGTTCGGTGTAGGCGGTCTTGGGATGGGTGAGAACTTCGTTGACAGGGCCCTCTTCGACGATCTTGCCATGCTGCATGACGATGACGCGATGGCAGAGAGCCCTGACGACCTTGAGATCGTGGGAGATGAACAGGTAACTCAGGCCCCGCTCGTCCTGCAGCTTGCGCAGGAGTTCGATGATCTGCGCCTGGACGGAAAGGTCGAGCGCCGATGTCGGCTCGTCGAGCAGGATGAATTCCGGCTCCAGCGCGATGGCGCGGGCAATCGCGATGCGCTGGCGCTGGCCGCCGGAAAATTCGTGCGGGAAGCGCGACAGGATATTGCCCGGCATGCCGGCGGCAATCAGCGCTTCGCGCACCCGGTCCTGCCGTTCGGCCTTGGTCGCGCCCAGCCTGTTGACGACGAGGCCCTCCTCGATGATCTGGCCGATCGTCATGCGCGGGTTGAGCGATGAGAAAGGATCCTGGAACACCACCTGCATGCGGGCGCGCAAGGGCCGCATCTCGGACCTAGACAGGCCGTGGATCGGCTGATTGTCGAAACGGATCTCGCCGCTCTCGGGCGTGTTCAACCGCAGGATCGCCTGGCCGAATGTCGTCTTGCCGGAACCGGATTCGCCGACGAGGCCGAGCGTCTCGTGACGGCGCAGCGTCAGGTCGAGGCTGTCGACGGCGACAAGCTCACGCATCGCCGGCTTGAGAAAGGTACCGTGACGCATCATGAAGGAGACGCGCACGCCCTTCGCTTCGAGGATGACATCCGATCCCTCCGGCAGCGGATTGGCCTGGCCACGCGGCTCGGAGGCAAGCAGATGCTTGGTGTAGACGTCCTGCGGATTGGCAAAGAGAGCTTCGGTGGTGTTGTGCTCGCGCACTTCGCCCAGCTGCATCACATAGACGTAATCCGAGAACTGCCGCACGACCGTTAGATCGTGAGTGATGAGGATGACGGCCATCCCCAGTTCCTTCTGCAGGTTGCGGATCAGGTTCAGGATCTGCGCCTGCACGGTGACGTCGAGCGCCGTCGTCGGCTCGTCGGCGATCAGCACGTCCGGATCGTTGGCAAGCGCCATGGCGATCATCACGCGCTGGCGCTGGCCGCCGGAAAGCTGATGCGGATATTGCATGAGCCGCGCGGCGGGATCGGGGATCTGCACATGTTCGAGCAATTCGAGCGCCCGCTTTTGCGCATCCCTCTTGCTGATCCGGCGATGGACGCGGATCGCCTCGACGATCTGGCTGCCGATCGTATAGATCGGGTTCAGCGAACTCATCGGCTCCTGGAAGATCATCGAGATGCGGTCGCCGCGCAGCTTGCGGCGCGCCCGCTCGGAAAATTTCAGGATGTTGCTGCCGTCATAGGCGACCGTCGATTTGTCGGAAACGACGGCGCGCTTCGACAACAGCCCCATCACCGTTCGCGCCGTCACCGATTTGCCGGAGCCGGATTCGCCGACGATCGCGATCGTCTCGCCGCGATAGAGCTGGAAGGAGACGTCCTTGACGGCCTCGACCATGCCGTCCTCGACCTTGAAATTCACGGCCACGTTGCGGGCGTCGATGATCGGCGTGTCCGAACGGCCATCATGATCGTGGCGGACGGGCGGGGCGAAGGAATTGACCAGTGCAAGAGCCATCGTCATCACCTCAATAAGGATCGACCGCGTCGCGCAGTCCGTCGCCGAGCGCATTGAATGCGAAGACGGTGACGAGCACGAAGCCGACGGGGGAGAGAATCCAGGGATAGGATCCGATGACGGAATAGGTCGCCGTGTCCTGCAGCATCAGCCCCCAGGAGATCAGCGGCGGCTTGACCGCAAAGCCTAAGAAACCGAGAAAGGATTCGAGCAGCACGACGCTCGGTATATGCAGGGTCACCGCGACGATGACATGGCTCATCACGTTCGGGAAGATATGCTGCATGATGATGCGTGTATCGGTGGCGCCGACGGCCATTGCCGCTCGGACATAATCGATGCGGGCGAGCGCCAGCGTCTTGCCGCGCACCTCGCGCGACATCTGCGCCCAGCCGAGCGCCGACATGACCACGATGACGAAGGCAAGGAAGACGTTGGTCGGCGCCGTCACCGGGATCAGCGAGGTCAGCGCCAGATAGAGCGGCAGTTGCGGGAAGGCGAGCACCAGTTCGACGAAACGCTGCAGCCAGACATCGAATGTGCCGCCGAAATAGCCGGACACCATGCCGACGGTCGTGCCGATGATGGTGACGATGAAGACCACCGTCAGCGCAATCGTCAGCGAGATGCGCGAGCCGATGATGGCACGCGACAGCACGTCGCGGCCGAACTTGTCGGTGCCGAGGAAATGCACCGGCTGGCCGTCGGTCGAGCCGAAGAAGTGCCGGTTGGCCGGGATCAGGCCGAAAAGCCGGTATTCGGCGCCCTTGACGAAGAAGCCGAGCAGCCGCGGGTTGTCGTAGTCGATGCCGACGATCGGCTGGAAGGTGACCGGGTCGAGCTCTTCGGAATCCGACAGCGCATAGACGCGCGGCTGGAAGACGAAATTGCCGTCCTTGTCGTGGAAGCTCATCACCTGTGGCGGCGCGAAGCCGACATCGGTCGCCTTCGGATCCATCGGCGCAAAGAAATCGGCAAAGATCGCCATCAGGAGCAGCAGCACGACGAGCACGAGCCCTGCCATGCCGGTCCAGGAGCGCCTCAGCCGGCGCCAGACAAGGGCGATATAGCTTTCATGCCCACGCGATGGCTTGGTGATGGAAAGTTCCGTCGTCGGCGGAGGCGGCGCGGAGTCGAAAGCCAACATCTCAGGCTCCTCCATATTGGCGGACACGCGGATCGAGCAGAGCAAGAAGCATGTCGGCGATGATGTTGCCGACGATCAGCGTCGCCGACAGCACCATCATGAAGGTGGCGGTGACATAGACGTCGCCGACCGCCATCGAGCCGACGATCGCCGGGCCGACAGTCGGCAGCGCGAAGATGATGGCGGTCTCGATCTCGCCGGTCAGCATGTAGGGCAGCACGACGCCCTGGTACATCACCAGCGGATGCAGCGCGTTCGGCACCGCATGGCGCATCACTACCGCTCCGCCGGAAAGGCCCTTGGCCTTGGCCGTCTCGACATACTGGGCATTCAGCGTATCGAGCAGATTGCCGCGCATCACCCGCATATTGTAGGCGAGCCCGCCGAAGGTAGCGATCGCCACGACCGGCCAGACATGATGGACGAGATCGACGAATTTCGCCCAGGACCAGGGCGCACCGCCATATTGCGGCGAGAAGAAGCTGCCGATTTCGGTGACGTTAAGCTGGAAGACCAGGAGATAGACGATGATCAGCGCCATCAGGAAGCGCGGCACCGTCATGCCGAGGAAGGAAATTCCCGAAAGCAGGCTGTCGATCCAGCTGTATTGGCGCGTTGCCGCCCAGATGCCGAAACCGATGCCAAGCACCGAGGCGAAGAGGTGGCAGACGAGCGCCAGAAGCAAGGTCCGCGGCAGGCGTTCGCCGACGACGTCGGCCACCGGCTTGTTGTAGAACATGCTGTAACCGAAATCGCCGCGCGTTACGATTCCGCCGATCCAGTTGACGTACTGGACGACCAGCGGCTTATCGAGCCCGTGTTCGACGCGGTAAGCCTGCGCCTGCGCTTCAGCCTGCGCATAAGAGGCGCCGCCCTGGTTGATCAGCTGGGAGCGGATGTAATCGGCATAGTCTCCGGGCGGGGCCTGGATGATTGCGAAAGTCACCACGCTCAGGATGAAGAGAATGGGGATCGCAGAGGCTATGCGCACGAGCAGGAATCGTAACATCAGACGGTTCGCTTCTCCTTGCCGCCAGTCGCTCCTTCTCAGCGCGGCCGGCTCGTTGGTCATATCAGGCCGCGCGCGGCACGCGCGGCCCGGAACTCACTTCAGCTGGGAGGGAGCTCTCCAGCGCGTCGCATCACATGCGACGCGCTTTGACTCTTTGTTTCCGGGCGGCATGCATCAGTTTATGGGACCCTTCTCGCCGGGTTTGCCGGGCAGCTGCTGCGGGAACAGCTCGTATTTGCCCTGCTTGTCGGCGGCCACCCACAGGCGTTCGCGGATGATCGAGTCTTCAGCCCAGTTGAACATCATGATCGGCGTGCCCTGCGGCACGTTCGAGAACCGCTTGTTGATGATCAGCGCGCCTGGATATTCCGTCAGGCCCACCGTGTTGACGTGCTCGGTCGAGATCTTCTGGTACTGCTTCATCAGGTCGACGCGTTCCTCGTTGCTCTGGCTCGTCCTGAACTTGTTGACGACGTCGATAAGCTCCTGTTCGAAGGGCATCAGATCGAGCTGGTCATCCTTGCCGGCGCGGTGGTGCCAGCTGGTGCGCGGACCGACAGGGGCGAGCTGTTCGGTGTTCTGCACCACTGACGACAGCTCCGTCGTGTTGCGCTGGATCAGCCAGTCGAAGCGGCCGGCATAATGGGCGTCGTCACGCTTGGCGCCGTCGAGCGCATTGATGACGATCTTCAGGCCGAGCTTCTCCATCTGGCCGACGACACCTTCGGCAAGGCTCTTGTCGGTCGTGTACTGATTGTTGATCAGCATGACGATTTCAACATCCTTGCCGCCTGCCTTGCCGGCCGGGAAGTTCACGATGCCGTTGCCATCCGTATCCTTGAGGCCGGCCTTGGCGAGTTCGGCCTTGGCGCCCTCGAGATCAAAGGGATAGTAGACGGTCGAGTTGCGGTCGTAGAAGCTGGTGCCGGAGGAGAGGCCGCCGGGATAGATCGCGGTGAACGGTCCCTTGACCAGCGAGTCGCCGATCGCCTTGCGGTCGAGCGCCATGGTGACGGCCTTGCGGAAATCTTCGTTGCGGTTCAGCTCGCGGATCGCCTGGCCGCGCTCGTCCGGATTGCCCCAGCCATTGGCGGAAAAATTCATGCGAAGATTGTAGCCGATGAGGCGCGGGCCGAAGGCGAGACGGGCGGGTGCGGTCGTTTCCGCGGCTCGCTTCAGCGAGGCGACGAAGTTTTCCGGCTGCTCGAGGTTCGAGATGTCGGCGGATCCGGCCACGGCCTGAACGTCGCGGTCGGCCCAGGTCGAGAGCTTGTAGTGCAGCTCGTTCAGATAAGGCAGCTGGTTGCCCTTCTCGTCGACCTTCCAGTAATAGGGGTTGCGGCGCATGACGATGATGTCGTCGGAGCGATATTCCACCGGCACCCAGCCGCCCATGACCGGCATGTTCATGAACTCCGGCGGGAAGGCGTTCTTGAACTGGTCGTAGGTATTCTTCGAATATTTCGGATGCTTCGGCTTCAGGATATGCGACGGACCCGGGCAGAAGTTCGGGTAGGACATCGTATAGAGATATTGCTTCGGGAAGGCTTCCTTGAAGGTCCATTCGACGGTGTAATCGTCGACCTTCTTCAGCGTCGTTCCGGCGCCGAAGGCTTCCGGCGAGGCGCCGCCGCCGAGCGGCGAGACGTTCGGGTCGATGACTTCGTCTTCCCAGTAGAACATGATGTCGTCGGCATTGAACGGCGCGCCGTCGGACCATTTGGCGCCTTCGATCAGGTGCATGGTCAGCTTATGGCCATCTTCAGACCAATCCCAGCTCTTGGCGAGGTTCGGCAGCGGCTCGGTGTCGGAGGCCTGCACCTGGAACAGCGGCGCGGTGCGCGTCAGGCATTCGGAAAGACCGATATCGATGCCGCCCCAGCCCTGCGTCTGGCCGGCGCCGTAGTTCCAGCCTTCCGGCCGGCCGCCGATGACGTGGCGCATCGTATCGCCGTAGACGCCGGTGCCATCGGGCATATTGCCTGTCTTGAAGACCAGCGGCTCCTTCGGCAGGCGGTCCTTGACCGGCGGCAGCTTGCCGGTGGCGACGAAATTCTTCGTGACCCAGTCGGGCTCGTGATATTCGGGCAGCGCCTTGAACTCCAGGATGGAGTCGCGCGCCACATAGTTGATCTTGCCCTCGGCGGGAAAGTCCGCCGGCGCCGGTGGGATGGTTGGCTCGGAGGCATAAGCGTTCAGTGCCGCGGCTGAGACGCTGAGCGCCAGACCGGCCAGGATGCCTGCGTTACGGAAATTCATCATCGTTTCTCCCTCTTGTTCCGGAGCGCGGGTTGCGCGGCTCCTTTTTCCTCGAACGACATGAAAGCGGGCCTGACGCCATGGATTTCCCTCCCGGAAACCCATGACGACCCATCCTTCAAGAAAATCAGACGGCCTGTTTCAGCGCCGCCTTTTCCGCGCGCAGCTCCTCGATCGAGCGAACGTTGCGGCGTGCTGCCCCCGCCCAGTCGCGGGTCTGCACCTTCGATTTCGACAGCCGCTCCTTGGCGGCCGGTACGGCGTCGGCATATTGCGGCAGCCAGCGCGCCTGGGCAACGACCATCTCGTCGACCATCTGCCAGACCTCTTCCGGCGTCGAGACGGCGCCGACCAGCGGATCGTGCAGCACGGCAAGCTTCAGAAGGTCGATGTCGCCCGATATTGCCGCATGCACCGACATGCGCTGGACGTTGATCGAGGCGATGCAGGTCGCCGCGCAGGCTTCCGGCAGGGTGACGCCGGAGACCATGTTGATGCCGAAGCGGTCGACGAAGCCGGGCGATTCGATGATCGCATCGGACGGCAGGTTGGTGATGACGCCATTGTTCTTGACGTTGAAATGGCCGCGATAGACCCGGTTCGTCTCCAGCGCCTCGAGGATATGGCTTGCATGTTCGTTCGAGCGCTTGGCGGGATCGATCGGTTTTGCGGCCGATTCCAGGAATTGCGGATATTCCGTCTCGAACCAGTTGCGCGTCTCGGTGGAATGGCGGAGATAGCCGCCGGTCTCGCCGTGGATCCAGTCGGACATGTCGATCCAGCGGGTGATTTCGTCCGGCCGCTTGCGATACCAGGGCAGGTATTCCGAGAGATGGCCGTTGCTTTCGGTGGAATAGACGCCGAAACGCTTCAGCACGTCGATGCGCAATTTCTCCTGCTGCGAATAGACCGGATGCGCCTCGAAGGCGGAAATCAGCTCGTCCTTGCCGATTTTGCGGCCATTGAGGCGCAGGTCGATGAACCAGGTCTGATGGTTGATGCCGGAGCAGATATAGTCGAGCTCGCTCAGCGACTTCGCGCCGAGCACCTCGGCGATCTGCTCGGCGCCGTGCTGGACGCCGTGGCAGAGGCCGACGGTGTCGACCTTGCCGTATTCGATCGCTGCCCAGGTGTTCATTGCCATCGGGTTGGCATAGTTCAGGAATTTCGCGCCTGGCTCGGCGACCTCGCGGATATCCTTGCAGAAATCGAGAATGACCGGGATGTTGCGCTGGCCATAGAGGATGCCGCCGGCGCAGATCGTATCACCGACGCACTGGTCGATGCCGTATTTCAACGGGATTCTGATATCATCGGCATAGGCCTCGAGCCCACCGACCCGGACGCAGCTGATGATGTAGCGCGCGCCTTCAAGCGCCTGGCGCCGGTTCGTCGTCGCCGTCACCTTCGTCGGCAGCCCGTTCGCCTCGACGACGCGGTCGAGGATCGCCTTGATCATTTCCAAATTATGTTCGCTGATATCGGTCAGCGCGAATTCGATGTCGCGAAACTCGGGAACGCACAATATATCGGTGAACAGCTTCTTGGTGAAACCGACGCTGCCCGCACCGATGATAGCGATTTTGAAACTCATGATCTTCACCTCGACCCAATCGAATGCTAAGGAAAAGAAGGCCATGGAGGACCGGGCCGCATGCCGACGCATGTGGCTGAAAACACCGTAAAATCCGCCTTTTTCCTCCCGGCCGCTCTGTCGGCCGTGGTCTCTTCCTCGTGTCGGCCGGGATTATGCCCGAAATCGGCAGGGCGACCAGAGAAGGATTATGCTTTCAGGGGTAATTTTGTGCTGCAGGATTTGATCGCCAACGGACAGTCGATGAGGACGGTTTCGCTGCCCCGCGGCCGCCAGCGTTTGCATGCCATGCCGACCAGCGCCGGCTATGAAGTGCGCGAGAACGAGACCTATGACTGGGACGGCCGGCGGCGCGGCCAGACCCCCTTCACCGTGCTGCAGCACACGATCAGCGGCAACGGCCAGCTGCGCTACCAGCACCGCAACTATCGGCTTCAGGGCGGCGACACGCTGCTCGTTCTGGTGCCGCACAATCATCGCTACTGGCTGGAGAAGGGCGACCGCTGGGAATATTTCTGGATCTCGATGAATGGCGAGGAAACCTTACGCATCCACCAGATGGTGCTGTCGACCGCCGGCCCGGTGCTGAAGCTGCAGCCCGCGACCATCGATCATCTCGCCGATTGCAGCCTGCGCCTGGTCAAGGGCGCGACATCGCCGGGTGCGGCCTCGGCGATCGCCTATGAAGCGGCGATGGCGCTTTACGACGACGTCTTCGGCTCGCCCGCCTTTGCCGCCGAACTCAGCCTCATGCAGCCGGTGATCGACCATATCAATGCCAATCTCGAAAAGCCGCTGCCGGTCAGCGAGCTTGCCGGCATCGTCGGCCTCAGCCGCGCGCATTTCTCGCGCAGCTTTGCCGAGAGCGAGGGCATGCCGCCGGCCGAATTCGTGCTGCAGCAGCGCCTGCAGCGCGCCGTCAAGCTTCTGACAAAGGCCGACTTCCTGCCGGTCAAGGAAGTCGCCATCATGTGCGGCTTCGAGGACCCCAACTACTTCTCCAAGGTCTTCCGCCGCGTCTACGGCACCAATCCTACCGAATTCCGCACGACGGGCATGTATGCCAGCATCGGCAAGCTGCGATAGCTGGCTATCCCAAGTTGCCTCAGGCCCGGACTTCAAACACCATGTTGAACGGCGTTTCCGTGGCGCGACGGAAATGCGTGAATCCGGCGTCGAGCGCGACCTTTCGAAGTTTCATTTCTCCCGCCTGCGCGCCGAGCCCGAGCCCCACCTCCTGGGAGAGCGATGCCGGCGTGCAGATCATCGTCGACGCGCCGTAATAGACGCGGCCGACCGGGTTGAGATTGTCCTTGAGTTGGTCATGGGCAAAAGGCTCGACGATCAGCCACGTGCCGTTCGGCCCGAGCGTTTCCTTGACATGCCGGCCGGCGCCGACCGGATCGCCCATGTCGTGAAGGCAGTCGAACATGGCGACCATATCATAGCCGCGCCCCGGAAATTCCGCCGCCGAGCCCTGCTCGAAGGTCACGCGGTCGGCAACGCCCGCGTCCTTCGCTGCGGCCTTCGCCCTTTCGATCGACGGGCCGTGATAGTCGAAGCCGGTAAAGCGGGACGCGGGATAGGCCTGCGCCATCAGGATGGTCGATGCGCCATGACCGCAGCCGACATCGGCGACACTGGCGCCGGCCTTGAGCTTTGCCTCAACCCCGGCAAGAGCCGGTATCCATTCGGCCACGAGATGGCTGTTGTAGCCCGGGCGAAAGAACCGTTCGGTGCCTCGGAAAAGGCAGGTGCTGTGCTCATGCCAACCAAGCCCCTTGCCGGTACGGAAGGCATCGGCGACCTTTGACTCGTCCATCCACATGGATTGCACGACCTCGAAGGCGCCGACGAAAAAGGCCGGGCTATTTTCCTCGGCAAACACCATCGCCTGCTCCGGCGTCAGGCTGAAACGATCGGTCTTTTCATCGTAAGCGACATAGTCGGCAGCCGCCTGGGCGCTCAGCCATTCCCTGAGATAACGCTCCTTTATCCCCGTTTTCGCGGCAAGGTCCTGAACACTCATCGGCGTTCCGTCGGCCATCGCCTTATAGATTCCGACCTGGTCGCCAAGCACGACCAAGGCACCTGACATGGCGGCGCCAACGTCTCCAACAAGACGACCGACAAGCGCATCAAGTTTTTGCATATCTGGCTCACGCATTGTTACCTCCCGGAAGCGTGATAAAGGTTAGCTAAATTAGTCTTTAATAATATTCAGTCAATCAACCTGGTCGTTGGGTAGATGAGCGCGGAGTATTATGGTCGAAAGACTGGAATAGGCGGGTCCATTCCAGCGCTCACTAACATGCTGTGCCGTCATGCACCTGCTCTCATCATTGCTTGTATCGAGATTGCGTTTTTAATATAATCTGCCCGAGGCAGAATCACACTTTTGATGCAAGGTTATTGTTTTGTGCCTATCTTCCGCTCAATGCCGCGCTGCTCGTGCCCTTTTGGCATGGTCTCAGGACGATCTCTCCTCGGCTTCAAAAGTCGCCAAAGCGACGATTGCTAATTTCGAGGCGGGGAAGCGCTCTCCCTACGAACGGACCCTTCAGGATATGAAGCACGCCCTGGAGGGCGCAGGCGTTGTTTTCATCCCTGAAAATGGCGGGGGTGCGGGCGTTCGCCTCGCAAAACGCGCCGATGCCTCGATCGACACGAATGAGACCGAGACGGTTCAATATGAAGAATATCTCGAAAACGACGCACCGCCCGGTGCGGGTGGCTGAATGATGGCAAAAAAAGAAAAGCTCGAACACTCCGAACTGGCGGGAGAATTCACCGAGGACGGGATCACCGTGCTCGTCGATATCTTCCGCACATCCGGCAGCAATGAGGACTGGACGATGGAGGTGGTCACGCAAGCGGAGGACCTGATCCGCTGGGACGAGCCATTTCCGACCGACCGGGATGCCTTCGACGAATTCCTGGCCGTCGTCGCCCGCGACGGCATTCGATCGTTTCTCGAAGATGAAGAACCATCCGTGCATTGAAGGATATCCGGTGAAGAGCATCAATGATCTGGTCGCATCAGCAAAAACCGTCTGCGATCGATACCGGGCCGGTCGGATGGAACGCGAGACCGTGCGGGAATGGGTTCTCGGACTTGGCGCCTATCCGCCGCCGCATGGTGACCGCGTGCGCGAAGCTGCCGAATGGTTCCGGCTGCACAATCGCGAACCTGTTTCCGAAGACATCGTGCTGGCCGACATCGACCGACTTGCAGCGATTGCAGCGCCGTGATCCCGGGGCGTGCGGGCGGACGAGCCAATGCAAACGCCTGCCCATATCCGGTCGTCGCCGCTTTGGCTAACCGTTCGATCCGGGCTGACGCAATTACGCCGGGACTCGGCGGCGTAGGACCAATGACGATCATGAGCCTTGTGCATAATAGCCCATCGCAGCTTCCATGCGGAAAGGTCTAGGGGTTCCGCAGCTTCGGCAAATGTGACACCTTTACCAGGCTGACATGGCTCCTGCATCTGACGCGCGAAGCGTAAGTCAAGCGCGGCTAAATAATTCAATTCGTGCGGAAGCAGAAGGAACAGCACGTGGCAGCATTTCCCGAAAAGGCAAAGGTCGTCATCATCGGGCTCGGCGGTATCGTCGGCGCCTCCATCGCGCATCATCTCGTCGAGCGCGGATGGGACGATATCGTCGGCATCGATAAGTCGGGCATACCGACCGATATCGGCTCGACAGCCCATGCCTCGGACTTCTGTTACACCACGAGCCACGACTATCTGTCGGTCTGGACCACGCAATATTCGATCGATTTCTACGAGAAGATGGGCCACTACGCGCGCATCGGCGGCCTTGAAGTGGCGCGCACCGGCGACGATACCTGGATGGAGGAAATCAAGCGCAAGCTTTCCTCGGCACGCGCTTTCGGCACGCGCGCCCATTATGTCAGCCCTTCCGAGATCAAGGAGAAATTCCCGCTGATCGAGGAAGATCAGGTGATGGGCGGCCTTTACGATCCAGATGCCGGCCTGGTCATTCCGCGCTCGCAGACCGTTGCCGGCAAACTGGTCGATGCCGCCGAACAGGCCGGCAAGCTCAAGGTGTTCGGCAACACGCCGGCCAAGTCGCTGATCGTCGAAGGCGGCCGCATCAAGGGCGTCGTCACCCATCGCGGCACGATCATAGCCGACCACGTCATCGTCTGTGCCGGCCTCTGGGGGCGCCTGATCGCGGAGATGGTCGGCGAAGACCTGCCGGTCATGCCGGTCGACCACCCGCTCACCTTCTTCGGCCCCTATAACGAGTTTGAAGGCACCGGCAAGGAAATCGGCTTCCCGCTGCTGCGCGACCAGGGCAACTCCGCCTATATGCGCGATACCGGCGACCCGGCGACGACGGAGGGCGGCCAGATTGAGTGGGGCTATTACGAAGCCGCCAATCCGCGCATGTGCCATCCGCGCGAGCTCCTTGAAAAACACGAAGCCCGCCTTTCGCCCTCCCAGCGTGACCTCGAGATGGAACAGATCATCGAGCCGCTCGAGCGCGCCATGGAACTGACGCCGATCCTCGGTGAACTCGGCTATAACGAGGGTCATTCCTTCAACGGCCTGTTGCAGGTTTCCGCCGGCGGCGGCGCATCCTGCGGCGAGAGCCAGAAGGTGCGCGGTCTCTGGTATTGCGTTGCCATCTGGGTCAAGGACGGCCCGGGCTATGGCAAGCTGATCGCCGACTGGATGACCGATGGCCGCACTGAAATCGATCACAACAGCATCGACTACGCCCGCTTCTATCCGCATCAGTTGACCGAAGAGTTCATCGAGGGCCGCTGCTACGAAGCCGCCCAGAAGATCTACTTCCCGGCCGTTCACACCCGCGAACCCTATGCATCCGGCCGCAACGCCAAACGCTCGCCCTTCTACGAGCGCGAAAAGGAGCTAGGCGGTTACTTCATGGAACTTGGCGGCTGGGAGCGTGCACACGGCTACGCCGCCAACGAGCACCTTCTGGAGAAATACGCCGACCGCGTCCCGCTTCGCGAGAATGAATGGGACAGCCGCCATTTCTGGCGCGTGTCGAATGCCGAGCATCTGGCGATGAGCGAGGATTGCGGCATCGTCAATCTCAGCCACTTCCACATGGTCGATATCGAGGGACCGGACCATGTCGAGCTGATGGAATGGCTGTGCGCCGCCAAGATCGGCGGCGATGCAAACATCGGCAAGGGCATTTACACCCACTTCCTCGACGACGAAGGCATGGTCCGCGCTGACTTCACCGTCTTCCGCATGGCCGACCGGTGCCGTCTCGTCAACGGCGCCGATGCCGGCCCGCGCGACCTGCACTATATGAAGCGCGTCGCCGAAGACCGCGGCCTTGACGTGACCATCACCGACGTCTCGGAAAAATTCGTGACGATCGGCATCTGGGGTCCGAACGCGCGCGACACGCTGAAGAAGGCTGTCGCCGATCCGGCCGGCCTCGATCAGGAAAACTTCGCCTTTGCGGCGATCAAGCCGATCGAAATCGCCGGTAAGCCCGTCACCGCCTTCCGCATCTCCTATGTCGGCGAGCAGGGCTGGGAACTGCACATGAAGTACGAAGACGGCCTCGCCGTCTGGGATGCACTCCGCGCGACCGGTGTGATGGCCTTCGGCGTCGAAACCTATGCAAACTCGCGCCGCATGGAGAAGAGCCTACGCCTGCAGAACGCCGACCTGCTGACCCAGTACAACCTGATCGAAGCCGATCTCGCCCGTCCGAAGGTCAAGGAAGCCGATTTCCGCGGCAAGGCAAAACATCTGGAATACAAGGCGCGCGAGCACCAGCCGGCCATGCTCTGCACGCTTGTGATGACCGAGAACACCGACATATCAGGCGTGAAGCGTTATCCCGTCGGCAACATGCCGGTTGTCGATCCCGCCACGGGAGAGGTCCTGGTCGACGAGCTTGGCCGTCGGTCCTACACGACCTCGGTCGCCTACGGCCCAACGGTCGGAAAGAACATCGCCTTGGCCTATCTGCCCTGGTCGCATTGCCAGGTCGGACGCAGGCTGAATGTCGAGTATTTCGCCGAGACTTATCCGGTCGAGGTTGTCGGCGTCGGGTACAAGCCGATCTATGACCCAGAAAATCTGAAGCCGCGCACCTGAGCACATCGGCCCGAAATCGGAGTCGATTTCCGGAAACGTGCGAGGATTGAAAGTGTTACAGCGCCGCGTGTCTTAAAAGATGCGCGGCGCTGTAAGCGCTCCAGAACTTGTGACGCCGCAAGGATGGGGCGCCACAAACATGAGGTTGATCGTCAGCGCCACGCTGAACGGCGGCTCGGATGGTCGCTGGTGACCCGGATCCGTCAGCTGTCCGCTTCCGACGCTCTGGATGCTGGCGCTATTTTGCGGTTGCCTCGCAGTCGGATTGGAAGTCAGGATGCGGCGGAGCCATCATTAGAATTCGAGAGTGAGGCATGATGCTGTCCGAAAACCGCTCACACTTTCCAGCATCATGCTCTGGCGAGTGGACAGTCTATGCTTGATAATCCCACATGGTCCGGAGTGCTTGCTGATCCTGTCGTCCAGGCCGGGACGTTGGCCGTGGTCGGTGCGATCATCACGCGCATAGCGCTTCGGCCCTTCCCGAGCTGGAAGCTCGCAGGCCAAGTGTTTTTCTTCGCGGCGCTGACCGTCCTGCTGCTCTATCACGACATCGTACCCTACGAAGTCGGGCCGGCGACGGCTTCGACCTTCGAACGCGTCTTCATCGCCCTTGCCAAGGTGGTCTGGTGGATCAATGCCGCCTGGGCGCTAATCGCCTTCGTCCGCGTCTTCCTGATCTTCGAACGCCAACCGCGCGAAGGTCGCCTCGTTCAGGATCTGGTCATCGGCCTGATCTATCTCGGCGCGATCCTCTCGGTGGTCGCTTATGTCTTCAGCTTTCCCGTCGGCACGCTGATCGCCACATCGGGCGTCTTTGCCATCATCCTCGGCCTGGCGATGCAAAGCACCCTGAGCGACGTCTTTTCCGGCATCGCGCTCAACCTCGGCCGTCCCTATACGATCGGCGACTGGATCGTGCTGAATGACGGCGTCGAGGGTCGTGTCGTCGAAACCAACTGGCGCTCCACCCATCTGCTGAACGGCTCGAACGACCTCGTCGTCCTGCCCAATAGTTTTCTGGCCAAGGTCGGGCTGACCAACCTCAGCAGTCCCGACCGCAGTCACGGGGCAACGCTGACGGTCCGCGTCGTGCCGACGATCGGGCCATCGGCGATCATCGACGTCATGCGCGCCGTGCTCTTGAGCAGCGGCTCGATCCTGACTGAGCCGAAACCCGGCGTGCAGATCAAATCGCTGACATCAGATGCAGTGGAGCTGGAACTCTCCTTCCGCGTCAAGGATATCGGCCAGACGGGGCCGGCGAAGAACGAGATTTTCGATCTCATCTACCGCCATATCAAGGCTGCCGGCCTCACCTTGGCACGGCCGCTCGACGCCGCTGGCCCACCGCCCGACCAGTTGCAGCCGGAAGAGGTGGTGAAGCCGCACCGGCCGACGCCGCTCAAGCTTCTCGACGCCATCCCGTTGTTTTCCTCGCTGACCGAGGACGAGAAGGAAACGCTGGCTGCCTCCATGACCCGGCGGACCTACAAAAAGGATTCCATCCTCATCGAGCAGGGCGATACGGTCGCATCGCTGATGATCGTGCGCAGCGGCGCCCTCGTCGCGACACGGCAGGAAGGCCATAAGGAAATCGAACTCGGCCGGCTGGCGCCGGGCGATTATTTCGGCGAAAGCGGACTGCTGATCGGCGTCGGCGAAGCCGCCAGCCTGCGGGCGCTGACCTTCGTCGTCGTCTACGAGATCGCCCAGGCAAGCCTGACGCCGCTGCTGCACGACCGGCCCGGCATCGCCGAAGAGCTTGCCGCCACCCTCTTACGCCGTATCGAGACCGGCCAGCACTCTTTCGCGGCCGAAGGCGCCACGTTGCACGGCCGCTCGGTGAGCTCGCTGGTGACGCGCATCCGCCACCTGTTCCAGGTGCCGCAATAGCTGCCCTAAATCAAAGAAATGCATGATGTCGTTCGAAACCCGCTTCACACTTTTCGGCATCACATGCTCCGGACTATTTCCGCTGAAACTTCCTCCGCGCCGCGCGCGCCACGCTCTCGGCGAGGATCAGCAGGCAGCCGAGGAGAAGCAGGGCGGCGGCGAGCAGCGCGTCGGCATGGGCGAATTTTACCAGCACGCCGACAAGGGCGATCAATAGCAGCGCCGCCAGCGCCAGCGCGCCGTCGTCGATGAACATGCCGAAGAATTCCCTGAACACGAGTTTGAGAATATTCGTCATGCGGCGACCTCGGCATTGGCGTTGAAATACTGCCGCAGCATCCGGACTGCGGCGAAAGAAAAGACGGCGAGCACGGCAAGGATCGCCAGGAGCGAAAGGTCGGCGCCCGGCCACTCGGCGCCGATGCCCTCGCCGACCCAGAATATGCCGAAGGCGCTGAGCAGCAGCCCGACGACGAATTTGAGGCTGTTCTCCGGAACCGCCGAGAGCGGTTTGTGGACGAAGAGGCCGATGATCAGCACCAGCAGGCAAGCCGCGGCGGCCCCAAGGCTGGCATAGCCGATCATGCCATGTCCGGCGCCGGTGGCGATAACGATGAACACCACTTCGATCCCCTCGAGCAGCACGGCCTTGAAGGCCGCAATGCCCGCCAGTAAATTCGCGCGGCGCTCTGAGGATTGGCGCCTCAGACTATCCGTCTCGGCCGCAAAGGCCTTGTCCTCGTCGTGCAGCGCGATGATGCCCGAAGCCCTGAGGATCGCCTTGCGCAACCAGCGCAGGCCGAAGAGAACGAGCAGCGTTCCGATGACGAACTGCATCAGCTCGACCGGAATGAGGTGGAGCAATGGACCGAGCGCCAGCACAAGGATGGCCAGAACGCCGAGCGCCAGACCAGTGCCGATGAAGGCCGGACGCCAGCTTTGCGTGACGCCGACGGCGAGGATGATGGTGAAGGCTTCGACGACCTCGACGAAGGAGCCGAGAAATGCGGCCGTAACCGTCGAGGTGATCGTTGTCAGAGTTGCCATGGTTTTTGTCCATTATACCGACGGAGATCAAGGTCCAGTTGATGCCGCAACACTGTGCAACAGCTGCATGAAGGGGAAAAGGCGTGCGCTGCTAAAGATTGTGCATGAAGGGCATTGAAGCATGAGATTGAAAATCTGGAAGCGGATCGGCCCTGATCGGCATCCCCTATCTCTCCGCCGTCACGCCATGGACGAGACTTGGGAGAGCTATCTGCTGTCGCCGTTTCCAGCCTCGGCGGCACCATCTGGCGCGCGGCTTGGAACGAACCGTTTCGAGATCAGCCAGCAGCCAAGTGCCCAGAGTGCGCCGGCGCACCATCCGGCTAAGACGTCCGTGGGGTAATGGACCCCGAGATAGATTCGGCTCAAACCGACGATGACGGCAAGGAAGACGCCGGCGCCCATCACGAAGATCCGCGTCGAGGGATAACGCTGCGTTCGCGCCACGAGCGCCCCTAGCGTCAAGTAGGTCACCGCCGAGACCATGGCATGTCCGCTGGGAAAGCTGAGATCGCTCACTTCGACCAGATGCGGCACGATATCGGGACGCGGCCGGGCGACAAGGATCTTCAGTGTCGCGCTCGCCAGCCAGCCGGTCAGCACCGAGGAAAAGACGAAGATGGCGATCGGCCAGCGCCGGTCGAACAGAAGATAGATGGTGATCAGAGCCGTCAGCAGCGAGAGGACGGTGATGCCGCCGAGGGCGGTGATATCGTCGACGGCATGCGTCAGCCAGCCGGGGCCGATCGGCACGGCAAGATCGTCCGCACGTCTCAACGCCAGCAGAATCACCTCGTCGAAGCGAAAGGTCTCCCCTTCCAGGACTTCGCTGGTCAGCCGCTGGAGCACGAACAGTCCGCCCGCGATTGACGCGAGCGTAATCAGCGTCAGCGGTTCATAGGCGGTAAGCCTTGTCAGAAAACCTTGTCGTTGAACCTCAGTCATGCCTGCCGTCGAACTCCCGTTTCTCATGTCGGTCCCCGCCAGATTGGCAATGCGAAGCGAGGTTTCAAGACCTTACGGCATTCAAGAGCATTCCCGATGGTGGCCGCCGGCTGATATGGGCGCGCTCGGTAGCAAAAGCTCAACCTTCTTTTGCTATCGCTGGAGCCTATTGCGTTGGAGATGGTTTCGCGATGAAAATTCCGACAGTAATGGTTCTGATGGCAGCCGCGCTGCAGCCGGTCTCAGCCTTCGGCGAGACCGAATGGATCGGTGGCGCGAGACAATGGTCGGTCGGTTTCGCCAATGAGAGCCCGCATCCCTATTGCCGTCTGGTGTGGGACAGCGAGATCGGCAAGACCATGGAATTCCGCCAGAGCGCGACCGAGACGTTCTGGCTGGTCGCAAAGACCACATGGGACATTCCGGCCGGCACCAAGACCGAGGTGACGCTGACCGACCGTGCGGCGACGAAAGTAATCGCGGCCGATTTCTTCGACAAGAACACGCTTCGCCTCTGGGGTCCTGCCAGCAAGGGGAGCGCCGGACTGAAGAAGATCATCAAGAATTCCTTTGCCGGAATGCCTGACGTGCAGATCACCTTTGCCGGTGACGAAGGCGACTGGACGCTGCCGCTCTCGCGGGTGGAGCAGCTCTACCCGACCTTCGTCCTGTGCCTCAAACGTCTCGAGGCCGGCGAAAAGCCAAAGCAGAATTCCGAAACACAGCCGTTCTGAGGCCGATTATAGCGGCGGCGCAGTCTCGCGGATCAGGCTGCGGACAGCCTCGATATCGCCGTTGAGCGGCCGTTCGTCATCATAATGGGAAACATGTTCCCGCACGGCTTGATAGACAAGATTCGTGCCCGCCGCCCGCGCCGCCGTCGCCGCCAGGAAATCATGTGCCTGGGCAGCGGCCATCAGTTCGATCGCCAGGATATATTCGGCATTATCGATGACGGCGAGCAGCTTGCCGGCGGCGGCCGTCGGGTGTGCGAGGAAATCTTCCTGCAGGCCGGAGGTCAGCCCGCCATCCATGGCCGCGGGTGCGGCAAGGCGACGGTTCTCGTTGCTGAGCGCGGCGGCAGTATATTGGGCAATCATGAAGCCGGAATGGCTGCCAGCGTCGCTGGCGAGGAAGGGCGGCAGGCCGCTGACCAGCGGATTGACGAGCCGGTCCATGCGCCGTTCGCTGATGGCGCCGATCTGTGCGAGCGCAATCGCCAGGCTATCGGCCGCTTGCCCGAGCGCCGGGGCAACGGCATGGGCCTCGGAGGAGACGATCGGCTGTTCCGGCGTGCCTGAAACAGCCGGATTGTCCGTCACCGAAGCAAGTTCCTGATCGACGACGCGAGCGGAATTGTCGAAGACATCGCGGGCGGCGCCATGCGCATGCGGAACCGAACGAAGGCTGAGCGCATCCTGCGTACGCCGGCCGAAGGCGGCGGCGACAAGGCCGCTGCCCTGGAGCCGGGCGCGCAGCGTCGCTCCGACTTTCTCTATTCCCGCCGATGGGCGCAGCGCCAGCACGGCCGCGTCGAAGGCGGCGATCTGGCAGCCCGCCGCTTCCAACGTCAGCGCTGCGATCGCATCGGCCCAGTCGAGCAGCCGTTCGGCGCGCGAAAGCGCGACAGCGGTCAGGCCGGTGGCGCAGGCCGTGCCGTTGACAAGGCTCAAGCCCTCCTTGGCGCCGAGCACCAGCGGTTCGAGGCCGATGGCGGCCAGCGCTTCGCGGCCACTCATGCGCCGGCCGCCCAGGTGAGCGCTGCCTTCGCCGATCAGAACAAGCGCAATATGGGCATTGTGGACGAGATAACCGGCAGAGCCCTTGGACGGCACGTCGGGAATGCAATCATGTTCCAGCATGGCCGCAAGATGCTCGACGATCTCGCGTCGCACGCCGGAATGGCCATGGGCGAAATTGGCAATCTCAGCCGCAATGATGGCGCGTACCTCGCGGGCAGCCAGCAATGGCCCGACGCCGCAGGCATGGCTGAGAACGATGCTGCGCGACAACAGGCTCTGCGAGGCACGATCGACCACGGTATCGGCCAGCGCCCCGACGCCGGTATTGACGCCATAGGCGCGCACCCCGGTCTCGACGATGCGCGCAACGATGCGGCTTGCCTGCTCGACGCGCGCTGAGGCGGCGGGCGACAGCGCAAGTGCTTCCCCTGCCCCGACGCGCGCAACATCGCGCCACGTGAGCACGGCATCGATGGTGATCGTCATTGACCGCTTCCGAAATGACCGATGAACTGGCGGAAAGCGGGTGTCGCGCCGCCGGTAAACATCTCGTCCGGCTTGCCGCTGCTTTCGATCAGCCCTTCGCGCATGAAGACCACGCGGTTCGAGACGTTGCGGGCAAAGCTCATCTCATGGGTGACGACGAGCATAGTCATGCCCTCCTCGGCAAGCGCGCGCATGACGCGCAGCACCTCGCCGACAAGCTCCGGATCGAGCGCCGAAGTCGGCTCGTCGAAGAGCATCACCTTCGGCTTCATCGCCAGCGCGCGGGCGATTGCGGCGCGCTGCTGCTGGCCGCCGGAGAGATGGGCGGGATAGGCGTGGCGCTTATCAGCGATGCCGACCTTTTCGAGCAGCGCTTCAGCCTCGGCGATGCAGTCGGCGCGCGGCCGCTTCAGCACATGGATCGGGCCCTCGATGACGTTCTGCAGGATCGTCATATGGGACCAGAGATTGAAGGACTGGAACACCATGCCGAGTTCGGAGCGGATATGGTCCACCTGCTTCTGGCTGGCCGGCTTGCTCCGCCCGCCCTTGTGAACCATGCGGATCTCCTCGCCGTCGACCCAGATCTCGCCGTCGCTGGCGGTTTCCAGCATGTTGATGCAGCGCAGAAAGGTCGACTTGCCGGAGCCGGAGGCGCCGAGCAGCGAAATCACGTCGCCGTCTTCCGCATCGAGGGAAATGCCGCGCAAGACCTCGTGCGTACCGAAGCTCTTGCGGATATTGCGGACCGATAGTCGGGTTACGCCTGGCATGAGTGCTCCAATCGGGTCAAAAAGCCGCTTACGCCTTCAGCGCCTGCGGGGCCGCGCGGCGGTGTCGGGAGAGCGAATATTCGAGCAGAGCCATGCCCTGCAGGATGATGAAGTTGAGGACGAGATAGATGATCGCCGCACAGAGAAAGACTTCCATCGTGCGGTAGGTCTGCGAGATCAGCCGCTGGGCGACGCCGGTGACCTCCCAGACGGTGACGAGGCTTGCGAGCGCCGTCGACTTCATCATCAGCACGATCTCGGTGGAATAGGCCGGCAATGCGTGGCGGAAGGCGATCGGCGCCAGGATGCGGCGGACCAGCAGGAAGCCGGACATGCCGATCGAGCGCGCCGCCTCGATCTCCTTCGGCGAGACGGCGCGAATGCCGCCACGGAAGATCTCCGCCGTGTAGCCGGCGGTGCAGAGCGCCAGCGACAGCACGGCGCAGACCATCGGCTCACGCAGGAACGGCCAGAGGAAAGAGTAGCGGATGACGCCGAACTGGCCGAGGCCGTAAAACACCAGGAACATCTGGATCAGCAGCGGCGAGCCGCGGAAGATGAAGATGTAACCCTTGGCAAAGCTAGAAAGCACCGGGTTGCCGCTGGTCCGCATCCAGACGATGACGAGCGCCAGCAGGCCACCTGTGATGATCGACAGCGAAAACAGGATGAGCGTCGTCGGTACGGCCTTGAGCAGGGTGACCATGGTCGAGGCGATGAAGGTGAAATCCATTGTCGCCTCCTTACGCCTTGCCCATGGCGGATGCCGGCATGCTGCGGTTGGCGCGGCGTTCGGCTCCGTTGAAGATGCGGTCCGAAAGGCTGGTCAGGATCAGATAGAGGCAGCCGCCGGCGATGAAGAACAGGAAATATTGCCGGGTCGAGCCCGCCGCCACCTGGCTGGTGCGCATCAGTTCGGCAAGGCCGGTGACGGAGACCAGCGCCGAATCCTTGAGACTGAGCTGCCAGACATTGCCGAGACCTGGAATGGCGAGGCGAAGCACCTGCGGCATGATGATGCGTCGAAAGCGCAGGCCGCGATGCATGCCGATCGCCGAGGCGGCTTCGAGCTCGCCCTTGGAGATGGCGAGGAAGGCGCCGCGGAAAACTTCCGCCTGGTACGAGCCGGAGATGATGCCGACGGCAAGCGCACCCGCGAGGAAGGAAGGCAGACCAAGGAAGCCCTCGTAACCCATCGCCTGGCCGATCGAGGTGACGGCCGAGGAGCCGCCGAAATAGATGAGATAGATGATCAGCAGCTCGGGCACGCCGCGAAACACGGTCGTATAGACGTTGCCGAGCGCGACGAGGACAAGATTGCCGGAGAGTTTCGCCGCCGCGACGATCGCGCCGAGCACCGCGCCGATCGCCAGCGCCGTGGCCGTGACGGCCAGCGTCATCAAGGCTGCGGCAATGAGCAGCGCGCCCCATCCGGTCGAGCCGAAGCCGAGCAGTTCCAAGCTTGCCATAGCGTCCGTTCCCCGTCCGTGGCAGTGTTTTGCGGATTGACACCAGAGCATGATGCCGAAAAGTGTCAGCGGTTTTCGGACGACATCATGCTCTAACTCTGAAAATTAGAACAGGATTCAGATTTTAGGCCGACCCGGCCTAAAATCTTCCTGTTCTAGCATGCTATCTCCGGCGATAAAGCCGGAGACAGGCGTTTGCGGCCGAAAGGCCGAAACGCTTACTGCTGCGGGCTGACGTCCATCTTGAACCACTTCATCGACAGGGTCTTGACCGTGCCGTCGGCGAGTGCGGACTTGATCGCTACATTAAACTTGTCGCGCAGATCAGTATCGGCCTTGCGCAGGCCGAGACCTTCACCCTCGCCCCAGATCGAGCCGGCGATCTCTGGGCCGGTGAAGGCGAGCGTGTCGTTGGCGGCCTTGAACGCGTTGGCGAAATAGACGGCGTCGTCGAAGCCGAGGTCGATACGGCCGTTCTGCAGGTCGAGGTCGCGATCGGCGCCGGTCTTGTATTCCCGGATCTCGGCGATGTCGCCGAAATTGTCATAGACGAACTTGGCGTAGACGGTGGCCGCCTGGATGCCGATCGTCTTGCCCTTGAAGACTTCCTTCAGCGCGTCGATCTCCTTCACGCCGGTCTGGCCGGGCGTCATCTTGATCGTGGCGCCGGTGCCGGCGGCGTTCGCCAGCGGGCTGTCCTTGGCGGCGGCGAAGGCGGCGGGCGTGGCGGCATAGGGAATGGTGAAGTCGATGATCTTCTTGCGCTCTTCGGTAATCGATAGCGCATCCATGATAACGTCGAACTTGCCGGCGTTGAGCGCCGGGATCATGCCGTCCCAGTCGGAGGCAACCAGCGTGCATTCGATCTTGGCGCGCTCGCACAGCACCTTGGCGAGTTCCGGCTCGAAGCCGCCGAGCGTGCCGTCGGCATTGGTGAGGTTCCAGGGCGCATAGGCGCCTTCGAGAGTAATAGTCGCCTTCGTCCAGTCCTTGGAAAAGGCAGGCGCGGCGAAGGCGGAAAAAGCCGCCACGCCACAAAGCAGGATTGCGCTGAATTTCATTTGTGAATTCTCCTCTGGAGTTGAAACAGACCTTGCGGCACCACGACCGATCTTCGCCGGTTTGCCCTTTCTTGTCCTTTTTTCTTAAAGGACTGATTGGGAGGTTGTATATGGTACCATATGAGATATTTTGTGATATGCAAGAGGGAAAGTCGAATTATGTGGCGAATTCCATTCGTGCAAAAGGAATAGGCAATGAAACGTCCCGGCGAGATGAAGCGCGAACTGGCGGAAAATGACAGCACGCCGCTCTATGCCGGCGTCAAGCAGGTGATCCTCGACCGCATCCAGAGCGGCGAGTGGCCGCCGAAATACCGCGTGCCCTCGGAAAACGAGCTGGTCGTCGAACTCGGCGTCAGCAAGATGACCGCCAACCGGGCGCTGCGCGAACTCGCCAACGAGGGCGAACTCATCCGCATCCAGGGCGTCGGCTCCTTCGTCGCCGAGCGCAAGGGCTATTCGGCACTGTTCGAAGTCCGCAACATCGCCGAGGAAATCGCCGAACGCGGCCATGTCCATGAGGCCTCCGTCGTCGTTCTCGCCCAGGAAACCGCCTCTCCCGAGGTTGCCGACGCGCTCGAATTGCCAATCGGCGCTGCGGTTTTCCACTCGCTGATCGTCCACAGCGAAAACGGCGTTCCCGTGCAGATCGAGGACCGCTTCGTCCATCCGGAAGCCGCCCCAGAATATCTCGCTCAGGATTTTTCGACGCTGACACCGAACGCCTATCTGACGGCCGCAGCCCCGCTTAGCGGCTCCGAGCACGTCGTCGAGGCGGCAATGCCGCAGGCCTGGGAATGCAAGCTCTTGACCATCATGAAGACCGAGCCGTGCCTGACGATCCGCCGGCGCACATGGTCGGCAAAGCAGGTAGTCTCGACCGCCCGTCTCGTCTATCCCGGCCACCGCTACCGGCTGGAAGCGCGCAGCGGCAAGCTGTTCGAGGAATGAAAACACCCGCGATGTTGTATATGGGACTTCCAGGCTACGACACCGCCAGGAGTGAGGTTGTGATCAGCAGAGGCTCGCATTGCTCGGCTGAGGAAACCGCCCATAGCATCAGGCGGTCCCATTATAAGGTTTTGGCAGAGACTTATAACGGCCTGTGAAAACGGGCGGAGGCGACCTTTTTAAAAGGAGGCGAGAACGCATGGACAAGGCGTGGGCCGAGTCTGCGATCGAATAGCGGAGGATGACACAGCCGGCGACCCTCATGCCGAGCAGTTCCGATAGCCAGCCATGGGCGGGATTTTGAGATCCAGCAGGTTCGTCACCGGGGCACCGGCCGGTTGGATCGGGCACTTATCACGATGCCGGCGTGAAACGCGCCACCAGCGCGTGACGATCGCCCGGATAGGTGAAGCGCACATGCGTCACTGGGCCGGCATTGCTCCAGGTGCGGCGTTCGACCACGAGGCAGGCGGTATTGCGTGGTATATCGAGAGCCACGGCCAGCTCGGCACCAGCTGAGACGGCATGGATCCGGTGTTCGGCCGTGCTCCACGGCACCTGGTTGAGCAGCCACGGACCCGGCGCCATCATCAGGAAATCGGCATCGGCGGCTTCAGGAACCGTCGCAAGGCTGATCAGCCGCTCCTCCAGGCAAAAGGGCCGCGCGCCGGCATTGTGGATGCAGACGACCTCGACGACCGAAGACGCCACGGGCAGTTCCAGCCGGCGGCTGTCGTCCGCCTTGGCCTTGCGGCTCGTCTTCTTCGAAACCGCGTAGGAATAGGGCAGGTTCAGCGACTGCACCTCGGCCTTGATGTCGTGGATTTCGAGAATGGCCGATTGCGCCTGCGGCTGGGTCACGAAGCTGCCGGACTTCTTGCGGCGCTCGATAAGGCCAGCCTTGGCAAGCTGGGTCAGCACCTTGTTCACCGTCATGCGCGAGCAGTCATACTGCGTGGCGAGATCGACCTCGAAGGGAATGCGGTGCCCCGGCGGCCAATCGCCCGAGACGATACGGCCCTCGATGTCGCTGAGGATGCGCTGATGCAAGGTGAGATCCCTGCTTTGGTTCATCGCCACGTTCCGATTGGTCTCCCGCTATCTCTTTGTTTTTACGCAATCCCGGACGCAAACCGTTACACACTTTTGCTGGAATTGCTCTAATTTGAATGTCCGGACAGGAAAAGCTCTTTTTCAGGCGGCCAGCAGCTCGCCCATGACCGCCAGGAAACGCCGGTCGATAGCATCGCGCCTGAGATGGCGTCCGCCCTCCACTTGCTTGCGGCCATGCGCCCAGACACAATCGACGGCGACGCCGCCTGCAAACACCCAATGATCCAGGATCTGGTCGCCGGAGAGATAGGGAACGGCTTCGGTGTCGAGTGAGACGATATCGGCGGAATGGCCCTCGACGAGCCCGGCCGGCGCTTTGAGTGCGGCACCGCCGCCGGCAAGTGCTTGGCTGAACAGCGAAAGCGCCGTCGAACCGCCGGGTGCTGCGATGACGTTGCGGGCGCGAAGCGCCAGGCGCTGCGAATATTCGAGCTGGCGCAGTTCCTCCGGCACGGAGATCAGCACGTTCGAATCCGAGCCGATGCCGTAACGCCCGCCCTCTTCGAGAAAGAGCGGTGCGGCAAAGGCGCCATCACCGAGATTGGCTTCGGTGATCGGGCAGAGGCCGGCGATCGCGCCGCTTTTCGCCATCCGCCGTGTTTCGTCCTCGGTCATGTGCGTCGCATGGATCAGGCACCACCGCTCATCCACAGGCGCATGATCGAGCAGCCATTGCACCGGCCGCGCGTTGGACCAGGCGATACAGTCCTCGACTTCCTTCACCTGCTCGGCGACATGGATATGGATGGGGCCGTCCGCCGCCATCGGCACGAGCCTTGTGAGCTCGTCGGGTGTTGCAGCGCGCAGGCTGTGCGGCGCCAGCCCGAGCTCGGCGCCGTCGAGCCGGCCGGTCACTGCCCGGCATCCCTCCATCAGCCTTTCGAAGCTTTCGAGCGAATTGATGAAACGCCGCTGGCCGTCGATGGGGGCAGCACCGCCGAAGCCGGAATGGGCATAAAAGACCGGCAGCAGCGTCAGCCCGATGCCGGTCTCTTCGCTCGCTGCGCCGATGCGTTCGGCAAGCTCGGCGATGTTGGCGTAGGCGCTGCCATCTCTATCATGGTGGAGATAGTGGAACTCGCCGACGCGGGAAAAACCGGCTTCAAGCATCTCTGCATAGAGCTTGGCCGCGACCGCCTCAACATGGTCCGGCGTCATCGCCAGCGCAAACTTGTACATCACCGTGCGCCAGCTCCAGAAGCTGTCATTTGCCGGGCCGCGCACTTCCGCAAGACCGGCCATCGCCCGCTGGAAGGCATGGCTGTGCAGGTTCGCCATGGCGGGAACGAGGAGAGCGTGGCGTTCGTCGCCGGGCTCGGGAGCAGTGCCGATTTCGACCCGCGCGATGTGCCCGGCCTCAAGCGTCAGTCGCACATCCTTCTGCCAGCCCTGCGGCGTCAGCGCCCTGCCTGCGTGAAGTGTGGTCATGACCTTCCCTCTCCTCTTGCCGTGCGTCCGATCTTTCTTTTCCAGAAAAGCGCACAAAATTTCTCTTGTCACCTGCCGATTATGTATATACATGTTTTGGCATAAGGAAAGGCGCAAAGCTGATGACCGGGAACAATTTTTCAGAGGAAGCCCTACCTGCCGACACCCGTCCGGCGCTGTGGCGCAATGCGCGGCTCGCCACGCTCGCGCCGACGAAATCGGGGCTCGGCATCGTCGAAAAGGGCGCTGTGCTGATCGAAAACGGCCGCATCGCCTTTGCCGGCGCCGAAAGCGAGCTGCCCGCATCGGCCATCGAACATTCCGACATCGTCGATCTCGAAGGCCGCTGGGTAACGCCCGGTCTCGTCGACTGCCACACCCATATCGTTCACGGCGGCAATCGCGCCCGCGAGTTCGAAATGCGCCTGGCAGGCGCGACTTATGAGGAGGTCGCACGCGCCGGCGGCGGCATCGTCTCATCGGTGAAGGCGACCAATGCGCTGTCGGTCGAGGAGCTTGTCGCCGAGGCTCTGCCGCGGCTCGACACGCTGCTTGCAGAAGGTGTCACCACGATCGAGATCAAATCCGGCTACGGGTTGAACCGGACCGGTGAAGTGAAGATGCTGCAGTCCGCCCGCCTGCTCGGCCATATCCGTCCGGTCCGCGTCGCCACCAGCTATCTCGGCGCCCATGCGACGCCGGTGGAATATAAGGGTCGCAACGGCGATTACCTCGATGATGTCGTCCTGCCCGGTCTCGACGACATGCATGGCCTCGGTCTTGCCGATGCCGTCGACGGCTTCTGCGAGGGTATCGCTTTTTCGACCGCCGAGATCGCCCGCGTCTTCGACAAGGCCAGAGCGCTCGGCCTGCCGGTCAAGCTGCATGCCGAGCAGCTCTCCAATCTCGGCGGCGCCAGGCTCGCCGCATCCTATGGCGCACTTTCAGCCGATCACCTCGAATATCTCGACGAAGATGGCGTTGCGGCGATGGCCGCAGCCGGCACCGTCGCCGTGCTCCTGCCCGGCGCCTTTTACGCCATCCATGAAAAGCAGAAGCCGCCGGTAGAGGCGCTGCGGCGGGCAGGCGTGCCGATCGCGATCGCCACCGATTGCAATCCTGGCACCTCGCCGCTCACCTCGATGTTGCTCACCATGAACATGTCGGCCACACTTTTCGGCCTCACCGTCGAGGAGTGCATCGCCGGCGCCACCCGCGAAGGCGCCCGCGCGCTCGGCCTGCTCGACAAGACGGGAACGCTCGAACCCGGCAAATCCGCTGATCTCGCCGTCTGGAATATCGAAAACCTCGCCGAGCTCGTCTACCGCATCGGCTTCAACCCGCTTCACGCACGCGTCTTCAAGGGCGAAAGGAACGGCCGATGACCATCACGCTCCACCCGGGCTACGTCTCGCTCAAGGATCTCGAAACCATCTACTGGACCGGTGAGCCGGCAAGGCTCGATCCCGCCTTCGATGCGGGGATCGCCAAGGCCGCTGCCCGCATCGCCGAGATCGCCGCCGGCAATGCGCCGGTCTACGGCATTAATACCGGCTTCGGCAAACTCGCCTCGATCAAGATCGACAGCGCCGATGTGACCACCTTGCAGCGCAACCTCATCTTGTCGCATTGCTGCGGCGTCGGCGCGCCGCTGCCCGACAATATCGTGCGGCTGATCATGGCGCTGAAGCTGGTTTCGCTCGGTCGCGGCGCCTCCGGTGTGCGTCTGAAACTGGTGCGGCTGATCGAAGGCATGCTGGAAAAAGGCGTGATCCCGCTGATCCCGGAAAAGGGCTCCGTCGGCGCCTCCGGCGACCTTGCGCCCCTTGCCCATATGGCGGCGGTGATGATGGGCGAGGCCGAAGCCTTTTTCGCCGGCGAACGGCTCTCAGGCGCTGAAGCCCTCGAAAGAGCTGGCCTCAAACCAGTGGTGCTCGCCGCCAAGGAGGGCTTGGCTCTCATCAACGGCACCCAGACCTCGACGGCGCTGGCACTTGCCGGCCTCTTCCGCGCCCATCGTGCCGCACAGGCGGCGCTCATCACCGGCGCCATGTCCACCGATGCCGCCATGGGCTCTTCCGCGCCCTTCCATCCGGATATTCACACATTGCGTGGCCATAGGGGCCAGATCGACACAGCAGCGGCGCTTCGCGCGCTGCTCGAAAATTCCATCATTCGCCAGAGCCATATCGAGGGCGATGAGCGCGTGCAGGATCCCTATTGCATTCGCTGCCAGCCGCAGGTCGACGGCGCCTGCCTCGATCTGCTGCGTTCGGTCGCCCGCACCCTTGAGATCGAGGCCAATGCGGTGACCGACAATCCGCTGGTACTCTCGGACAATTCCGTCGTCTCCGGCGGCAATTTCCACGCCGAACCCGTTGCTTTCGCCGCCGATCAGATCGCGCTCGCCATCTGTGAGATCGGCGCGATTTCGCAGCGCCGCATCGCGCTGCTCGTCGATCCGACCCTCTCCTATGGCCTGCCGGCCTTCCTCGCCAAGAAGCCGGGCTTGAACTCCGGTCTGATGATCGCCGAGGTCACCTCGGCGGCGCTGATGTCGGAGAACAAGCAGATGTCGCACCCGGCCTCGGTCGATTCGACGCCGACCTCGGCCAACCAGGAAGACCATGTCTCGATGGCCTGCCACGGCGCCCGTCGGCTGCTTGGCATGACCGAGAACCTGTTTGGCATCATCGGCATCGAGGCGCTGACCGCCGCTCAAGGCGTCGAACTGCGTGCGCCGCTTTCGACCAGCCCGGAACTCGGCGGGGCGATCGCCACGATCCGCACCAAAGTTCCGAGCCTCGACGTCGACCGCTACATGGCAAACGACCTCGCCGCCGCCGCCGAGCTGGTGGCGACGGGCGCGCTGAACGCCTCGGTCTCATCTGGGATATTGCCGGTTCTGGAGAGCTGAGATGACGATCAAGGAAAAAGTCTCCGTCCCATGCGAAATTCGCCAAGGCACCTCCCCCGTCATCCTCGGCTTTCCCCATACCGGCACCGAGGTGCCGCCTGAGATCGCCGACCGCCTCAACGACAATGGCAGGATGCTGGCCGACACCGACTGGCACATCCACGAGCTCTATGAGGGCCTGCTCGACAGTGTCACCACCGTGCGCGCCACCTTCCACCGCTACGTGATCGACGCCAACCGCGATCCGGCCGGCGTCAGCCTCTACCCCGGCCAGAACACCACCGGCCTCGTGCCGGAAACGGATTTCGACGGCAAGGCGATCTGGAAGAATGGGCAAGGACCTAATGAGGCCGACATCGCGGCGCGGCTGCGGGACTTCCATGCCCCCTATCATGCAGCACTTGCCGCCGAGATCGAACGCGTCAAGGCAATCCACGGCGTCGCAATCCTCTACGACTGCCACTCGATCCGCTCGCACATTCCCTTTCTCTTCGAAGGCAAACTGCCGGATTTCAATATCGGCACCGATATGGGCAAGACCTGCGACAGCGCCATCGAGCAGGCGACGCTGACCGTCGTCGAAGCCGCCGAAGGTTACGACGGCGTGCTCAACGGTCGCTTCAAGGGCGGCTGGACGACACGCCACTATGGTCGGCCCGACACTGGTGTGCACGCGATCCAGATGGAGCTCGCGCAATCGACGCATCTCCAGACCGAGGCGGCGCCCTTTGCCTACGACGCCGCCAAGGCAGACAGACTTCGCGTTCATCTCAAAAACATTCTGGTGCGCATCGAACAGATTGCACCAGGCCTGAAACGATAACGATCTCTCGACAGGGGAACCGCCATGAACAATCCACGCCACAATATCCGCGAAATCCGCGCGCCCCGCGGCAACGATCTCAATGCCAAGAGCTGGATGACCGAAGCGCCGCTGCGCATGCTGATGAACAATCTCGACCCTGACGTCGCCGAAAACCCGAACGAGCTCGTGGTCTATGGCGGCATCGGCCGCGCCGCCCGCACCTGGGAGGATTTCGACCGCATCGTCGCGACCCTGAAGACGCTGACGGAAGAAGAAACACTGGTCGTCCAATCCGGCAAGCCGGTCGGCGTGTTCCGCACCCACAAGGATGCGCCGCGGGTGCTGATCGCCAATTCCAACCTCGTACCGCATTGGGCGACCTGGGATCATTTCAACGAGCTGGATAAGAAGGGCCTCGCCATGTACGGCCAGATGACGGCCGGCTCGTGGATCTATATCGGCACGCAGGGCATCGTGCAGGGCACCTACGAGACCTTCGTCGAGGCCGGCCGCCAGCACTATGGCGGCAATCTCAAGGGCAAATGGATCCTGACCGGCGGCCTCGGCGGCATGGGCGGCGCCCAGCCGCTCGCCGCCGTCATGGCCGGCGCCTGCTGCCTGGCCGTCGAATGCAATCCCGATTCGATCGATTTCCGCCTGCGCACCCGCTATGTCGACGCCAAGGCCGAGACGCTGGACGAGGCACTTGAGATGATCGACCGCTGGACCAAGGCCGGCGAGGCAAAGTCCGTCGGCCTGCTCGGCAATGCTGCCGAAATCCTGCCGGAGATGGTCCGCCGCGGCATCCGCCCCGATATCGTCACCGACCAGACTTCGGCGCACGACCCGATCAACGGCTATCTGCCGAAGGGCTGGACGATGGGTGAGTGGAAGGCAAAGCGCGAAAGCGATCCGAAGGCTGTGGAAAAAGCAGCCCGCGCCTCGATGCGCGAACATGTCGAAGCGATGATCGCCTTCTGGAACGCCGGTATTCCGACACTCGATTACGGCAATAATATCCGCCAGGTCGCCAAGGACGAAGGCCTCGAAAACGCCTTCGCCTTTCCGGGTTTTGTGCCGGCCTATATCCGCCCGCTGTTTTGCCGCGGCATCGGCCCCTTCCGCTGGGCGGCCCTTTCCGGCGACCCGGAGGATATCTACAAGACCGATGCCAAGGTGAAGGAGCTGCTGCCGGACAACAAGCACCTGCATCATTGGCTCGACATGGCCAGGGAGCGCATCGCCTTCCAGGGCCTGCCGGCACGCATCTGCTGGGTGGGCTTGGGCGACCGCCACAAGCTCGGCCTCGCCTTCAACGAAATGGTGAGAACAGGCGAACTCTCCGCCCCGATCGTCATCGGCCGCGATCACCTCGATTCCGGCTCCGTCGCCTCGCCAAACCGCGAGACCGAAGCGATGAAGGACGGCTCCGACGCCGTCTCCGACTGGCCGCTGCTCAATGCCCTGCTCAATACGGCGTCGGGCGCCACCTGGGTGTCGCTGCATCACGGCGGCGGCGTCGGCATGGGCTTCTCGCAGCACTCCGGCATGGTCATTTGCGCCGATGGCACGGACGATGCCGCAAGACGCCTCGAGCGCGTGCTCTGGAACGACCCGGCGACCGGCGTCATGCGCCACGCCGATGCCGGTTACGAGATCGCCATCGATTGCGCCAAAGAAAAGGGCCTGCGCCTGCCCGGCATTCTCGGGAACTGAGCCCCGATGAAAATCCTGCGCGCCGGCGATCACAAACGCGTGCCCTGGAAAAACGGCAAGGGAGAGACGGTGGAGATCGCCGTCTTTCCACCCGGCGCTTCGATCAACGACTTCGACTGGCGCATCAGCATGGCGACGGTCGCCGAGGATGGCCCGTTTTCGATCTTTCCCGGCATCGACCGCACGCTGGCGATCCTAGATGGCAACGGCATGGTGCTCGATGTGGCAGGCAGCACGCCCGTGCTGCTGACAACGGCAAGCGATCCGCTGGCCTTCCCGGCGGATATCCCCGTCGCGGCCAGGCTCGAGGACGGAGCGATCACCGACCTCAACGTGATGACGCGCCGTGACGGGCTCGCCCATACGCTGATCCGCATCGACGTCGATGGCAGCAAGACCGTGCCGCTGTCGCCCTCGGCATGCCTGTTCCTCTGCCATCGCGGCGCATTATCATTCCGGCGGGACGGCGAGACCGGTGCGCTTGCGGCTGGCGATGCGCTGCTGATCGAGGAGGCGGTCGCGACTGTGCTGGAAATCGATGGCGAAGCCAGATGTTATCTCGCTTCGATCACCACAGGCTGATCTTCGAACAACAAATTGAAAACATTAAACAATCGATGATTTGGTCGAGCATCAGGATAAACCATCGCCATCTCGGGCCATGGACGTCTTTCCTCGTTTCGGTCTAAACTTCGCCCTTCTGATGCAGAAGAAGACCTAGACTGCCCGCAACGTGCCGGGGAGCAAGGGAGCAGGCGTGACGGATCCATACGATATTCTCGGCGTTGAACGCGATGCGGACGAGGCGCAGCTGAAGGCCGCCTATCGGCGCCTGGCGAAGGTTGCCCACCCCGATTCGGGTGGTGATTCGGACGCCTTTGCCAATCTGCAGAAAGCCTATGGGCTGCTTCTCGATCCGGTCCGGCGCAAGGTCTACGACGATACCGGCTATGACGTCGAATTCGCCGATGCGGCCGAATTGCAGGCGCTCGTGATGATCGAGAAGCTCGTCACCGACGCAGTGCTCGACGAGCGCGCACCCGGAAGTTTCGATCCCGTCGCCGTCATGCAGGACAGCCTTTCCGAAGAACTGCGCAAGGCGCGTTTCAGCAAGAGCGAGCTGGAGCGCCACGCCTCGCGAATCGGCCTGCATCTAGAGCGGCTCGAAAAACAGTCCGGCCGCGATGTGCTCGCCCACATGTTCCGCGCCCGCATCGAGGCGATCTCCAAGGCGGTCGCCGAAACCGAGGCGAAGATCAAGGCGACGGAATGCGCCGCCGACATGATCTCCGGCTATGTCTACGACATCGATCCGCCGCCGCTGCCGGATGACGCGGTCACCAGCATCGAATGGGCCGAGCCCTCCAGAAACCGCTCCACCGGCTGACGGCGTACGACGCCGCTGATCTTAATAGGACAGCTTCGGATACCAGTCCGGCGCCCGGCCTTCGGGCGTCGCATCGAGCACGGTCCAGAGCGGCATCAGGTCGGGCGCGCCGCGCGGATCCTCACCCGGGTCGGCCGTCGCCTCGCCCATCTCCTCGCTCCAGAAGTGGCGGATGGTGCCGTCGCGCCGCGTGAAGACGTTGAAGGCGGCGCCATCGCTGCCGTCGCTGCCGATCGCACGATAGTCGCGGCTGTAATCGTCCGACATGTCGGAATAGAGCGGCAGGTGGTGCCAGCCGCGTTCCTTCTTGAAGGCGAGCAGCCTTTCGATCGGCGAGCGGGCGACGACGGCAAGGGCGGCGCGCTGCTGGATGTCAGGCACTTCGCCGTCCCAAGCCGACAGCAGCGAGGTGCACATCGGGCACGGACGCTCGCGTTGCGGGCCGAACATATAGCTGTAGACGATCAGGGTGTCCTTGTCGGCGAAGAGCTCGGCAAAGGAGATCGGCCCATCGCTGCCTTCGAAGCGGTATTCTTTCGTCACCTCGCCGCCCGGCGGCAGCGCCCGGCGCTGTTTCGCCACACGCTCGATATGCCGGCGCAATTCGATCTCTTCGGCGAGCAGTGCATCGCGGGCGATGCGATATGCCTCGCTCTCATTTGGGAAGCGGGCGCCGTTCTTGGCCGCAAGCACGGCGGCGGGTACCAGATGCTGATTATCCATGACGATATCCTCCTTCTATTGCCTTAGGGCGTGCTGAAGCCACGACCGGGTCGCAGCACATCATTACAAGGACGATCGGCTGATGCGAAAATCGACAGAGCCGACGGAAAATATTCGCCCCGCGGGCTAGGCGCCCGGATCGCCAAAGCCAAGCAGAAGATCGCGCGTTCCGAAATGCGGATCATCGAACCCAGCCGCTCATTGACCTGCGCATGCAGCGAAACCAGAGGCTGTATCATGAAGGAGCCCGTGAACTCAAATCACCGTCGGCTGCGAAACTCAGTGAACGGTGATCACCGGAATGCCAGCTTCGTCGGCGGCACGGATAAGCGCTGCTCGCGCGTCCTGAGCCGGAATTTCCCCATGAATTGCATTTCGGCACGCCCTAATCGCTGTAAGATATTCTTCTCCGTCGTCGATCGGCCAGCTAACCGTCAGCATCTCGGCAGCCTGGCAAAGGGTTGCGACAAGCTTGTATTTTTCCGGCCCATTCACAACGAGCATCAGAGGGGCAAACTCTCCGGATGTGTGCCAATTCATGACATTAGGTCTCCCCACGGTAAACATATTAGTAACCGTGCAAGAACCGTTCCGTGACCTTCGCAAGCGCGCCGAAACTCGTTTCGGAGGCCGCATAATGGAAAGGAGAACATTTCTTAAAGGGCGCTTTAGCGCGTCAGCATGGGCACCTGTTGGCAGGGAAATGGTCGCCGGCCTCATTACCCGCCATGCTGAAGCCCCCAAAGCCGCCGACATGTTTATGCCAGACGCCCTTCCCGGTCTTCTGCTTCCTCAGCAACTCCAACTGATCCGTGGCGGTATCAGCGGTGTGCCTCTGCAACCGGAAATACTTCATCAGCAGAGCGGCAAAAAGAGAGCGTAGCGCCTCCTGCTCCGGCACGACAGATGCGGGACTTCCCGCTCTGTTGCCAATGCATGAGTCTCTTTCCGTAGTTGCCAACCTACCGCAAGATTGCCTTTGACACGTCGCGATAAACAATATATCTACACGGGTATATAGCCATGTGGTGATATATGAAAAGCAGCCTCGATGCGATTTTCTCTGCACTCTCAGATCCAACAAGGAGAGCAATTCTTGGGCGGCTTGCACACGGCAAGGCGACCGTGGCCGAACTTGCAGATCCCTTCGAGCTGTCTCAGCCTGCCATTTCAAAGCATCTCAAGGTCCTGGAACAGGCCGGATTGATCCGCTCCGGCCGTGAAGCGACTTCGCGTCCCCGCGAACTTGAGCCGGACGCATTGAAGAAAATCTCTGATTGGATTGGCGATTACAGACGCTTCTGGGATCAGAGCTTTGATCGTCTCGATGGCTATTTGTCCAAGGTACAAGGATACGAAGATGACAAATCCGGAGACTGATACTGACAACGCCCGCGATCTGGTTTTTGTACGAAGGTTCGATGCTCCATGCGATCTGGTTTTCAGGGCATGGACCGACCCGAAAGCGTTGGCGCAATGGTGTGGTCCTCACGGTTTCAAGGCGGTGGGCGATCGGCTTGAAGCCTGGCCCGGCGGTAGACACCGCGCCTGTCTGGTCGCGCCAGATGGAGAAGAGCATTGGGTCGGCGGAAAATATCTGGAGGTCGAGCCGCCGCATAGGCTTGTCTTCACACATGCCTGGGAGCTCGCAACCGGCGAAAAAAGCCCGGAAACAGTCGTCACCATCACGTTAAAGGAAAGCGACGGAGGAACGGAAATGACGTTTCGGCAAAGTGGATTTGAAAACGCATCATCACTTAAGGGTCATGAAGGTGGTTGGTCGCAAAGCTTCGAGCGACTGGGCGTTTTTCTGGGGGCTGGATCGGAAAGGCCGGATCATGCGTAAGGCGGCGATGAAGCTCTATTATTGCGAGACGCTCAATCCCCGGAAGGCCTGCGCCGCCGCTCGTTATCTGAAAGCCGACGTCGAGTTCGTCAGGGTTGACCTGGCAAACGGAGAGCAGCGCACCGCAGAATTCCTGGCGCTTAACCCGAACGGGAAAGTCCCCGTGCTGCAGGATGATGCCGGAACCTTGTGGGAAGCGAATGCCATCATGTGCAGGCTGTCTGACAGCGCCGAATCGGATTTTTGGCCGCACGACCACAGGCAGATCGACGTCGTCCGGTGGCTGAGCTGGGACGCCAGTCATTTCACCCGGCACGCGGCAGCCCTGTGGTTTGAATACTTGATCAAACCTTTGTTCGGCGGAGAGCCTGACGTCGCCGTGATCGAAGATGCGAAGACGAGCTTCCGACTACATGCTCGCGTGCTCGACGACCATCTGGCTACCAACAGCGTCGCGGTCGGGAAGACACTGACTGTCGCAGATTTCGCATTGGCCGCTGCACTTCCTTATGCGACTTCTGCTGAGATTCCACTTTCCGAGTTTACGCATATACAGGCGTGGTACGAACGGCTTGAACAACTCGATGCGTGGCGAAACCCTTTCCCGGCGTAACAAGGTGCGGCCGCAGTTCCGTGCTTATTATTTCCGCTCACATTTCTACAAGTTTCGCCGGTAATTCGCTCCACGGGGCCTCGCTTCTCCGCCGCTGGAATCCCTTCCGCCATCAAACGACAAGACGAAAGCGGCGATGTGCGCAAGAGCTGTAACGCAAAAAGGGCGCTCGACCCTTGCGGGGAGCGCCCTTATCCTGTCGGACAACGAACAGTTCTACGACGTCGATACCGCGCGCATCCATTTTTCAGGCAGGACGGGTATATGGACCCTTTCCACCGGGGTTTCAAGAGGCGGTTCTGCGGTTTTGCACGATAATTGACCCTAGAACAGGATGATTTTAGGCCGGGTCGTCCTAAAATCTGAATCCTGTTCTACATTATATAGTTAGAGCATGATGTCGTCCGAAAACCGCTCACACTTTTCGGCATCATGCTCTAGTCGATCAGGAGGCGACCCCGGTGATCGGATTGACCACAGGTCGTTCGCTTTTGTCTCTGACCCCAGCCGGCTGCACCACCGGCGGCGCCACCGATTCTGTGTCGGCGGGCTCCGGCTTTTCAGGAACGGCGCCGACATCTTTAGGGCGCCGCTGCTCGGGCTTTACGTTTTGATCATTCGTCGACATTGTCAGTCTCCTTTCCAGGAAAAAGTCACGGCCGTCGACATGGTTCCGGCGATGGGATGGAGGATTACCGATGCTTGACAGGTTTCTGCTGCAGGGGCCCCAGGATGCGCGCTTCACCATCCTTCTTGCGCATGGCGCCGGCGCGCCGATGGATTCGGCATCGATGACATCAGCGGCAAATGCGCTCGCCGGTGTCGGCTTCCGCGTCGCCCGTTTCGAATTCGCCTATATGGCCGCCCGCCGCACCTTAGAAGGTCGCAAGCCGCCGCCACGCGCCGAAACGCTCAATCCCGAATACGAGGCGGCGATTGCCGAGCTCGGCGCCAGCGGCCCGCTGATCATCGGCGGCAAGTCGATGGGCGGCCGGGTCGCCAGCATGGTCGCCGACGATCTCCATCGTCAGGGGAAGATCGCCGGCCTGCTTTGCCTCGGCTATCCCTTCCATCCGCCCGGCCAGCCGGAGAAGCTGCGCACCGGCCATCTCACAGGGCTGACGACGCCCGCCCTGATTTGCCAGGGAACACGCGACGAATTCGGCAGACGGGACGAGGTGCCGGGCTACGATCTGTCCGACAGGATCGAGATCCTCTGGCTGGAGGACGGCGACCACGACCTCAAGCCGCGCAAGACGATCTCCGGTTTCTCCAGTGCCGATCACCTCGCCACGATGGCGAAAGCGGTGAAGGCATGGGCCGAACGACTGCCGGCTTGAGCATCCCATATCCCCCGGCGCGCCTGCGGTTGCCGTTGTCAAGCTGCAAGCTTCCTGACATCGATGCGCCGCTCGGTAGCGGAAACGGTGATTTCGAAGTGGTCGGCCTGCACCACGCCCTGAATATTGCGCGGCCGGTGTGCGACGATGGCCACTCCGCTTCTCAGCCGGACACTGTCATAGAGGATACCGGCGCCGCCGCTCGAGCGCACCTCTTCCCCCAGCACCTGCGACGCCGCATAGCTGGTGCCGTCATAGACATCGGGCCGTAGCGTCTGCTCTCCGCGAATGTCGAGGTAATCACCAATCAGAGCGGCCGAATAGCTTCTATAGGTGCGCGCCATCGTCGCGACCCCGCGCGCGACAGCCTCGCGCCTGAGATGATGGCCAACTTCGGCGGCGGCTGTGCGGAGACCGTCGGCTGCATACCAGGCGCCGAGATCAGGGCCGTTGAAGCGCATTCCTCCCGGCGCGACATGCAGGAATGCCGCCATCACAATGCTGGCATTGGCAACGCCATAAACCCATTGGTCCTCAGGAAGCCGTTGGATGCGGTCGGCGACGAGACGGTCGTTGGTCCAGCCGGCGAGCTCCATCACGGCTTCTAGATCGGCCGCCCTCGTTACCGTCTCAAAAAGCCCGATTGGCGGAAATTGCGACGGGATCAGCCGGTACGACGGACGCGGCGCCTCTGCAAAACGATCGCTCACCGGAAGACGATGTCCGTATCTTCGTAGGGCGTGAAGGCTTCGTCGAGCACATTCGGCTGCATGTAGAGACCACCGCGGGCGCCGTCGAGAAACCGGCGGACTGTCATCAACCCGTCCTGGGTCCCGTTCGTCACGATATCAAGCGGCGGATGGCCGCCGAAAACCGGCGCCTGATGCGGTGTGCGCAGCCAGGTGACGCCGGCGCGTTCATCGGAAAAAAGCACGCCAAGCGCCTGATGGATGCCGAGCACGGCCGAGATGCGGGTCAGCGTATCGACATCGAGCGTGAAAGCGCCGTGCTCGCGCGCCTGTTTGGCCCAATTGTGGTAGGTCGACCGGGAGGGATAGCCGAGCATCAACAGCCGCTGTTCTTCGTTCAAGCCCCAAAGATCGGCGATCGCCAGGAAGGTCCGCAAGGCCGGTGCGCTCAGCCGCCGGCGGTTTGCCGGGGCGAAGCGTCCGGTTTCCAGCCGCTGCGGCCCCTCGTCTTCCCGATCCCTGCGTCGTGCGTGTTGCATAACAGCCTCCTGTCTTGAATTAGACATAGTCCAAATCTGGGCAATCATCAAGCGGATTTAAAGAGCCGGCGTCAGGAAAGCTCGCCTGCCGCCTCCCGGATCGTCTGCATCAGGATGGATTGCTGCAGAGACGGCACGGCATCGGCGCGCATCGTCAATCCGACCGGCCCCTTGGTCTCGCCGGTATCGACCGGCAGAAGCGTCAGCCGCCCGTCGGCGACATCGCCGGCCACGACGCCGTTGGAAATGATCCAGATCGCATCGCTTGCCCTGAGGAAAGCGCGGCCGAAGGAATTCGACACCGTCTCGATCTGGTTCGGCAGGCTGGAGACGCCGTTGGCGATGAGGAAATTTTCGACGACCGGCCGGATGATCGAACCGCGCGTCGGCATCAGCACCGTATAGTTGCCGAAGCCGGCAAACAGCGATTGCCGGCCGTCGAGCAGCGGATGGCCGGCGCGCACGGCAAACACCACCTGCTCGGAATAAAGATGCTCGAAGGAAAAGCCCGCCATCTTCTCGGGGCCGGCCAGACGTCCGACGACGACATCGAGATCGCCGACGCGAAGCTGCTCGAGGAGCACCGCGTTCTCGCCGGTGACGATCTTCACCCGGCTCCAGGTCTTTTCCTTGAGGAACAGTTCCATCGCCCGCGGCATAATGCGCGATGACACCGTCGGCAGCGCGCCGATCCGGATCGGCGGCGCATCGGCGAACTGCTCCTGCGAGACGGAATCGAGACCCTGGCGCAGCGCCGTCAGCGCCGCCCCGGCGTGACGTAGAAAGACCTCACCGTAGCGGGTGATCTTGATCCCGCGGCCATCGCGCTCGAAAACATCGACACCCAGCACCTGTTCCAGTTCGCGGATCGTCTTGGTGACTGCCGGCTGGCTGACATGCAGCAATTCGGCGGCCTTCATGACGCTCTTCTGCCGCGCCACCTCGACAAAGGTTTGCAGATGGCGGAACTTGACCCGGCTGTCGATCATCGTTCGCATAACTCCTGGGTTATCGAAATGCCAATAAATATCATTTTACTTAACCGGATCAAACAGTCAATTTCACCATTCAGGAGGAGAGTGACGTGCAATTCGCCCGCATAAATGACGTGACGATCCATTATCAGATCATCGGCGCGCCTGCCGACAGGCCGGTGATCGTCTTTACCAATTCGCTCGGAACGGATTTCCGCATCTGGCGTGATGTCGTGGTGCGGCTTGCAGGCGAATTTGCCATCGTGCTTTACGACAAGCGTGGCCACGGCCTTTCCGATGTCGGCCAGCTTCCCTCATCGATCGAGGACCATGCGACGGATCTCGCCGGCCTTCTCGATCTGCTGTCGGTCAAGGATGCCGTCATCTGCGGCCTCTCCGTCGGCGGCCTCATCGCCCAGTCGCTCTATCACAGCCGGCCGGACCTGGTCCGCGCGCTCATCCTCTGCGACACCGCCCATAAGATCGGCACGACGGAGAGCTGGAACGCCCGCATCGCCGCCGTCGAGAAAAACGGCATCGGCAGCATTGTCGACGCCATCATGCAACGCTGGTTCACACCCGCCTTCCGCCGGCCCGAGAGCACCGCCTATGCCGGCTATTGCAACATGCTGACGCGCCAGCCCGTCGAGGGTTATGTCGCCGCCTGCGCCGCGATCCGCGACGCCGACTTCACCGAGGTCGCAAAGACGATCGCCGTGCCAACGATCTGCATCGTCGGCGACCAGGACGGCTCGACGCCGCCCGATCTCGTGCTTTCGACCGCGAAGCTGATATCAGGCGCCCGCTACGAGGTCATCGCTAATTGCGCGCACATTCCCTGCGTCGAGCAACCGGAGGCGCTGACGGCGATCATCCGCGCCTTCCTCACATCCATTCCGCCTGGAGAAGTCAGCCCATGAATGAGACCGCGTCCCCTTCCGAGCGCTATCGCCAGGGCATGGCGACCCGCCGCGCCGTGCTCGGCGACGCCCATGTCGACCGCGCCGCCGCCACATCGACGGAGTTCGACCGCCCCTTCCAGGAACTGATCACCGAAGCCGCCTGGGGCCATGTCTGGTCGCGCCCGGCACTGACGAAGCGCGAGCGCTCGATCGTCACGATCGCTCTGCTTGCCGCCCTCGGCCAGGACGACGAGGTCGCCATGCATGTGCGCGCCACCGCCAATACGGGGGCGACCCGCGAGGATATCTGCGAGGCGCTGCTGCATGTGGCGATCTATGCCGGCGTTCCCGCCGCCAATCACGCGATCAAGATCGCAAAGCAGGCTTTTGAACGGATGGACGCCGAAAGGCGGCCTGAGGGAGGAACATGTCCGAACGACCGAACCGCAAGCCCGAGACCGGCGGCTTCTTCGCCCGCGACCGCGCCTGGCATGCGCCGGCGCTGACCCCCGGCTACAAGACCTCCGTGCTGCGCGCGCCGCAGCGCGCCCTGCTCTCGCTCGACGGCACGATTTCCGAGACCACCGGTCCGGTCTTCGGCCATTCGATGATCGGCGAACTCGACAACGACCTGATCCTGAACTACGCGCAGCCCGGCGAAAGTGCGATCGGCGAGCGCATCATCGTCCATGGCCGTGTGCTCGACGAGCGCGCCAGGCCGGTTGCCGGCGCCTTGGTCGAGTTCTGGCAGGCCAATGCCGGCGGCCGCTATCGCCACAAGAAGGAAACTTATCTGGCGGCGATCGACCCGAATTTCGGCGGCTGCGGCCGCGCCATCACCGACGAAGATGGCCGCTACCATTTCCGCACCGTCCGCCCCGGCGCCTATCCCTGGCCGAACGGCATCAACGATTGGCGCCCGGCCCATATCCATTTCTCGATCTTCGGACACGGCTTTGCCCAGCGCCTGATCACCCAGATGTATTTCGAGGGCGACCCGATGATCTGGAAATGTCCGATCGTCGGCACCATCCCCGACAAGGCGGCGATCGAGCAACTGATCGCCCCGCTCGACTGGGGCAACACCATTCCGATGGATTCACGCGCCTATAAATTCGATATCGTGCTGCGCGGCCGCCGCTCGACGATGTTCGAAAACAGACCGGAGGGCAACTGACCATGCAGCAGCTCGGCTACCTCAAGGAAACCCCATCGCAGACGGCCGGTCCCTATGTGCATATCGGCCTGACGCCGAATTTTTGTGACATAACGGGCGTCTACGACACCGATCTCGGCATCGGGATGGTCAACGACAAGACGCTCGGCGAACGCATCACCGTCACCGGCCGGATCTTCGATGGCGCCGGCGCATTGGTGCGCGATGCGGTCATCGAGATCTGGCAGGCCGACGCCGCCGGCCTCTACAACAGCCCGTCGGAAATGCGTGGCGCCGCCGACCCAAATTTCACCGGCTGGGGCCGCTGCCCGACCCGCGCTGAGGACGGCGTCTACAGCTTCGAGACCGTCAAGCCCGGCCCCGTCCCCTTCAAGGACGGCCGCAGACAAGCCCCGCACATCACCTTCTGGATCGTCGCCCGCGGCATCAATATCGGCCTGCACACGCGCATGTATTTTCCGGAGGAGACGGAGGCCAACGCCGCCGACCCGCTGCTTTCCCGCATAGAACATCGCGAGCGCGTCGCAACAGTGGTCGCCACCCGCGACGGCGCCACCTGCCATTTCGACATCCACCTGCAGGGTCCGAAGGAAACGGTGTTTCTCGATATCTGAGGGCCGGCGTCGCGATCAGCTTGCTGGGGCGGCTATGTGCAGGTAGCGTCCCCTCACCCTGCCCCCTCCCCGAGGGGAGAGGGGGGACGTGCCCACGCGAGATCTCCTGCCCATAAAGCGCGGACGCCGCCTTGAGCGCCTTCAGCTGGGAGAAGGTGGCGGCAGCGGATGAGGGGCCACAACCACAAACGAGACGTCCATGACCGCATCGCCCTTCGACCATCCTTTCCTTTCCGGCCTGCTCGGCGACGATGAAATCGCGCCCTACTTTTCCGCCGAGGCGGATATCCGGGCCATGCTCTCCTTCGAGGCCGCACTCGCCAAGGCTGAAGCCGCTCATGGCCTCATTCCTGCCGAAGCCGCAAGACGCATCACTGACACCTGCGCCGCCTTCTCGCCCGATGTGTCCAGTCTTCGATCAGCAACGGCAAGGGACGGTGTCGTCGTTCCCGACCTCATCGACCAACTCCGCACCGCTGTCGGCGAGGAAGCGGCAAAAAGCCTGCATTGCGGCGCGACCAGCCAGGATGTCATCGATACCAGCCTGATGATCCGCCTGAAGGCCGTCGTCTTCCTGTTTGCCGGAAGGCTATCCGCCATCGCTGCTGAGCTCGATGCGCTCGACGGTCAGTTCGGCCAAAACCGGCTGATGGGCCATACCCGCATGCAGGCGGCGATCCCCATCACCGTCACCGATCGCCTCGATGCCTGGCGTGCGCCGCTCGCAACCTATCGCGACCGCCTGACCGAACAGAGCTTTCCCGTTCAGTTCGGCGGTGCGGCCGGCACGCTGGACAAGCTCGGGTCTCAGGCCGCAGCCATCCGTGCCTCGCTCGCTCAGGAACTCGGCCTCACCGATGCGCCGCAATGGCAGAGCGGGCGTCTGCCGATCGCCGATATCGCCGGCCTGTTCGCGTCGATATCGGGCAGTCTCGGCAAGATGGGCCAGGACATCGCGCTGCTTGCCCAGGCCGGCGGCGAGATCGAAATCTCAGGCGGCGGCACTTCGTCGGCGATGGCGCACAAGCAGAACCCCGTCTCCGCAGAAGTCCTCGTCTCGCTCGCCCGCTTCAACGCCACGGCTTTATCGGGCGTCCACCAGTCCCTTGTGCACGAACAGGAACGCTCCGGCGCTGCCTGGACGCTCGAATGGCTGCTGCTGCCGCAAATGACAATGGCAACGGCCGCCAGCCTGCGGCTCGCCGGGGCGCTTGCGGGAAATATCAACAGGCTTGGAACAGCCTGATCCAGCACCTTTGCATGTAATGCCGGAGACCGGCTATGCAGAGTGCAATGAAATCAGGAGCAGCCTCGTGACCTTCCCCCTCTTCGACCTCTCCGGGCGCCGCGCCCTCGTCACCGGCTCCAGCCAGGGCATCGGCCGCGCATTGGCGGTCGGGCTTGCCGAGCATGGCGCTTCGATTATCATCAACGGCCGCAACGCGCAGAAGGCCGAGGCCGCCGCCGAGGATATCCGTCGCAGCCATCGCCATGCCGTCAGCGCCGCCTTCGATGTCACCGATGCCGAGGCCAGCCGCACCGCCATCGCCTATATCGAGGCGGAGATCGGCCCGATCGACATCCTCGTCAACAATGCCGGCATGCAGTTCCGCGCACCGCTGGAAAACTTCCCGGTCGACAAATGGGACGAGATCTTTAAGACCAACGTCTCCAGCCTGTTCTATGTCAGCCAGCCGGTCGCCCAGGCGATGATTGCTCGCGGCCGCGGCAAGATCATCAACATCGCCTCCGTCCAGGCCGAACTCGCCCGCCCCGGCATCGCGCCCTATACCGCGACCAAAGGCGCGGTGAAGAACCTCACGCGCGGCATGGCGACCGACTGGGCGAAATACGGCCTGCAGGTCAATGCGATCGCGCCTGGCTATTTCCGCACCCCGCTCAACCAGGCGCTCGTCGACGATCCGAAGTTTTCTGGCTGGCTGGAAACCCGCACGCCGGCCGGCCGCTGGGGCGAGGTCAAGGAGCTCGTCGGCGCCGCCGTCTTCCTGGCCTCGGATGCCTCCTCCTTCGTCAACGGCCATATGCTGACGGTCGACGGCGGCATCACCGCCTCGCTCTAGAACAGGATGTCGTCCGACAACCGCTCACACTTTTCGACATCATCCGAGTTTGGCGATTGCCCGCAGATTGTCGGCCGTCGTCGTCGGGAATTCGAAGAATTCGAGATAGGCGGGGATCTGTTCGAACAACATGTCCGTCCCAACCTGAAATGCGCAGCCGCGCGCCCGCGCGGCCTCGAGAAAAGGGGTTATCTCCTTCGTCATCACGACTTCGCCGACGAAGGTCGATGGGGAGATGCGGTCGATATCGATCGGCAGCGGGTCACCCCGTCGCATGCCGAGAGGTGTCGCATTGACGACAATGTCGAAACCTGCCGGATCGGCGGAGCCGGTCGTCACTTTCAGGTGCGGATAGTATTTCTTCAGCCTGTCCAGCAGCGCGGTCGCGGTCGCCTCGTTAGCGTCGAAGATGGCGAGATGGTCCACGCCCGCCTGTGCCAACGACGCCGCGATTGCCGAGCCGACGCCGCCGGCACCCGCGATGAGCGCATGGGCTCCTTCAACCTTTTTGCCCTTGCGCAATACGCCGCGAACGAAGCCTTCGCCATCGAACATGTCACCGATCAGCCTGCCGTCCGAACCGAGACGCACTGCATTGCACGAGCCGGCGACTTTCGCGTTGGTCGATGTTTCGTCGAGCAGCGCCATCGTCGAAATCTTGTGCGGCATGGTGATGAGAGCACCGTGGATATTGGATAGCCGGAACAGAAGTTTCAGAAACGCCGGATAGTCCTCCGGCCTGCAGCCCATCGGCACGACAACGGCATCAATTCCGTTCTTCTCGAAATAGGGATTGTAGATCAGCGGGGCCTTGAAGGACTCCGTCGGATAGCCGAGGTGAGCGATGAGTTTGGTCGTCCCGGTGATCATGTGGTCAGACTTTCTGGGAATCGGAAGAGGCGCTGACGTTGGAGAGGTGGATCATCTGCCCCCAGCGCGCCGATCTCTTGATCGCTTCGACGACCCTGAGCGTAGCAAGGCCCTCCCGGCCACTCACCAGAGGCGTCGCATCGCCACGAATGACGTCGCAAAAATGTCTGAGCTGAACGCAAAGAGGATCGGCTGCTGAGTAAGGCACCCGCTCCTGGGCGAGCGGCTCCAGCCAATCGGGCTTCGAAGGGCTCGTCCAAAGCATCAAATCAGGAATTCCGAGCGAACCCGTGGTGCCGCCGATCTGATAGCAGAATTGATCGTAGCGGGGAAAAGTGGGGTTCTCCCCAGTGGTCGTCTCCCAGCTCCAGGGCGCGGCCGCGGCATCACTGCCGTTGAGAGTGGCAAGCACCCCGCTTTCGAACCGCAGCGTGACGACGGCCGTATCCTCGACGGCATGGTTGCGCACGGCGTGCGATTCCATCGCATGGACGGCCTCGACCTCGCCGAAGAGATATCGGAAGAGATCGACATCGTGGATCAGGTTGACGAAGACCGGGCCGGCGCCCGCTTCGCGCCGCCAGGGGATATCGAAATAGTCGTCGGGCTTGGCCACCCAGAACGTGCCGTGCACCGTGATGATGCGGCCAAGCCTTCCGCCGTCGACGACCTGTTTGACCGCCTGGATCATCGGATTGTGGCGCCTGTGATGGCCGACCAGAAGCGGTATGCCTGCCTTCTCACCGGCCGCGACCAGTGCCGCGGCAGCATCGACATCGTCGGCGATCGGTTTCTCGATCAGGACAGGGATGCCGGCAGCGATGATCTCCATTCCGTTCTCAACGTGGAGCTGGTTCGGCGTTGCCACGATGATGCCGTGAGGCCTGTCCTCGACGCGGATGTCCGAGAAGCTCCGGTACCATCGGGCGCCGACAGTCTCGGCAAAGTCGCGACCGGCGGCAGAAGGGTCGATCACGGCCGAGAGAACGGTGCCGGGCTGGGACATGATGCGCTCGACGTGGCGCCTGCCGATGAGGCCGGCTCCCATGACTGCAATCTCTAATGGCTTCATTGCCGGCTCCCATAATCTGCCAGACGCATCGCCCTTGAGCCCTTTACTTCCGCAGGATTTCTCCGAGGAATTTCCTGGTCCGCTCATGCTGTGGATTTGTGAAAAAATCAGCGGGCGGGGCTTCCTCGACGATCGCGCCGCTGGCCATGAAGATCACGCGATCGGCGACCTGGCGGGCAAAGCCCATCTCATGCGTGACGCAGATCATCGTCATGCCCTCATCGGCCAGCGCGATCATCGTATCCAGCACCTCCTTGACCATCTCCGGATCAAGCGCCGACGTCGGCTCATCAAACAGCATCACTTTGGGCCGCATGCAAAGCGCACGGGCGATCGCGACACGCTGCTGCTGGCCACCAGAAAGCTGCACCGGATATTTGTCGGCCTGCTCCAGTATCTTGACCCGCTCGAGCAGCCCGCGTGCCCGTTCCTCGGCCTCCGCCCTGCCGACGCCGACTGCCTTCATCGGCGCCAGCATGCAGTTCTGCAGCACGGTCAGATGCGGAAACAGATTGAACTGCTGAAAGACCATGCCGACCTCACGACGGATCGCATCGATGGTCTTGGCCTGATTGCCGAGAAGAATCCCGCCAACGCGGATTTCACCTTTCTCGTAGGTCTCGAGATGGTTGATGCAGCGAATGAGCGTCGACTTGCCGCTGCCGGAGGGCCCGCACAAGACGATCCTCTCGCCGCTGCGAACCGATATGTTGATGTCGTGCAGGGCTTGAAAAGCGCCATACCACTTCTCCACCCGCTCCATGGTGATCATGGTTTCCGCGCCTTGAGCGGGACTGGGACTGGTCATCAGTAGAACTCCATATTGGCGGGCTGGACCGCATCGAAGACGAGGGATGCGGATCAGCGCGCGGAGGCGGCGAACTTTCGTTCGAGGCGGGCGCCAAGAATCGTCAGTGGGCAGCACATCAGGAAATAGAGAATGCCGACGATGCCGAAGACCGTCAGCGGTTGGAAAATCTGGTTGGAGATGATGTTGCCGGCCCGCGTCAGCTCGGTGAAGCCGACGATCGACGCAAGCGAGGTGCCCTTGATCAACTGCACGAGGAAACCGATCGTGGCGGGCAGCGAAATGCGCAGCGCCTGCGGCAGGATGACATCCTTCATGCGCGAGATGTATCTGAGGCTGAGAGCCTTTGCCGCTTCCGTCTGGCCGCGCGGAACCGCTTCGATCGATCCGCGCCAGATCTCGCCGAGATAGGCGCTGGCATGCAGCGTCAAGCCGATGGCAACGGCCACCCAGGCATCGAGCATCAGCCCCACCAGCGCCAGGCCGTAATAGACGACGAAAAGCTGCATCAGCAGCGGGGTTCCCTGGAAGACGGCGATGTAGCCGGCCGTGACGCGTTCCAGCAGCGGTATGCCCGAGGCACGGGCAAGGGCGACGCCGAGCCCTGCGATGCCGCCGCAGACAAAGCCGACGGCGGACAGGAGCACGGTCCATTTGAGGCCGATCAGGAGGAAGACGAATTCTTCGTGACCCATGGAATTCCTCCTACTTGACCGGATATTTGAAGTAGCGCGCCGAAAACAGCGCGAAGATGCGCATCATCAGCCAGGAGATCACGAAATAGAAAACTGTGACGGTGAAGTAGACCTCGAAGCTGCGGAAGCTCTCCGACTCGATGCGCTGTGAAACGGACGTCAGCTCGTAGGCCGAAATCGCCGATGCAATGCTTGTGGTCAGCGTCAGCAGGACGAACTGGCTGGTCAAAGACGGATAGATCGCCCGCAATGCCGGTTTGAGGATGATCAGCCGGAAAACCTGAGCCTTGTGCAGACCAAGGGCCAGACCCGCCTCCATCTGTCCCTTCGGGATCGACTGGACGCCGCCGCGAATGATCTCGATTGCGTAGGCACCACCGTTGATGCCGAGCGCGATAATCGCCGTCGGTGTCGGATCCAGCCTGATGCCTGTCAGCGGAAGCGCGAAGTAGATGAAGAAGATCTGCACCAGAAAGGGCGTGTTGCGGATCAATTCGACGAAGGCGATGACCAGCCATCGCGCCGGCTTCAGGGCAGAGTCGCGCAAGGCAACGCCGCCAATCCCGATGATGATCGCCAGCAGCATTCCACAAATGGCAAGCAAGAATGTCCCGAGGCAGCCGAGCAGAAGGCTGGGCAGGCCATCAATGACCGGGGTGAAATCCAACTTGTAGTTCATGCCTTCGCTGCTCCCACCATGCCGGCCATCGCTTCTATGGCGAGTTCATAACCGCGGGGGCCAAAGCCGATCATGATGGCGGTAGCGACGCGCGAGACGAGGGATTTGTGATAGATCTCCTCGCGGGCATGCACGTTGGAAATATGCAGCTCGATCTTCGGCGGATCGAAGGTTTTCAGCGCATCGAGAAGAGCGATCGAGGTGAAGGTATAGCCGGCCGGATTGATGATGATGCCGCAGGCCTCTTTGCGGGCCTGATGCACACTTTCCACGAGCTCGCCCTCGAAATTGGTCTGGCGGAACTCGATGGCAAAGCCGAGACTGTCAGCCTTTGCGAAGCAGTTGTCCCTGATATCGGCCAGCGTCGTCGAACCGTAGATGGCGGGCTCGCGCTCACCGAGCAGGTTCAGGTTTGGTCCGTTGAGCACAAAGATGGTTCTGGTCATGTCGCGCACCTCAGGGCCTTGGGCATGGCGGTTGCGGGCATCGGAATGCCCGTCTTGTTTGATAAGAGCGGAGATCGCCGCCTGCCCCTCATCCGGCTGCCGCCGCCTTCTCCCCGCTCGCGGGGCGAAGGGGATAGCCGCAACCTCTCCGTTCCTCTCCCACCTCTCGCAGGGCACGTCCCCTCGCCCCGTTTACGGGGAGAGGGTTAGGGTGAGGGGCAGCCTCGACGTGAACCGGACGGCCGTGAGTAGAGAACGATGTCAGTTCGCCGCGAACGGAATGCCTTCCAGCGTTTCCGGGAATTCCGGCACCGGAACCTTCATCCACTTGTCGTAGACTGCCTTGAGTTCGCCGTTGGCCTTGATCTTGTCGATGAAGGTGTTGAGCGCCGCATTGATTTCCTTTTCGCCGAGACGGGTGCAAGCACCGTTGTAGAGCTTCTGGAATTCAAGCTTGTTTTCGAATTCGCCCGGACGGGCCTTCTCCACCCGGTCCATGTAGAAGATGTTGCCACCAAGCGTCTCGACCTGGCCGGACACCAGCGCCTGGACGCTCGCGGCGTCTCCATCATAGCGGCGGATGGTCGTGCTCGCCGGTGCGTTCTTGGTGACCTGCGTATCCTGGGCAGCTCCCTTGGCGACGCCGACCGTGAACTTGGCCATGTCGTCATTCGTCTTGATCTCAGCCGATTTCGGACCAATCAGAACGATGGCATTAGCAACATAGGGCTTGCTGAACTGCACGGCCTTTGCGCGATCCGGCAGCATCGCCATCGTTGCGAAGAGAACGTCGACGCGGCCGGCCGTCAGTGCGGGAATGCGGTTATTGACTTCAAGCGGCACGAACTCGACGGAAACACCCAGTTCCTTGGCAAACAGCGTTGCGATGTCGGCGTCGAGGCCGTCCTGTTTGCCGCCGCTGGTCACAAAGCCCCAAGGCGGGTTGTCACCCTGAATTCCGACGATGATCTTGCCGCGAGCCTTGATTTCATCAGGCGTGATGGCGGCGGCCGGTTGCGCCAGAGTGACGACAGCCACCAGGGCCGCGGCTCCGAGCATCGCGTTTCGGCGCGTCAGCATAGATTTGAACATGTGATTCCTCCTCCTTTGGCGGTCACTCGACCGGACAGCCACCTCACCTTTTGACTGTGAGGAGAATGATTGCCAGAGACGAGCGCTCAAATCAACAGAGTTTTTCGAAATCATATGAGAATTTATCATAAGACACGCTATTTGAATTCCTCACGACATTTGCCATAATAGTAGCGAGCGACTTTCTGGGACGCATCGTCGTGTTCGACGCTCATTTAATCTCGCACGGATATCGGAAGGGCTTTGACATGAGGACCTCGATTGCGACTGTAACGATCAGCGGCGAACTCCCGGAGAAGCTCGAGGCGATTGCCCGGGCGGGCTTCGACGGCGTCGAGATCTTCGAAAATGACTTCCTCGCCTTCGACGGAAGCCCGGCCGATGTCGGAAAACTCGTCCGCGACCATGGCCTGCAGATCACCCTGTTTCAGCCATTTCGTGATTTCGAGGGCATGCCGGAGCCGCTGCGAAGCCGCACATTTGACCGCGCGGAACGGAAATTCGACGTGATGCAGCAGTTGGGAACGGACCTGGTGCTCGTCTGTTCAAACGTCTCGCCGGCAGCCATCGGCGGCATCGACCGGGCAGCGGCGGACTTCCGCGAACTTGGCGAGCGTGCCGCCCGGCGTGGACTGAGGGTGGGCTATGAAGCGCTTGCCTGGGGCCGCCATATCAGCGACCACCGCGACGCCTGGGAGATCGTCCGTCGCGCCGATCATCCGAATATCGGTCTTATCCTCGACAGCTTCCACACCTTGTCGCGCAAAATCGACGTCAATTCGATCCGCTCGATTCCCAAGGAGAAGATCTTCATCGTCCAGCTTGCCGATGCCCCTGATATCGACATGGACCTGCTCTACTGGAGCCGCCACTTCCGAAACATGCCGGGTGAAGGCGACCTTCCCGTCACGGCGTTCACCGAAGCCGTCGCGGCAACAGGTTACGACGGCTATTTCTCCCTGGAGATCTTCAACGACCAGTTTCGAGGCGGTTTGTCGCGGGCGATCGCGGCCGATGGCCACCGCTCCCTGATCTATCTAGGCGATCAGGTACGACGCAATCTCGGTATCGGCAGCATGACCGGGGCGGCGATGCCGGAAAGGCCTTCCGTCAAGGGCGTCGGCTTCGTCGAGTTCGCCACGGACGAGGAAGACGAAGTCGAACTGGTTGCATTGCTGCGTACCCTCGGATTCAAGAGGACGGCGCTCCACCGCACGAAAAAGGTCTCCCTCTTCGAGCAGGGCGAGATCCGGATCCTCGTCAATGTCGATCAGGCAGGATTCGCCAACGCCGCCTACGCCGTTCACGGTACTTTTGCCTATGCCATGGCCCTGGTCGTCGACGATGCCGCCAAAGCATATGAGCGCGCGCTCGCCTTGGATGCCGAGCCATTCACCCAGCCGGTCGCAGATGGTGAGCTCGAGCTGCCCGCCATTCGGGGTGTCGGGGGCGGGATCGTCTATCTCATCGACGACAAGAGCGCATTGGGTCGCTTCTCCGAAATCGACTTTCAGCCGGTCACCGACGACAGCGACGCGCCGTCGGCAGGCCTTTTGCGCATTGATCACGTCGCCCAGACGGTCGGCTACGATGAAATGCTCACCTGGCTTCTGTTCTACACGTCGATTTTCGAGACGCGGAAGACGCCGATGGTCGATATCATCGATCCGGCCGGGGTGGTGCGCAGTCAAGTCGTCGAGAACGACACCGGGGCGCTGCGCATTACCATGAACGGCGCCGAGAACCGCCGCACCCTGGCGGGACATTTCATCGCCGAGAAATTCGGGGCCGGAATCCAGCACCTGGCGTTCTTGACCGACGACATCTTCGCGACCGCCGAAAGCCTTCGTGCCTGCGGTTTCAGATCACTGCACATTTCGCCGAACTACTATGACGACGTCGAAGCACGCTTCGGCCTCGATCCTGCATTGACCGAGCGGCTGAAGGCGGAAAACATCCTCTATGACCGCGACGAGCACGGCGAATATTTCCAGCTCTATAGCGGAACCTATGGAGAGGGTTTCTTTTTCGAGATCGTCGAGCGCCGCGGCTACCGCGGCTACGGCGCCCCGAACGCGATTTTCCGGATCGCCGCTCTGAAGAAACAGATGCGTCCGGAAGGAATTCCTAAAGACGCCTCTTGAGCCATGGTTTGGGAGCGGCTCAGCTTTTCATGAAAGCGCAGAGCCGCTCCAACCTTTTGTTTCACGCATTCCGGACGGAAAACCGCGGCGCACTTTTCCTGAAATTGCTCTAAACAATCCGGCCGCTCTTGAGCACATGGTCCACGCCGCTTTGAACGTGCCGCCTGACGATGTCGGTCGCGCCGGCGACGTCGCGCCGAATGGAAAGCTCGAACAAAAGCCTGTGGTCATCGACCACGGGCTTGCCGCGAAAACTCTCGGCCAGCATATGGTAGCGGAGAAAGCGGTCGAAGACGGATGACAATGTCGCCATCAGCGTCGCTGAATTGCAGGCCGAGACGATCGCCTGATGGAACTCCCAGTCGTATCGGACCCAGTCGACGGTCCGCGAGACGTCGCCCGCGAGGAGCTTGCGTTCCGCGGCAGCCAGCCGGTGATGTGCGGCGACGATGCGTCCCTCCCATTCGAGATTTCCAGCAACGAAGGCAAGGCCGATCGCATGTGTTTCCAGAACGATCCTGAGGTCGGCGAGCTCCAGAAGTTCGCGGCGCGAAGCGGGGCTCACTTCAAAACCACGCTGCCCCTCGGCGACGACGAGGTTTTCCGTGGTCAGGCGGCTCAAAATTTCGCGCAGCGATGAAATGCCGATGGAGTAGCGCTCCTTTGCCTGCTCCAGCTTGATCTTGGCCCCCGGCGGCAATGTGCCCGATATGATGTCCTCGCGAATCTGCCGGAAGACGACATCGCTTACTGTTTCCGCCGGGTCGTGGACTTGCTTGAGCATGGCTTTTCCTGGTTTCGCCGAAATGCAATTTAGGTCGGGACCTGAAGCTCGAAGAGAAACGTCCGAACCATTTCTATCTCAGCGTCCCTCTCGCCAGCGCATGTTCGACCCCGCCTTGGATATGCAGGACAAGCACCCGCTTGGCCGTCTCTGCGTCACGTCGCAATGCCGCGTCCAAAAGCTGCTGATGTTCATTGGCCGCGACATCGCCTCGATAGGACAAGGCAACCATCTGATATCTGAGATATCTGTCGAAGATCACCGAATGCGTCTCCATCAGCAGTTTCGACCCGCAGGCGGATATCAGGGCTTGATGGAACTCCCAGTCGTAGCGCTTCCAGTCCTCGGCCCGGCTGGTATCACCTGAGGCCATAACCTGTTCCATCCGCGCCAATTTGTAATGCGCCGATACCAGCGGAGCCTCCCACTCGACGTCGCCATGCACGAACGACTGCTCCAGCGCATGTGTTTCCAGGAGAAGCCTCAGCGCCGCTGTCTCCTTGAGGTCTGAAACGGACACTGGGGACACTTCAAAACCTTTCTGCCCCTCCGCAACGACAAGCCCCTCGGAGGACAGCCGGTTCAGCACTTCCCGAAGTGTGCTGATGCTGGTCTCGTAGGACTCTTTCAGGCTTTCCAGCTTCAACTTTTGTCCGGGAGCCAGCCGACCGAAAATGATGTCGGCCCGAATACGCCTATAGCTGCTCTCGGCAATGGTCTCATTGATAACCGGCTGCAACATGGCGAGTCTCTTATATTTCCTGTATCGTCGGATATATCGCTTTCTGGCGTTCTCAATCAAGGAAACATTCGCACAATAGGAAGCACAATTTTCTCATATGAAGCTGGTTTTCCCGGAGAACCGGGTCGAGCAGGGTTGACCACAATACATGCGCCACATGTCGTTTGGGCCAGGCTCTTCGGCGCGGCTTTCGTGTTGCTTTTAAAACTGGATTTTCGGCTCAACATGGCGGCAATTGTTTTTTCAATCGCGCGCAACCATCTAATAGGCATGACTTACGGGAAAATGTCCCCGCCCTCAGCAGCCTGTTTACCGAAAACCAACCATACCGGGTTGCTTTCCGAACCGAAAGCCGATTGCTTAGGAAAATCTACTTCTTCTTCCGCTAGCGGTTAGGAGAATGAAAGGGGGAACAGGCAAACCCGTGGAATTCTGCTGCTTCGCATCGGGATGAACTATGACTACGATGGCGATGCGGGAAGGCCGGTTTGAAGAACGATGACGACAGAACTGTTTCAGATAAAATTTTGGGGCGTCCGCGGCAGTATTCCCGTGTCGGGCCCCGAGTTCGATCGCTACGGCGGCAACACTTCCTGCATCGAAATTCGCTGCGGAAAACATCGGATGATCTTCGACGCGGGTTCTGGCCTGCGCGAGGCCGGGCTGTCTATGCTCGCCGACGGCGTCAGCGACGTCGACCTGTTCTTCAGCCACTGCCATTACGACCACATCATCGGCCTGCCCTTCTTCAAGGCGATCTATTATCCCTCGATCAACGTCAACATCTGGTCGGGCCATCTCGATGGCAAGATGAGCACGCGGGAAATGGTCGAGCAGTTCATCAGCCCGCCCTGGTTTCCCGTCAAGACCGACATCTGTCAGGCGACAATGAACTTCCGCGATTTCCATGCCGGTCAGGTGCTGACCCCGCACGAGGGCATAGAGATCAAGACCTTCATGCTGAACCATCCGGGCGGCGCTATCGGCTACCGCATCGAATGGCAGGGCCGTTCGATCGCTCTCGTCTATGACATCGAGCATAATCCCGGCAGCTATGATCCGGTCTCGCTGGAGATGATGCGGGACGCCGATCTCGTCGTCTACGACTGCACCTACAATGAAGACGAGATGCAGCGTTTCAAGGGCTTCGGCCATTCGACCTGGCAGCACGGCACCGAGCTTGCGAAAATGGCGGGCAGCAAGCGCTTCGCGCTATTCCACCACGCCCCCTCCCGTACGGACGAACAACTGGCGGAGATGGAAACGCAGGCGCAGGCCGCCTTCCCCGAGTCGTTTGCCGCCCGCGACAATCAGATCGTGGTGATCTAGCAGGCCGCCGAAGGCCGCCTTCATCTTGTCCAGTCGAAGCTCCTCGACAGATCCGTCAAACGGGCATGCCCGCGACGTCTCGACGGAACAGATGCTGGGCCGGACCGTTTTCCCGGCAACGCAAAATCAAAGAAACAGGGATCCGTCATGACCGTGCTTTCCGGAAAGTGTCTCTGCGGGCAGGTGCGCATTTCTGTCCGGGGCGAACCCTTACGCGTTGGAATCTGTCATTGCACGGACTGCAGGCAAGAAAGCGGTTCGGCTTTCACCTTTTGTGGGATCTGGCCCGCCGGCCAATTCGAACATTCAGGGCAAACCGCCGAGTTCCAAGGTCGGCATTTCTGCACCGGTTGCGGCTCGCGGCTGTTTTCCGCCGATGACCAGGAGGCGGAAATCAAGCTTGGCATCCTCTCCGAGGCGCCGACGCCTCTGGTGCCGAGCTACGAACTCTGGATCAAACGCCGCGAGCCGTGGCTGCGACCGGTGGAAGGCGCCAAGCAGTATGACGAAGACCGAAAGTGAAGATAGATTTCTGAGGAGCTTCCCGATGGTCACTCTCGTCCGACATCGCTGGATGACGGTTGCAGGCGTCGAGACTTTTTACCGCGAGGCCGGCCGGGAAGATGCGCCGGTCTTGTTGCTGCCGCACGGATATCCCTGCTCATCCTATGAATTTCGCAATCTCATGCCGCGCCTTGCCGACCGTTGGCGCCTAATCGCGCCGGATTTCCCCGGTGCAGGCTACAGCGGAACGCCTGACGATTTCGACTACAGCTTCGATGGATATGCCGCCTGGCTGGAGGCCTTCGTCGCTGCGATGAATGTCGACCGGTTCGTCCTCTACCTCCACGACTTCGGCTCGCCGATCGGTGCCCGGTTGGCGATCAGGACCCCACAGCGCATCGCGGGGCTGATCATCCAGAATGGTGATATCCCCTATGAAGATGCCCTCGGACCGAAATATGCGGATATCGAGGCGACGTGGACGCTTCCGAGATCGGAGATGAGGAAGGTGCTGGCGGAGGCGATCAGCGAGGAGACTTTCAAGGAGGAATTCCTCAACGATCTGCCGCCTCCTCTGGCCGATACCATCCCGCCCGATCTCTGGAAGCTGCACTGGTCGCTGATCACGCCGCGGCGCAAGGAAATCGCCATAGATCTAATCGCCGGACTGAAGGAGAACCGGGCCTGGTTTGCGGAACACCGCAAATACCTCAGCGAATACCGGCCGCCGACCTTGATCGTCTGGGGTCCCAACGACCACTACATGCCGGAAAAGTCGGCTCGGGCCTATCTGCGCGATCTGCCGGATGCCGAACTGCATCTGCTCGGCGGCGGTCACTGGCTGCTCGAGACACATCTCGAAGACGTCGTCGCACTCATGCGCGAGTTCCTCGGACGAATTCACGCGTGATCGCTGCTTTTCGCGACTGTTCTAAGTCTGGAGAAGTGTCGCCGCCGGCGACCAGCGGACGGCGGGATGCCGGCCGGTCGTCGCAAACAAGGCCGATAGGAAATCCCATGCGGCCGCATCATGCACCAGATGGTGGGTGAGCACGCCGACAGGCTCCTGGCTGCCGGCAAACCGGTCGCGAAGCTCGGCCACCAGCTCGGCCACCAATTCCCCCTCGCTCCGTCCGCCGCGCGTGCCGTGCCAGTCGATGATGTCGACATGGGTGTTGAGGAGTGGCATCGGGCCGTCCTGCTTTGCCCGCCCATAGACCGAAAGTGCTGCAAATCCGAGCGCCGGCAGCGCCGGGATGAGGGCCGCATCGATCCGGTTCCACGGCGGCACCAGCACCGGCAGGAAGCGGGCCGGATGCAGCCGCTGCAAAAGCCGGAACCCTTCACCCAACTCGCCGAGCACGGCCTCCGCCGGCCGCTCGCCGCCGAGTTCCTGCTTCTTCCCTTGCGGCCCCGCATGGTTCGTATGAGACCAGCCATGCACCGCGACAGCGACGGCTGCTTCTTCCGCCAGCCGCACGCCCAACGCCTCGCCGGTCAGGCCGGGAATGACGGCGACCGTCAGCGGAACCTGGCTTTCACCCGCAAGCGCCATCAGCGTCTCCAGCGCCGGCGTCGGCTCGACGGCATCGTCATCCCGCAGCCAGAATCGCGCCACGCGGCCGTCAGCCTGCCAGCGGTCAAGCTCACGGTGCAGGGGGTCCCAGACCATCCCGTCGGTCATCACGTCACTCCTGTTGCTGCGCTGTCCCGCAAAATTCCGTTCAATAGCTGCGCGGCCATCGCAAGCGAGCGTTGCCCAAGCACGAAGCGCCGCGCCGCCTGTCCCATGGCGTCGCGCCTTTGCCTGTCGTCAAGCAGGGCAGCCACGGCCTCGGCATAGGCGGCGACATCACCATCCGGCGTCAGCAACCCGGTCGCGCCAGCCTCGACCACCGCCGGCACGCCTGCCGTTTCCTGCGCGACGGCAGGCAGGCCGGCGGCCTGGGCCTCCAGATAGGCAAGGCCATAGGCCTCGCCGCAGCCGGGCCAGACATAGACGCCGCCGCGTCCGAGCAGTTCGGCGATCTGGACGGCATTCCGCTCGCCCAGCCATTCGATGCGGCCGGCAAGGCTGGCAAACAGCGCCTGCACCTCCTGGCGCATCAGACCATCGCCGATGACGGCAAGCGTCCAGGGCCGGTCTTCGATCAGCCGCAACGCTTTTGCAAGCATCGCATAACTGTCCATCTTGTCGCCGGCCCGCATCATCGCGACCGTCATCAGTCGGCGCGGATCGGTCGCCGGCGACACCCTCTCGAACAACGCCGTGTCGATGAAGGGTTTCAATCTGGCAAGCCGCGCCTGCGGAAAGGCGGCCTCAAGCCCAGCCTGGTCACGCTCGGTGAAGCTGATATTGACCGCCGCCCGCATGATCGCTTCGCCAACCAGCTTCTGTGAAGCTGCCCAGCCGGTTCGGTCGCGTTTTGCCGCATAGGAGGCTTCGGCCGTGACATAGGGAATGGCGAATTCGGCAGAAATCGCCGGCCCGAACGGATCGGGCGATTTGTAATAGGGATGGTAGCAGAACCAGAGTTCCGGCCGCGGCCCAGATTTCCATGTCAGCCGCAGCCGCTCCAGTTCGGCGGAGATGGCAGGTTCGAGTGCCGCTGCCGCCTCCGGTGTCGAGGCATAGGTGCGGAATTCGGAGGCGACGTCGACCTGATGCCCGCCAAGCTCCAGCGCCCGGATCAACAGCCGCGCCATCAGCCGGTCGCCCGACGGCACCGGATGGTTAGGCGATTTCATCGGCGCGTAGAAAGCCACCCGCATTGGGACACCTCAGGTAAGACACACTGTTTACAACTTTCGCGCCTGTCGGGATAATCCCGCTATTGTCCCTTTGCCGAAAACTTGCGCATAAGCATATGGAATGTGATCGCGATAGAAGCAATTCCGCCTCTTTCCCAATCTCTATGGGCGTGCGGTTACATCGACAAGAACGGGAATGAATGACGACGGTCTCGGCCACAGAGATTTTTTCGGAGCGTACGATCAGAAAGGCGAGGCTCGGTTCCGGCCTCGTCATTTTCATCTTCGTCCTGCTGCATTTGTCGAACCACGCGATCGGCCTGATTTCCGTCGCCGCCGCCGATAAAGCCGCCCATCTCTTCCTGGCGATCTGGCGCAATCCCCTGGGGACCGCCGTCTTCTATTCGTCGGTTTTCATCCACATCGCGCTGGTGCTGCGCGCCATCTACATGCGTCGCAGCCTCGTCATGCCGAAGGGGGAAATGGCGCAGATCGTGCTCGGCCTGATGATCCCGCTGCTTCTCCTTGATCATGTCATCGGCACGCGCATCGCCCACGAGTTCTACGGCTACATCGACGACTACGAGACGGTCGTCAGCATGCTCTGGATCCGGAATCCGGCGAACGGCGCGCGGCAGGCGCTCGCCGTCGTCGCCGTCTGGATCCACGGCTGCATCGGCATTCATTTCTGGCTGCGCTACCGCTCCTGGTATCCGGACTTCGCACCGCTCATGCTGGCGCTCGCCATCCTCGTGCCGGTTCTCGCGCTGCTCGGCTTCGTCGAAATGGGCCGGACGCTCGCCGACCCTTCCTACCAGCGGTCAATGACGGTCAGCGCTTACAAGGAGGGCGTCAACACCCGTTACGCCTCGAACCCGGACGTTCGCCGGCAGGTCGCCATGATCCGCGCCGGGCTCTACGGCGCCTTCTCGGCTTCGCTGCTCATCGTCGTCGTCGCCCGCGCCCGGCGCAAGCTGAAAGAGCGGCTCGACCAGGTCGCCGTGCATTATCCGGGCGGCGAGGTGATCCGTGTGCCGCGCGGCTTCTCGGTGCTGGAAGCGAGCCGGCTCGGCGGCCTGCCGCATTATGCCGTCTGCGGCGGCAAGGGCCAGTGCTCCACCTGCCGGGTGCAGATCCTTGGCGATTACGAGAGCCTGCCTGCCCCCGACAAGATGGAACAGACGACACTGAAGCGCATCAATGCCGGCCCCGATGTCCGGCTCGCCTGCCAGCTTCGTCCGAACCGTGACGTTGCCGTCGCGCCGCTTCTCGTGCCGGCGATCGAGGCGGCGCTTCCGGCCAACAGCCAGGAGACCAGCCCCGGGCGCGAGCGCGAGATCGCCGTGCTCTTCGTCGATATCCGCCATTTCACCACGCTGACGGAAACTCGCCTGCCCTTCGACGTCGTCTTCCTGCTGAACCGCTATTTCGCCATCATCGGCAAGGCGGTGGAGCAGTCCGGCGGTCGGCTCGACAAGTTCATCGGCGACGGCGCCATGGCGCTCTTCGGGCTCAACACGGCGCCGGAGGAAGCCTGCCGCCAGGCGCTTAACGCGGCCGCGGCGATCGTCGCCGAGATCGAGAAACTCGCCGCCGAGCTGGCCGACGAACTGGCGCTGCCGCTGCGCATCGCGATCGGCATTCACACCGGCCCTGCCGTCGTCGGCACGATGGGATATGGCCGGGTGCGCAGCATGACGGCGATCGGCGATACCGTTAATGTTGCGAGCCGGTTGGAAAGTGCTGCCAAGGAGTTCGAGGCGGCGATCGTCATCTCCGAACCGGTGGCGAACCTTTCCGGTGCTAATCTCTCCGGCATCGAAAGCCGTGAAATCAGTGTGCGCGGCCGGGCCCTGCCCTTGAAAGTTTATGTCATTCCGAGAGAGAAAGCAGCAGAACCGCTCGAAGGAAAAGTCTGATGCCCGGCAAGCCCTGGTTGACCGCCAAATACTGGAGCCGCCGGCTGCGTAAGGCGCGCAATGCCGCCGCTTCGCGTTTCTTCGACACCCGCTTCGGCCGCCGCCTGCTGATCGAGAATGTCGGCCCGCGCGTCGTCTCGATGACGGTCGATACCGGCGACCACCTGATGACCTTCTCGCCCGCCGACTATATCGGCCGCAAGGTGTTCCGGAAGGGCCATTTCGAGCGCGACGCCGTCGACCGGCTGATCGTCATCCTGCGCGAGCGCGGCCTCTTGCGAAAGGACGCGACGCTGCTCGAGATCGGCGGCAATATCGGCACCCAGACCGTCTATTTCGCCCTCAGCGACACCTACGCCCATATCGTCAGCATCGAGCCAGATCCGCGCAATTTCCCGCTGCTTCAACTTAACATCCGCCAGAACCGGCTGGGGGAAAAGGTCCGGCTTGTCCATTGCGCCGCCGGCGAGAGCGAAGGCGAGATCGACTTTTTCCTCAACCTCAACAATCACGGCAAGAGCAGCGCCATCCGCCAGAGCCCGAGCGACAGGAAGATCAGCGTACCGGTGAAACCGGTCTCCGAGATCCTGGCCGGGCTGTCGATCGACCCGGCCGCAATCGGCCTCGTCTGGATGGATATCGAGGGCTACGAGCCGGTCGCCTGCCGGTCGATGCAGCCGCTGCTTGCTCGCCGCGTGCCGCTCTACATGGAATTCACGCCGCTCTTCTACGGACCGGAGGGAACGAAAGCCTTCATATCCATGCTGTCCGGCTTCTACGAGGATTGCCTCGTCCTCTTCGAGGACCGCGAGGTGGAGATGAAGGTCCGCGACCTGCCAGGCGAGTTCGATCAGTACAACGTGCTGTTCCTGCCATAGAGCAGATTCGACTTATTCCGGTCATATCCGGCCGCCGCGGGCTGGTTCAACCGTTGCGGCAATGCGCTCTATCGCTGTCGTCAGAGAAATCGTGCCGCGCCGGCGTTCGCTGTCGTTCTGGTGCATGAACAGGCCGTTGGCGATTCCCTCATACATGCCGAGAAGCGCACTGGCCACCTCGGGGGAAAGGCCTTCCTCGGCGAGCAGCGCGGTGCGGCGCTCCGGCGGGACAAGCACCGGCACCACCGGACGGCCGAGAACCTCCGCGAAGGCCGACGCCACATCGCCAGCGCTCCAGTCTTCCGGTCCGCTCAACTCAACCACCCGCTTCCCGGTCCATTCCTCGCGCAACACGATTGCCGCGACGCGCCCGACATCGATTGTGCTGACCATCGGAATTCTCTGGGAGGGTTCGAGAAAGGTCGGCAGCATGCTTTGCGACATGACAGCTTCCGCCACCTCGCCCCAGGTCTCGATAAAATAGCCCGACCGCAGGAAGGCGGTCGCCGGCGCCACCCCGTCAAGTAGCGCCTCGAACCGGTTGAGGGTGGCGATGACGCCAGTGCCGGAGACATGCTGCGCTCCGATGGACGACAGGACAACGGCCTTGGGCAGACGCGCCCGCCGTGCTGCATCGGTCAGCGCCGCGCCAAGTTCTTCAGTGCGCGCATAGGGATCATCGCTCACCGGCGGCGGATTGAGCAGGAACGCTCCCGACGCGCCCTTCAGCGCCTCGGCCATCGCCTCGGCATCCTCGATGCTCGCGACGGCCACCTCAGCGCCGAGGGCTGTCCATTTTTCACCCTGCTCCTTGCAACGTAGGACGACACGCACGGCCTCGCCGAGTTCGATAAGGGCGCGTGCTACCTCGCCGCCGGCCCGCCCGTTTGCTCCAAGTACAACATACATGATTGCCGCTCCGTCAGCTCACTCGATAGAGGAACCAATAAGCGCGGAGTTGTCATGCGTCCAATGCATGATTTATATAGTCAGCATGCGCGAAGTGAATTTACGCCGGATCGACCTAAACCTGTTGGTGGCGCTTGAGGCGCTGCTGGATGAGAAGAACGTCACACGGGCCGCCCGCCGGCTCGGCATGAGCCAGCCGGCCGCGAGCCGTGCTTTAGGCCGATTGCGCACGCTGTTTTCGGACGTGCTGCTGGTCGATGGGCCGGGTGGCTACGTCCTCAGCTCTCGTGCCGAAGAGGTGCGTCCGGCGCTGCGCAGGATACTGGCAGGCGTAGGAGAATTGTTGGAAGCGAACTCGTTCGATCCCGCGACGGCGACGGGTCGAATCCGGCTGCTTATGCCTGATCTCCAGGCCGCCACGCTCACGCCGCATTTGCTCGCTCGCCTTGCCCGCGAGGCACCGTCCCTCGATCTCGATATTGTCGCGCCGGGCACGAACGGGATCGAAGCGCTGGAGCACGGCGTGGCGGATGCGATGGTGGCGCTGATCGACGACGCGCCGGCCGGCATTCGTCGACGCGGCCTCTATGACGAAGAACTCGTGACACTCAGGCGGGCGCATCACCCTGCGCTCGCCGAAAAACTCACGCTCGACCGCTTTCTGGCGCTTGAGCATATCGTGGTGAGCGTTACCGGCGTCGGGCTTGCACCTGTCGATGAGGTACTTGCGCGGATGGGGCGAACGCGACGAGTGAAGCTGCGCGTGCCGAACTTCTTCGCGGCGGTCGAGATCGCCGCTCGCTCGGACCTCATCATGACCCTGCCATCGAGCCTGGCACGAGCCGCCGCGCCAACATGAGGCGCTTCGTATCGTTGCCGCCGCCCCTCGATCTTGGGAGCTTCACGATGAGCCTCGCCTGGCACGCGCGCCAGCAAGACACGCCCAGGCATATATGGTTGAGACGTGCCATTGTCGCGGCGGCGATGGATATGTCATCGGCGATTGACGTTGGAAGCTGAGTCCGTAAGCGCGCTGTCTCTCGCATAACTCCTCAAGCCGACTCCGCGTTTATCGAAGATGCTTTAGATGTCTCCTTGAGCGCACAAGTCGCCAGAGGGGAAATATGCGTATGCCGCATATATCGCAGTAGGGAACAGAACACTCAGGGAGAGGAGGCGGGCAATTTCGGCGATGTGGCTCGCTTCAAACCAGTTTCTTCGCCTCTGATCGCGAATGCTCATGATATTTGTTTTCGCGAAGCGTGCCGAAAAGCTTCAAGCTTTCCAGATGCTCGCGCTGGGCGCGGTAGAACTCATTCAGGAAAACCAGTTCCTGGCCGCGCTTCACGGTGTCTTCATACCGGATCCTTCGGGTAATGGTTCGCGCGATCTGTTCGATCTCTTTGTGATTGGACGTCTTTGTCGAGTCGCGAAGCACGTCCTCTAGCGTCTGCAGCTCATATTTGCCGTAGACATCGAGATGCTCGGCCAAGAATTCGAATTCCGCCTGCGACGAGACGGCGGCAGGAGCAGACAGCGCGAGGTCGGAGAGCAGCACGGAGCGCGGAGTGTCGACCACCAGGGTGCCGGCAATGATGTCGCCAAGCCTTTGCCGGCGTCGGTTGGTGAAGGGGACGATGACCACCACCAGAAGCCAGAGGCTCGTCAGACCGTTTTCCCAGGCCGACTGCGTGCCGACCGAAGCCAAAAGGCCCATGGGGGCAAAAATCTCCACCTGTTTCATCAGGTTGCGTGCGGTCACCTGGTGCGGCGTGAGCCGCCGTCCGTCCATGTTGATAACGCGGATGCCCGTGATTCTTTTTCCGAGCGTGCGTCCGTTCCAGATGAGCTCCGAGAGAATGTAATAGGGGGTTTGCACCAAAAAACCGAGCATCACCAAGAGCATCGCCTCCGCCGTCATGGGCAGCACGCCTGTAAAGAGGATGGCGATAGAAACGATGAATATGATGATCGAGGTAAAGACGATGTCGAGGAATTGCGCGCCGAAACGGGTTCCGATCGAGGCAATGGCGAAGGTGATCGGGACGCCCTCCGGCGGGATGAACTGCTCGACCCGCTTGCCGTCCTTGTCTGTCCGGTTCATCGCACGGCCTCACGCGAAGCTGTGCTTTCGCGGCCTCCAAGCAGCAGCCAGCCCACCCAGAAGAGGCCCATCCCCCAGCCGATGACGATGCGCCAGAGCGGATCCTGTATCAGCTGGCGTAGGAACCCTTCGATGAAGGCTGCCACGACGAGCATCAGTGCTGCGAGGATGGCGAGCTTGACGGCATCATGCGCCTGGTGACGCAAGGCTTCCTTTCGCGTTCTGGCACCGGGAAGGAGAACGGCAAGTCCGAGCCTTGCCCCACCCGCGCAGGCAATGGCGATTGCCGCAAGCTCGGTCACGCCATGGATCGAGAGCCAGGCGAAGACGTCGTAACCCAGCCCCCTTTGATCAAACATGGCGAAAAACGCGCCGAGGATCAGACCATTATAAAAGGTCAGGATGAAGCTCGGCACCGACACGAACACACCCAGCGTGAAGATCAGGATGACGATGGTGGTGTTGTGGGAAAAGAGAAAGGCGGAAAATGCGGCCAGCCGGTCGCTGTCATGCCCTTCATCGCCATAGATGGTCGAGCGGAGGTAATCGGTCGAGGCATCAGGTGTGCGCTGGTCGGCCATCTCCGGCGGCACCAAGGTATAGAACCAGCTCGGGTCGTTGGTGCAGAGCCTGTATCCGGCCAGCGCGCCCAAAATGAGCGCCAGGAAGCCGATGAACAAAGGCAGGGCCGAGCGCCGCACGGCCTGGGGAATGCCGTGCAACAGCAGGCGCGACATCAGGCCGCCCAGGCTTTCCTGCGGAGCGTAGACGACGAGATAGGCCCGGGCACAGAGGCTTTCCAGATAGGCGATCAGGGCGCGATCGAGAGAAATATCGCGCGCCACGCTCAACGAGTTCATCGCCTGCCTGTATCCGGTGGCGAGATTGCGGACTTCATCATAGCCGAGCGTGGCCGCGCCCCCTTTCTCGGCACGCGTTACGAGTTCGTCCAGTTGACGCCAGTGCGCCTCGCGTTCCAGCCGGAAACGGGCCGAGCGAAGCGTATCGTTGTGGCTGGCGCTGACATTGACTGTCGCGCCCTTATCCATCCTGCCGTCGATACCGATATCCATTATATCATCTCACGGGATTTGATTTCGATGTAGCGCGCAATGAGATCCGAGGTCAGTGCCTCCGGCGTGCTGTCGAGGCACAGCACGCCGAGACGCGCCAGCTTTTCCATGACGGCGCGCCTTTCGTGAAGGATCTGGCGCGCCGCGACCGAGCGAGCGACGGCATCGAGAGTCGTTTCCTCTGGTTCGATGAGCTTGGCCAGCATCGGATCGCGCAAGGCGACATAGACGACGAAGTGATGCCGGGCGAGCACCTGTATGTTCTCGATCATCAGCTCCGCCGTGATGGTATCGACGAAATCGGAGAATATCACAATCAGCGAACGTCGCTTCAGGCGTCCCGACAGGTGGGTCAGTCCCAAGGTATGGTTGGTCTCCTGAGTTTCGTAGCGCAGCCCGGCGCACACCGTCTGCAGCCGCGGAAAGGCTGCGCGTCCGGGCAAGGCCGGCACGAACAGACGCGGACGGCTGTCGAAGCTGTAAAAACCCACAAGATCGCCGGCAAGGCCTGCGCCCCAGCACATGGCCAGCGCCGCATTGATGGCGCGATCGAGCTTTGTGAAGCCGGCAAGCTGCTCGGCCATCAGCCGCCCGGAATCGACGCAGAGGATGATCTGGTGGTTTCGCTCGGCCCTCATCTCGCGCACGACGAGACTGCGCATGCGCGCCGACCGCTTCCAATCGATGCTGCGCGGATCCATTCCGCTTACAAATTCACGCAGTTGGTGGAACTCCGATCCCTCGCCGCGCAACCGCAAATCCTTCTGGCCGGCCTCCAGCGGCAGGATCTGGGTCTTGATCGCTCCCGACAGCACCGGCGATATGTCGGGCTGGACGGCGATCTCTTTCCCGACGGGCATCTTCGCAATGATCTCGAGCAGCTTCAACCGCGATGGCCACTTCAGCCACAGCTCGTTGACCGCGTATCGTCCTCGCCGGGTCAGATGAAGGTCCAGAGAAGCCTTGACCTCCCCTTCTCCGGCACCCGATGCAGGGTTGAGCCATCTGATTTCGCCGATGACGAGTTCGGGAGCGAGATCGAGCCGGATTTCGATTTTCTGAGGCAGCGCGCCCTTTAGCGGCCGGATGCCGACCGTAAACGCGGTGGTGTGGCCGACAAAGCCTTGCGGCGGCAGATCGAAATCGATCGTCATCCTGCCAGCCAGGTTGGAGATGACCAGATCGGCGACCGTCAGGGCTGCAAGGGCAAGCCACATGAGGAGCAAGAGGTAGCTCATGTCGCGCCACCACACGCTGGTGAAGACCGTCACCGCGGCGGACATCAGAACGAGCGCGATCAGAGTGGAGGATGGCCGCATTTACCGGGGCGCATCCACGCGGTTCTTGATGTTGCGCAGCACCTCGTCCGGCGTGCGGCCATCGATTTCCGCCGAGGGCGAAAGCACGATGCGATGGCGCAATGCCGGCACCAGCAAGGCCTGGACATCATCGGGCAAGCCGTAATCCCGGCCCTCGAAGGCGGCACGCACCCGCACGGCCGCGGCAAGCGCGTCGGCCGCGCGCGTCGATGCGCCATAGAGAATGTCGGGATCCGAGCGCGTGGCGCGCACCAGGTCGACGACATAGGTCAGGATCGTGTTGTCGAGATGGATCGCATCGATCAGCGCGCGGCCCTCGGCGAGTGCCGCACTGGTGACAAGCGGACGAATGCCGGCATTGCGCAGGTCTGATTTCAGCGCCTGGCTCGCGTGTTTGGAGAGGATGGCAATCTCCGTATCGCGATCGGGAAAATCGACGATGAGCTTGAACAGGAAACGATCGAGCTGGGCTTCGGGCAAGGGATAGGTGCCCTGCTGTTCGATCGGGTTCTGCGTGGCAAGCACGAAGAAATCCGGCCCCAGGGAATAATCGGTTCCGTCAAGCGTGACCATCCGCTCGTTCATTGCCTGCAGCAGGGCCGATTGCGTCTTCGGCGGCGCGCGATTGATCTCATCGGCGAGCAGAATGTCGGTAAAGACCGGGCCTTTGGTCAGGTGGAACTGGTTCGTCTGGAAATTGAAGAGATTGACGCCCAGGACATCGCCGGGCATCAGGTCGGGCGTGAACTGGATGCGCCGATATTGCAGTGCCATGGCGGCGGAGACCGACCGGGCAAGCAGCGTTTTGGCCGTGCCGGGCGGCCCTTCGACCAGGCAGTGTCCACCGGCAAAGATCGAGATCAGGACGAGATCGATGATCGCATCCTGCCCCTGCACCGCTTTGCCGATTTCGCCACGAACCGCGGCGATAAGATCGCGAAATTCACCTAGATCCAAGGTCAATGCTCCCTGGAGCATGATGCCGAAAAGCGTAGGCGCTCTTCGGCATCATGCTCTAATTCTTTGATTTGGAAGAGGATTCAGATTTCAGGCCGACCGGCCTGAAATCATCCTGCTCCAGCGATTTTCTGAATGTCTCGAGATTGCGGTGCAGGCTCGCCCGCGTCATCAGATGTCCACGATCGATCAGCGCCTGCGCCGACGAATGCAATGCCTTCGCCGCCGCCGGATCGCGGCGCGCCAGGCGTTGAAACAGCCGCGCTATGCCGGCCTCGTTTCCGGCTCCGGGGCCGAAGAGCTGCTGCGCCTTGTCCGCAAGCAGATGCAGCACGAACTGCCCGGTCATCCGGCCATCATTGCCCGACAGGCGGAGCAGACGCGCCATCGCTTCGATCGCGGCGGTCTTCGACAGCTCGGTGTTTGCGGATGCCTCGGGCAAAGCCGGCCCGAAACGATAGGCGCCGCGCCAGAAACAAACAGCTGCAACGACGAGCAGCGTTCCCCAGATGAGGGACAGCGGATAGACGAAAAACCGCTTGAGATCGCTGGCGGAGCGCTCATAGGAGCGGCCCTCGTCGACCGGTTTCTTCCTATCCAGAGGCAGGCCTGCTGTATCCAGATAGACCGGCCGCGTTTCGCCCGCTCTGCGCAACAGCGTAACGAGCGACACGGCAAAGGAGGCGTTGTCGGCGAGAGCCAGTCCATGATTGTTCATCAGGTCCGGATCCGACAGCAGATAGACGTTGGGGTTATCCGTGCAACGCAGGAGCAGCGCCCCCAGCGGCGTGCCGGCTAGCTCCCGGCAGCCGCTCGGCAGGCTCGACCGCTCGAAGGTTTGTGCCTGATAGAGGGCTATCTTGATCGGCTGGCCCGTTTTCAGCTGCGGCTGCGCCGCTTCGAAACCCGTTTTGCTGCGGGCAAAGCCAAAATCGGAATAACCGATCTTGTCGAGTTCGCCGCCGATATCGGCGAGATCGACCAGTGCCGATTTGTCGGCAACCCCCTCCGTCGACACACTGCCGCGCCATTTCGGCAAAACGATCAGCGTCGGCAGCGCATAACGGTTCGACTCCCGAACCGGGCTTTCCGGGCCGGCGTCATCCGCATCCTCGTTTGCCTGGGATACGGCAGCCTCGCCTTGGCGGATCGACAAAGGAATGATGCGCAGCGAGATTTCCGAACGCGCGCGGGCGACATGAGGGTCGGATCGAACGACAGGGATACCCTTGGCCTGCAGCCACAATTCCAACCCCTTGTTGCCAAGCGGCGAGTGGTCGAAATCGCTGCCGCGCGACAGCGCAAAGATCGCCACCGCCACCAGCGCAAGCAACAGCCCCAGAAACAGAAGAGGCCCCGAGTTGTGCATTGAGTTACGCATTGGCCACTCTGCCTGATGACAGCAAGCCGCGCGCGGTCGTCAGCAGGACGCCGAAATGGTTTTCGGCAAGCGTGCGGCCGCCATAGTGAACGAGCTCTACCGCCGTCAGGAAATTTTCCAGGCGTTCGCGCTCGGGCATATCTCGCGGCAGGCGGGCGAAAACCGCACGCTCCGTATCCGAGCGGAAAAGACGCGTTCCCGTAATGTCGGCCGCATGCAGCAGGCAATGCCTGAGCAGCAGGACCAGCGCCTGCCGGCGATCCGCCATGGCGGCGATGCGCTGCAGGAAGTCGCTCGGCTTTTCCTCGGCCTCGGCTGCCGACGTGCGCCAGCTTTCCGGCGCCTCTCCCTGCCGCTTGATGTCGCGTGGAGCAGATGAGAGCAGCACACCGCCATTTCCGAAGCGGATCCACAAGCCGATGACCACGATGAGACCGACAAGCACGGCAGCAACCGCCAGAGGTCCGCTGACGACCGGCTCCCGCGGGATCATCAACGGCCGGCGTTGTGGTGACGATGTTGTCGTATTCGATACCGGTTCGTCTTTTGCAGAAGCGTCGCCATAGACGAGCGTGCAGCGCAATCCATTCTGCTGGCACTGCGCGGCATATTCGGCTCCGGCGGCGCTCCTTTGATGATCGCCGCCCGCAACCTGCTGACTGTCGCTGTCTTGCGCCAGTGCGGGCGGGAACTGAGCCGAGGCGGCGAGCAACAGAACCACCAGCAGGCCGACGTTGCGGATGGTCATGCTCTAGGCGAAGACCTCTGCTCTTATCTCCGGACGCAGGGGATCCGCCCCGAACTTGTTTGGGCCTTCAGTACCCGGAAGCACATCGATAATGAAAATCGCAAGACCCGTGCCGAAACCGACATAGGGAATAAAGCCCAGGATGACCAGCGCAAGATACCACCAACCGGAAATGTTCCGATCATGGAAGCGGCGAACCTGCAGAGCTGTTAGCGGCAAAAGTATCGCGAGGATGAACAATCCGCAAATGACTACAGCGTAACTAGCCGGAGACGCGGCTCCGCCGCCACTGGTAGCGAAGGCGAGCACACCGCCCAGAAACCCAAGTACGACCATCGCCAGAAAATAAAACAGCATGAACCACCAATATTCCGACCGGGAAGCCCTGCCGGAAAAGGTTGCGTATTTCTGCTTCAGCACAGTCCGAACAGCTTCAGTAAACCCCATTTGAAATGCCCCCATTTCTGCTTGCTGCAAGCGCGGTGATCCACGGTCTCCATCGACTTGCTTGATAGTCATCCAGATGAAAACAGCTACAATTCAAACGTAGAAATTGCAATAAGTCGGTTGCATCGGCCCATTATTTTAAGAGCAATGATTAACGCGTTGAGATTTTCACGGGGCTGCGAGGTGGACGTGAAGGTCCTTGACTGCTGGGGAAGAATTCAACCCGTTTAACTTGCCGTTTCTGCCTTATGCGACCGACTGCATGACAAGCGATTGATGGCAGTGGACCCCGGCGAGCACGCCTGAGGCGGAGGCGAGCGTGGCATTGTGCATGGCGCTTGCTGCATCGCCGGCGGCGAAGACACGCTTGACGGTGGTTTCCTTGTTATCGGCGATCCGAAAGATTGGCCCGAAGGGGCCGTCGTCGAAGGCGCAGCCGAGTTGCTCGGCAACCGGGCTCGCCATCGTCGTTTTCGGCGCGACGAAGACGGCATCGAGCGGCACGACGCGGCCATCGGCGAGGCGAACGGCCTCAAGCGTCGGATTGACGCCCAACAATTCGACGATAGGGCTGCGTTCGATCCGGACACCACGAGCCGTCAACTTCACCAATTGCTCTTCATCGGGCTCGAACAGCGCCTGGGTGAAAAAGGTCGTTTCGCCCCAGTCCGGGATCATCATGGCCGAATGGGCCGAATGCGGATGGTTTGCGAGAACGCCGAGCTTGCCGCCGCCGACCCTAAGCCGTGGCAATAGGGGCAATGCAGCGCCGAGCGGCCCCATCGCTCCTTGAGGCCGGGGATTTCAGGCAGCGTGTCGCTGACGCCAGTTGCAAGCACGATGCGGGCGGCTCGTTCTTCACCGCCGTCTTCGGTGCCGACGATGAATGCGTCACCATCTCTGTGCGCCCGGATGACTTTCCCCTCGCGGATGCTGATGGTCGGATAGAGCGAAAGCTGCCGTTTTCCCTCCCGCATGATCGCCGCCGGCGTCTGGCCGTCCTGACCGAGGAAGCCATGCGAGGCTTGAGAAAAGCGATTGCGCGGCGCGCCGGCGTCAACGAGCAGCACGCGCCGCCGCGCTCGGGCCAGCTGCATGGCGGCCGACAGGCCGGCAAAATTTCCGCCGATGACGATGGCTTCGAACGACATGGAACTCTCCTTTGATATAATTCATGACTCAACATAAGTTACATGAGTTGCCGCCGTCAAGTATCATGTTACTTGTCTTGTTACGATCAGCTTGCGATAATGGCCCGCCCGATCGATAGGAAGAGAACCATGCGCAATGACAGCCGCCTTTCACGCATGCTGCACGTGCTGATCCACATGGATAAGCATCAGCATTCGGCGACCTCCGACATGATTGCAAAGATGCTGAACACCAATCCCGTCGTCGTCCGCCGCACCATGGCCGGCCTTCGCGAACAAGGCTACGTCCGCTCCGAAAAAGGCCATGGCGGCGGCTGGACGCTGGTGCGTCCCTTGTCTGACATTACCCTGCTCGACGTCTACCGCGCCATCGGCGAGCCGCATCTCTTCGCCATCGGCCCGGCCGACGACCAGCCGCAATGCCTGGTGGAACAGGCGGTGAATGTCGTCCTCGGCGACGCGATGAAAGAAGCCCAGGCCCTGCTGCTGCGGCGATTGGACAGCGTGACGCTGGACAAAATCGCGGCCGACTTCGAGGCGAAACTGGCCACGCGCCCGGCCACATCCTATTCCTGCGCCTCCTGAGCGGGACGGCCGCGTCTGCTCGCAAGCGCACAAGGTGTGTCGTTTCCGCATCACTTTCCGTCAGGTTGCAAATATCCGCTTGGCAACAGCGAATTGGTTCGGTAGAAAACGCTCACCGCTTTAGATCGAACAAGGGAGGCGTTGCATGACACCAGCATTCATCGAAGCCTTCCGATGCGGCATGTCCCGACGCTAGGTCATTGCCATTCGCGGCCCGCCTCGGGGCGCCACATGCGGTTTTCTCTTCCTTCATAGCCCGATTGATCGACGGGATCATTTCGTCTCCCGCTCGGGCTGTGCCGTCTAACTCTCGATTTTGAGGACCGGTTGCCGAAAGACGGGCCGGGCTGGTTAAAATGACTCGCAAGAAGCTCGATTTCCGCGCCGATGCCTATCGCAACGTGCTCGGCTTTGTCTTTCAACACTGGCGCCATCGGCGTGGTTTGGTGAGCCTTATTGTCGTGCTGGTGATATCAAGCACGCTCGCCGAAGTCATGGTGCCGGTGTTCTCAGGCCGGATCGTCGATGCCATCGCCGGCGGCAATGCGGCTGATGAGGCGCTCAGTGCCTTTGTCGTCGTCGTCGCTCTGGGCATGACCAGCGTGGCGCTGCGCTGGTTCATCTTCAACGGCATTATCCGGCTGACGCTGCGCACCATGGCGGATGTGGTCAATAACGGCTTCCACAAGGTGCAGCGGTTCTCGACCGACTGGCACGCCAACAGCTTCGCCGGTTCGACGGTGCGCAAGATCACCCGCGGCATGTGGGCGCTCGACTCGCTCAACGACCTGCTGCTGGTCGCCCTGCTGCCCTCCATCGTCATGCTGGTCGGCGCCAGTATCGTGCTCGGCAGCTACTGGCCGGTCATGGGCCTGATCGTGGCCGCGGGATCGCTGATTTACATCGGCGTGACCGTGGCGCTTTCCATGGGCTTCGTGTCGCCGGCGGCAAGGCTTGCCAATGCCTGGGACACCAAGCTCGGCGGTGCGCTGGCGGATGCCATCAGCTGCAATGCGGTGGTCAAAGCCTTCGGCGCCGAAAACCGCGAAGAGGCACGTTTGCGCCACGTGCTGGCCAAATGGGACAGCCGCACGCGACGGACATGGAAGCGCGGCACGGCGAGCGGCACGATCCAGGGCTTCATGATGGTTTCCATGCAGGCCGGCATTCTGGGAACGGGCCTGGTCATGTGGCGGCAGGGGCTGGCGACGCCTGGCGACATCACCTTCGTGCTGGCCATGTTCTTCGTTCTGCAAGGCTATCTGCGCAATGTCGGCCAGGACATCCGCAATCTGCAGCGGGCCGTCAACGACATGGAAGAGCTGGTGCTGCTCGACAAGATGCCGCTCGGCATCGAGGACAGGCCGAACGCCACGCCGATCAGGATTGGCGAAGGCGAGATCGTCTTCGATCGCGTCACCTTCCAATATGGCGCTCATCCAACCCCGCTTTATGAGGACTTTTCCGTCACCATCAAGCCGGGTGAGCGCGTGGGGCTTGTGGGGCATTCGGGCTCGGGCAAGACGACTTTCGTCAAGCTGATCCAGCGCCTCCACGACGTGACGTCGGGCTCGATCCGCATCGACGGGCAGGATATTGCGGGGGTCAGGCAATCAAGCCTGCGCGGCCAGATCGCCATCGTGCAGCAGGAGCCCATCCTGTTCCACCGCACGCTGGCTGAGAACATCGCCTATGGCCGGCCGAATGCCTCGCGCCGCGAGATCGAGCAGGCGGCGAAACAGGCGAGCGCCCACGACTTCATCATGGACCTTCCCAAAGGCTATGAGACGATGGTGGGAGAGCGCGGCGTCAAACTGTCGGGCGGCGAGCGGCAGCGTGTCGCCATTGCCCGGGCTTTCCTCGCCGATGCGCCGGTGCTGATCCTTGACGAGGCGACGTCGAGCCTCGACAGCGAGAGCGAAGTTCAGATCCAGCAGGCCATGGAACGCCTGATGAACGGCCGCACCACGCTTGTCATCGCGCACCGGCTGTCGACGGTCAGGGCGCTGGACCGGCTACTGGTCTTCGACAAGGGAAATATTGTCGAAGAAGGCGACCACCAGGCGCTGATCCGGCTTAGCAACGGCATCTATCGCCGGCTGTTCGAACGGCAGGCGCTGGAACTGACCAAGGGTCTGGTGGCGTGAACCGTAATACGCCAGGGCTGATGCTCTGGCGTATCACGTCCTTCGGTAAAGGAAATAACGGCCTTCCTTGATGCCATCCGGCAGCGGTAGTGCTATCAGCTCGGGATGCTCCAGCGGCAGACCGCTGACGGCGATGCCGTTTTGGGCGAGCACGCCGGCGATCAGCTGTGGCAGCCAGGTCAGCGTCACCGCGTCGATCTCGTCATGGCCGGTGCCGATATCGGCATGGGCAAGGGCTGCGCCGATACCGATAAAGGCCTGGCCGGACTCGCGGATATTGCCGGTCACCATGTCTTCTGCCTCTGGTGTCGAAGCCGAATAGGAACGGACTTCCCAGTCGAAGGCGACGATGCGCCGGCCGGGAAAGTTCTCGCGCAGGTGGTCATAGGTGCGGCCGTTGCCGAGGCCGAATTCCAGCACCGGGCCTTCGATTTCGCCCACCAGATCGATGATCGAATTCAAAATGTCGCGTTGGGCCGTCAACCGGCGAATGAAGCTGTCGAGGCGGCTCATCGAAATCCGTATCCGTGATGAAAATCGTGAGCGCGTGCTAACACATGAAACCTTCCCAAGTCGATTGCCGTAAATGGGAATTGGCGTTGCAGTGGCGACATGGGTCTGTGCTAAGCTGGACGATATGAAAACCGTGACTGACGAAGATTTCTTTGCCGCCGTGCCGCTCTTCAGCGAATTCGCGGGCGTGACCGATGCTGCCAACTACCGGCCACTGCCGGACGGTTGGGTGCTGGCGCTGGCCGACATCGTCGGCTCGACGCCGGCGATCGCCGCCGGCCGTTACAAGGACGTCAACATGGCGGGCGCCAGCGTTATATCAGCGGTGTTGAATTCCGTCGGCAAGGGCGATTATCCCTTCGTCTTCGGCGGCGACGGCGCGCTGATTGCGCTTCCGGGTTCGCTGGAGAAACAGGCGCGCGACGCCCTTGCCGCCGTGCAGATCTGGGTCGACGAGGATTTGGGCCTGACGCTGCGCATCGCCATCGTGCCGGTCGCCGATACCCGCGCCGAGGGCCTCGACGTCCGCGTCGCGCGTTACTCCGCAAGCCCCCACGTCACCTATGCGATGTTCTGGGGCGGCGGCACCAGCTGGGCCGAAAAACAGATGAAGCTCGGCCGGTACGGCGTTGCCCGCGCGGCCCCGGGAACGCGCCCCGATCTCAACGGCCTTTCCTGCCGCTGGAGCCCGATCGACGCCAGGCACGGCGAGATAGTCTCGATCATCGCGGTTCCCGGCGAAGGCCGGCCGGGGCAGGAATTCCGGGACCTTGTCAACGGCATCGTCGCCATCACCACCGAGCAGAACCGGGACAGCCACCCGGTGCCGGCGGATGGCCCGAACCTTGCCTTCTCGCTGCACGGCATCAACCGCGAGGCCAAGGCCACCGCGCCGGCTGGCCGGCGATTGCGGCAGAAGCTCATCATCTTCCTGCAGCTCGCCATCACGGTCGTGTGCTACAAGCTCGGCATTCCACTCGGCCGCTTCGACGCCCGCCGCTACAAGCGCGACGTCGCCGGCAATTCCGATTTCCGCAAGTTCGATGACGGGCTGAAGATGACAATCGACGTCGACGCCGAACATCTGAAGCGGATCGAGACGCTACTGGAAGCGGCGCGGGCCAAGGGCATCGCCCGCTATGGCCTGCATCGGCAGGCCTCGGCGCTGATGACCTGCTTCGTGCCGACGCCGATCTCGCGCGACCACATGCATTTCATCGACGGTGCATCAGGCGGTTATGCCGTGGCTGCGAGCCGGATGACCGGCAAATCGCTTTCGACAGCGCCGCAGGTCATTTGAGACGCGCAGCGACGGCAAACCCGCCGCTTTGACGGCGGCCGGCTGATCTCATCTTGGTTCATGCAACGATTTATCGGGAACGGCAACGACCGGTGCGTGTGGTTTCCTTGTCGCCGTCATCGTAGGCAATGCCGATCTTCTCGCCGCCAAGCGAGGTGATCTTGCCTGCATACCAATCGCCGGCGCCCTTGTAGTTGCACTCCACCTTCATCCCGATGACCCAGTTGTAAGGGCGCACGTCGCTCAAAGGAACAGTTTCCTTATCGCCGTCATCAAATCGGATGGTGACCTTCCCGCCGGAGGTGTTGTCGATAACGCCAGGGAACCAATAACCGGCCCCCTTGTAGTTTCCGAGAACCCAGTCGCCCTTCGTCTGCGCAGATGCAACAGAAGCGCCGGAGCACATAACACCGATGGCGATAGCCGCAGCAACAAAACTGTTCAAGATATTCCTCCCTCGGAACTAGTCCAATCCGCCCCGAAATGGTTGTGGCGAGCTCGGAATGCTTAAAGTGTAGGGATGAAGTCTGCATTAACGAAAGAAATCTGCGCGGATTAGCTGTATAATTCCTTAAATCGATTTCGATTATAGACGCGTCCCGCCATGCTTGATGACGTGATCGGCCGAGAGGCCGAGGCGGTTGAAGACGTTGCGTGTGTCGATGATCTCGATCACCAGCAATCCGCCAGACGCTATTTTTCGTAATGAAATCGGCACTGGATGATTTCCAACTGCTGGTTGGAGCCCTTGCCTGTGACGCAGTACACGAGTCGATGCTCTCCAAGGATGCGCCTTGACCAGAATCCGGAGAGGTCGCCCTTCAGCGGCTCCGGCTTTCCAAGACCTTTAAAGGGTGACCTTTTTGCATCCTTGAGCAGTTCGTTGATTTTTTCGACCATCTTCTGGTCGGTCTTCTGCCAGTATTCGTATTCTTCCCAGGAATTCGGGGTCCATAGCAGCTTCATGTCAGAGAGTTGGATCGCTCTCAATCACCTGGCCCTTGCGAAGCTGTCCGATACTTTCCCGCAGCCGGGCAGAATTGGCAGGCGTCGAGAGCAGGTGCAGCGTCTCTTGCATACTCTCGTATTCGCTTTCGGCAATGAGGACCATTGCTTCCGAACCTTGACGGGTCACGAGCAAAGGAGCCCGAGAAGACAGGACTTGATCGAAATAGGTTGCAATGTTCTGCCGGAACTCCGTCAAACGAACATGTGCCATCGAGCATCCTTTCCTGGCCACCAATGTACGTATATATGTACATATTTCTTCAAGAGTCAAATAGGCGGTCGTGTTTCCGTCACGCCTTGATGACGTGATCGGCCGAAAGGCCGAGCCGGTTGAAGACGTTGCGCGTGTCGATGATCAGCGCGGCGCTTTTTGCGAGCGTAGCATAATCCACCCTGTCGTGATCGGTCGCGACCAGCACCGCATCGTAGCCGGCAATGGTATCAGACGTCAGCGTCACCGATTTGCGGCCCTTCAGCGCCTGGTATTCGCGCGTCGGCGGGATCTCGGCGACGAAGGGATCATGATAATCTGCGTGTCCGCCACGCTCCTCAATGATCTCTATCAGCCGCAGCGACGGGCTCTCGCGGATATCGGCGACGTTCTTCTTGTAGGCGAGCCCGAGCACCAGCACCCTGCTGCGGCTCAATGCCTTGCCGGCACGGATGTCGAGGGCTTCGGCGAGCTTGCCGACGACATAACGCGGCATTGCCGAATTGATCTCGCCGGCAAGCTCGATGAAGCGGGTCGGCAGCTCGTATTCGCGCGATTTCCAGGTGAGATAGAAGGGATCGATCGGGATACAATGGCCGCCGAGGCCGGGGCCGGGATAGAAGGGCATGTAGCCGAAGGGCTTGGTCTTGGCCGCGTCGATGACCTCCCAGACGTCGATGCCCATGGCCGCATAGACGGTCTTCAGCTCGTTGACGAGGGCGATATTGACCGAGCGGAAGATGTTTTCGGTAAGCTTCACGGCCTCGGCCGTCGCATTCGAAGAGACGGGAACGACCGAAGATACCGCCGCACCGTAGAAGGCCTTCATCAGCCCCAGCGCCTCAGGCCCGTCGCCGGCGACGACCTTCGGGATCGTGGCAGTATGATAATGCTGGTTGCCGGGATCCTCGCGTTCCGGCGAGAAGCCGACGAAGAAGTCCGATCCGGATTTCAACCCGGTGCCTTCGAGAATGACCTTCACCACATCGTCAGTCGTGCCGGGATAGGTGGTCGATTCCAGCACGACGAGCTGACCGGGGCGCAGGTGCTGGGCGATCGAGCGCGACGTCGCCTCGACGAAGGAAAGATCGGGATCGCGATGTTTGGTGAGCGGCGTCGGTACGCAGATGATGATGACGTCGCAGGCGGCAAGACCGGCGAAGTCGGTCGTCGCCTGGAAGCGTCCCGCATCGATCTCGGCGGCCAGCGCCGCGTCGCTGACGGCGTCGATATAAGAGCGGCGGGCATCGAGCGCCACCATCTTCCCGGGATCGATGTCGAAGCCGGTGACCGCAAAGCCGCTGCGCGCCACCGCCATCGCCAGCGGCAGGCCGACATAGCCGAGGCCGATGATGCCGGCGCGAGCCGTACGGGTTTCGATCTTCTGCAAAAGCGTATCGAAGGAGGAGCTGGCCAAGGCGGGATCTTTCAAACGGGGAAGAGAAGGCTGATCTAATGCATGATCCAGGCAAATTAAACCCGGACGCCGATCTTCCTCTTATCGCCGGCGATGCTGCTGTCTTGTTCGCGCCCGTGACTGCCCCTCACTTGGCTGCCGCCACCCCCAGTCGGGTCGGTGCCCCTAGGGCGGACGATGGGCTGACCAAGCCCGCGTAAAAATCGCAGCGGCGCTCGTATTCCTGGCTGGCCTTGCTCCAGAACTCACCTCACCCTCCGTCTTCCTCGGGCTTGACCCGAGGATCCACGCCGGCCTCCATCAAAAACGGGCATGGATCCCAGGCTCATCAAGGCCTGGGATGACGGAGCGTGGGGGCCTGTTTTTGCCAAACTCACCGTTGGCGCAGCGGATGATGCGTCACACCTCCTGGCGCCGATCTGCTAACAGGACAGCACCCTTAGCCGGGTGTGGCGGAAATGACTCAGGCCGTGCCCTTCGCTGCAACTTGAGCGCACAAAAAAATCCCGATCCCATTGTTTCGCATTTGCAGCATCCCTATTTTGACTTTTGATAATGAACCACCGAGAAAGGACTTCCCGTCCGATCCCCCAGCCGGGGAGATGAGGGGCGCCGCTGCCGGGCTCTCGGCAGATCGTTGACAAATAATACCGCTCGTACATCCTGATTTCCTTGTGACCTGCGCATGACAATGTGCCGGCCGAGGGACTTTTTCTCTTGGGGATGGCGTGCCTTATGAGGATCATACCGAGAATGAGCACGATCGAATCCAGCGTGTCCTCCATCCTGTTGGACCGGGTCGCTGAATGGCTGACGAACTCCTCGCTGGCCGGAGACGAGCTTGAAAACATCGTCCGCGGTTTCTGCGAAAGGCTCACCGCTGCGGGCCTGCCGCTCGCGCGCGTGCATCTTTCTTTTTCGATGCTGCATCCGCTCTACGATGCGCTCAGCTTCACCTGGCGGCGCGCCAGCGGCGTCACCATCGAGGGCTTCCGCATGCCCGCCGGGCAAAAGCCGGACCGCTTCCTGCAGAGCCCGTATTATTACCTGCTCGACAACAATCTGCAGCATATCCGCCGCCGGCTGATGCAGGAAGGGCCGAACGAATTCCCGATTTTCGAGGACCTGCGCAAGGACAGCATCACCGATTACCTCGCCTTCGTGCAGCCCTTCGGCGACGGCTCGGTGCAGGGCATGATGGGTTCCTGGTCGACGGACCATAACACCGGCTTTTCCGACGACATGATCGACGCGCTGCTCAGGATGCAGAACCATCTGGCGGTCGCCGCCAAGATGGCGGTGCTCGGCAAGCTCGCCAACAACATGCTGACCACCTATCTCGGCGGCGACGCCGGCAAGCGGGTGCTGAACGGCCAGATCCGCCGCGGCGATGGTGAGACGATCCGCGCGGCCCTCGTCATGGGCGACATGCGCGAATCCACCATGTATGCCGAAAAGGAAGGCCGACAGGCCTATATCGACACGCTGAACCAGTTCTTCGACGCGATCGCCGCCCCGTTTAACCGTAATGGCGGCGAGATCCTGAGTTTCCTCGGCGACGGCTTCCTCGCCGTCTATCCCTGTGGACGTCACAAGGACCCATCGAAAATTGCCTGCGAGGCGGCTCTTTCGGCCGTCCATCAGGCGCAGGCGCGGGTCGCCGAGCTCAACAGGGACCGCGAGCAGAAGGGCCTGACCAGGGTCGGCTACGGCATCGGCCTGCATGTCGGCAACGTCATGTTCGGCAATGTCGGCCTCAAGGACCGCCTGACCTTTTCGGCCTTCGGCTCGGCGGTCAACGAGGTGCAACGTCTGCAGATCCTCACCAAGAAATACGGACGCGAGGTCGTCGCCAGCCAGGCTTTCGCCGGCTATTGCGGCGGCGAATGGACGACGCTCGGCGAAGAGAAGCTGCGCGGCATCCGCCAGAAGGTGACCGTGCTGCAGCCGCGCGCGCCGGCGCCGGCGATCAACGTCGACGAGAGCTTCCGCGAGGCCGTGCAGAACGGACTTTCAGAAGCCGAGCAGGTCATTCTCCTGCATCGCGACGCCAAGAATCAGGTCAAGCGCACCAGCATGGAGAAATTCATCCAGTAAGAGCTTACAACCCCCGTCATAATCTGCGCGTCTCGCCCGGGGAACTTCGGCGGGACGTGGGGGTTTTTCTATGATTGTCATCAACTGGACACCCCGTTTGCGGTACGATAGTGTGCCTTAACGGGAACATAGAAGACTGGGGAATTTCATTGGTATGGCGTCTGCAGCGGATCTGTTGCGTATTGAAAATCTCGACGTCTCCTTCTCGGTTTTCGGTGACCGGCTACGCGTCGTAAAGCAAGCCAATCTTCGCATTCTTCCGGGCAAGGTCACCGCTCTCGTTGGTGAATCCGGCTCGGGAAAATCGGTGATCAGCCAGTCGATCATGGGCATCCTGCCCAATCCGGCCAAGGCCTCGGGCAGCATCCTTTTCACCGATCCGCTCGACGGCAGCACGACCGACATCCTGTCCTTTCCGCGCGACAGCGAGGAAATGCGCGACTTGCGCGGCCGCCGCATGGCGACGATCTTCCAGGAGCCGATGACCTCGCTCTCGCCGCTGCATACGATCGGCAATCAGATCAGCGAAGTGCTGCTGATCCATACCGAAGCCGACAAGCAGGAAGCCCGTGAAAAGACCGAGGAGATGCTTGGCCTTGTCGGCTTCTCCAATCCACATCGCACCTACGACATGTATCCGTTCGAACTGTCCGGCGGCATGCGCCAGCGCGCGATGATCGCCATGGCGCTGATCTGCAAGCCGGCACTGTTGATCGCCGACGAGCCGACGACGGCGCTCGACGTGACGATCCAGGCGCAGATCCTGGAACTGCTCCGCGAGCTGCAGGCCAAGCTCGGCATGGCGATGCTGTTGATCACCCACGATCTCGGCATCGTCGCCAACATGGCCGACGAGGTGGTCGTCATCTATCACGGCGAGATCATGGAAGCCGGGCCGGTCGAGGATATCTTCCGCAATCCGCAGCACCCCTATCTCAAGGGCCTGATGGCCGCCGTTCCGCATTTCGACATGAAACCCGGCGAGCGGCTGAAAGCGCTGCGCGATGTAACGGTCAATCTCGAGTCCCTGGTCGGCAAGAAAAAGCCGCTCCAGGCGGAGGCGCCCGGCATCCTGCTGTCCGTCGCCAATCTCTCAAAGACCTACAAGACGCGCAAGCGCAGTTTCTTCGGAAAGCACGAAGCCACCATCTTGCGCGCCGTCGACGACGTCAGCTTCGACATCCGCCGCGGCGAATGTCTCGGCCTGGTGGGCGAGTCCGGCTGCGGCAAGACAACGCTCAGCAAGATCCTGATGCGCGCCATCACGCCGGACAGCGGCGCGGTGGTGTTCAACGACGGCAAGGAGGTCGTCGACGTCCTCTCCGTCAAAGGCTCAGAATTGCAGGACATGCGGACCAAGATCCAGATGGTGTTCCAGGATCCGGTCTCCTCGCTCTCGCCGCGCATGACGGTGCGCAACATCCTGAGCGAACCTCTCGAGATCCATGACCGCGGCGACAGTGACGAGCGCAAGCGCAAGGTCGAAGGCCTGATGGCGGCAATCGGCCTCGACAAGCGTTATCTCAGCCGTTACCCGCACAGTTTTTCGGGCGGCCAGCGCCAGCGCATCGGTATCGCGCGGGCGCTCGCGCTCGGCCCGAAGCTCGTCATCCTCGACGAGCCGGTGTCGGCGCTTGACGTCTCCGTGCAGGCACAGATCCTCAACCTGTTGAAGGATCTGCAGAAGGAACTGGGGCTGACCTATCTGTTCATTTCGCACAATCTCGCCGTCGTCGACTATATGGCCGACCGCATCGCGGTGATGTGCAAGGGCCGCATCGTCGAGATTGCGCCGCGCGAGATCATCCTGCGCGATCCGGTGCACCCCTATACGAAATCGCTGCTCGCCGCCGTCCCCTTCCCCGATCTCGACCGGCCGCTCGATTTCAAGGCGCTCAGGGAAAACGGCGCCGCCGACAAGCAGAACTGGGGGGCGACCTTCACCGCCGAGCATGACGACGCTTCCGAACTTGCCTATGCCGACCTCGGCGACGGTCATCTGGTGCGCGCCCGCAAAGGCGCCGATGCCAAGGAGTTGCGCTGATGGTGACGCGTCGCACGTTTCTCGGCGGCCTCGTCGGCGCGGCGATCGCGCCCGCGGTGCTTCGCGCCGGACAGGTCGGCGAGCCGGAATTCCTGAAGGAGCGGCTGACATCAGGCAGCTTGCCGCCGATGGCCGAACGCATTCCCGTCCGCCCACGCATCGTCAATCTGAAGGAGATGGGGCTCGAACCCGGGGCCTACGGCGGCACGGTGCGCACCATCATCGGCAGCCAGCGCGACATCCGTTTCATGACGATCTACGGCTATGCCCGCCTCGTCGGTTACGACAAGCACCTGCAGTTCCAGCCGGATATCCTGGCCGGTTTCCAGTCCGAGGACGACACGGTCTTCACCTTCACGCTGCGCGAGGGCCATAAATGGTCCGACGGCCAGCCGTTCACGGCCGACGATTTCCGTTACTGGTGGGAAGACGTCATCCTGAACGACAAGCTGACACCGGGCGGCGGCGCGCTCGAGCTTCGCCCGCACGGCAGCCTGCCGCGCTTCGAGGTGCTCGATCCGCTGACGGTGCGCTACACCTGGGAAAAACCCAACCCGATGTTCCTGCCGACGCTGGCGGGGCCTCTGCCGCTCGTCATCTGCGGCCCCGGTCATTATCTCAAGCAGTTCCACAAGAAATTCCAGCCGGACCAGGCGAAGATGGACGAGCTGATGAAGACCTATCGCGTCAAGAAATGGCAGGATCTGCACATCAAGATGGCACGCTCCTACCGTCCGGAAAATCCGAACCTGCCGACGCTCGATCCCTGGCGCAATACGACGGCGCTGCCGTCCGAGCAGTTCGTCTTCGAGCGCAACCCGTTCTTCCATCGCGTCGACGAGACCGGCAGGCAGCTCCCCTATCTCGACCGTTTCATCCTCAACGTCTCCTCCTCGTCGATCATCGCCGCCAAGGCGGGAGCCGGCGAAGCCGACCTGCAGGCGACCGGCATCGATTTCAACGACTACACATTCCTGAAGGAGGCCGAGAAGCGCTTCCCGGTGAAGGTCGACCTCTGGAAGCTGGCGCGCGGCTCGCGCATCACGCTGCTGCCCAACCTCAACTGCGCCGACGAGGTGTGGCGCGGCCTCTTCCGCGATGTGCGACTGCGCCGGGCGCTGTCGCTGGCAATCGACCGGCACGAGATCAACATGGTCGCCTTCTACGGCCTCGGCACCCCGAGCGCCGATACCGTCCTGCCCGACAGCCCGCTCTTCAAGCAGGAATATGCCGATGCCTATGTGAAGTTCGATGCCGACGAGGCCAATCGCCTGCTCGACGAACTCGGCCTGAGCAAGCGCGGCGACGACGGCATCCGGCGGCTGCCGGACGGGCGGCGCGCCGAGATCACCGTCGAGACCGCCGGCGAGAGCAATCTCGACACCGACGTGCTGGAACTGGTGCACGACCACTGGGCCAATATCGGCCTGGCGCTCTATACGCGCACCTCGCAGCGCGACGTCTTCCGCAACCGCGCCATGAGCGGCTCGATCATGATGTCGATCTGGTACGGCCTCGACAATGGCGTGCCGACGGCCGACATGTCGCCCGCCGGACTTGCGCCGACGCTCGACGATCAGCTGCAATGGCCGCTCTGGGGCATGCACTACCTCTCGGCCGGCCAGGAGGGCGTCGCACCCGACCTGCCGGAGGCAGCCGAACTGGTCGACCTGCTCAGCCAATGGGGGACGGCGGCGAAATTCGAAGAGCGCCAGGTGATCTGGCACAAGATGCTGTCGCTCTATACGCAGCAGGTATTCTCGATCGGCCTCATCAACAGCACGCCGCAGCCGATCCTTCGCGCCGCCAAGCTGCAGAACCTGCCGGCGAGAGCGCTCTACGGCTTCGACCCCACCTCCTATCTCGGCGTCTATATGCCGGATGCATTCTGGTACAAGGAGGCCTGAGGCGTGCTCAGATACATCCTCTGGCGCATCGCCGCCATGGTGCCGACGCTCTTCGTCATTTCGGCGCTGGTCTTCACCATCATCGAGCTGCCGCCGGGCGACTTCTTCGAGAGCCAGATCGCCGAGCTGCGTGCCTCCGGCGAGACCGCCAATCTCCAGGAAATCGAGGAGATGCGCCAGCAATACGGCTTCGACAAGCCGGAGATCGTGCGCTATTTCTACTGGGTCGGCGGCATGCTGCACGGCGATTTCGGCTATTCCTTCGAATACCAGCTGCCGGTCTCCGATGTGGTCGGCGAGCGGCTCTGGCTGACGATCCTCGTCTCCTTCACGACGATCCTGCTCACCTGGCTGATCGCCTTTCCGATCGGCATCTACTCGGCCACGCATCAGTACAGCTGGGGTGATTACGGGCTGACCTTCCTCGGCCTGATGGGCATCGCCATTCCGAATTTCATGCTGGCGCTGATCCTGATGTATTTCGCCAATATCTGGTTCGGCGTTTCGATCGGCCATCTGATGGACCAGCAATATATCTCGGCGCCGATGAGCTGGGAGAAGGCACGATCGATCCTCTCTCACCTCTGGATCCCGGTCATCATCGTCGGCACGGCGGGAACGGCCGGCATGATTCGGCGGCTGCGCGCCAACCTGCTCGACGAGATGCAGAAGCAGTATGTCGTCACCGCGCGCGCCAAGGGCCTGCCACCGCTGAAGGCCCTGGTCAAATATCCGCTGCGCATGGCGCTCAACTTCTTCGTCGCCGATATCGGCTCGATCCTGCCGTCGATCATCTCCGGCGCCGAGATCGTCGCCATCGTGCTGTCGCTCGAGACGACCGGGCCGATGCTCATCAAGGCGCTGCAGAGCCAGGACATGTATCTCGCCGGTTCCTTCCTGATGTTCCTGGCCTTCCTCAATGTCATCGGCGTGTTGATCTCCGACATCGCGCTCGGCTTCCTCGATCCCCGCATCCGTCTGCAAGGCAGGAGCACCAAATAATGTCGCCCCTTCCCGCACCCGGCGCGCCGCTTCCGCACTACGTCTCCACAGCTCCTTTCGATCCGCTTGCGACCGAATCGATGACGGCGGCGCAATCGCGCATCCATCTCGCCTCGCAGAAAAAGCTGATGTGGTGGAAGTTCAAGCAGCACAGGCTCGCCTTGATCTCCGGCATCTTTCTCGCCGTCGTCTACCTGATGATCCTGATCGTCGAGTTCCTGGCGCCCTACGGCCTGCACACCCGCAATGTCGATTTCATCCATGCGCCGCCGCAGCGCGTCCACTTCTTCGACAAGGGCAGCTTCGTCGGTCCCTTCGTCTACGGCCGCAGCATGGCGCTCGATCTCGACACGCTGCACCGCGTCTATACCGACAGGCCGAACGACGTGCAGCCGATCCGTTTCTTCTGCCGCGGCGATGCCTACAAATTCTGGGGCCTCGTCGCTTCGAACTATCATCTCGTTTGCCCGGCGATCGGCGGGCAGATGTTCCTGCTCGGCACCGACCGGCTCGGCCGCGACGTGCTCTCGCGCATCCTCTACGGGGCGCGGATATCGCTGACGATCGGTCTGATCGGCATTTCGATCAGCTTCGTGCTCGGCATCGTCATCGGCGGCCTTGCCGGTTATCGGGGCGGCGTTTTCGATCTCATCGTCCAGCGCCTGATCGAAGTGCTGCAATCGCTGCCGAGCCTGCCGCTGTGGATGGCGCTGGCCGCCATCATGCCGGTGACGTGGAGCCCGATCGTCATCTATTTCGGAATCACCGTCATCCTCGGCATCATCGACTGGACGGGGCTGGCGCGTGCCGTGCGCTCCAAACTCCTGGCGCTGCGGGAGGAGGATTATGTCCAAGCCGCGCAGCTGATGGGCGCCAGCACACCGCGCATCATCGGCCGGCATCTTGTGCCGGGCTTCATGTCGCATCTCATTGCTTCGGCGACGATTTCGATCCCCGGTATGATCCTTGGAGAGACCGCGCTCTCCTTCCTCGGCCTCGGCCTTCGTCCGCCGATCACCAGCTGGGGCATTCTGCTGACCGAGGCAAAAAGCGTCAGCGTCATCGCCTTCTATCCATGGCTGCTCTATCCGATCATTCCTGTTGTTCTTGTCATTTTGGCGTTCAACTTTCTGGGAGATGGCTTGCGTGATGCGGCAGATCCCTACAAATAGCAGGAAACGCGGCGGCGCATCACGGCACCGCCCCCGCCTCTTGGCCTCCGGACGGTGGGGGTACTAAATATGTTGCTGACCCCAGAAGGGATGCCCATGTCCAGACGTCTCGAAGATGCGCGCATCCTCATGTACAGCCATGATACTTTCGGTCTCGGCCACCTGCGCCGCTGTCGCGCCATCGCCCATGCGCTGGTCGAGGATTATCGCGGCCTCAATATTCTAATCATTTCGGGTGCCACGATCGCCGGCGCCTTCGACTACCGCGCCCGTGTCGACTTCGTGAAGATCCCGAGCGTCATCAAGCTCCGCAACGGCGAATATACCTCGCTCGCCAGCCATATTGACCTGCACGAGACGCTGAAGATGCGCGAATCGAGCATTCGCCACACGGCCGAGACCTTCCAGCCCGATATCTTCATCGTCGACAAGGAACCGATGGGACTGAAAGGCGAAGTCGAGGATACGCTCGCCTATCTCAAGGCCCGCGGCACCGTCCTGGTGCTCGGCCTGCGCGAGATCATGGACGCGCCGCATCTGCTCGAGGCCGAGTGGAAGAAGAACGGTATCATGCAGAAGATCGACCAATATTACGACAGCGTCTGGGTCTACGGTCCGCCGGATTTCTACGATCCGCTGATCGGCCTCGACGTGCCGGCCAGCCTGCGCCGGAAGATGGATTTCGTCGGCTTCCTGCAGCGCAGCGTCTCCAAGGGCAAGACCTCGATCAACGCCCGCAAGGATAATTACATCCTCGTCACCACAGGTGGCGGCGGCGACGGCTCCGATCTCGTCCACGACGTCATGAACGCCTACGAGGCCGACCCGACGCTGACGCAGAAGGCGCTCGTCGTGCTTGGGCCCTATATGCCGGCTGCCGAGCGGGCCAAGCTAGTGCAGAAGGGGGAAGCCATCCCCTATATCGAGGTGATCGAGTTCGACAACCACATGGAAGAGCTGATCGACGGTGCCACCGGCGTCGTTGCCATGGGCGGCTACAACACCTATTGCGAGATCCTCTCCTTCGACAAGCCGGCCCTCATCGTGCCGCGCGTCAAGCCACGCGAGGAACAACTGCTGCGCGCCCAGCGGGCAAGCGCGCTCGGCCTCGTCGACATGCTGCTGCCGGATCAGTCGGTCGACCCCACAATCATGGCCGAGGCGCTGAAGCGCCTGCCGTCCCGCCTGCCGCCGTCGAAGAGCGGCAGCAATATGCATCTCGAAGGGCTGGACCACATCTCACAGACCGTCGGCCGATGGATCGACGGCCGCGGCAGCCACCTCTCCCTCGTCGGCGCGGAATAGGGCACAGCCTTGCCACCACGCCGCAAGATCCTCGTCGTGCTGAAAGGCTATCCCCGCCTTTCGGAGACCTTCATCGCCCAGGAGCTGCTCGGTCTTGAGAAGGCCGGTTTCGACCTCACGCTAATTTCGATGCGCCGGCCGACCGACAAGAAGCGCCATCCCGTGCATGACGAGATCAAAGCTCGCGTCGTCTACCTGCCGGAATATCTGCACGAGGAGCCGATCCGCGTGCTGAAGGGCCTCATCGCCGGTTTCTCCAAACCCGGCTTCAAGGCACTGATGAAACGCTTCCTCGCCGACCTGCCGCGCGACCTCTCCCGCAACCGCTTCCGCCGTCTCGGCCAGGCGCTGGTGCTGGGGCGCGAATGGCCGGACGAGGGTGAATGGCTGCATGCCCATTTCATCCACACGCCGGCCTCGGTGACGGAATATGCGAGCATCCTCACGGGCACGCCCTGGACCTGTTCGGCGCACGCCAAAGACATATGGACGTCGCCGGACTGGGAGCTGCACGAGAAGCTCGCCAGCGCCCGCTGGGCGGTTACGTGCACCAGGACGGGCTACGAGCACATGCAGACGCTGACATCACGCAAGGACGCCGTACATCTGAGTTACCACGGTCTCGATCTTGCCCGCTTCGGCCATTTTGCCGGCGAGCGCTCGAACCGGACCGGCAGCGACCCCGACGATCCGGCCTTCATCCTTAGCGTCGGACGTGCCGTCGAGAAGAAGGGCTATGACGTGCTGCTGCGCGCCCTCGCTTTGCTGCCCAATGACCTCCACTGGCGCATGGACCATATCGGCGGCGGCGAGGAGCTTGCGAAACTGAAGGCGCTCGCCACCGAACTCGGCATCTCCGGCCGCATCATCTGGAAGGGCGCCATGGCACAAGAAGACGTGCTCGACCATTATCGCCGCGCCGACCTCTTCGCGCTTGCCTGCCGCATCGCCGCCAACGGCGACCGCGACGGCCTGCCGAACGTCCTGGTCGAGGCCTCGAGCCAGCGGCTCGTCTGCCTCTCGACCGACGTATCCGGCGTGCCGGAGCTTTTAAAGAACGGTGAAAACGGCCTCGTCGTGCCGCCTGAGGACCCGGCGCTGCTGGCCGGAGCGCTGGAGGCGGCAATCCGCGACCCGGCACTGCGCAAGCGGCTCGGCGACGCCGCTGAAAGCCAGGTGCGCGAACATTTCGACTATCACTCCAGCATCAGACAGCTCACCGGCCTGTTCGAGGCTGAATGGCAGAAGGCGTCATGACGGCACCGCGTATTTTCTTCTACGTCCAGCATCTGCTCGGCATCGGCCACATAGCCCGCGCCAGCCGCATCGCCAATGCTCTGGTCAAGGACGGTTTTGATGTCACTGTCGTGACCGGCGGCCTGCCGGTGCCGGGCTTTCCGGGCGAAGGCGTGAAGACCGTCGCCTTGCCGGCGGTCGTCGCCAGCAATGCCGGTTTCTCCGGTCTCGCCGATGCCGATGGCCGGCCGGCGGGCGAGGATTTCCTCAACGCCCGCCGCGAACTGCTGCTTGACGCCTTTCATGCGGTAAGGCCCGATGTCGTGATTATCGAAGCCTTCCCCTTCGGCCGGCGACAGATGCGCTTCGAATTGCTGCCATTGCTTGAGGCGATCGAACAGGCCGAACCGCGGCCGAAACTCGTAAGTTCTGTGCGCGATATCCTGCAGGAAAACCGCAAGGCCGGCCGCGACGCGGAGACGGTCACGCTGGTCAGGGATCATTTCGATGCCGTGCTCGTCCATGGCGATCCCGGTTTCGTCAGGCTCGAGGACACCTTCCCGCTGACACCCCAGATCGCCGACAGGCTGCGTTATACCGGCCTCGTCGCAGCCCCGCCGGCACCGGAACCGACCGAGACATTCGACATCATCGCATCGGCGGGCGGCGGCGCGGTCGGCGCCGAGCTGATCGGCGCGGCAAAAGAGGCCGCAGCGCTGCTGCCGGACAGTCTTCGCTGGCTGCTGGTCGCCGGCCCGAACCTGCCGGAGGCCGATTTCGCCCCGCTGTCCGAGGACGCGGCTCCGAATGTGACGCTGGTGCGCTTCCGCAAGGATTTTCCCTCGCTTCTGCGCGGTGCGAAAGTCTCGATCTCGCAAGCAGGCTACAACACCGTTGGCGACCTGCTGCGCACCGAATGCCGGGCGATCCTCATCCCCTTCGTCGCCGGCGGCGAGACCGAGCAGACGGTGCGCGCCGAACGGCTGCAGGCACTCGGCCTCGCCGATATCCTGCCGGAAAACGGACTGACGTCGGGCCATGTGAAGGAGGCGGTCGAAAGGGCGCTCGCCGCACAGCTACGGGGGCCGGTCTTGCTCGACCTCGACGGTGCGGAGAAAACCGCCCTCATCATTCGCTCCATGATTGCCGAATCCCTCGCCTAATCCAAAATTCCTGTGATATAAGCAATGTTCCGGCGAGAATCGGCATTTTAGCAGCCGGTCGCTTCGCCTTGTTTTCATTGCGATATCGGCGGTCCGGCTGCATGATCCTGTTCTCAAGATTCCTCCCCGTCCCGGCGCCCGGATCGCGCCCCCGGAATTTCCCAGCAAGCTGACGGTTAGCCATGGAAAAAAGCCTCGCCCGCTACATCTGGAAGAACACGCGGCTGCAGCAGCTGTGGATTCTGGCTGTCGTCGCCGCATCGATGGTGCCCTACTTCCTGTCCTTCGACCTGCCGAAGCAGATCGTCAACGGACCGATCCAGGGTGACGGCTTCGAAGGTCCGGGCGCGACGCAGACTTTCATGCACATTGCCTACGACCTGCCGCTGATCGGCCATGTCGAATTCTTTCAAGGGTTGCAGCTCAACCGCTTCCAGATGCTGATGGCTCTCAGCCTGGTGTTTCTGGCGCTGGTGGTGCTGAACGGCCTCTTCAAGTTCTACATCAACACCTATAAGGGCAGGCTCGGCGAGCGCATGCTGCGCCGCATCCGCTTCGAGCTGATCGACCGCGTGCTGCGCTTTCCGCCCATTCACTTCAAGCGGGTGAAATCAGCCGAAATCGCCACCATGATCAAGGACGAGGTGGAGCCGATGGGCGGCTTCACCGGCGATGCCTTCGTCTCCCCTGCCCTTCTCGGCGGCCAGGCCATCACGGCTCTCGCCTTCATCATCGTCCAGAATTTCTGGCTCGGCATGATCGCCGCCGGCATCGTCGGCGTCCAGGCGGTCGTCATTCCCCGCATGCGCAAGCGCCTGCTGGATCTCGGCCGCCAGCGGCAACTGACGGCGCGCGAGCTTTCCGGCCGCGTCGGCGAAATCGTCGAGGGCATCGGCACGATCCACGGCAACGACACGTCCAACCTCGAACGCGCCGACATTGCCTCGCGGCTCGGCCGAATTTTCTCGATCCGCTACGACCTTTACCAGTGGAAGTTCCTGGTAAAGTTCATCAACAATTTCCTCGCCCAGGTCACGCCCTTCCTGTTCTACGCGATCGGCGGCTACCTGGCGCTACAGGGCCGGCTCGACATCGGCCAGCTCGTCGCCGTCATATCAGCCTACAAGGACCTGCCCGGCCCGCTGAAGGAACTGATCGACTGGGATCAGATGCGCCAGGACGTGCAGGTGAAGTACCAGCAGGTCTACGAGCAGTTCAATGTCGAGCCGCTGATCGACAGCCGTATCCAGGAACTTGCGACCGCCCCGGTCGGCGCGCTGACGAGCGCGCTCGTCGTCACCAACCTGTCGCTCTCCGACGACAGCGGCGCCCGCCTCGTCGACCACGTCTCCGTCGAGATCAAGCCGAACGAGACGGTGGCGATCGTCGGGCCGAACGGCAGCGGCGCGGAAGCCTTCGCCGAAGCGCTCGGCCGCATGGTCTGGCCGGACTCGGGCCGTATCACCATCGACGGCCGCGATCTCCTGGACCTGCCGGAATCGATTACCGGCCGGCGGATCTCCTATGCCTCGGCCGACACCTTCTTCTTCCATGGCACGCTCGCCAGCAATCTGCTCTACGGCCTGAAACATGCGCCGATGACCGATCCGATTTACGACGAGCGGGAAGCGCTGGAGTATAAATGGCATTCCGCCGAGGCGGAGAAGGCCGGCAATCCGACGCTCGACCTCAACAGCGACTGGGTGGACTACAAGGCAGCCGGCGCCAGCGGTCCGGAAGATCTGCTGAAGGCGATCCGCCCGGTGCTCGACGCCGTGTTGATCTCACAGGACATCCTCGATCTGGCGCTGCGCTCGACCGTCAACACTGACGTGCATGTGGCGCTCGGCGATCACGTCGTCGCTCTGCGCGCCTCGCTCAGGGACCGGCTGCGCGACGAAGGGCTCGACACGATTGTCGTGCCTTTCGATTTCGACGCCTATAACGGCCAGGCGACGGTGGGTGAGAACCTGCTCTTCGGCACGATGAAGCGGCCTTTGATGACCAACCGCAGGCTGGCCGCGCATCCCTATTTCCAGCAGCTCTTTCGTGAGACCGGCCTCAGTACCGATCTCTACGCCATGGGCCTCGAGATCGCCGAGAACGCGGTGGAACTCTTCCACGACCTACCGCCGGACCATCCTTTCTTCCAGCAGCTGACCTTCATGACGGCGGACGACATTCCGACCTACCAGGCGCTGTTGCAGAAGCTGCAAAGCCGTCGCTTCGAGGATGCCACGCCGGAAGAACGATCGGCCATCATCCGGCTGAGTTTTGCCTATATTGAGCCGCGGCATCGCTTCGGCTTGCTGACCGACGAGCTCATGGACAAGATCGTGAGCGCCCGCAAGCAGTTCCACGAGCATATTCCGGCCGATCTCGCCGAGCTGATCGAGCGCTACGACGCCGAGCGCTTCACCCCGTCGGCAAGCCTGATGGACAATGTGCTCTTCGGCCGTATAGCCTATCAGCAGGCCGACGCCTCCGACCGCATCCGCGGCATTATGGGCGAACTCTTCGATGCGCTCGATCTTTATGACGACGTGCTGTCGATCGGCCTCGAATTCGACGTCGGCTCCGGCGGCAAGCGACTGACCATGGTGCAGCGGCAGAAGCTGAATCTGGCCCGCGCGCTGTTGAAGCGCTCGGACTATTTCATCTTCAACCGGCCACTGTCGGCGCTCGACCAGCGCGTTCAGGATCAGATCACCCACAACATCATCGAAGGCCTGCACGAAGAAGGCCATCGGCCGGCGATCATCTGGGTGCTCTCCAATGCCCGGCTGGCAGAGATGTTCGACCGGATCCTGCTCTTCGATCGCGGCGGATTGGCCGAAGCCGGAAACTATCCGGAACTTTCCGAGAAAAACGGGATGTTCAAGGAACTGTTATCGTAATATTCTATAGGGGCGGCGATAATGGGCGTTCCCGACGGGACGCCTTGGAGTTTGAAGACGCCTGGTCCCGCGGACCCTGCGTCAGGGGGTTGAAACGCTCATGCTGTTGAGAGACGAAGTCGAAATGCTGCGACGGGTGCCGATCTTTTCACGGATCGCTCCAGCAAAGCTCAAGCTTTTGGCCTTTACCTCCGATCGCATGACCTACAAGGCCGGGCAGAACCTCTTCCATCAGGGCGATGTCGGTGATGCCGCCTATGTCATCCTCTCGGGTACCGCCGATATCGTCGTCTCCTCGCCGGCCGGCGAGATCAAGGTCGCCGACGTCGAACCCAATTCCATCGTCGGCGAAATCGCCATCCTCTGCGACGTCTCGCGCACGGCGACGGTCCGCGCCACCTCGTCGCTAGAGGTGCTGCGCATCAGCAAGGAGCACTTCCTGAAGCTGCTCAGCGATTTCCCCGAGATGGCCGTGGAAATCATGCGGGTGCTGGCCGACCGCCTGAACCACACCACCGCGGAACTGACCGCGGCCCGGGCGGCAAAGCAGCCGCAGATGGCGCAGTAAACGCACTCAGCGTTTCGGCGGCCATTGCTGGGCACCATGCAGGAAATGCAGTATTTCGATCGTCTCGCTCTTCGGGAGATAGCGATAGACGACAAGGAACGGCGTTCGAGCGATGATGAATTCGCGCGTTCCCTGCCTTCGCCCTTTTCGTCCCATTTCCGGATGATCTCGCAACAGGATCGTTTGTCGCGAAACTTCGTCCAGAACATCCAAGGCAGCCGCACGGTTTTGCGCTGCAATATATGCGGTCGCCTGCTGCCTGGCTCTGCGGGCCGTCTCAGTCCAGATGATCCTCACTTGCCCTCATTCTTAAGCAAGGCAAGCAATTCGGTACGCTCGCGCGCCATCTCCTCCTCAACGACCTCGTGAGGAATCCAGACGGTATTGGGATCATCGGCTTCCCGGATCGCTTCCTCGACCTGTTCGCGGAACCACTTGTCGTATTCCGCCGCCTCATGGGTACGACGCAGAGCTGCGGCCCGATCCGGCCGCGGTGCCGCTTCAGGAGCGTAATCGGCAGCGTCGACATCGAACTGCGAAATGCCGACATCCTTCAGATAAGAAACCAAGGTATCCATGCGCTTGAACACACGCACCTGCCGGCTGCGTTGGGCGGCGAGCGGGCGCTCGGCCTTGCCGTAGCGAATGACGACGGACCAGCCGCCGGTCTTGCCGACGACGTGAGCGGCATCGACCGCTCCTGCTTCGACAAGACGGGAAAGGGTCGAATGATCGATGGTCTCTGCGGTCATGGCATATCCTCGTTCAGGCCGACAAGGATATGCATTTAATTATAGATTGCAATGCATTCAATAATTGGAATTGCGCAGTCCGAAAAATGAAAGCCTGCATGGTTTCCCATGCAGGCTCGTGTGTTCAAGTCCGTCTATTCGCGCTGTTCCAGCGCCCTGCTGAAGGCGAGCGCTGCAAGCGTGCAGATGGCGCCGGAAAGCAGGTAGTAACCGACGAAGGTCAGGCCGAAGCGGCTGGAGAGGCTGAGCGCCACCAGCGGCGCAAAACCCGCGCCGATCAGCCAGGCCAGATCCGAGGTGAAGGCCGCGCCCGTGTAGCGGTAGCCGCGGCCGAAGCGGGATGAGATCGAGCCGGTCGCCTGGCCGAACGAAAGGCCGAGCACGCCGAAGCCGATGATGACGAAAGCGTCATGGCCGCTATTGCCGGACGCGATCAGGCTCGGCCCGATAAAGCTGAAGACGGCGATGATGACGGCGCAGATGGCAAGCTGGGCGCGCCGGCCGATACGGTCGGCGATCAGGCCCGAGGCGATGATCGTGAGGATGCCGACGGCGGCGCCGATCACCTGCACCACCATGAAGGCGCCGATCGGCTGGTCGCCGTAAAGGCTCATCCAGCCGAGCGGGAAGATGGTGACCAGGTGGAACATGGCAAAACTCGCCAGCGGCACAAAGGCGCCGATCAGGATGTCGCGGCCGTGAACGCGCAGCACGTCGAGGATGGGAGCTGCTTCCAGCTCATGCTGCTCCAGCAGCGTGCCAAACTCCTTGGTCATGACGAGCCGCAAACGCGCAAACAGCGCCACGACGTTGATCGCGAAGGCGACGAAGAAGGGATAACGCCAGCCCCAGGAGAGGAAATCCTCACTAGAAAGATTGGCGACGAAATAACCGAACAGGGTGCTGGCCAGCGCAAAGCCGATCGGCGCCCCAAGCTGCGGGATCATCGCATACCAGCCGCGGTGCTTGGCCGGCGCATTCAGCGCAAGCAGCGAGGCAAGGCCGTCCCAGGCGCCGCCGAGCGCGAAGCCTTGGCCGAGACGGAAGAGCGCCAGAAGCGCGATCGACCATACGCCGATCTCGTTATATCCCGGCAGGAAGGCGATCGAGGCGGTGGAGCCGCCGAGCAGGAAAAGCGCGATCGTCAGCTTTGTGCCACGGCCGTACAGCCGGTCGATCGTCATGAAGACGACGGAGCCGACGGGGCGGGCCAGGAAGGCCAGCGAGAAGATGGCGAAGGAATAGAGCGTTCCCGTCAGCCTGTCCGGCGCGAAGGGGAAAATCAGCTGTGGAAAGACCAGGACCGAGGCGAGGCCGTAGACGAAGAAATCGAAGAATTCCGACATGCGGCCGATCACCACGCCAATGGCGATGCTGCCCGGCGAAACCGGCTTGTCGTCGTGAATGCGCCGCGCGTCGCGTTCCAGCGACGACGATGACGGTCCGTAATTCGATGTTGTAGCCATAAAACGCCTCCCTCGTTGAAGCGCTTTCGCCAAGGCGCCTCAGCGTGATCTTGATCAAACCTGCAGGCTTATCAAGTCCGTAAGACGTAAATAGTTCATCATCGCGGCTCAAAATGAGGCGCGGGCGGGAAAAATAGCGTGATCACGAGCGCGATTTTCCCATGGGACGCTGGCGTGGGCGGCTCTCGCGGATATATTGATTGAAACATGCGCTGGCGAAAGAATCCTTCTTGATTTCATCAGGATTTCAAAGCTGTAGTGCACCATGATTTGTGCCGCAGTGCGGCATACTTGCTGCACTGCGACCAAACACCTCATGTCGCTATCGGGTTCAGTGCTTTAGTCGCGGAACGAACGAAACAACAAGAGCTTAGAGACGTGCCAAAACTCGTGAAGTTTTCCCGCCTTCTATCCGTCTTGCCGCTGCTTTTCCTGGCAGGATGCAACATGGTGGTCATGGCGCCCTCCGGCGACATCGCCGTGCAACAGCGCGATCTCATCGTCATCTCGACGGTGCTGATGCTGTTGATCATCATCCCGGTGATCTTCCTGACGCTGTACTTCGCCTGGCGCTACCGCCGCTCCAATACGGCCGCCACCTACGCGCCGGAATGGCACCATTCGACCCGTCTCGAAATCGTGATCTGGGCAGCACCGCTGGCGATCATCATTGCGCTCGGAGCCGTGACCTGGATTTCCACCCATAAGCTCGATCCCTATCGCCCGCTCGACCGCCTCGATGCGGAGCGCGCCATTCCGGCCGATACCAAGCCGTTGACCGTCGAGGTCGTGGCGCTCGACTGGAAGTGGCTGTTCTTCTATCCCGAACTCGGCATTGCCACCGTCAACGAGCTCGCTGCCCCAGTCGACATGCCGATCAATTTCAAGATCACCGCCTCCTCGGTGATGAACTCCTTCTACATCCCTGCCCTTGCCGGCCAGATCTATGCGATGCCCGGCATGGAGACGAAGCTTCACGCCGTCATTAACAGGCAAGGCGAATATGAGGGCTTCTCCGCCAACTACAGCGGAAGCGGCTTCTCGCATATGCGCTTCAAATTCCACGGCCTCGACCAAGCGGGCTTTGACGCCTGGGTGGCGCAGGTCAAGCAGCAGGGCACGATGCTCAACCGCGACGCCTATCTGAAGCTTGAGAAGCCGAGCGAGAAGGAACCGGTGCGTTATTATGCCGGCGCCGATGCCGACCTTTACAACGCCATCCTCAACATGTGCGCCACTCCGGGCAAGATGTGCATGAACGAGATGATGCACATCGACATGATGGGCGGCGGCGGCAAGGAAAGTGCGGAGAACCGCGAGAAGCTGCAATACGACAACCGTCATGCCGAGGAAGGCATCGTGGCGCCAGCGGCCACCGTGCCGGCGACCGGGGCTCCGGCACGCAGCGAGCCTGCCGAGCGGACCGACGACATGCCCGGCATGGACATGCAGCATGAGGGTCATTCCATGCCCGGCACGGACAACGGCGCCAATCCGGCGCCGGCGCAGCTCAACAACAACAATTAACCTGGCGCTTTGCGTCGCGAGACATAATGAACGGGTTGTTCCATGTTTTCCAATCCTGACCTCCTGAAGTTCGTCTTCGGCCGGTTGACCCTCGATGCCATCCCCTATCACGAGCCGATCCTGGTCGTGACCTTCATCGGCGTCGTCATCGGCGGTCTCGCTCTGCTCGGCATCATCACCTATTTCAAATTCTGGGGTCCGCTCTGGCGCGACTGGATCTGCAGCGTCGATCACAAGAAGATCGGTATCATGTATGTGATCCTCGCCGTCATCATGCTCTTGCGCGGCTTCTCCGACGCGATCATGATGCGCGTCCAGCAGGCGATCGCCTTCAACGGCTCGGAGGGCTATCTGCCGCCGCACCATTACGACCAGGTCTTCACCGCCCACGGCGTCATCATGATCTTCTTCGTGGCGATGCCCTTCGTCACCGGTCTGATGAACTTCGTGGTGCCGCTGCAGATCGGCGCGCGCGACGTCTCCTTCCCCTTCCTCAACAACTTCTCTTTCTGGATGACCACCGCCGGCGCGATCATCATCATGCTGTCGCTGTTCATCGGCGAATTCGCCCAGACCGGCTGGCTCGCCTACCCGCCGCTGTCGGGCGCAGCCTACAGTCCGGGCGTCGGCGTCGATTATTATATCTGGGGCCTGCAGGTGGCCGGTGTCGGAACGACGCTTTCGGGCATCAACCTAATCGCCACCATCGTCAAGATGCGTGCGCCGGGCATGACCTTCATGAAGATGCCGGTCTTCACCTGGACAGCGCTCTGCACCAACGTGCTGATCGTCGCCTCCTTCCCGATCCTGACGGCAACGCTGGCGCTTCTGTCGCTCGACCGCTATGCAGGCACGAACTTCTTTACCAACGACCTCGGCGGCAACCCGATGATGTACATCAACCTCATCTGGATCTGGGGTCATCCGGAGGTCTATATCCTCGTGCTGCCGGCCTTCGGCATCTTCTCGGAAGTCGTCGCCACCTTCTCAGGCAAGCGCCTCTTCGGCTACGCCTCCATGGTCTACGCCACCTGCGTGATCATGATTCTCTCCTACATCGTCTGGCTGCACCACTTCTTCACAATGGGCTCGGGCGCTTCTGTCAATTCCTTCTTCGGCATCACCACGATGATCATCTCGATCCCGACGGGGGCGAAGATTTTCAACTGGCTCTTCACCATGTATCGCGGCCGCATCCGTTTTGAGGTGCCGATGCTGTGGACGGTCGGCTTCATGGTGACCTTCGTCATCGGCGGCATGACCGGCGTCATGCTTGCCGTGCCGCCGGCCGACTTCGTGCTGCACAATTCGCTGTTCCTCATCGCCCACTTCCACAACGTCATCATCGGCGGCGTTCTCTTCGGCATGTTCGCCGGCGTGAACTACTGGTTCCCCAAGGCCTTCGGCTTCAAGCTCGATCCCTTCTGGGGCAAGATGAGCTTCTGGTTCTGGCAGATCGGCTTCTGGTTCGCCTTCATGCCGCTCTACGTGCTAGGCCTGATGGGCGTTACCCGCCGCGTCAGCCAGTTCGAGGATCCGTCACTGCAGATCTGGTTCATCATCGCTGCCTTCGGCGTCGGCCTGATCGCGCTTGGCATTGCCGCCTTCCTGATCCAGATCGTCGTCAGCTTCATGAAACGCGAGGAATTGCGCGACGACAGCGGCGATCCCTGGGACGGCCGCACGCTGGAATGGTCGACCTCCTCGCCGCCGCCGGAATACAACTTCGCCTTGACGCCCGTCGTGCACGATCATGACGGCTGGTATGATATGAAGAACCGCGGTTATGCGCGTCCGCTGGAAGGCTTCCGGCCGATCCACATGCCGAAGAACACCGGCACCGGCGCGATCTTGTCGGGCATCAGTGTCGCACTCGCCTTCGGCCTGATCTGGTACATGTGGTGGCTGGTCGTCGTCTCCTTCGTCGCCATGCTGGTGATCGCGATCGGCCATACTTTCAACTACAGACGCGACTTCTACATCCCCGCCGAAGAGGTAACCGAAACGGAAGGCAAGCGCACCGCGCTGCTTGCCGAGCAGGTGTAAGAGACAATGAGCGATCACACCATCGACGCGGCCGAAAAGCCTGAATTCTACCTGACGGAAGACCATCATCCGGAAAACAGCACCAATCTCGGCTTCTGGCTCTACCTGATGAGCGACTGCCTGATCTTCGCGGTGCTGTTTGCCACACACGGCGTGCTTGGCCGCAATTATGCCGCCGGCCCGTCGCCGGCCGATCTCTTCGATCTGCCGATCGTTGCCCTCAACACCTCGATGCTGCTGTTCTCCTCAATCACCTACGGCTTCGCGATGCTGCAGATGGAGCGCAACGCCAAGGCGGAAACGCTGTTCTGGCTTGGAGTGACCGGCCTGTTCGGCGCGGCTTTCATCGGGCTCGAGCTCTACGAGTTCATCCACCTGATCCATGAAGGCGCCGGGCCGACGCGCAGCGCCTTCCTCTCCTCCTTCTTCACCCTGGTCGGCACCCACGGACTGCACGTCACCTTCGGCATCATCTGGCTGATCACGCTGATGGTGCAGGTGTCGATGCACGGGCTGATCGAGGCCAACCGCCGCCGCCTGATGTGCCTTTCGATGTTCTGGCACTTCCTCGACGTCGTCTGGATCGGCGTCTTTTCCTTCGTCTACCTGTTGGGAGTTCTCGGATGAGTTCGCAAGCCCCTGCACATGAGGATGCCCACGAGGCTCACCACGGTCACAGCCACGGCCATCAGGCTGGCCACGGCACGTTCCGCAGCTACATGACGGGTTTCGTGCTTTCAGTCATCCTGACCGCCATTCCCTTCTGGCTTGTCATGGCCGGCGTCTTCGCCAGCCCGACGCTGACGGCTGTTCTGGTGATGGGCCTGGGCGCGATCCAGATCGTCGTCCACATGGTCTTCTTCCTGCACATGAATACCAGGAGCGAGGGCGGCTGGACAGTCATGGCGCTGATCTTCACCCTCATCATCGTCGCCATCGCGCTCTCCGGTTCGCTCTGGGTCATGCATCATCTCAACACCAACATGATGCCGATGAGCCCCGAGATGATGAAGAACATGCCGTGACGGTCACGAAGGGGCGGCGGCAGCGTCACCCGCAGGCTCCCTCGGAAAAATCGGATAGACGGCGTTATCGGGCAAAACGTGCCATCTTCGCCGTCTGTCTGGTGCTGCTTGCCGCGGCACTCGCCGCGCTCGGCACCTGGCAGGTCGAGCGCCTGACCTGGAAACGCGACCTCATCGCCCGCATCGACCAGCGTGTGCATGCGTCACCCGTTCCGGCGCCGGCACGCGCCGACTGGAACAAGGTCAATGCCACTGATGACGAATATCGGCGGGTGACGGCAGCCGGAACGCTGGCGAATGACAAGGAAACGCTGGTCTATGCCTCGACCGCGCTCGGTCCGGGATATTGGGTGATGACGCCGCTGACGCTTGCCGACGGGACATCGATCCTCATCAATCGTGGTTTCGTGTCGACCGACCGGCGCGACCCGGCCTCGCGCCGCGAGGGTGAACTATCTGGCCCGGTCGAGATCACCGGGCTGATGCGGATGACGGAGCCGAAGGGATCGCTGCTGCAATCCAATGACGTCGCCGCCGACCGCTGGTATTCGCGCGATGTCGCGGCGATCGCTGAAAAGCGCGGCGTCGGTGCGGTTGCACCCTATTTCATCGACGCCGATGCCACTCCCAATCCAGGCGGCCTGCCGGTGGGCGGCCTGACCGTCATCGCTTTCCCCAACAACCATCTCGTCTACGCGATCACCTGGTACGGCCTGGCGGCAATGGTGCTGGCATTGCTGGTGTTCATTCTTCGCGGCGAGAAAGCCGCTATGAAGCGATCCGGCTGATCGCCTCGGCGAGTTGCGCCTGCGAGAAGGGCTTGCCGAGGCGCGGCAGGTCGACGATGCCGGCCCCTTCGGGGATTTCAGCGTAACCGGTTGCGAGGATGATCGGCATATCAGGCCATTCGCTGCGGATCGCCTGGGCGAGCTGCGCGCCCGTCATGCGCGGCATGGCATGGTCGCAAATCACCAGGTCGACCTGCTGTTTGCGCAGGATGTCGAGTGCCTCGGGACCCGCCATCGCCTCGAACACGGTATGGCCGAGATCCTCCAGCATCAGCGTTGTATTCATCAGCACCAGACCATCGTCATCGACGGCAACGATGCGCAGCCGGCGCGGCGCATTTTCCTCCTGCTGCGGCCAATCGGCAGCGGCCTCGGTCACTTGTTCGCCAACTACGACCGGGAACCACAATTCTACTGTCGTGCCTTCGCCGAGGCTGCTCTTCATCATGAGGCGGCCGCCGGACTGGGACGCAAGGCCCTGCACCATGGAAAGGCCGAGACCGGTGCCCTTGCCGACACCCTTGGTGGTGAAGAACGGCGTGATGGCCTGCTCCAGCGTCTTGGCATCCATGCCCTCGCCTTCGTCGATCACCGCAATACGGACATAACGGCCAGGCGGCAACGGGCTTTTGCCTGATGGCAGCGACTCTTCGGAAGCGCGAAGCACGATCCGGCCGCCGGACGGCATGGCGTCGCGGGCGTTGACGACGAGGTTCAGGATCGCCATCTCCAGCTGGTTCGGATCGGTGAGGATCGTCGGCAGCCTGACAGGGAAAGAGGTCTCGATCACGGTCAGCGGGCCGAGCGAACGGCTCAGCATATCCATCATGCCACGGACCAGGCCGGAGACGTCGATCGGCTCCATGTGCAGTTCCTGCCGGCGGGAAAAGGCCAGCATGCGCTGCGTCAGCGCAGCACCCCGCTGGGCGCCCTGCATGGCATTATCAACAAGCGATGTCAGGGAGAGATCCTGCGGCATGCGTTTTTTCAGGATTTCGAGACTGCCGAGGACAGCCATCAAAAGATTGTTGAAATCATGGGCGATACCGCCGGTCAATTGACCGATCGCCTCCATCTTCTGCGATTGGAAAAGCTCTTCGCGCGCCTGCTCCAGCGCCCGCTGGGTCTCCATCTTCTCGGTGATATCGCGGGTGATCTTCGCGAAACCGAGCACATCGCCTTCGTCGTCCCGAATGACGTCGATGACGACGCTGGCCCAAAAACGGCTGCCGTCCTTGCGGACGCGCCAGCCTTCCCTTTCGAACCGGCCCTCGGCGCGCGCAATGTCCAGCGCAGTCTGCGGCACGCCCGCTTCGCGATCCTCGGGGGTATAGAAGGTCGAGAAATGCCGGCCGATGATTTCGTGCGGTCGATAGCCCTTGATACGCTCGGCGCCGAAATTCCAACTGCTGACATTGCCGTCGGGATCGAGCATGTAGATCGCATAATCCGAGACGCCCTGGACGAGCCGGCGGAATTGTTCCTCGCTCTGGCGGATCGTTTGTTCAGCTGCTCTGCGTTCGGTTAGGTCGCGGGTGATCTTGGCATAGCCGATGAGCTCGCCGGAGGGACGACGGATCGGATCGATGATCACATGCGCCCAGAAGCGGCTTCCATCCTTGCGCTGGCGCCAGCCTTCCCCCTCGAACCGGCCCTGCTCCGCCGCCGTGGCGAGCGCGCGCGCCGGCATTCCCGCAGCGCGATCCTCTTCCAGATAGAAACGGGAAAAATGCTCGCCGAGAATTTCGGAAGGCTTGTAACCTTTGAAGCGCTGAGCGCCGGTATTCCAGCTGGTTATGATGCCTTCGGGGCTCAGCATATAGATGGCGTAGTCGGTGATGGCATCGACCAGAAGGCGAAAGCGTCCCTCTTCGTTAAGAGACGTATCATGTCGATTTAACACTTCCATCGGCCCCTCGGAGTCACCAGCGCTTTATAACGCCGCGGCAGGCGGATGGTTCCGATTCAGCCTCAAATTTTCAGACGGCCTTGACCTGCGGGTAGAACCTCTCGCCGACGCGCTCGGCGGCGGCATAGGCCTGCGAGACGATCTCCGGCACGAGATCGATATCGGGCAGGCTGCCGAGGCCCAGCGGTCCGACGGCAAAGAGCCCGGCGACCGTCGAACCATCCTCCAGGAAGGGCTCGCCGCGCGCGTTGACCGCGAGCCCCAGCGAGAGCTCGTCCGGCATGGCGAGGCCGGCGGAAAGCAGGCTCTGCATCAAGGGCGCTGAAAGATCCGGCGCCTGACAGCGGCAATCGATGATGCGCTCGGTATGGATGACTTCCTCGACAGAGGAACCGGCCGGTGTGAAGAACAGGCCGCTCAGGCCCCGGCGGCCGGCCCGGCCGCGGCGCAGCACCGTGCGGCCTTCGGCAAGTTCGCGTCTCAGGCGCAGGTACATGTCTTCCGGCAGGCGATTGCGGTGGCTGTCGTAGATCGCCCTGAGATGCCGGTTGAACTGATGCTTGTCGCGGGCCGGCAGCGAGCGCCAGAGCGAGCGGGCATGGTTTCTGAGGCCGTTCATCACCGATTGCCAGCTTCGGCCCGCTTCCTCCGCCTCGCGACAGGCTTCACGGATGAAGCGCACGATCTCCGGCAGGCTCTGAGGCAGCGCTTCAGCCGGGAACACCGGATCGGCGGAATTCGGCGTATGGCTCTGGGGCAGGAAGCCGCGCCGGGAAATGATCGTCACCTGGCCGGCATAACCGGAATCGCGCAGCTGCAGCAACTGGTCGACGACGCGGATGCCGCTGCCGAGAAGCACTGCATGCGGCCGCGCGACGAGGCGTTGGGCCCGGACCGGCGAAGCGTCCTCACCGCCTGAATCCGGCGCCGTCAGGCCGTAGCCGGTGGCGAGGATGACGGTATCAAACAGCGGATTGGCGGGATTGGCGCTTTCGAGCAGGAAGCGGTTGCCGTGGCTCTTTCGGATCGCCACGACCGGATCGTTGCAGACCTGAACGGTGATGTCCCTGCGCGCGGCGAGTGCTTCCGAAAAGCGCTGGTAGACATAATCGCTGAAGATTTCCTTCGGCACGAAGATCTGCCGGAATCCGGGAATGGCGGCCGGCACGGCGGCGCGGAAGGCGGCGTTGCTGCAGAGCCAGTCGTTGAAATCGTCATTGTCTCCGACCGAGACCGAGAGATCGCGGACGCGGGTGTTGAGGATAGTCGAGGAACGGACCGAGGCCAGCGCCTGCCCACCGCTGACCGACGAATTCGGATCGAACAGCTGTAGATGGAAGGGTGCACGCACTGTCTTCATCAGCGCGATCGCCGTCATCATGCCGGAAAAGCCGCGCCCGACGATCGCAATGCGCGGGACGGCAGAGATCTGCGCCGCCGCATTGGCTCTCGCCGAAAAAAGTCCCTGAACCGTCATCGCAACTCCTCTGCGGCTTCGGCCGCACCCTGTGCAGATTGAGGTTCAACGCATAAACAGCGGATCATGCGTTGATGAGGTTCATGCGGCCATTCACAAACATATGCCGCAGGATCGGGTCCGTACGAGCGGCCCGCAGGCGCTTTGAGAAGGGCAAGGCCGCCCCACCCATAGTCTATCAAACTAGTCGTGTATGAAAGCGCTAAAAACCGGCAGTGGCAAGGGGTTTATTAGGCGCGATGCTTAAGTTGTCGGAATCACGGCATATTTTCGATCAAACAGCCTCGCGCCGCAGGGCCGCGACTCGTCATCAGCCTTGGCCCGGTACCACCTCGTCTCCAGCAGATTTGCCAGATCCGCCGATTTGCGGGTCAATATCGGAGGTTTCGGCCATCTACTTTCTGCGCTTCTTCTTAGCGTATCTTCAACCCGGCCACGTTTGCGTTGCGCCGAGCCTTTCAATCACGCTCCCCATACACCTATCAGCATCTCAAGAAACCGCTCTGCCGCCGGCGACAAGGTGCCGCCGCGACGTCGAACCACACCGATTGTGCGGGATATCTCGGGATTGCGGATGGGGCGGGTGATCAGGAATGGGTGATCTTCTCGCGGGGTTGCCATTCGTGGCAGCACCGAGATCCCGAGGCCCGCCTCCACCAACCCGAGGGAGGTAGACAGATGTGTTACCTCGTAGAACCAGCGAAGTTTGATGTTGGATTTTGCCAGTGCCGCGTCCAGCAGCGTTCTGTTGCCGCTCGACCGATGAACCGTAATCAAATGATAGGGCTCTAGTTCCGCCCACTCGACCCATTGTTTTGTCGCAAGAGGATGATCCTTTCGCGCCGCAAGCACGAATGGATCTTCCGCAAGCCGCTCGAAGGTGAGGTCGGGGTCGGAAGTGCCCATGATGTTTATGCCGAACTCCACCTCCCCACTTGCCACGGCGCGAAGACCGTCCGTGGCAGGCAGATCGAGGATACGAAAGCGGATGTTCGGATAGTCTTCATTGAACTGGCGGATGACCGTAGGCAGGAAGTAGAATGCCGCGGTTGGAAGGCATGCAATCGTCACCAATCCGCCTCGATTGGGTCCAACGTCACGGACAGCAAAGAGAGAGCCATCAAATTCCTCGAGCATGCGTCGGACGAGCGGCACGAGTTCCGTACCGAGAGCCGTCGCGGATACGTGCCTGGTCGTCCGTTCCAAGAGCGGCGCCCCGATAACCTGCTCCAATTTTTGAATGCGGCGGCTCAACGCAGGCTGGGACATATGCAGAGCGTCCGCAGCGCGATTAAAGCTCTCCAACTCTACGACCCCCAGGAAGGCTCGAAGGTCAAGAATTTCGCAATTAATGCTCATTGTGCATCAATCCTGTGATTCTTAGCATTTCACAAATAAACGCTTTCTCCGATAATTGGATCAAAGAGCGCCGATTGATACGGCGATGACATAATTCCGATGGAAGCACAAGCAATGAACGACCTGACGGCTATCCCTTGCGTTCTGATGAGAGGCGGCACATCAAAAGGCCCGTTCTTCCTTGCGAGCGACCTTCCCGCGGCTGCCGATCAGCGTGACCAAATCCTGCTCTCGATCATGGGCTCGGGCCATCCGTTGCAAATCGATGGGATTGGTGGCGGCAACCCGGTCACGAGCAAGGTGGCCATCGTTGGACCTGCCACCGTTCCTGGCGCGGACGTGGATTATCTCTTTGCTCAGGTGCGGGTCGATCAACAGATAGTCGACACCTCGCCGAACTGCGGCAACATGCTTGCGGCAGTCGGACCGTTTGCCATCGAAGCTGGACTTGTCCCGGTTCGTGGAGACACCACGCTCGTAAGGATCCATAACGTCAACACCGGCAAGCTGATCGAGGCCGAAGTCCCTACCCCAAATGGCGGCGTCTCCTATCTCGGGGAAGCTGCGATTGACGGCGTGCCCGGCCGTGCAGCACCGATCGCGCTGACTTTCATGGACGCAGCCGGGGCTCGTACCGGACAGCTCTTTCCCACCGGCAAACCCATCGACCTGATCGATGGCGTCGCTGTCACCTGCATCGACTGCGCCATGCCGATGATCTTGATCGAGGCAGTTTCGATCGGCACAACCGGCTTGGAATCAGCGGCAGAACTCAACGCTGATAAGGAATTGCTTGAACGCCTGGAAAAGTTGCGCATCGCCGCTGGCGAACGAATGGGCCTTGGAGACGTGCGCAATCAGGTAACGCCAAAGCCGGTGCTCATATCCCGTCCAAAGACCGGAGGCGACATCAGCGTGCGGTATTTCATGCCGCATCAATGTCATCCATCCTTGGCGACCACGGGCGCCGTTGGGATCGCCACGGCCTGTATCAGCCAGGATACGGTCGCTTCGCTTCTGATCGGCAGGCAAGCTCCCCCGGTTGTTCTTTCCATCGAGCACCCCAGCGGCCACCTGGATGTCAAACTGTATGAGCGGGACAGCAAGGTCGTCGCCGGAATTCTTCGCACTGCCCGCCGGCTGTTCGAAGGACATGTGTTAGCAAAACCTGTCACGCAACTGGGTTGCGCGGCATAATAGCTCTGGCCGCCGGGAGGGCGCCACCAACAGGAGGAGAATATCATCATGCGCAAGTTTATGCTCGCCCTCGCGGCAACTGTCGCGTTTACCGGCTCCGCATTGGCGGATCCAGTCCGTATCAGTGTCGGATCCTACAACCTCAACAATCTTCCCTTTCCCGTCGCCCAAGGGCTCGGCCTTTATGAAAAGGAGGGGCTGGAGGTGACCGTGGAAAACTTTGCGTCGGGCGGCTCGAAGACGCTTCAGGCGCTTGTTGCAGGCTCAACGGACATCGCCGTCGGCTTCTACGACCATACGATCCAGATGCAATCGCAGAAGAAGGCCGTCGTGGCGTTCGTGCAGCTCGCCCGCAATTCAGGGCTCGTTCTGGCTGGGGGCAAGGATAGTAAATTCGATCCGGCAAAGCCGGAAACGATCAAAGGTGCAAAAGTCGGGATCACCTCGCCGGGTTCGTCTTCCGACTTCTTTGTCCGCTACTACGTACAACGCAACGGCTTGTCCGCAAACGACGTTTCTCTGATCGGTGTCGGCTCCGGGTCGGCCGCTGTCGCAGCGCTTGAACAGGGCAAAGTCGACCTACTCGTCAATTACGACCCGGCTGCCACCTTCATCGAGGCCAAGGGTGTCGGCAAGATCCTGATCGACGGTCGCAGCGACGACGGCGCCAGAGCGATCTATGGCGGGATTTACCCAACCTCCGTCCTCTACGCCACACAGCACTATATCGATGAAAACCCCGAGACCATTCAGAAGGTCACCAATGCGACCGTCAAAGCGCTCGAATGGATGAATAGCCATTCCGCTGAAGAGATCGTCGAAAAACTCCCGAAGGAGTTCATTTCCGGCGATCGTGACACTTACATCAAGGCAGTGGAGAACGCGAAGGCGATCTTCTCCAAGGACGGGCGCATAAACGAGGAAGACATCAAGATTCCGCTCGCCGTCCTGAAGAGCTTCAACGAAAAAGTCGCCGCAGCTGAAATCGACCTTACGAAAACCTACACGAACGAGTTCGTCGACAAGGTCCCCGACGCCGCTGCCAACTGACAGGAGGAGGTCATGGAATTGGCCGTATTGAAAACCGCACCCCCGACGAACAATCCGAGTCAAGCAAAGCCGATGGTTTCCATCGACTCGGTCACCATGTCCTTCGGCGCCTATGTTGCCGTCCAGGATGTCAACCTTAGTGTCTCCGATGGCGAGTTCCTCGCCATCGTCGGACCTACTGGATGCGGCAAGAGCACCATACTCAATGCCATTGCCGGTCTCCTGAAACCTGCAAGTGGCATTGTTTCCATCGATGGACAGCCCGTGCGCGGGATCCAGAACGACATCGGTTATTTGTTCCAGCAGGATGCATTGCTTCCGTGGAAGACCGCAATCGAAAACGTGGAGCTCGGCCCCATGTTCAAAGGTGTCGGCGCTGCCGAACGCCGCGAGCGGTCGATGAGATGGCTGGCGAAAGTCGGGCTCAAAGGGTTCGAGCATCGCTATCCACATCAGCTTTCCGGCGGTCAGCGCAAGCGCGTTCAGATGGCCCAGGCGCTGATTACCGGCCCCAAGGTCATCCTTATGGACGAGCCCTTCTCCGCGCTTGACATCCATACCCGTCACCTGATGCAGAACGAGCTGTTGCGTCTTTGGCAGGAGGAACGGCGCGCCGTGGTGATGATAACGCACGACCTCGAAGAGGCCATTGCTCTCGGAGATCGGGTCGTCGTGCTTGCCGCCGGACCGCGCTCGCGGGTGATCGACAGCTTCCCTGTCGACCTCGAACGTCCGCGTGATGTCGCTGAAATCAAGCTCGATCCGCGCTTCATGGATCTTTATCGCAACATCTGGTCATCGCTGCGCGGCGAAGTGGAGAAAAGCTATGAACGTCATGACTGAACGCCTTATCCAAATCGTGCTGCTTGTGGCAATTGTCGGCGGCTGGCAGCTCGGTGTCGCGGCAGGCGTCATTGACGTCTTCTTTTTCCCGGCGCCGGTCGACATCTTCAACCAGGTCGTATCCTGGGTCGCGGACGTCAGCTTTTATAGCCATGTGGCGATCACGTTGACGGAAACCGTGCTCGGCTATCTGGTCGGAACGGCACTTGGCGTCGCGGCAGGCGTTTGGCTCGGCCTCAGCCGCTCGGCGGCGCGCATCCTGGACCCTTTTATCAAAGGCTTGAACGCGATCCCTCGAGTCGTGCTTGCGCCAATCTTCGTGCTTTGGCTCGGCCTCGGTCTGTGGTCCAAAGTGGCGCTCGCCGTGACGCTCGTTTTTTTCGTCACCTTCTTCAACGCCATGCAAGGCGTCCGCGAAGTCAACCCGGTGGTGCTGTCGAACGCTCGCATTTTAGGAGCCAAGCGGTCGGACCTGCTCCGCCATGTCTACTTCCCGGCAGCGGCAAGCTGGATTCTGTCGTCCTTGCGCACTTCGGTCGGCTTCGCCGTTGTGGGGGCAATCATCGGCGAGTATCTCGGCTCCTCTGCCGGGCTCGGCTATCTGATCGCTCAGGCCGAAGGCAATTTCGATGCAGTTGGAGTCTTCGCGGGCATCCTGATCCTCGCGATCTTCGTCTTGATTATCGACAGCATTCTTGACATCGCCGAGAAGCGCCTCATCAAGTGGCGAGCAAGCGATTCCGAACGGCCGGCGTGACGATCGCAATGCGCGGCACGGCGGAGATCTGCGCCGCCGCATTGGCTCTCGCCGAAAAAAGTCCCTGAACCGTCATCGCAACTCCTCTGCGGCTTCGGCCGCACCTGTGCAGATTGGGGTTCAACGCATAAACAGCGGATCGTGCATTGATGAGGTTCATGCGGCCATTCACAAACATGCCGCAGGATCGGGTCCTACGAGCGGCCCGCAGGCGACCTGGAAGGGCAAGGCGGCCCCGCCCTAGGCCGCGTTTCACCGCATTTCTTCAGTCGCCTTCGCCCGGATATTGCTTCGCCTTCAATAGGCCGGCCAGATGCGCCGTGTTGCGCGCCAGCATATCGACGGCTGTCGTCACGACCTTCGGCACCCTGTCGAGATCGACGAAATTGGTGGAGCCCATCGCCTCGCCGACCCAGTAGGCAACGGCATTTGCCGGAATGGTGAAACCGACATCGTTCAGCGCCTGATAGAGTTCGGCGGAGACATGATGGGCGCCGTCCTCATTGCCGACGACGGCGACGGCAGCCACCCTTCCGTAAGACACCATCCGGCCCTGATCGTCGGTTTCGTCGAGGAAGGCGTCCATGCGCTCGAGCGCCCGCTTGCAGACACTGGATGGCTGGCCGAGCCAGATCGGCGTCGCCATCAGCAGGATATCGGCGGAGAGCACCTTGGCGCGAATATCGGGCCAGTCATCGCCGGCGCCTTCGTCGGAGGTGACGCCGGGCTTGACGTTGAAATCGGCCAGCCGGAGCACTTCGGTCTCAACGCCATAAGCGGACATCGCCTTGTCGATGAGACCGATCATTCGGTCGGTCGAGGACGCGTCCTTGGCGTCGCTGGTCTTCAGCGTGGCGTTGAGGGCGAGGGCTTTCAGCGGCATGGGTCTCTCCGGCACCGTCGGCGGTTGGCATTCGCCTGCTGCAACCCGTTCGCGCGCAGATTGTTCCTGTCGGGATGCGAGGAGACCTCACGTAAAAATAACCAACTGGTGAATTCTTTACTTGAACCCCCAAATGGAATCGGCAAAAGTGTCGGTGCTATCAATCCCTTCATGGATTTGCCGTCTTTTCGGGCCAGCGTCCGACCACACATCTATTGGAAAAAATACCGTGAGCAGCGATGCGTTAATACGCGCGACGAAGCCTTCGGCTTCGATGGCGCTTGCAACTGCGGCAGGCTGGGGCCGAGGCCTCTACACACTGGTGCGCATCACCATGATGGCCTTCCGCCACCCCTGGCAATCCGGCTTTGCGATCGGCGCCACGCTTGTTGCCTCCACCTTCCAGCTGATGATCCCGCGCCTTCTCGGCCAAGCCGTCGACCATACGCAGATGGCGATGAGCGGCGGTGCAGCCGGCCAGGCGGCCCAGGACGCGCTTCTGACCACGGCCCTGCTACTGCTCGGCGCCAGTGTGTTGCGCGGCCTCTTCACTATGGTTCAGAACTATTACGGCGAAGCCGTCGGCCATCACATCGGCTACGAGTTGCGGCTGGCCTGCTACGAGAAGATCCAGCGACTGTCCTTCAGCTTTCATGACACCGTGCATTCCGGCGACCTGATCACCGTCGGCCTGCTCGATCTCGAAGGCGTGCGCATGTATTTTTCCACCGCGCTCGTCCGGATGATCCTGCTGTCGATCCTGATCGGCATCGGCGCCTATATGCTGCTGTCGACCGATACCGTGCTCGGTCTCCTGGCGCTGAGTTTCGTGCCTTTCGTCGGCTGGCGCTCGTCGGTGACGCAGCTCAAGCTGCGCGCCACCTGGCTCGACCTGCAGGAGCGGCTTTCGGTGCTGACCCGCATCATGGAGGAAAATCTCGGCGGCATTCGCGTCGTGCGCGCCTTTGCCGCCCACGAACACGAGATTTCGAAATTCGAGGCGGCGTCGAAGAGCGCGCTCGCGCTCGCGCATCAGCGCGTCGGCATCCGCGTCACCAACACCAGCGCCATGACCTTCTCCTTCTTCGCGGCGATGGGCCTCGTGCTCTGGGTCGGCGGCGGCAAGGTGATGTCGGGCGAAATCACCGTCGGCACGCTGGCCTCGTTCCTGACCTTCATGACCATCCTGCAGATGCCGGTGCGCCAGCTCGGCCTGATGGTCAATGCCTTTGCCCGCGCCTCCACCTGCGGCTCGCGCCTCTTTGCCCTTCTCGACCTCGACATCGCGATCAAGGATGCGCCGGATGCTAAGCAATTGGCGGTGACGGACGGCGTGCTGCGCTTCGAGAATGTCAGCTTCGCCTATCCCGGTTCGGAAAAGCGCACCGTGCTCGACGATGTCTCCTTCGAAGCCCGCCGCGGCCAGACGATCGGCATCGTCGGGCCTCCGGGCAGCGGCAAGTCGACGATCGCCCATCTCATTCCCCGCTTCTACGACGTCAGCGGCGGCAAGATCACGATCGACGGCCAGGACATCCGCAAGGTGACGCTGCAATCGCTGCGTCGGGCGGTTGCCGTCGTGCAGCAGGATTCCTTCCTGTTCACGACGACGATCGAGAACAACATCGCCTATGGCGACCCTTGGGCGAAGGAAGGCCGCATCGAACGCGCCAGTGAAAGCGCCCAGCTGCACAATTACGTGCTCGGCCTTCCCATAGGTTACGGCACCGTCGTCGGCGAGCGCGGCGTTTCGCTGTCCGGCGGCCAGCGCCAGCGTCTTTCGATCGCCCGTGCGTTGATGCTGAAACCGGCGGTGATGGTGTTCGACGATTCGACGGCGGCTATCGACGCCGCCACCGAGCAGCGCATCCGCGGCGCCATGCGCCGCTATGCGGCCGACCGCGTGACGATCATCGTCGCCCACCGCCTGAGTTCGCTGATGCATGCCGACCAGATCCTGTTCGTCGAAGACGGCCGGATCGTCGAGCGCGGAACGCATGAAGCGCTGCTTTCGCTCGGCGGGCGCTACAAGGCACTCTACGACCTGCAGGTGCGGCCGGGCGACGAGGTCCTGAGCGCCTAACAATGGATTCCCTTCTTCTGCCCACCGGGGAGAAGAGCGGACAAGCAATGACTATGCAGGCCACCGGACGTGATGGCCGCGGGAGGAATGGCATGGCCGAGGAACTGGAAACCGAGCGTCCCGACGTTCGCGAGGATGGACGCCGACCGCCGCGGGCGGTGGTCGGTTCGCATCGCGTCGAGGAGGAGATGTTCGGCAAGGCCTTCGACGGCAATATCGTCAAGCGCATCTGGGTTTTCGTTCACCCCTATCGCCGCCAGGTTCTGTGGTCCGTCGTCGCCGTTCTGACCTTCACGATGATGCAGCTCACCATCCCGCTGATCATCCGCTATGCCATCGACCACGGCATGTCGCCGGGCGGCAACCATTCGGCCCTGGTCTGGTCGATCATCGCCTTCACCATCGCCATCCTCATCAACTATGCGGCAAGCTATGCGCAGGAGACGCTGGTTGGCGGCGTGGCGGAGGACGTGCTCTTCGATATCCGCAAGGCGATGTTTTCGCATCTCCAGCGCGTCTCGCTCTCCTTCATGGACAAGACCGAGGTCGGCCGTCTGATGTCGCGGCTGCAGGGCGACGTCAACTCGATGCAGGAATTCCTCGAAACCTCGGTGCTCTCCGTCGGCGACATCGTGCTGCTCTTCGGCATCGTCTTCGTGATGCTCTATCTCGATTTCAAATTGGGGCTGCTGACGCTCTCGGTGCTGCCGGTGCTATTCATCGTCCGGCTGTTCTGGCTGCCGCTGGCGCGCAAATCCTTCATGGCCGCGCACGAGACCAATTCGGTCGCGAACGGTGCGCTTGCAGAAGCGATCCATGGCGTGCGTGCCGTCCAGAGCATGGACAGGCAGGGCGTCAACTTCACGCTTTACGACGACAAGGCGCATGCCAACCTCAAGACGCATCTGACGGCGGCGCGCTATGCGCAGGTGATGGTGCCCATCGTCGACAGCCTGACCGGCGTGGCGATGGCGCTCGTCATCGTCGTCGGCGGCGCCCGCGTTCTCAATCAGGCGCTCGATGTCGGCGTGCTCGTCGCCTTCCTGTTCTACATCCAGCGCTTCTTCGACCCGATCCGTTCGCTGACGCTGCAATATTCGGTGATGCAGCGCGCCATGGCGTCGGGCCAGCGGCTGACCGAAGTGCTCGACGTGCCTGTCGACATCAAGGACGCGCCCGATGCCAAGGCCTTGTCGCGCGACATGGACGGATCGGTGGAATTCAAGGACGTCGTCTTCGGCTACAATCCGAAACATCCGGTGCTGAAGCACGTCAGCTTCAAGGTCAATCCCGGCGAGACGGTGGCGCTGGTTGGGCCGACGGGGTCTGGCAAATCGAGCTGCATGTCGCTGATCCATCGCTTCTACGACGTGCAGCAGGGCCAGGTGCTGGTCGGCGGCGACGATGTGCGTGATCTGACGCAGGATTCGCTCGGAGCGCAGATCGCCATGGTGCTGCAGGAACCCTTCCTCTTTACCGGCACGGTCTTCGAAAACATCCGCTACCACAAGCTGCAGGCGACGCGCGAACAGGTGATCGAGGCGGCGAAGGCCGTCGGCGCGCATGACTTCGTGATGCGCCTGCCCGATGGTTACGACAGTGTCCTCGGCGAGCGCGGCGGCAACCTGTCGCTCGGCCAGCGCCAGCTTTTAAGCTTTGCCCGTGCCCTGGTGGCGGACGCGAAGATCCTCGTGCTCGACGAGGCGACTGCCAATATCGACAGCTACACCGAGATGCTGATCCAGAAGGCGCTGGTAAAACTGCTCGAAAACCGCACCGGCCTTGTCATTGCCCATCGCCTCGCGACGATCCGCGAGGCGGACCGCATCATCGTGCTGCAGAACGGCGAAATCATCGAAAGCGGCGACCACCGCCAGCTGATGAAGAACGGCAAGCTCTATTCCAAGCTCTATAATCTCAACTACTCCTCCTTCGACGACATTCCCGAAGACGTGCTGGAAGAGACGGCGGCGGCGGATTCAGCGACTTGATCTCAGGACATGCATTAATGGCTGTCGCAAAGTTTGAACGAACAAACGCCTTGCTGCCGCATTTATTTCCTATCGGGGGATCAGTGCCACTGAGGAGAATGTTATGAAGAGAGTTATTAGCAGCCTGTTGATCGCAACGGCCCTTGTTGGATCGGCCATTCAGCCCGCTGCCGCGCGTGATCGCCATCATCACGATGACACGGGTCGGGCTATCGCTGGCGGCGTTGCCGCAGGCGTCGTCGGCGGTCTGATCGGTGGCGCGATCGCCAATAGCGGCCCTCGCTACGTCGATGGTCCGCGTTATGTCGATGGTCCCCGCTATGTCGAACCGGCGCCGAGATGCTGGTATGAGGACCGCGATGTCCGCAACCGCTATGACGGCGGCTATCATACCGAAACCGTGCAGGTCTGCGAGTAGCGGGCGGACCTGACCTTCCTATGGCGTCGCGGATCTGATTCGTCGCCGCCGCTGATTTTCGCCCATCAACCGAGGCTGCATCCGCCAGCCTCGGTTTTTTCTGTTTGGGCCGATGCAGTTGGTTCGCAGTCACTCCCCACAGCAAAAAATTCTGGCTGCTTCGTTCGCCTGTCATCCGGCTGTTAGAGACGGCCAATAGCTGAAAGCCGATGAATGATGGTCCAGTGAATGGCGCCAAGACGCCAAAGAAAGAACGTATGCGCTTCGTCAGCGCCGAGCAGGTAGCGCAATTGGCGGGCGTTTCGCGCTCCGCCGTCTCGCGCACCTTCACGCCGGGCACCAGCGTGGCGCCTGCAACGCGCGAAAAGGTGCTGCGGGCGGCCGAAGCACTCGGCTACCATGTCAACGACCTGGCGCGCGGCGTACTTGCCAATCAGAGCCGCCTTGTCGGCATCGTCGCCACCCGGCCGGAAGTGGGTTTTCGCGCACATCTGGCCGCAGCGCTTGCCAAATGCCTGATCAAACGCGGCAGCATCCCGATTCTCATCAATACCGGCCAGACGGAAGACGAGCTGCTCGCCGCCCAGAAAATGCTGATCGGCCATCGTGCCGAAGCGATCATCATCCTGTCCGGCTCGCCACCGGCGAGTTTCTTCGAACTCGCGCAGCGAAATGGCCAGCCGCTGGTGGTGATCGGCCGCTCGGAACCCGACGCCGACCATGTGCGCGCCGGCAACTCCGAGGCCTCCCGCAAGGCGGCAACGGCCTTTTACGAAAGCGGCAGACGGCGGCTGGCGGTCATCGGCTCCAACACCGGAACGCCTTCCATCATCGAGCGCGAAAGCGCCTTCCTGTCGACAGCCGAATCGCTCGGTGTATCCGTCGTCGTCGGACGCGGCGGCGATTCCGACTATGACGGCGGCGTCACCGCCGCACGCGCGCTCTTTTCGCAGACAATAAAGCCCGACGCCGTCTTCTGCGCCAACGATCAGATCGCTTTCGGACTGATGGATGTCGTGCGCCTGGAAGCGCAACTGCGCATCCCCGAGGATGTCGCCGTCATCGGCTTCGACGACGTGCCGGAATCCTCCTGGCTGAGCTATCAGCTGACCACCTTCCGCCAGGATCCGCTGACCATGGCGCAGCGCGCCGTCGAACTGATGGAGCGGCGGCTTGAAAACCCGGGCTTGCCTCCAGGTTACGAACGCGTCATTCCCGAGCTTGTCATCCGCCAGAGCTTCAGACCCTGACCTCTCCCTCCGCCTTTTCGCAGGCGTCATCCTGTGGCAAGAAGGGCTGACGGTTTGACGCATGTCGTTATCCCAAAACCGCTGCACAGTTTTGGGCGACATGCATTGGGGAGGAAGATCGCCGCAGATGAAGGGAATCCGCCAGCTCGCCGAGCATCTCGACATTTCGATCGGAACGGTGTCCCGGGCACTGAACGGCAAGCCCGACGTCAACGACGAAACGCGCCGGCGCGTGCTCGCCGCCGCCGAAGAGCTCGGTTACGTCGCCAACCAGTCGGGCCGCAGCCTTCGCCAGGGCATGACCAACGTCATCGGGCTGATGCTCGAAGTCAGCCGCGAGACGGTCGAAAACAGCGACGACTTCTTCCTTGGCGTCACCGACGGGCTGCAGAGCGTCTTTTCCCGTCACAAGCTCGATCTCGTCATGCTGCCCTGCCCCGATGACGAGGACCCGCACGAATATCTAAAGCGCATGGTGGCGCGCCGTCTCGTCGACGCGCTCATCATCTCGGCGACACGGCGCACCGATAGGCGCATCGAGCTTCTGGAAAAGGCCCGCATCCCCTTCGTGGCGCTTGGCCGCAGTGCGTCAGGCGGCAGCTACACCTGGATGGACCTCGATTTCGAGGGCGTGGCGGCGCGCGGCGTCGACCGGCTGGTTTCCAAGGGCCACCGACGGATCGCGGTGGCCGCCCCCTCCTCCGACATCAATCTTGGCTATCTCTTCCTCGACGCCTACCGCCAGGCGCTGCAACGGCACGGTATTGCCTTCGACCCGGCCCTCGTCATCCGGGTCAAGTCGAGCGAACAGGGCGGTTATCAGGCCGGCCACGAATTGCTGATGATCGAAGAGCGGCCGACGGCGATCATCCTGATCCACGAGCTGATGGCGATCGGGCTTTACCGCCGGCTTGCCGAGGCCGGTATCGTGCCCGGCCGCGACCTCGCCGTTGTCGGTTTCCGCGAGGAGCCGCGCACGCATTTCCTGCAGCCGACGCTGACCTCCTTCCGCATGTCGCTGCGCGATCTCGGCGCGCAGCTCGGCGAAACCCTGCTCGCCACCATGCCGGCCTATGCCGATCATTATCCGCAGGGCGCCCGCAACAGGATCTGGCCGCTGGAACTCGTTCCCGGCGAAAGCGACGCTTTCACGCTGACGGCCTGAAGCCCGCCGCGTAGATACTTTTGGCGGCTTGATCAGACCCGGCTCGGAGCCGTCGAATGCTCCCTGTGCGACAGCTGACGCGTGATGACGAAGACCAGCAGGGCTCCAGTAGCAAGGCAGGCGGCCAGGAAGAACATCGGCGCGATCGTGCTGCCGCTCGCTTCCTTGATCCAGGGCACGACGTTCTGGGCGACGAAGCCGCCGAGATTTCCGACCGAATTGATGGCGGCAAGGCCCGCCGCAGCCCCCGCCCCCTTGAGGAAACGGGAGGGCAGGCTCCAGAACACCGGCTGAGGCGCGAAGATCCCAGCAGCGGCGACGCAGAGGAAGGCGAATTGCAAAGTGTGGTTCGGGATCAGCGCCGAGAGAAGCAAGCAGGCGGCGCCGATGAAAGCCGGAATGACGATATAGGGCGTCTTCGATTGCGCCTTGTCGGCCAGGGCGGGAACGACATAGAGCGCGACCGCGACCAGCACCCAGGGAATGATGTTGAGGAATCCGTTCACCGTGTTGCTGACGCCGAAGGCCTGGACGATGGTCGGCAGCCAATAGCTGAGACCATAGGCCGAAAGCGGAAAGGCGATATAGCAGAGCGCCATCAGCAAGACACGCGGGTCAATGAGCGCCTTGAAGCCGTTTGAGGCATTCTCGCCCATGCCGGCATTTTCGGAAGTGAGCCTTCGTTCCAGCCACTGCTTCTCCTCGCCATTCAGGAAGCTTGCGTTTTCAGGCCGGCCGGGAAGATAGAAGAAAGTGACAATGCCGGCGATCACAGCCGGAACGCCCGTCGCCAGGAAGACCCACTCCCAGCCGGCAAAGCCGTAGAGACCGTCGAGATCGAGCAGCATACCGCCGAGCGGCGCGCCGACGGCATTGGCGATGGCGCTGAAGATCATGAACAGCCCGACCATCCTGCCGCGATAGGCCGAGGGAAACCAGAGCGTCAGCAGATAGAGGACGCCGGGAAAGAAGCCGGCTTCGCAGACACCGAGCAGGAAGCGCAGGATATAGAACATCGTCGCGTTCTGCGTGAAGGCGAGCGCGACCGTGACGATGCCCCAGGAAACCAGGATGCGCGCGAACCAGACACGGGCGCCGAGCTTATCGAGGAAGAGGTTGCTCGGCACCTCGAAGAGAAAATAGCCGATGAAGAAGAGCGAAGCACCGAGACCATAGGCATATTCGCTCATTCCGAGAGCATCGACCATCTGCAGCTTGGCAAAGCTGACGTTCTGCCGGTCGATATAGGCGATGAGATAAAGGATGCCGAGAAACGGCATCAGCTTCCAGGTGATTTTCGAGATCAGCCGCTTCTCGTCGACCATAAATGTGCTCCGGTATGACCATGCTTCGGGATCGGATAAATAGCGCGGCCAGCCGATATTCAATCGGGCGCGGCATTTTCTCGCAGCCGCAACCCTGATGATGTGACCGTACCCGAAGCCGGTACGGTCTTTAATCATTCAGCGGCGGCGACGGCGGCGCAGCGGCCGATCGTTGCTTGGGTCAGCACGAAGGCCGAGAAGGCGCAGAGCGCGATGCCGGCGGCCATCGGAACGGCCGTGCCGTCGAAGAAGACGCTCGATATGACCATGGCGACGGCGGCGATCACGAAATGCAGCGTGCCCATCAGCGACGAGGCGGTGCCGGCGATCTCGCCGTGATCCTCGAGCGCGAGCACCGCGCTCGTCGGGATGACGAGGCCGAGGAAGCCGTAGCCGATGAACAGGAAAGTCGCCAGGACAGGCAGCTGGTTGAAGCCCGCGGCCATCACCACCGCCATGACGACCATGGCAAGGGCAAAAGCGCTGACCGCAATCCGCATGACGCGCACGAGGCCGAAACGCTCGCCGAGCCAGCCCGTCGCCTGCGATACCGCGAAGAAGGACACGGCATTGATCGAGAAGGCGAAACTGTATTGCGTCGGCGTCAGCCCGTAATGCTGGATCAGCACGAAGGGCGAGTTGGCGAGATAGACCAGGAAGCTTGAAATGCCGAGGCCGCCGATGAAGGTCAGCGTCAGGAAATTGCGGTCGGCGAGCAGCAGCCGGTAGGCCGCCATGGCGCTCTTCAGACCGCTGCCGCTGCGTTCGGTCGCCGAGCGGGTTTCGTCAAGCTGGGTGGCGAGCAGGACGAGGCCGATGAAGGCGGCGATCGTCACGGCCCAGAATACGCCGCGCCAGCCGTAGAACTCGATGACGGCGCTGCCCGTCAGCGGCGCCAGGATCGGCGAGATCGAAAAGACCAGCATCAGCAGCGACATCAGGCGGGCGGCCTGCACGCCGGTGTGCATATCGCGGACGATGGCGCGCGGAATGACCATGCCGGCGGCACCGCCGATACCCTGAACGAAACGGAAGGCGATGAGCGTTTCGATATCGGTCGCCAGCGCACAGCCGATCGAGGCGATGGCGAAGAGGCCGATGCCGAGATAGAGCGGCAGCTTGCGGCCCCACATATCCGACAGCGGACCATAGACGAGCTGGGCGAGCGCAAAGGAGATGAAGAAGGCGAGAAGGGTGAGCTGGGTGACGTTGTTGTCGGCATGCAGGTCCTGGCCGATGGAGGGCAGCGCAGGCAGATACATGTCGATGGCGAAAGGCCCGATGGCCGACAAAAGGCCGAGAATGAGGGCAATGCGAAAGAATGAAGCCGTCATAAGGGTGATCTTTCTTAAAAGCGCAGCGGAGGCACCGGATCAACGCCCCGCCGCATTGCTCTTAGAGCGCCATACGTCCTCTCGGACGCACAAATGATGATTGTCCGCGCGAAGACGAAGTTGGGAGCTCATATCTCCAGCGGCGGAAGCAAGAGTGTCAATAAATTTGGACACAGATGTAAAACTAGACGCCATTGTCTAAAACGTCAAGACGTCTTATCTTCGCTCTCATGAAAGATCGGATGACACCGGCAGTCCGGATGACGGGGCATACGCAGCGCGGACAATGCGCCAAGCGCATGTCGATCCTCGATGCCGCGGCCGACGTATTCTGCCGCCAGGGTTTTGCCGGCGCCAGCATCGACGAGATCGCCGCCGCTGCCTGCGTTTCGCGCCAGACGATCTACAATCACTATCGCGAGAAGGAAACGCTGTTCGTCGCCGTCGTCGAAGACGTCATGAACCGTGCCAACGCCATGCTCTTCTCGGTACTGTCATCGTTCCCGGACAGCGCCGACGATCTGGAAGACGAGCTGACGGCTTTCGCCGTGCGCCTCAACAAGAACTGCATCTGCAACCACGACGGAAAATTCCTGCGCAAGCTGGTGCAGACCGAAGGCGAGCGATATCCCCACCTCTTCGAAAGCTGGCGCCAGCAGGGGCCGGGCAAGCTGATCACCGCCCTTTCTGCACTGTTCGCGCGGCTTGCCCACAAGGGAACGCTCATCATCGACGATTTCGACGTCGCTGCTCGGCAGTTCGTGGCGCTCGGCAATGCCGATCTGCAGATGATGATCCTTCTCGGCGGCACGCCCACCGATGAAGAGCTGGAAAAGGCGGCACGCAACGCCGTCCGTACCTTTCTCAAGGCCTATGGCAGGCCGGCCGAAAAGGCCGGCATGCAGCCGCAACTCGCAGCCATCTCAGGCTGATCAGGCCCCCTCTTATCAGGCAAACACCGTCATCTGTGCGGGGACGACCGCGAACATGCCGACACGGCGCGCGGCAAGATATTTCACCAGCTGTTCGACAACCGAAGGCATGACCGGCTTCTGGATCACGCCGACCGCGCCCTTGACGCCGTCAGCCACCACTTCGGGATTGCCAGTCATGAAGACGACCGCAATGCCGTGCTCCTGCGCCAGCCGTCGGCCGATCTCAGGCCCGGTCGGGCCGTCGGCGAGATTGACGTCGACGAAAGCGATATCGGCAAGCGGCGCCAGTCGCAGCGCCTGTTCGCGATCATTCGCAAGGCCCGCAACCTGCATTCCCATGCCTTCTACCGTCGCCTCGAGATCGAGCGCGATCAGGAATTCATCTTCGACGATCAATACTCTCTGTTTCATGAGATCATCTCGTTGCCAGCGCCGCACGACATTGGTGGCCATGATACGTCCCCTTGTTACGCCTATACCCAGAAAGAGGGATCCGCTCCGCCAGCCTGTCCTCAAGCGAAACTCATGGCGGTAACGGGCAACTCGACGATATGTTCCGCGCTGGAACGCGATTTTCTATATTTAAGGCATTGTTAACGTTGATAAATTCTTAATAGCAAAAAGGGTGGAGAAAAGGACCGTGCCTGATCGTGGTCAATATCGAGGCTACATCTTATGGCTGAGGGCGCGATAAGACGGTATAGCTCTTCCGTTACCTTAAAAACGAGAATCATATTGAGAAACACATTTATCGTTTTGGCCGCCGTGGTCGTCGGCTTGTTCGCTTACACGAAATTGATGGCCCGGGTCGGCTCAGGCTCGCCGCCTCCGGATGCGCCTTTGGAGCAACAGGCTGACCTCATTCGCGTTTATAAATCCGAACGCCGCATGGTCCTTCTCAAAGGCGATACTCCGATCTCGACATACCGGATCTCTCTTGGTCGAGCTGCCGACGAGGGTCCGAAGCAGCGCGAAGGCGACGAGAAAACACCCGAAGGACGCTATGAGATAGACTGGCGAAATCCCAGGTCGATGGCGCATCTCAGCCTGCACATTTCCTATCCAAATCCTGATGACCAGCGTAACGCACAATCCGGTGGTTTCCCTCCCGGCGGCGCTATCATGATCCACGGCCTTCCCAACGGCTGGGGCCCATTCGGAAACGCCCATCATCTGTGGGATTGGACGGATGGGTGTATTGCGGTCACCAACGCCGAGATGCGCGATATCTGGGCGCGCGTCCCCGACCACACACCCATCGACATCATGCCCTGAACCGCTGTCGGCTTCGTCAGCCCTTGGCCTTCAGGACGAGGACCGGCTGGCTGCGGTAGTCGGCAGGAAACAGCGATTTTAGGTTCTCGATTTTCGGCAAGTCGTTATAGACGATATAGGGATAGGTCGGATTGAGCGTCAGGAAATCCTGATGATAGGCTTCGGCGGGATAGAAGCCGGTAGCCTCGGACACCTTAGTGACGATCGGCTGCGGGAAGACATGCGACTTGTCGAGCTGATCGATATAACTCTCGGCGACCTTGCGCTGCTCGGGATCGGCAACGAACAGTGCCGAACGGTATTGCGTTCCCCGGTCCGGACCTTGAAAATTCAGCTGTGTCGGGTTGTGCGCTACAGAGAAGAAGATCTGCAGCAACTTGCCGTAGGTCACCTGTTTCGGATCGAACTTCACCTGGACGGCTTCGGCATGGCCTGTCGAGCCGGTGCTGACGGTTTCGTAATGCGCCGTTTTGGCATCGCCGCCGGCATAGCCGGAGACGGCGCTCTTAACGCCCTTCACGTGCTGAAAGACGCCCTGGACGCCCCAGAAACAGCCGCCGGCGAAAATGGCCGTTTCGGTGCCTGACCCGGCCGCCTGGTCAACGGCTGGCGGCGGGATGACGACCGCATCCTCGGCCGCGGCTGCGCCACACGCACTGAGCGAGACGACGGCGGCGGCAAGGAATGCGGCAAGGCGCCTGGGATGGGAAGACAGGGACATTGCGCTACCTCCTGCGACTGCTCAAATCCTTGCTCATCCTTGCAAAAGCCGCAAATCACAAGGCGGTCACTCACGCCGATGTGACAGCCAGGCGAAAGCGCCTGTGCGAAGTTGAAACAGCACTCAACTTGAGTTGACAATCTCGCGAGGAGTGAGGAGAGTGCCGCCGGTCAGAGCCTGCATTTCCGGGGGGAACCTATGTCCGTGCGCTCGTTCTTCGCTTTCGCGACAATCGCATTTTCCACGATTGCCATCAGCTTTTCCGCCGCCGCTGCGGACACTAAGCGCGACATCCAGACGATCAAGGACGCCGATTTCTTCGGCTTCGATCTTCGCACCGAGCAGAACGTCTCGCTCGATCAGTGCAAGACCTCCTGCATCGGCGACAAGAGCTGCAAGGCCTTCACCTACAATCCCAAGGTGAAATGGTGTTTCCTGAAATCCGATTTCAAGACAATGAACGCCTTCCCCGGTGCCATCGCCGGCAAGATCGTCGAAACGGCCGGCCAGCGGGAGCCGGATATCGGCGCCGCGCCGCGCCTGAGCTTCCTGAGCAACGACCTCATCCAGCAGGCCCACGACTTCAAGGACAATCTCACCCTCGCCGACGGCCAGCAGGGCCAGGGCGTCGACAGCCTGACGGCCAACGCCCGCCTCGACATGACCGCCAACAACCTGACCGACGCGTTGATAGCCTTCCACGGCGCGCTGTCGCTCACGCCCGATGACGCCGATCTCTGGCTCGAAACCGCCCGTGCCGCAATTTCGTTCGGCAGCACGGAAAGCAGCGTTACGGGCCAGGCTGTGGTCGACGCGCTGAACGGCTATGAGCTGACGCGCACCAAGGCCAAGCGCGCAGAAGCGCTCGCCGTCCTCGCTACCGCTCTGGAGCGAAACGCCAATTACCGCCCGGCACTCGATGCCTATAAGGCGAGCCTGGCGCTCGTCGCCACCGACGATGTGCAGACGGCCTATCTGCAGCTGAAATCGACGCAGGGCTTCCGCATCACCGAACACACGGTCGATGCCGACAGCGCCACGCCGCGCGCCTGCGTCACCTTCTCCGAAGCGCTCGTCAAGACCACGGACTACACGCCTTTCGTGACGCTGAACGGCGAAGCGCCGAAGGCGCTGGAAACCAAGGATAAGCAGATCTGCGTCGAAGGACTGACGCACGGCCAGACCTATAAGATCGGCTTCCGCACCGGCCTGCCGTCCTCCGTCGACGAGGCGCTCGAAGCAGCCGTCAGCATCGACGTCTATATCAAGGACCGCGGCCAGATGGTGCGCTTCACCGGCGACAGCTTCGTGCTGCCGTCGACGGCGCGCCGCGGCATCCCGATCGTCTCGGTCAACATGACCTCGGCCAACCTGAAACTCTACCGCATCGGCGATCGCGCCATCGCGCCGCTCTTGACCAACTCGCAGTTCCTGAGCCAGCTCGACGGCTACAGCGCCCAGAACATTCAGGAACAGAACGGTGAACTCGTCTGGCAGGGCTCGATCGATATCGCCAACGAACTCAACAAGGACATCGTCACCAGCTTCCCGGTCGACGAGGCGCTGCCCGAGCGCAAGCCCGGCATCTATGTGATGACCGCAACGGCGGCAAACGGCCCGGCGCAGGAGTGGGATTCGCAGGCGACGCAGTGGTTCCTGGTCTCCGATATCGGCGTCACCACCTATGCCGGCACCGACGGGCTCAACGTCTTCACCCGTTCGCTCGGCTCGGCCAAGCCGATATCAGGCGTCGAGCTGCAGCTGCTCGCCAAGAACAATGAAGTGCTCGGCACCGCGACGACCGACGAAAATGGCCGCGCCACCTTCACCGCCGGCCTGATCCGCGGCACGGCGGCGCTGACGCCTGCCGTCATTGCCGCCAGGAACGGCACCTCGGACTATGTCTTCCTCGACATGACGCGGGCCGGCTTCGATCTCTCCGACCGCGGCGTCACCGGCCGCGCCGCACCCGGCGCGATCGACGTCTTGACCTTCACCGAACGCGGTATCTACCGCGCCGGCGAAACCGTGCATGCCCAGGCGCTTGCCCGCGACACCGACGGCACCGCCATCGAGAACCTGCCGCTCACCTTCATCTTCAGCCGCCCGGATGGCGTCGAAGACCGGCGGATCGTCAGCCAAACCAGCAATCTCGGCGGTTATACGGTCGATTTCCCGACCCAGGCAAACGCCATGCGCGGCACCTGGACGATGAACATCTATACCGATCCCAAGGGCAGCGCGATCGCCAGCAAGAGTTTCCTCGTCGACGATTTCGTGCCCGATCGCACCGACATGGAGATCAAGACCGAAGCCAAGGAAGTCGGTCCGGACACGCCGGCGCTGATCACCGTTTCGGGTAAATATCTCTATGGCGCCCCGGCCGCCGGCCTGACACTCGAAGGCGATGTCGTCGTCAAGCCGACGCGCGAGAGTGCGGCCTATAAGGGCTTCTTCTTCGGGCTTGCCGACGAGGAGGCGAGCGAGGATTCGCGCCAGCCGATCGACGGCCTGCCGGAACTCGACGAGAATGGCGAAGCCTCGACCGACCTGACCATCAGCGAACTGCCGGCAACGACGCAACTGCTGAACGCCACCGTCTATATGCGCATGCAGGAGGCGGGCGGCCGCGCCATCGAGCGCTCGCTGGTGCTTCCGGTGAAGACCGAGCGGGCTTCGATCGGCATCAAGCCGGAATTTTCCGACGACCTGCCGGAGAACTCGATCGCCAACTTCACGGTGATCGGCGTCAAGGCCGATGGACAGAAGCAGGAGGCGAAGGGCCTGCGCTGGAAATTCTATAGCCTCAACCGCGAATACCAATGGTATCGCGAGGGAACGGCATGGAAATACGAGCCGGTCTACACCGCCGAGCAGGTCGCCAACGGCAGCGTCGATGCGACGATGGACGGCGGCAAGATCTCCGTGCCGGTGAAATGGGGCCGCTATCGCCTCGAAGTGGAGAGCCCCGATGCCGACGGCCCGACCTCCAGCGTCGAATTCGACGCCGGCTGGTTCGTGAGCTCGACCTCGACCGAAACACCGGACGGGCTGGAAATCGCCCTCGACAAGGACAGCTACAAGATCGGCGATACCGCCAAGCTGAAAGTCACCTCGCGCTACGGCGGCGAGCTCATGGTCACGGCCGGAACCGAAAAGCTGGTGGCCGTGCAGAATGCTGCGATCGGCGAGACCGGCGGCGAGGTCGATATCCCCGTTACCGCGGACTGGGGCGCCGGCGCTTATGTCACCGCCACGCTCTTCCGTCCCGGCGATGCCCAGGACAGCCACATGCCGATGCGCTCGATCGGCATCAAATGGCTGAAGGTCGATCCCGAACAGCGCGCCCTGCAGGTCAAGCTCGACACGCCGGAAAAGATGTTGCCGCGCGGACCGCTCGATATCGGCCTGCAGGTGGCCGGCGCCGGCGCCAACGAGGATGCCTATGTCACGGTCGCCGCCGTCGATGTCGGCATTCTCAACCTGACGCGCTACGAACCGCCGAACCCGGAGGACTGGTATTTCGGCCAGCGCCAGCTCGGCCTTGAAATCCGCGACCTCTATGGTCGGCTGATCGACGGCTCGCTGGGCGCGACCGGCAAGCTTAGGACCGGTGGCGACGGCGGTGCGGTGGCGCTGCAGGCAAGCCCGCCGACGCAGAAACTTGTCGCCTTCTTCTCCGGCCCGGTGAAGCTCGACGCCGAAGGCAAGGCCCATGTCTCGTTCGACATTCCGCAATTCAACGGTACGGCGCGTGTCATGGCGGTCGCCTGGACGAAGACGGGTGTCGGCCACGGCGTCAAGGACGTCATTATCCGCGATCCCGTCGTCGTGACCGCAAGCCTGCCGAAATTCCTCGCCCCCGGCGACAAGGCCAATCTTCGCCTCGACATCGCCAACACCGATGCACCGGCCGGCGACTACAAGCTGCAGCTGACCGGCAATGATGCGGTCGGCATCGAACAAGCCGCCGCCGCGCAGACGATCCGTCTCGAAGCCGGGGCGAAATCCGAGCTGACGCTGTCGCTTATCGGCAAGCAGCCGGGCGCCGGCAGCGTCTCGATCAACCTCTCCGACGCTTCCGGTCTTTCGCTCGACCAGACCGCCGACGTGCCGGTGCGCCCGGCATCCTTGCCGATCACCGAACGGCGGGTGCTGGCGCTGAAGCCCGGGGCAAAGCTCACCGTCGACAAGAACCTGCTCGCCGACAGCGTGCTGCCCGGCGCCTCGATCAGCGTCAACGTCACGCGTTCGGCAGCCTTCGACATTCCAGCCTTGCTGATGACGCTCGACCGCTATCCCCTCGGCTGCGCCGAGCAGACCACCAGCCGGGCGCTGCCGCTGCTCTACCTCGCCGAAGTGGCGAAGCAGGCCGGCATCGAAAATGACGACGACGTGCAGAAGCGCGTGCAGGACGCGATCTATCGCGTCCTTTCCTATCAGGCCTCGGCTGGCAGCTTCGGTCTCTGGGGACCGGATTCGGGCGACCTCTGGCTCGATTCCTACGTCACCGATTTCCTGACGCGGGCTCGCGAAATGAAATACGACGTGCCGGAAAAGGCCTTCGTCCAGGCCTTGGAAAACCTGCAGAACACGCTGTCCTACACCACCGACATCAAGGGCCAGGGCGACCAGATCGCCTATGCCATTTACGTGCTTGCCCGCAACAAGAAGGCGGCGATCAGCGATCTGCGTTATTATGCCGATACGATGATCAACGACTTTCCGACACCGCTCGCCAAGGCGCATATCGCCGCCGCATTGGCGCTCTACGGCGATGCCCAGCGTTCGAAGAACATCTTCCTCGACGCCCTACAGATGTCGCAGCAGTCGATGGTCTCGCGCGTGAACCTGTCGCGCACCGATTATGGCACGATCCTGCGCGATGGCGCGGCGATCCTGGCGCTTGCCGCCGAAAGCCGGCCGGTGCCGCCCGTCATCCCTGACCTCGCCAAGGCCGTCGCCAAGGAATGGGGCCGCAGCAAATACAAGAGCACCCAAGAAGAAACCTGGATGCTGCTTGCCGCGCGCGCCATCCAGGGCGGTGACGACAGCTTGAAGGTCGATGTCAACGGTGCCGCACACACCGGCGCCTATATGGCCCGCATGACCGGCGAGGCGCTCGCCGACCATCCGCTGACGCTGACCAACCAGACGAGTGACGCAGTGTCGGCCGTTGTCACCACCGTGGCCGCCCCCACCGCGCCGCTGCCGGCCGGCGGCGACGGCTTCCTCATCGAGCGCAGCTATTACACGCTCGACGGCGAGGAGGCGAATGTCAGCGAAGCGAAACAGAACGAGCGCTACGTCGTCGTCATCCATGTGCGCGAAACAAACGACTGGCCGTCGCGCATCGTCATCACCGACCTGCTGCCGGCCGGCTTCGAGATCGACAATCCCAATCTCGTCGACAGCGCCCAGATGACGAATTTCGATTGGATCGGCGAGATCTCCGCTGCCCATACCGAATTCCGCTACGACCGCTTCGTCGCCGCCTTCAACCGCGCAGCAGGCGACAATCGCGAATTCAACGTCGCCTATGTCGTGCGCGCCGTCACCCCCGGCACCTACGACCATCCGGCCGCCAGCGTCGAGGACATGTATCGTCCCGAGCTTTCGGCCCGCACGGCGACCGGCAAGATGGAGGTCGTGGCGGCGCAATAATGAAGCGGTGGCACAAGTTTGCGATCGGATCCGCCTCCGGCATCGTTCTTGCCGGCGCGGCCCTTTTCGCGCTCGACGCTGCCGACAAGGCCTATCCGCCGCCACTCGACAAGGCGAATGCCGTCTCCGCCGAGGTGCTGGATGCCGATGGGCAATTGCTGCGTGCCTTCGCGACCTCGGAAGGCCGCTGGCGGCTGAAGACAGCGGTCGCCGACGTCGACCCGCAATTCCTGCGCATGCTGATCGCCTATGAGGACCAGCGTTTTTACGATCACGGCGGCGTCGACCCCTGGGCGCTCGGGCGAGCTGCCGTGCAATTGGCCAGCAACGGCCGCATCGTCTCCGGCGCCTCAACGCTGTCGATGCAGGTGGCGCGGCTGATCGAGCCGCGCGAAGGGCGCTCGCTTTCGGCAAAGCTCTTGCAATTGGTGCGCGCAGTGCAGATCGAGCGGCGGCTGTCGAAAGAACAGATCCTCGACCTTTATCTGACGCATGCGCCCTATGGCGGCAATCTGGAAGGCGTGCGCGCCGCAAGCCTTGCCTATTTCGGCAAGGAACCGAGGCGCCTGACGGTGGCCGAGGCGGCGCTGCTCGTCGCCCTGCCGCAATTGCCGGAACGGCGCCGGCCAGACCGCAATCTCAAGGCAGCCGAGGCGGCACGCAAGCGCGTGCTTGACCGCGTGGCGGTGACTGAGGCCGTGGGCGACGGCGAAGCGGAGCGGGCCGAAGGTGTGGCGGTCCCACCGCGGCGCATGCAATTGCCGGCGCTGGCCGCCCATGTTGCGGAAGCCGCGCGGCGCAAGGAGCCTGATGTCCTCAAGCACCAGACGACTTTGGAGAAACAGGTGCAGCAGGGGCTGGAATCGGTCGCGCGGGCAGCGGCGATGAAGCTCGGGCCGAAGCTGTCGCTCGCCATGGTGATGGCGGATGCGCAAACCGGCGCGATCGTCGGCGAGGTCGGCTCGGCCGATTATTTCGACGCCAGCCGCTCCGGCTGGATCGACATGGCGCGCGTCAACCGCTCGCCGGGCTCGACGCTGAAGCCCTTCATCTATGGGCTCGCTTTCGAACAGGGCCTGGTGTCCCAGGAGACGATCATCGAAGACCGGCCCGCCGATTTCTTTGGCTACCGGCCGCGCAATTTCGACATGAGCTATCAGGGCGACGTCACCGTGCGCGAGGCGCTGCAGCTCTCGCTGAACGTGCCGGCCGTCAAGCTGCTCGATGCCGTCGGGCCGTCGCGGCTGATGGTACGCTTCCGCCGCGCCGGGGTACGCCCGGTCCTGCCGCCGAATGAGACGCCGGGGCTTGCGATCGGGCTTGGCGGCGTCGGCATCACCCTGAAGGATCTGGTGCAACTCTATACGGCGCTCGCCAATCGCGGCCAGCCGGTTAGGCTCGGCGACGGCGTCACCGGGGCACCGGGCAAGCTCGACGGCGAACCGCTGCTGGAGCCGGTCGCGGTCTGGAACGTCGCCGATATTCTCTCCGGCGTCATTCCCCCCGCCGGCGCGCCGCAACGAGGCATCGCCTACAAGACCGGCACGAGTTACGGCTATCGCGACGCCTGGTCGGTCGGCTATGATGGCCGCTATGTGCTCGGCGTCTGGGTCGGACGGCCTGACAATAGCGCCGTGCCGGGGTTGACCGGCTATGGCACCGCCGCGCCCATCCTGTTCGAAGGTTTCGCCAAATCCGGCATTGCGACGACGCCGCTGCCCCGCCCGCCTGCAGGCGCCGTGCGCATCGCCCAGTCCGAGCTGCCGATCAGCCAGCGGCGTTTCGCCCTCAATGCCAGCGGCCTGCTCGCCTCCGGGCGCGAGGCCGCGCCGCAGATCATCTATCCGCCCGAGGGCGCGCATGTCGATCTCGGCGCTGGGCAAGGCAAGCTGTCACCGCTGATGCTGAAGCTCCAGGGCGGCCGAGCCCCCTTCCGCTGGCTTGCCAACGGCAAGCCGCTGCCCGATCTCTCCCGCCGGCGCATCCAGCAATGGCTGCCCGATGGCGGCGGCTACTCCAAACTGACCGTCATCGACTCGGCCGGACGCGCCGCAAGCGTCGGCGTTTTCATCGACTGAGGGAACAAAACCCGGCTGCAACCGTTCGGAATAGTCTCTCCTTCCAACGTCAGACGGCCTCATGACTCCTCCGACAGCGACCTACCGGATACAATTCCGCAACGGCATGACCTTCGATCGCGCCTGCGGCCTCGTCCCCTATCTCAAGACGCTTGGCATCAGCCACCTCTACGCCTCGCCGATCTTCACCGCCGTCAGCGGCTCGACCCATGGCTATGACGTGACAGACGCCAACGAAATCGATCCGGCGCTAGGCGGCCGGGCCGGATTCGAGCGGCTAACGGAAAGCCTTTCCGCCGCAGGCATGGGATTGATCCTCGACGTCGTCCCGAACCACATGGCGGCCTCGCCGGAAAACGGCTGGTGGCGCGACGTACTGGCATTCGGCCGGCAGAGCGCCTATGCCAACCATTTTGACATCGACTGGAGCGAACCGCTGACCCTGCCGCAGCTCGGTCAGAGTTTCGATCGCGCGCTGGCCGATGGCGAGCTGCGCATCGCGCTCGACGAAACACATGGCAATTTCGCGCTCGGTTACTTCGAGACACTGTTGCCGCTGAACCCCACGAGTTACGGCGCGATCGCAAACCGACTCGACGATCCCGTCGCCACCAGAATGGCGGAGGCTGCGGCCGAGACCTCCGGCGAGGATTTCAACCGCGCGATGCGCGATATGCTCTTCGAAGGCGGCGATCGGGCCATCCTCCAGCAAAAACTCGGCGACATCTCGGCCGATCTCGATTTCCTAAGAAGCCTGCATGAAGGACAGCATTGGCGGCTGACCCACTGGAAGGATGCGGCACGGCATCTGAGCTATCGCCGTTTTTTCGAGGTGACCGGCCTGGTCGGCATCCGCGTCGAAGATCCCGCCGTGTTCGCGGATATGCACCGGCTGGTGATCGAGTTGGTGCGCCATGGCAAGGTCCAAGGCCTGCGCATCGACCATGTCGACGGGCTCGCCGAACCCAAGGCCTATCTCGATAGGTTGCGGGAGGCGGCGGGACCAGACACCTATATCATCGTCGAAAAGATCCTCGGACCCGGCGAGGTCCTGCCGGAAAGCTGGCCGGTCGCCGGCACCACGGGATATGAATTCATCGCCGCACTGAGCGAGCTGTTCATCGACACCGGCGGTCTGCGCATATTGGACGGTGCCTATCGCAGCCTCGCGGGCGAGACCGGCAATCTCGAAGAGGGCCGGCGGATTGCCAAGCGGCTGATGGTCGAACGCAATTTCGCTGGCGAGACCGACAGGCTGGTGTCGATCGCGGCAGGCATTTATCCCGAGCTAAAGAGAGACGAGATCGCCACCGCGCTCACCGAATTGCTGATCGCCTTTCCCGTCTACCGCACCTATGGCGACGGCGGCCCGCTTTCCTGGCAGGATGCAGCGGTCCTTGCCGGGACCGCATCGCAAGTCATGCCAAAGCTCGATGATCGGCGGGCATGCGACCATGTGCTGAAGCTTCTCGAAGGCAAGGTCGAAGGTGGTGCGGCCCATGAATTCCGTATCCGCTTTCAGCAATTGAGCGGCCCGGTGATGGCGAAGGCGACAGAGGATACGCTGTTTTACCGCTATAACAGGCTGCTTGCCGCAAACGAAGTGGGCGGCGAACCGGGCAAGGCGCCCGGCGGCACGGAGGAATTCCACCGTCGCATGGCCGAGCGGGCGCGGCTGCAGCCGCATGGGCTTTCGGCGAGCGCCACCCACGACACCAAACGCGGCGAGGATGCGCGTGCAAGGCTTTACGCGCTGAGCGAAGGCGCGGATGTCTTTGCACAGGCGGTCGAGCGTTGGCGCGACATGAACCGGCCATGGCTGCAGGAGCTGGCGGATGGCGCAGCCCCGGAGCCGAATGTCGAATGGATGCTCTATCAGGCGCTGGCCGGCATCTGGCCGGAAGATTTCGACAGAGGACGGACGGAAGAACTACGCGAACGCCTCACCGACTACGCGGTCAAGGCCGTGCGCGAGGCGAAACTGCGCGGCGACTGGACGGAACAGAATGCCGCTTACGAGGAGGCGGTGACGACCTATGCCATGGCGCTGGTTTCACCTGAGAATGACGCCTTCCTCGAGGATTTCGAAAGGGTGCTGCAGCCTTTCATCGCGGCGGGTTACCTCAACAGCCTGTCGCAGACGCTGCTCAAGCTGATAGCCCCGGGCATTCCCGATATCTACCAGGGTACGGAGGGCTTCGATTTCAGCCTCGTCGATCCCGACAACCGCCGGCCGGTCGATCATGAACGGCTGACGGCCTGGCTTGATGAAGCCGGACCGATCGCCAAGCTGCAGGCGGCGGCCTTGAAGCAGCGCATCGTCGCGATCGGCCTGCAGCTGCGCCAGCGGCACGCGGACCTCTTTACGAAAGGTGACTATCTGCCGCTGAAGGTCACAGGCAACCGCCGCGACCATGTCCTTGCCTTTGCCCGAGTGCATAAGGGTGATTTCGCCATCGTCGCGGCGCCGCGGCTGATGTTCGGCTGGCTCGACCCGGGCGTGCTCTTTGCCGGCCCGGAATTCTGGGAGGATACGGCAATCGCCGTCCCCTCCCCGCTTCACGGGCTGAAGGCGGATCTGGTGACCGGAAAGACGATCGAGCCCGGGGGCAGCATCTCGGTCGCTGCCCTGCTCGGGAGCCAGCCAGTTGGGCTGATCACCCCGCTCTGAGGCATCCAAGCGTCAAACGCCTCGTCATTCACGAAAATAGTGCTTGACCTTCCAGTTGCTGGAAGGTTCATAAACCTGTCCAGGTGCCGCTCCCGGCGCGGAGAAAGTTATGGATATCAAGCACGAACACGATCACCATCACAGCCACGCCCATGGCGACGATCATTGCCATTGCGGCGATGACCAGGAGAAAACTGCCGACGCCATGATCCGTGATCCCATCTGCGGCATGACCGTCGATCCGCAGGCTGGCAAGCCGTCACTCGACCATGACGGCCGCATCTATCATTTCTGCTCCGAGGGTTGCCGAACGAAATTTGCGGTTGCCCCTGAGGATTACCTGACGGCGAAGGACCCCGTCTGCGGCATGAGCGTCGATCGCTCGACGGCTAGATATTTCCTGAAAGCCGAGGGTGAGAAATTCTATTTCTGCTCCGCCGCGTGCCAGGCGAAGTTCGAAGCCGACCCCGCAGCCTATCGCGACGGCCGCCGCCCGCCGGCAAAGCCGACACCCAAGGGTACGCTTTATACCTGCCCGATGCATCCTGAAGTCGTCAGCGATCGTCCGGGCGACTGCCCGAAATGCGGTATGGCGCTGGAGCCTATTGGCATTCCGCCTGAGGACGAAGGCCCGAACCCGGAACTCGTCGATTTCGTCAGGCGGCTCTGGGTCAGCGCCATTCTCGCTATACCGCTGCTGGCGCTCGGCATGGGGCCGATGTTCGGCCTGCCACTCCGCGAAGCGATCGGCGAGCCGCAGGCGACCTTCATCGAACTGCTGCTGGCAACGCCGGTGGTGCTCTGGGCCGCCCTCCCCTTCTTCCGCCGCGCATGGGCGTCGCTTATCAACCGCAGCCCGAATATGTGGACGCTGATCGGTCTCGGCGTCGGCACCGCCTATCTCTACAGTGTCGTCGCCACGCTTGTACCAGGCATCTTTCCGATGAGCTTCCATGGCCATGGCGCGGCCGTGCCTGTCTATTTCGAGGCCGCAGCCGTCATCGTCGCGCTCGTCTTCGTCGGCCAGGTGCTGGAATTGAAAGCGCGCGAACGCACCGGCTCGGCAATTCGCGCTTTGCTCGACCTTGCGCCGAAGACGGCGCGGCGCATCGATGCCGAGGGTAGCGAGAGCGACGTGCCGGTGGACGATATCCAGACCGGTGACCGGCTGCGCGTGCGCCCCGGCGAGCGGGTGCCGGTGGACGGCTCCGTCCTCGAAGGCCAGTCGACGGTCGACGAATCGATGATCACTGGTGAACCCCTGCCCCTGGAAAAGTCGAAGGGCGACCCGCTGACCGGCGGCACGATCAACAAGAACGGCACCTTCGTCATGGCCGCCGAGAAAGTCGGCGCCGACATGGTGCTGTCACGCATCGTCGACATGGTCGCCAAGGCGCAACGCTCGCGGGCGCCGATTCAAGGCGCGGTCGATCGGGTGTCGGCCGTCTTCGTGCCGGCGGTGGTCGCCGCCGCCGTGCTCGCCTTCCTCGTCTGGGCCGCGATCGGGCCGGAGCCGCGCATGGCGAATGCACTGCTTGCCGCCGTCGCCGTTCTGATCATCGCCTGCCCCTGCGCACTCGGCCTTGCGACGCCGATGTCGATCATGATCGCCACCGGGCGCGGCGCGCAGGAAGGCGTGCTGATCAAGGACGCCGAAGCGCTGGAGCGTTTTTCCAAGGTCGACACGCTGATCGTCGACAAGACCGGCACGCTGACCGAAGGCAAGCCGAAGCTTACCGATATCGTCGCCTTCAGCGGCGTCGGAGAAGAGCGGTTACTATCGCTGGCGGCAAGCCTGGAGCGCGGCTCCGAACATCCGCTAGCCGAAGCGATCGTTTCCGGCGCCGAGGAGCGCGGTGTTCCCTTCGTCGAGGTCACCGGCTTCGAGGCACAGACCGGCAAGGGCGTTCAGGGCCTCGCCGGCGGCACGACGGTCGCGCTCGGCAATGCGGCGATGCTCGCCGATCTCGGTATCGATCCGGCAGCACTTAGCGAGACGACCGAAGCGTTGCGCGGCGACGGCAAGACGGTGATGTTCGTGGTGTTCGATGGCTCGCTTGCCGGCCTTGTCGCCGTTGCAGACCGGATCAAGCCGACGACGGCTGCCGCCATCAAGGCGCTGCACGACAGCGGGCTGAAGATCATCATGGCGACGGGTGACAATGAGCGCACGGCGCGGGCGGTGGCAAAAAGCCTCGGCATCGACGAGGTGCGCGCCGATCTGCTTCCGGAAGGCAAGAAGGCGCTGATCGACGAGTTGCATGCCAAGGGCGCCATCATCGGTATGGCCGGCGACGGCGTCAACGACGCGCCGGCGCTTGCCGCCGCCGATGTCGGCATCGCCATGGGTACCGGCGCCGACGTCGCAATGGAAAGCGCCGGCATCACCTTGGTGAAGGGCGATCTGAACGGCATCGTCAGGGCGCGGCGGCTGGCGGAGGCGACGATGCGAAACATCCGCCAAAATCTCGGCTTCGCCTTCGGCTATAATGCGCTCGGCGTGCCGGTCGCGGCCGGCATGCTCTATCCGATCTTCGGGCTGCTGCTTTCGCCGATGATCGCCGCGGCGGCAATGAGCCTGTCGTCGGTCTCGGTCATTGCCAATGCGCTGAGACTGCGCTTGGCAAAATTATAGGAGACGGCGATGAATATCGGCGAAGCATCGGAACGGTCCGGCCTGCCTTCCAAGACCATCCGCTACTACGAGGATATCGGTCTCATCCGCCCCGAAAGGGGCGGAAACGGCTATCGCGACTATGCCGCAACCGACATCCACAAACTGCGCTTCCTGCAGCGCTCGCGCGGCCTCGGCTTTTCCGTCGAGGAATGCCGGCAATTGCTGGCGCTCTACGAGGACAAGGACCGGGCGAGCGCAGACGTCAAGGATATTGCTGAGACCAAGCTTGCCGAGATCGACCGCAAGATCCGCGAACTGACGGAACTGCGCCGCACGCTCGAGCATCTCGTGCATGCCTGCCACGGCAACGACAGGCCGGACTGTCCGATCCTCGAAGAGCTTTCGGACGGCAGCTGACCATTTCAGGAAAGCGAGCGCCTCGCTTCTGGCGAGACCTGCTCAGGAAAGCTGCGGCATGTTCTGGTTGGCCGCCTGCGAGGATTGAGCCCGCTCGTCGGTCTCCTCATCTTCGCCGTCGTCCAGCACGCCGTCATCCAAGCGGTGCTTGATCGCGAGCGCATAGATCACGTCGAGAATATTGCGGTCTCTCAGATGAGGATCGGTTAGGGCGAGAAGCGAGGCCCGGACGATCTTTCTGCTGGTGGCCTTCGGGCAACGCCCCTTGACGAAATCGTAGAGCGCCTGATCCGTCAGCCCTTCCATGGCGCCGTCCACGAGAGCTTCGTAGACCCGCTTCTTTTCCTTCATTCTTGATTTTCCCCTTCAAATCAGCCGCGCCATGATCTGTCATGTAATTGTCATAAACAATCGCGGATTTAAGGCACCCCTTCGCTGGAGCGGGATATTTGAGATGATCCGGCGACGGACTTCGGCCCGCACGATTTTTTTAAGCCCGCCGGGAATAAAATCCTCCGCGTTTCCGTATACTCAATCATGGAACGGAAAGACCGCCCCTTCGATGTCATCGGACAGCTCGCAGCGTTGAGGCGCTACGCTCGCTCGCTGGTGCGCAATTCGGACGAGGCGGAGGATCTGGTGCATGATGCGCTGGTGCGCGCCTTCGAGAAGCGGAAAAGCTTCCGCAGCGGCGGCAACCTGCGCACCTGGCTACTCTCCATCCTGCATAATGCCCATATCGACCGTCTTCGCCGGAACCGGTCGCTGACGCGCCGTCACGATGAGGCGGCTGTCGAAGCCGAGCAGTCGCTGCCGGCCGGCCAGGAACATGCCGTGCGCCTGCAGCAGGTGCGCGACGCTTTCTTCGACCTGCCGGAGGAACAGCGCGAGGCGTTGCACCTCGTCGCCATCGAAGACCTGTCCTACCAGGAAGCCGCCCAGGCGCTCGGCATTCCAGTCGGCACGCTGATGTCGCGCATCTCGCGGGCCCGCGCGCAGCTGCGCGAATTCGAGGAGAAGACGCCGCGGGTTTCGCATCTGAGATTGATCGAAGGGAACGGCAATGAAAGCAATTGATCCGATCCTCGATGCCGATCTCGACGCCTATGTCGACGGCGAGCTCGATGTTGCCCGTCGCATCCAGGTGGAATCCTATCTTTCCGAGAATCCGGCGATTGCCGCCAAGGTCATGGCCGACCTCAGCGTCAAGGGCGAACTGCGTCTGGCGCTTGCCGGCGAAAGTGCCTTTGGCCGCCCCGAGACCCGCGATGCCGCCCGCCGGCTGGAACGTGGCCTTTCCTATGGCCGCATCTTCCATTCGATGCAGCGCGTTGCCGCCGTCGGCATTCTGATCGCGGCCGGCTGGGTGGCACACAATTCCTTCGGCGCCTTCTCGGCGACTGAGGTGGTAGCATCGGTTCCGGCACCCGCCTATGTCGAGGATGCCGTCCGCGCCTATCAGACCGCGGCGCTGCGCCAATCGATGCCTCCGCAGACGCCGGCCACCTATAGCGCCGACGATATTCGTGCCGCCACCGCGATCGTGATGCCCGAACTGCCTAGGGATTGGAAAGTCGCCGACGTGCAGATCTTCCCGTCCGAATTCGGCCCCAGCGTCGAGATGGCGATCGAACAATCAGATGGAAAGCAACTGTCGCTTTTCGCCGTCCGTCCGGGGGCCTTCGAGGTCAAGCCGGTCAGTCATCTCACGCTGGAAAAAGCAGAAGCCGCCTATTGGCAGATTGGCGAGGTCGCTTATGCGCTGATTGCCAACGATAGCGGCCTCAATCTCGACCAGGCGGCCGAACGGCTCGCCCGCTCGCTCTATTAATTCAAACCGAGGAGATCAGCATGAACCCGATCAATCCCCGCTACGGCGCCGTCGCCGGCTCCCAGGCCCTCTTCGACGAAGGCCTGCGCCAGCACATGCTGCGCGTCTACAACTATATGGCTCTCGGCCTCGTCATAACAGGCCTCGTCGCCTTCGTCGTCGGCTCGACGCCGGCACTCTACGTCCCGATCTTCGGCTCGCCGCTGAAGTGGGTGGTGATGCTCGCCCCGCTCGCCTTCGTCTTCTTCTTCTCGTTCAAGATCCAGACGATGTCGGCCAGCACCGCCCAGATCACCTTCTGGGCCTTCTGCGCCGTGATGGGCCTGTCGCTCGCTTCCGTCTTCCTGGTCTTCACCGGGATGAGTATCGCGCGGACCTTCTTCATCACCGCCACGATGTTCGGCGCCACCAGCCTCTATGGCTATGCGACGAAGCGTGATCTCTCGCGCATGGGCTCCTTCCTGATGATGGGCCTCTTCGGCGTCATCATCGCCTCGGTCGTCAACATCTTCCTGGGTTCCAGCGCACTGCAGTTCGCGATCTCCGTGATCGGCATCGTCGTCTTCGTCGGCCTCACCGCCTACGACACGCAGAACATCAAGGAACAGTATTCGGAAAACTACGATCAGGAATCGAACCAGAAGCTCGCCGTCTTCGGTGCGCTCTCGCTCTACCTGAACTTCGTCAACATCTTCCAGCTTCTGCTCAACTTCACGGGCGAGCGGGAATAGGGACTGCGCTTCTGGGGGCAATGGAAGCGCAAGAGCGCCTGGTCTGCAGTCTGTGACAGGATGGCGGACTGGGTGCTCACTTAAAGGAAACGGCCGGGTCAACACCCGGCCGTTTTCGTTTTAAAGCGCGTCGCGTTTTGCCTGTCGTTGTCCCAAAACCGCTGCACACTTTTGGGCGACATGCATTAGATGATACCCCAGGCGCGATAGCGGCCCCTGCCGGTAATTTCACGAATGCCGATCTCATTGACGAGGTTCAGCGCACCGCGTGGCGTGATGCGCAGATGACGGGCGATCATCGCCGCCGAGACCATTGGCCGCGATAGGATGAAATCGGCAAGTTCCGGCAGGCTGCTGTTCGAACGGCGGCCGCGAAAGCGAAGCTCCATCTGCGTGCGCGCTAAGGACAAGCGATCGATTTCCTTGAGGCCGGCCACAGCACCCAGATGCATCGCCTCCAGAAAGGCTTGCAGCCGCGTGACGCGATCGCGTGCCCGACGACGCTCATGGCGCACCAGCTTCAGCCCGCCATAGAAAGAAAAGAGATGCGAGGCGACCTTGCCGCGGGCGCGTAGATGGCTTGCGACCAGAAGACCCCCGAGCCAGTGCTGACGCCGCAACGGCTCGATCCTTTCCCAGGCTTCGAAGAGGATGATAGCGCCGAGAACCGGCGGCAAGCTATCGGCCAATGGCTGGACACTCCGCCACTCCGCAAGCCGCTGTTCCTCATCCCATTCGTCATCACCGAGCAAGCCGAGAGGATCCTCGTTGTGCCTTGCCGGGGTAACGGCGGCCGTCTCGCTTGCCGGCGTTTTCCCGGTGTGAATATCGAGCAGCTTCTGCGAGCGGGCAAGAAGCGCATCGATCTCCGCCATCTCGGCAACGAGCGGCCCGTCCTCATCCTCGCCCTCTCCGTCGGTCTCGAGCGGAACTGCCAGGCTCTTCGCTTCCTGCGCTTTCCCCTCCCCTTCCCCGCCAGTCGCAGTCAGAGTCGCTAGGCCCGAGACGCCAAGTGCCCAGGAGGGGTCGCCGGTCCAGATGCGCCGACGTGCCCGCAGCACGGAATGAGCGATCGTCAGTTCGTGGGTGGGAGCGCGGCTATCCATATGCGCATCATGCAAAACGAGATCCTCGACATGCACGAGTTCGCCGGCCACCCAGAGCGCGCCGGCAGCGTCGAAGAAATGGCTGCGTTCGGCAAATCCCTCGCCGACCGGCGAGCGCAATACCCGTTCGTCCAGCCGCGCCACCGCATCCTCTGCCGCGGTAAGGGCTGGAAGCAGGGTTTGAAGCATTGCACCGTCGATATCGTAGCGCATTGTTAAGCTTTACGGTTTTTCACAAATGGAAGCAAAACGCGTGTTTCCTTCCGCCATGTATGGCATGGTTAACAGTGTATTTCAACAAAACTGGAGGGAATGATGCCGATAAGCTGGCTGATTGACCGGCCGCATATGCTTCTAGCCGCCGCAGCTGGCGCGAAGCTTTTTCACAGCCGTTCATCCGGTTTTCCTCGCTGTCGGACCATTTGCCCGCATCAGTGCCATCAGCATCGGTCCGAGCGAGAATTCGCCGCGTTCCGCCCGCCGTGTCAGGTCACGCAGGTAGCCGCCGGCCGAGTTGATATGTCCGCCCCTTTCCAGAATGCAGGCGATCACCGTAGCCGCGTTTTCCGGCCCCATGACATCGCAGGCCAGTTGATAGGCGCTGGGGCTGACGCCAAGAGTGGACCGGACGATGACGGCCGCGGCCATCAGATCCCGCCAGCTGCCGATGCCGCCGCTCGGGCCGTAAGCGATGATCTCAGGGCAGGCCTGCAGCACCATGGCGAGGGGGAAGGATTTCGGCGGTTCGCGCCAAGGCCTCGGCTCTTCCTCCGGCTTTGCGCCCTGCTTCGGTTCGAAGCTTGGTTCAAGTTCAGAAATGGGGTGTGGGTTTGAATTATGTATGTGCCGACCGTTTTGGTTATCATTGGCGTCTGTTTTTTCTGTTTTCGACTTCGATTCCAACGTCTTGACGATCAATTCCCGGAAAGCTTCGAGATCGGCCAGCAGGCTTTCCATCTCGGCGGCCGACGGGCGCCGTGGCAGGCTTGCGGAAAGCAGATTGAAATGCTTCTGCATCTCGATCCATTCGCCCGCAATTTCCTCCTCCAGAGCGATCTCGATGAGCTTGGTGATGTCACGCCGGCAAAGTGTCAGGCGCTCCCTCAGGCGCTTCCATTCGAGCTTGGCGGCCATCACCTGAGCCGCCTGCGCCTCGATCTCGCGAGCGCGCACCAGGAGCGGCGCCAGGCTGAAGCCAAATGCCTCTCCAAGTCCGCCCTCGCCGTTGCGGCGGGCAAAACGTTTCCCGTTCGGGCTATCCCGCCGTATGATCAAGCCGGCTTCCACCAGCATCGCCAGGTTCCGCCGCAACGTTGTACCAGCCATGCCATGCGTGCGAAGCGACAGCTGCTCGTTCGACGGAAAGACAACGAAACCGTTGGCCTCGGCAATCTCGTTCTTCGGGTAGAAGGTCAACAGCGCGTTGAGAACAGCGAGAGCACGGTCCGATACGCCGACTATGTCCCTTGCTTCGCAGAGCGCACGAAAAATCTTCCACTTGTCGACCGATGCCTCCGGATCGACCTTGCGGGCGCTTTCCTGGCTTGCCAGCATGCCACGTGTCATCGATCGCCGCCCAAAGGGCGTCGATATATATTGAGGCTCCATGTCCCTCACCTTTTTTCAAGGCAAAAGAAACCTACCACCCAAAAGGATGCCGAAGACGCTTGACAGTGATTCGAGGAAGTGCGATTCTCAGATTGTCCAGATATGAGAAAGGCTTCCGCGGCGGCAACGTTCGGAGGCTTTTTTCTTTTGCGGTCTACTCTCCTGCTTGCAACTTGCCGGCCCGATAGGCTTCGTAAAGCTCATCGAGACGGCGTGAAATGTAAGCGCCGAAATCCGGCGCGTCGCCGGTCTTCAACGCGATCGTGAAGGAATTGCCGGCGCTCTTGATTCGGCCGGCAATCTTGCCGCCGCTCTTCGGCTTCCAGTCATATTCCGTGGTTTCGGACTTCGCCTCTTTCTTGGCGAGCTCGGCAACCAAAAGCTCGAAACGGCGGTCGCTCTCTTCCGCCAGGAAACCTTCCGAAGCAATGAGCTTCGCAAGCCGCGCGCCCGTCATCCCATTCCAGTCCTGGGCAAGCGCCATCCACCTGCGTCGGCCGATGCCAGGCGCGGCTCCGATCGACCTGACGATTTCGGCGGGGATGGCTTTTGCGACGGATATCAACTTCGATAGCTCCGTCTTATCCGTCGATAGCGCTTTCATGATCACGGGACGCTCAAAACCCTTGAGCTCGAGATTGAGGGCAAAGACCGCGCGCTCGATATAAGAAAGGTTCCGACGCGCCGAATTCTCAATGCCCTGAGCAATGACGACATCGGTATCATCAAGCTTGCGGACGATTGCCTGCACCTTGCGCCCGAGCAGCTTGACCGCCTGTAGGCGCCGATGGCCGTAGGCGATCTGGTAGCGGTCCTCATCATTGGGATGGCGGCGAACGAGGATCGGCACTTCCTGGCCGTTCTCAGCAATCGACTGCACCAGCTCATCTTCCATATCGAGCGGCTGGTCGGCAAGGCGGTCGCGGACGAAGGAGGAATCGACCAGATCGGGATCGAGTTCAACGATGCGTTCACCCGAGAGCAAGGCCTCCTGCATCGCCCTGCTCTCTTCCTCCATGCGGCCAAGGGTCAGCGCCATCGTCCGAACCGGCCCGGCCGATCCGCGCAAAGATGGCTCCTCGTAGTTGGCCGCGGCCAACTCCTGCGCCGTATCGTCGAAAAGACCTTTTAGGCGATCGCGTCTGCTCATGCTCGACCCCAGGCTTTGTGAATACCGGCGAGAACCTCGCTGTTGGCGGCATTGACCGATTCCAACGCCCGGTCATAGGTCGAGCGGCGCACCTGCCCCTTCTCGATCTCGTAGAGGGTCTGCTTGGTTAGACCGACATCGGCGATTGCCGTCGATTTGAGAATGGTCGCCGTCAACACGTCATCACTGAAGAGGCTGCGCAGCAGCGCAACGATCTGCGACTGCGGCGCATCGAAGGGTTCGTGACGCGTGACGACATATTTGATGAAGTCATGCTGCAGGTCCCCGCCGGCCTTGCGTACGACAGAAAGCAGATCCGAGGTCATCAGCAGGAACTGCGACATGGAAGCGACGTCGACCATCTGCGGATGGATGGTGATGAGCAGCGATGTAGCTGCGCAGACGGCGCCAAGCGTGAGATAGCCGAGCTGCGGCGGGCAGTCGATCACGACGATGTCGTAATCGGCCTCGACCTCGGCAATGGCAACGCCAACGCGACGGAAGAACAGCTCGCCAGGTCGCTGCCGGTCGTTCAGTGCCCGTGGCGTCTCATGCTCAAACTCCATCAGTTCGAGATTGCCCGGCACCAGATCCAGCCCGTCGAAATAGGTCTTGCGGACGATCTCCTTCAGCGGCTTGCGGCCCTCATCGTAACGAATTGCGCCATAGAGCGTATCGCCCTCGGAAAGATCGAATTCGGGCTGAACGCCGAGCATTGAGGAGAGCGAAGCCTGCGGATCGAGATCGATCGCAAGCACCCGGTAACCCGCCAGCGCCAGATACTGCGCCAGATAGAGCGTCGTCGTTGTTTTGGCCGAGCCGCCCTTGAAATTGGTGACAGCAACCGTCTGCAGCTTTTCGCCAGGGCGACGCCACGGCTGATAGGAAAGCGCGTCCTTCGGCTTGAGCTTCGCCATATACTGGCGCAATTCGTTGATCTGGCCGAGCGTGTAGGAACGCCGGCCATTCTGGGCAAGATCCGGCTGCGGTCCCTTGCCATCCAGTGAAAGCTGGCGAAGATAGCCGTCCGAGACGCCGATCATCTGGGCAGCCTCGCCGGAGGAGAAGGTACGTAGCGTCTTCTGCGAGAGCGGCGGAAACAGCTTGTCGCGGAGGAGCTTCAGTTGCCGCGAAAGCTGGTTCGCATGCCGCTCGATCCGTACATCTGTCGTCGATACGCTAATGTTGTCCAAAACACTCAATCCTTTTCGATGCGCTTTTCTGTCAACATAGCGTCAAAAAGCGTATCGAAAGTGACACGATTCGGGATTTGCAGCAACAACAGGGCTCAGATGCCACCCACAGGCCCGGTTGGCCGCGGCCAACTCCCGTTCAGCACTTGCGACGACCAGGCTTTTTCGGCAAGACCGCCAGGACTCAACGGGGAGTATCCGCTTGAAGCATATCAATATCATCGGCATCGGCACGGGCAACCCGGAGCACCTCACCATACAGGCAATCAACGCGATGAACGCGGCCGACATGGTCTTCCTGCCAGTCAAGGGCGCCGGCAAGGAAGAGCTCGCCGAGATCCGGCGGGAGATCTGCGAACGCTATATCTCCCAGCCGGCCGGCAGGATTTCAGAATTCGCAGTGCCGCAAAGGCAGACGGCAGACAAGACCTATGTGCAGAGCGTCGACACCTGGCATGGCGAGATTGCCCGCATCTATGGAGAACTGATCTCCGGTCTCCCGGATGATGGCAGCGGCGCCTTTCTCGTCTGGGGCGATCCCAGTCTCTACGACAGCACGATCCGCATCATCGAACGCGTGCGCCGGGAAGGCCGCGTGGCTTTCGACTACAGCGTCATTCCCGGCATCACCAGCATCCAGGCGCTGGCGGCCAGCCACAGGATCCCGGTCAACCTCGTCGGCAAACCGATCGAAGTCACCACAGGCCGCAGGCTGGCGCAGGACGGACTTCTGGCCGACAGCACCGTCGTCATGCTTGACGGCGAACAGGCTTTTGCCAAGATCGACGATCCCGACGCCGAGATCTTCTGGGGCGCCTATCTCGGTACCAAGGACGAGATCGTCAGATCAGGACGACTTGGCGACATTGCTACCGACATTCTGACGCTCAGGGCCGAGGCCAGGCAGCGGCACGGCTGGATCATGGACATCTATCTCCTGCGCAAGGGCCGGGATTTCGACGAATAGCCAGTTCGAAGCGCTTCCAGCATGCTTTGCCGGCCCGGCTGCGATCATGTAAGAAGTGGCCAGAGGATCGAGAATGAGCATTAAGGCCGCAAAGGCGAGCGACAGGACAGGCGAGGCGGATCTGCGCGGTCGCCCGACGGCGATGCGTAGACGCGGCGCCTGCCCCGCCCTTGCGGCGCCCACGCCGACCGGCGACGGTTTGCTGGTACGGCTGCGGCCGGCCGGCGGCGCGTTGACGCCGTCGCAATTCGCAAGCCTTGCCCGCTCTGCCGCAGCACATGGAAACGGCATTCTGGAAATCACTGCCCGCGGCAATCTGCAGATCCGAGGCCTTCGGGCTGAGACGGTCGGACAGCTCGCCGCTGATATCGATGCCGCCGGGATCACCGTGCCGGACGGGCCGGCGATCGAGACATCGCCGCTGCACGGCATCGACCCGGAGGAGAGAAGCGATCCGGCCGCTATGGAAATGGCCTTGCGCAGCACGCTCCACGATCTGCTTGCCTCGCCGCGGCTCGCGCCAAAGCTCTCGCTCGTCGTTGACGGTGGCGGAGCCTTCGGCTTGTCAGCGCTGTCCGCCGATATCCGTATCGTCGCGCAATCCCCCACAGATTGGCTTGTCGCGATCAATGGCGACGGTGAAACTGCAATGCCGGTCGCCATCGGTCCCACGGAGGCTGCGATATCGGCCGTTGGCGAAATTCTGAGCTTGTTGGCGACCCTGGGGCAGGGCAGGCGGGCAAGGGATATCGATCCGGCGCTTCTGCGGGCGCGTTTTCCCGCAATGGATGACATTCAATTCATTTCGTCCCGCGCGGCAGGGATGCCGCTTGCCGGCTCGCACAGGCTTGAGGACGGCAAAACCATACTCGGCGTCCGGCCGGAATTCGGGCAGATGAGAGCCTCTGATCTGATCGCCTTGCTTGACCTGGCGAATGCTCGTGGCGCAACAACCATCCGGCTTGCGCCCGGTCGCGGTTTTTTCTTCATCGGGCTTTCCGCCGATACAGTGCCGGCTATGCAGATCGCTGCAGCCAGACATGGCTTCAGCACCCAGCCCGGCGAGAATACCGAGCATATCGCCGCCTGCGCCGGCGCCGGCGCCTGCGGCTCGGCCTTCTACGAGACGCGGACCCTGGCGCGCCGGCTCATTGCCGCGGCACCTGCCCTTTTCGATGGTTCGCTGACACTTCATCTATCCGGCTGTGCCAAGGGCTGCGCTCATGCCCGGCCGGCGCTGACCCTGACGGGCTCCGCGGAAGGTTATGGCCTCATCCTCAATGGGCTTGCGGCGGATCAGCCGGACGAACGGATCGCTGGCGGTCGGATCGATTTCGCTATAGAGAGGCTCGCCCGGGCCATCGAAGACAACAAAGACGCTGGCGAATCGACCGCCGCCTGCCTTACACGGCTTGGCGCAACCGGCGTTTCGAAGGCGCTGCGACAGGAATAGGAATGCCAGACTACGATTATATCCGCAGCGGCGATGCGATCTACGAGCGTTCCTTTGCCATCATCCGTGCCGAGGCCGATCTTTCGCGCTTCACCGAAGACCAAGCCGAAATCGCCGTGCGCATGATCCATGCCTGCGGGCTGGTCGAGGCGGCGGAGCATTTCCTGTTCTCGGCCGATTTCGTCGGCGCGGCGCGCGAAGCGCTGAAGGGCGGCGCGCCGATCTTCTGCGACGCGGAGATGGTATCTCAGGGCGTGACCCGGGCGCGGCTGCCGGCGCTGAACGAGGTGATCTGCACGCTGCGCGATCCCGCGACACCGGAGCTTGCGCGCGAGACCGGCAATACGCGCTCTGCCGCCGCCATGCATCTCTGGCTCGATCGGCTCGGCGGCAGCGTTGTCGCGATCGGCAATGCACCGACCGCCCTCTTCCATCTGCTCGAACTCCTGCGCGACGGCGCCCCGAAACCGGCGGCGATCCTCGGCATGCCCGTGGGTTTCGTCGGCGCGGCGGAATCGAAGGATGCATTGGCGGAAAACTCCTATGGCGTACCCTTTGCCATCGTCCGCGGCCGGCTCGGCGGCAGCGCCATGACGGCAGCCGCCATCAATGCTTTGGCGAGGCCGGGCCTATGACGACAAGCGGCCGTCTTATCGGCGTCGGCACGGGTCCCGGCGATCCGGAGCTCCTCACACTCAAAGCCGTGCGCGCCATCGAAGGCGCGGATGTGATCGCCTATTTCGCCAAGCAGGGCAGGGGCGGCAACGGCAAGGCGATCGTCGAGCCGCTGCTGAAATCCGGGGTGACGCTGCTGCCGCTCTACTATCCAGTGACGACCGAGATCGACAAGAACGACGAACGCTACCAGAGGCTGATCACCCAATTCTACGATCTGTCTGCCAAAGCTGTTGCCGGGCATCTCGATGCCGGGCTGACTGTCGCCGTTCTCAGCGAAGGCGATCCGCTCTTCTACGGCTCCTATATGCACCTGCATGTCAGGCTTTCCACGCGGTACCCGACGGAAGTGATCCCGGGCATCAGCGCCATGTCGGGCTGCTGGTCACTGGCGGGCATGCCGATCGTCCAGGGCGACGACGTCCTTACCGTACTGCCCGGTACGATGGCCGAGACCGAGCTGACACGCCGCCTTGCCGATACGCAAGCCGCCGTCATCATGAAGGTCGGCCGCAACCTGCCGAAGATCCGCCGGGCCTTAGCGGCGGCCGGCCGGCTTGAGGAAGCCGTCTATGTCGAGCGCGGCACCATGGCGAATGCGGCGATGGAAAAGCTTGCCGACCGGACCGACGGCGATGCACCGTATTTTTCGCTCGTGCTGGTGCCGGGCTGGGAGGCGAGCCGATGAGCGGCAGGCTTTTCGTGATCGGCACCGGTCCCGGCAATCCCGAGCAGATGACACCGGAGGCGCTCGCCGTCGTCGACCAGGCAACCGATTTCTTCGGCTACGGACCCTATCTCGACAGGCTGCAGCTCCGCGACGATCAGCTGCGGCATGCCTCGGACAATCGTGAGGAGCTCGGCAGGGCAGGGGCAGCCCTTGCCATGGCAGCGGATGGAGCCAAGGTCTGCGTCGTCTCCGGCGGCGACCCCGGCGTCTTCGCCATGGCTGCTGCGGTCTGCGAAGCGATCGAGAATGGGCCGGCCGGCTGGCGCGCGGTCGATCTCACCATCCTGCCCGGCATCACGGCGATGCTGGCCGTGGCGGCAAGAGCAGGCGCGCCGCTTGGCCACGATTTCTGCGCCATCTCGTTATCCGACAATCTAAAGCCTTGGAATATAATAGAAAAACGTCTCGAGCTGGCGGCGAAGGCAGGCTTTGTCATCGCTCTCTACAATCCGATCAGCCGGGCGCGGCCCTGGCAGCTCGGCGACGCCTTCAAGCTGTTGCGTGACCATCTGCCCCCAGCAACGCCGGTTATTTTCGGGCGGGCGGCCGGGCGGCCGGATGAGCGCATCGCAGTCCAGCAGCTGTCAGACGCGGACGCGTCGATTGCCGATATGGCGACCTGCATCATCATCGGCTCCGCCGAGACACGCATCGTCACGCGGCCAGGCCGGCTGGACCTCATCTATACGCCGCGTTTCATGGCGGGAGGAAACAGGTGATCGATCGCCGCCAGCGCTGCCTCGACAGTGTCGACCGCCTTGACGTTCGAGGCCGGCGCGCGCGCGACCATCATCACCTCGATACCGAGCAGGCGGGCTGCCTCGATCTTCGCATAGGTGGCGGCACCGCCGCTGTTCTTGGCGACGATGGCGTCGATGTCGTGCTGCCTCAGCAGATCGCATTCACCGTCCAGCGTGAACGGACCACGCTCGAGGACATAATCGACATTATCAAGCGCAAGCGCCGGTTCGATGGGATCGACGCTGCGGACGAGATAGTGATGTTGCGGTGCGGCTTGCGCATGATGCGCGCCCTGCCGGCCCGTCGCCAGGAAGACATGGCGGGGGGAGGGGCCAAGCGCTTCGATGGCAGCCGGAATGCTCCGCACCTCCCGCCAGCGATCGCCCGGCCGGCGTTGCCATTCGGGACGGCGCAAAGCGATGGCAGCAATGCCGGTGGTCTCAGCCGCGAAAGCGGCATTGGCCGAAATGCGCTCGGCGAAAGGGTGGGTGGCGTCGATCAACAGGTCACATCCGCCGGCCTTCAGGAAATCGGCAAGTGCGGCAGCGCCGCCGAAACCGCCGATACGAACCGGAACAGGCTGCGCGGCCGGTTTTTCGGTGCGGCCGGCAAGCGACAGAAGAACATCGCAATCATCACGCCCCGCGAGCGCCTCAGCCAGCAGCCGCGCCTCGCTGGTGCCGCCAAGGATCAGGATGCGGGGTCTTCCCATGTCTGATGTCTCTCCTGCGTCCGGCCAGCGCTGGCTGACTATTATCGGCATCGGCGAAGATGGTCCAGAAGGGTTGGGTGAGGAGGCGAAGAGGCTGATCGCGGCCGCACCTGCCGTCTTCGGTGGCGCGCGGCATCATGCACTCGCTGCATCGCTGATCACAGGCGAAAGGCTTTCCTGGCAGAGCCCGTTCGAGCGCTCGGTCGAGGCCATCGTTAAAAGGCGCGGCAAACCTGTTGTCGTGCTCGCCTCCGGCGACCCGTTTCTTTATGGCGTCGGCGCAACGCTCTCCCGCTACGTGGCGGCGGAAGAGATGCGCACCATCCCCGCACCCTCGGCCTTCAGCCTTGCCGCGTCCCGCCTTGGCTGGCCGCTACAGGAGGTCGCGACGATCTCGCTGCATGGACGGCCGATCGACCTGATCCGGCCGCATCTGCACCCCGGCCGACGCATCCTCGCGCTGACTTCGGACGAAAAGGGGCCAGGCGACCTGGCTGCCCTGTTGGCCGCTACCGGCTTCGGTCAGTCGCAGCTTACCGTGATCGAGGCGCTTGGCGGCGCTCGGGAACGGCTGAGAAGTGCAGTGGCTGCGGATTTCGATCTTCTGAACATCGATCCCCTCAATGTCTGCGCGGTTGATGTTGCGGCAGGGGAGGGGGCTCGCATTCTGCCTTTTGCCCCAGGGCTCGAGGACGAGCTGTTCGAACATGACGGGCAGATCACCAAGCGCGAAATCCGGGCAATGACGCTTTCGGCGCTTGGCCCGCGTCACGGCGAACTGCTCTGGGATATCGGTGCAGGCTCGGGATCGATCGGCATCGAATGGATGCTGGCCGATCCCAGCCTGAAGGCGATCGCCGTCGAGCAGTCGCCGGAGCGGGCCGCACGTGTCGCCCGCAACGCGTTCGCTTTCGGCGTGCCGCATCTTGCCGTCATCGAAGGTGCAGCACCCGATGCGCTGAAGGGTCTGCCGGAACCGGATGTGATCTTCCTCGGCGGTGGCGGCAGTGAGCAGGGTGTTATCGACACTGCGATTGCCGCGCTGAAGCGGGGAGGGCGGCTGGTTGCCAACGCGGTGACGCTGGAAATGGAGGCGGCGCTGCTCGCCGAACATGCAAAACGCGGCGGCTTCCTCACACGGATCGAGATATCGCGCGCACAGCCTGTCGGCGGCATGAGCGGCTGGCGGCCGGCGATGCCCGTGACGCAGTGGCGGTGGACGAAAGGATGACGAGATGACGGTGCATTTTATCGGCGCGGGGCCAGGTGCTGCGGATCTGATCACGGTTCGTGGCCGCGATCTCATCACCCGATGCCCGGTCTGCCTTTATGCCGGCTCGATCGTTTCGCCCGAACTGCTGCAATATTGCCCGCCGGGCGCACGCATCGTCGATACGGCGCCGATGTCGCTCGACGAGATCGAGGCAGAATATCTTCGCGCTGCCGCGGCCGACCAGGATGTCGCCCGGCTGCATTCCGGCGATCTCTCGGTCTGGAGTGCGGTCGCCGAACAGGTGCGCCGGCTGCAAAAACACGGCATCGACTATACGATGACGCCAGGCGTTCCGGCCTTCGCCGCCGCAGCCTCAGCCCTCGGCCGAGAGCTGACGATCCCCGCCGTGGCGCAAAGCCTGGTGTTGACCCGCGTTTCCGGCCGCGCGTCACCAATGCCCAACGACGAGACGCTGGCAAAATTCGGCGCGACGGGCGCCACGCTGGCGATCCATCTGGCCATCCACGCGCTGAAGCAAGTGGTGGAAGAATTGACGCCGCTTTACGGCGTCGACTGCCCGGTCGCCATCATCGTCAAGGCCTCCTGGCCGGACGAGCGCATCCTGTGCGGCACGCTCGCCGATATCGAGGCAAAGGTTGCGGCCGAACCGATCGAACGCACGGCGATCATCTTCGTCGGCCCATCGCTGGCAGTGGAAGATTTCCGCGAAAGCTCGCTCTACAATCCTGCCTATCAGCGTCGGTTCAGAGGTAGAGAGTAGCGTCAAGCGACCGCGCGGCTTTTAGACCCGCGCGCCGAGATACTCCATGCTGGCGCGAAGCGCGCCGGCCGGATCCTTCAGCGCATGAACTTCCGCTGCGAAGGGCTCGAAGGAGAACGGGCCGGCATAGCCCGCCTGCAGTAACGCCTTGATCTGCCCGGCATTGTCGAGCCGGTCGTCGCCGTCGACGAGCACGCGATGGGAATCGCGCATATCGGCAACGGAAACCGCGTGGTCGCTGACGCCCGAGATGTGCACGAGGCCGGAGAGCTCAGGGAAGGTCGCGGCTTCGCCGGCAAGGTGATGGTGGAAAGTATCGTGGACAAGCCTGAAGGTCGATTCCGCGCCGAGTTCCTTGATCGCCTCGGCCGCCTCGGTCTTCGAGCGCAGCGAGCAGATCTCGAAACCGAGCGGCTCGACGAGACCGATAATGCCGGCTTTCTCGAGCATCGGCTTCAGCGCGGCCAAAGACTGGCGCAGATTGACCTGCCGTTCGCCATCGGCGCAGCCCGTGCCGTCGTTCTTCGGCACGAGGACGAGCGCCTTGGCGCCCGACGCGCTGGCATAATCGATCAGTTCCTGCGCTTCGGCCGCCCTTGTCGCGTTCCACTCGTTGAAGCACTGCAGGGCATTGATCGAGATGATCGTCAGCCCATGGCGGGCGGCAGCCTCCTTGATCGCTTCGGGCTTGGTGCCGTCAAGGATGGCATTGCCGGAAAGGTCGTTGCGGATCTCGACGGCATCGATGCCGAGCGATCTGGCCAGTGCGAAAAAGTCGTCGATGGCGAGCGACGGTGCGGCCATGTGGTTGAGCGCAAAACGGATCGTAGTCATGATTGATATCTCCTCCTGATCTCCGCGTCACGGCGGAGCAGTCCTCGTGAATGGGTCAGCGAATCTCTATCGGAATTCGCGTCGCAATCCATCCGTCATTGCCGGCGCTCGCTTTCATTGCTGAGAGAATTTCCAACGAAATGACGGAATTCCATCATTGTTAGATGTTCTCAGAAATATGAATATCGAAAGGCAGGAAGAGCTGCCCGGGAACCGCCGTTTCGCCGTTTTCGATGGCGCTGGTCATCAGCACCATCAGCTCCTTGCAGAGGGCGGGCAGGGGGGTCCCGATCGCCATGGCGACGATATCGTCGGCAAGACCGGCTTTGCTGTCGGGGGTCAACTCGTTGACCACGAGCACGATCTTGCCGCCGACGCCTTCTTCGCGGAACGCCGAGATCGCCCCCTCCATGCCGCCGCCGCAGACATAGAGGCCGACGAGATCGGAATGTTTCTGCAGCAGCGTCAACGTCGCCTCATGGGTGATTTCGGCAGTCTCGAGATTGATAAGCGTGTCGACGACATCGAACTCCGGCGCATTCTCGCGAAAATAGGAGCGGAAGCCGATTTCCCGCAGCTCATGGCCGTGAAAGCGGTGGCTGCCGACGAAACAGGCAACCTTGCCGGGCTTCTTCGCCGTGCGCGCGATCGTCCAGGCGGCGGTGCGCCCGACCTTGCGGTTGTTGACGCCGACATAGGCGTCGCGCACGCCGGTGGCGAGATCGGAGAGCAGGGAAAACACCGGAATGCCGCGCTCCTTCAGCTCTTCGACCGCCGTCGTTACCGCCGGATAATCCGGACCGACGAGAGCAACAGCCTGGTTGCGGGCGCCGAGCGTCTTGATCTTTTCGACGATCGCAGCCGGTGTCGCGGCTGACGGAAAGTCGATCTGCGTCTGGATGCGCGCGGACGTCAGCGCGCGCGCTGCGGTTTCGATCTCACGCACGAAGCTCTGATAGAAGGGCTGCATCGGCTTCTGCAGCAGGAAGGCGAGCTTGTATTGCGGCAGATCCTCGAAGACGCGCTGCTTGATCAGCCCGACAGCGTGATAGCCGATCGATTGCGCCGCATCATAGACCCGTCGCGCTGTTTCCTCTCGCACCCGGTGGCGCGCATTGAGAACACGGTCGACGGTGGCGACGCTGACGCCGGAGGCGCGGGCGAGATCGGATATGGTGGGACGGCGCATGGGCGTTCCTGATGGATTCAATCATGAATGCAAGCCATTCATGATGGCTTTTGATAGATTATATCAAGCCTGCATTGAGCGCCCGCCAAAGTCAACCTATTCTCCCAGGCAAGGGCATAGCGGGAGGCGGATAATGGCGACCCAGACAAAGAAGCGTGACTACGACCTGCTCGGCGAAAGCGGCCGCACCGCCGTCGAGACGGGGCTGGCGGCAGCCGAATGGTATCACACCGACATTCCCCGCAAGGAGATGAAGGCGCTGATGCAGCGCTCCGATGCGCCGGCGATCCGTGACACCGTCATCTGGCTCGGCAGCATGGCGATCTTGGCCGGGCTCGGCATCTATTTCTGGGGCTCGTGGATCGCGCTGCCCTTCTTCCTCGCTTACGGCGTGCTCTACGGCTCGGCTTCGGATAGCCGCTGGCACGAATGCGGTCACGGCACCGCCTTCAAGACGCGCTGGATGAACGATGCCGTCTACCAGATCGCCTGCTTCATGATCATGCGCAATCCGGTGACCTGGCGCTGGAGCCATGCGCGCCATCATACCGATACGGTGATCGTCGGCCGCGATCCCGAGATCGCCGTCATGCGGCCGCCGGACCTCTTCCGGCTGGTGCTCAATTTCTTCGGCATCCTCGACGCCTGGCATGCGGTCGTCGACATGCTGCGCAATGCCTTTGGCGGCGTCAGCGCGGCGGAAAAGACCTTCATCCCGGAGATGGAGCAGCCAAAAGCGATCCGTTTCGCCCGCATCTGGCTGGCGATCTATGTCGCGACGATCGCAGCCGCCATCGCCATGGGCTCGCTCCTGCCGCTGATGCTGATCGGCCTGCCGCGCCTCTACGGCGCCTGGCACCATGTGCTGACCGGACTGCTGCAGCATGGCGGTCTTGCCGACAATGTCATCGACCACCGGCTGAACAGCCGTACGGTCTACATGAACCCCATCAGCCGCTTCATCTACTGGAACATGAACTACCACGTCGAACATCACATGTTTCCGATGGTGCCCTACCACGCGCTGCCCCAGCTGCACGCGATGATCAAGCACGACCTGCCGGCGCCGAACGCGTCGATCCTGTCCGGCTACCGCGAGATGATCCCGGCCTTCCTGCGCCAACTGCGCAACGAGGATTATTTCCTGAAGCGCGAATTGCCGGCCACCGCGCGGCCCTATCGCGAAGAATTCCACAACGAGCTGGCTCCGGCCGCGCAATAATCACAATCGAGGGAGGACAAGATGAGCGGAAACTGGATCCAGGTCTGCGGCAAGGACGAGATCGACGAAGAGGATGTCATCCGCTTCGATCACGACGGGCGCACCTTCGCGGTCTATCGCAGCCCGGACGACGAATTCTTCGCCACCGACGGGCTCTGCACGCATGAACATATCCATCTCGCCGACGGGCTCGTCATGGATGAGATCATCGAATGTCCGAAACATAACGGCCGCTTCAACTACAAGACGGGCGAAGCCAAGGGTGCGCCGGTCTGCGTCAATCTCAAGACCTATCCGGTCAAGATCGAAGACGGCGCCGTCTTCATCTCGCTCTGAGGGAGGCTGCTGTGACACATTTCGTTATCCTGGGCGCAGGCGAATGCGGGGCGCGCGCCGCCTTCGCCTTGCGGGAAAAGGGTTTTGACGGCGAGATCACGCTGGTTGGCGCCGAGCCTCTTCCGCCTTATGAACGGCCGCCGCTTTCGAAGGCCGGCTCCACCGATGCGGGCGATCCGAAATTCATCGCCGCGGCGGAAAAATACGCCGAAAACGGCATCCGGCTGCTGACCGGCCTCGAGGCAAAGGATCTCGATACCGCATCCAGGACCGTCACGCTTTCGGACGGCACCGTGCTTTCCTACGACAAGCTTCTGCTTGCGACGGGTGCGGCCGCGCGGTCATTCCCCGGCGCATCGGAAGGCAGCCGACATATTCGTTCGCTGCGGACGCATCACGATGCGGCGGCATTGCGCGATGTCATGAAGCCGGGGAAGCATATCGCCATCATCGGCGGCGGCTTCATCGGACTGGAACTTGCGGCCACGGCGCGGCTGCTCGGTGCCGAGGTCACCGTCATCGAGGGGCTGGAACGCGTGCTAAAGCGTGGCGTGCCGGCGGAGATCGCCCATCTGCTCACCGAGCGCCATCGCGCCGAGGGCGTCGATATCCGCTGCGGTGTCTCCATCGAGACGCTGACTGAGGAAAACGGAAAAGCCCTGATCAGATTGTCGACCGGCGAGGTGGTCGAAGCCGATCTCGTCCTTGTCGGCATCGGTGCACGGCCGAATATCGAGATCGCCGAAAGAGCGGGCCTTACCATCGACAATGGCATTGCCGTCGACACCTATCTCCAGACCTCCGCACCAGATGTCTTTGCCGCTGGCGATTGCTGCTCCTTTCCGCTGTCGATCTATGGTGGCCGGCGGGTGCGGCTCGAATCCTGGCGCAATGCCCAGGAGCAGGGCACATTGGCCGCGGCCAACATGCTCGGCCTTAACGAGGCCGTTTCGGCGGTGCCGTGGTTCTGGTCGGATCAATACGACATGACGCTGCAGATATCAGGCCTTGCTGAAGGAGCCATCACGCATCAGCGCCGCGAGCTCGGCGCAGGCGCCTTCATTCTCTTCCATCTCGACGCTGGCGGACGATTGATCGCTGCAAGCGGCATCGGGCCGGGCAATGCGGTGGCACGCGACATCCGCCTCGCCGAAATGCTGATCGCCGCGCGCGCCCATCCGAACCCGGCAGCACTCGCAGCCAGCGACATCAAGCTGAAATCCCTGCTGGCCGCCTGAGCCGCCCGATATTTTCAAAGGAATTGATGATGAAAAAACATAGACGCGCAACCGTTGCCGATCTGCTTGCGGAAAAGGGCAAGCGCCAGCTCACCATGTTGCGCGTCACCTCGCTGGAGGAGGCGGACGCCGCCGAAAAGGCCGGCATCGACATCGTCTCCGTGCCGCCCTCGCTGCTCGGGCCGGTCTTTCGCGAGATCGCCCCCACGCTCTTTGCCATTCCGGGGCTCGAATATGGCGATCACGTCTCGGCCGAGGACTATCTGCGTGCCGCCTTCGCGGCATTGAAGGCGGGCGGCGATGCGGTCTATTGCGCCGCCAGCCTCCAGACGATCCGGCGCATGCGCGACGAGGGCATCCCAGTCTGTGGCCATCTCGGGCTGATCCCGTCCAAGGCGACCTGGACCGGCGGCTTCCGCGCCGTCGGCAAGACGGCGGCAAGTGCGGCCGAGATCTGGCGGCAGACCAAGGCCCTGGAAGAGGCCGGCGCCTTCGCCGCCGAAATCGAAGTCGTGCCGGGCGATGTCGCTGCCGCCATCAGCAGCAACACCTCGATGCTGATGATCTCCATGGGCGCCGGCAGCGGCTGCGACGCCCAATATCTCTTCGCCGACGACGTGCTCGGCGCCAATCGTGATCACTATCCCCGCCATGCCAAGGTCTATCGCAATTTCGCCGCCGAACACGATCGGCTGCAGCGCGAACGCATCGCCGCCTTCACGGAGTTCGCCGAGGATGTCCGGACCGGCGCCTATCCGGAAAAGCGCCACAACGTCGGCATCGACGAGGCGGAGCTGAAGGTTTTCCTGGACAGGCTGAGAAGTGAGACGGGCAATAGCTAAGGGCAAACGCGCTCTCTTGTCTCGATGATGTGGGAAGCGCCGCAAAGGCGCTTCCTCTCCATTGGCTTCCGTCCCGGCCTGTGTCAGGAATTATCCGTTCGATTCATTCGGAACGGAGTATTCGGTCCCCTGTGACGATCGGCTTTGCGCATGCGGAATTGATTGCGGTGCTCGTCGCGGTGACGGAGGACGAACCGCGCGTCATGACCATCCGTTCCGGCAATGCGCTGCCGTCAGGCCCTTTCGAGATGGGGCATCGCACCCTGCAGTCGGGCTTGCGCGAATGGGTGCAGGAGCAGACGGAGCATCCCGTCGGTTATCTCGAACAGCTCTACACCTTCGCCGACCGCGACCGGAACAACGACATCCCGGGCGGGCGGACGATCTCGATCAGTTATCTCGGCCTCGTAAACGAGCAGTCGGGCGCCGGCCGGCCGGGATGGCATGGCTGGTACGAATATTTCCCCTGGGAAGACCACCGGCAGGGCCGGCCGGCCGTGCTTGACGAGATCATGGCGCGCCTGAGGAACTGGGCCGATGCCGATCCGGCAAGGCGTGACCATCGCCATCGCCGGGCGGATTTCACCTTCGGCCTCGACGGCGGCGGCTGGAACGAGGATCTGGCGCTGCAGCGCTACGAACTGCTTTACGAAGCAAGGCTCGTCGCGGAAGCCGGATGCGACGCGGAGGCCAATCTCGGCCGCGCAATGTTTGCCGATCACCGGCGTATTCTCGCGACCGGTATCGCCCGGCTACGCGCCAAGATCAAATACCGCCCCGTCGTCTTCGAGCTGATGCCGGAGAGTTTTACGCTGTTGAGGCTGCAGCGCACCATCGAGGCCTTGGCGGGACTGACGCTGCACAAGCAGAATTTCCGCCGCCTCATCGAACAGCAGGAACTGGTCGAGGAAACCGGCCGAACCGAAAGCGAAACCGGCGGCCGGCCGGCCAAGCTTTTCCGCTTCCGCCACACCGTGCTCGAAGAACGGGCGCTGGCCGGAACAAAATTACCGCTCTCTCGCAATTGACATATGCTCACCGTGAGAATATCTCTTTGCCTATGATATGCTCAGATAGAGCATAATTAGGAGCCGGTCATGAATCATCCTGTTTCCGCATCCTCGCTCTACGAGCGTGTCAGCCGCGTCATTCCCAAAGCCGAATGGCTGACATTCGAGAATGACGTCGACGCCATCCTCGAGCTCAAGCGCCGCCGCAACGCCGTCATTCTCGCGCACAACTATCAGACACCGGAGATCTTCCACGGCGTGGCCGATATCGTCGGCGACAGCCTGGCGCTCGCCCGCAAGGCGATCGAGGTCGACGCCGACGTCATCGTGCTTGCCGGCGTGCATTTCATGGCTGAAACCGCCAAGCTGCTGAACCCCGAGAAAACCGTGCTGATCCCGGATCTCGGCGCCGGCTGTTCGCTGGCGGATTCGATCACGCCCGCGGATATCGCGCTGCTGCGCCAGGTCCATCCCGGCGTGCCCATCGTCACCTATGTCAATACCTCGGCCGCGGTAAAGGCTGCCTCCGACATCTGCTGCACCTCGGGCAATGCCAAACAGGTAGTAGAATCGCTCGGCGTGCCGAAGGTGCTGATGATCCCGGACGAATATCTGGCGCGCAACGTCGCCCGCGAGACGAATGTCGAGATCATCGCCTGGCATGGCCATTGCGAGGTGCATGAACTCTTCACCGCCGAGGATGTGCGTCAGTTGCGCGAAAACCATCCGGGCGTGACCGTGCTCGCCCATCCCGAATGCCCGCCCGACGTCGTGGCCGAAGCCGATTTCGCCGGCTCCACCGCTGTCATGTCGGACTATGTCGGCCAGCAGAAGCCGGCGCGGGTCGTGCTGCTCACCGAATGCTCGATGAGCGACAATGTCGCCGTGCATCATCCCGATGTCGAGTTCATTCGACCCTGCCATCTCTGCCCGCATATGAAGCGGATCACCCTGGCCAACATCCGCGCCGCCCTCGAGGAGAACCGCCACGAGGTCACCGTCGATCCGGCAATTGCGGTGGCCGCGCGCCGCGCCGTCGAGAGGATGCTGGCGATATGACCGAGGTCCTCGACCATCTTGCCGGACGTACGGTGATCGTCGGCAGCGGGCTTGCCGGATTGATGACCGCGCTGACACTGGCGCCTGAACCCTCCGTGATCGTCACCCGCGCGGCCCTTGGCGCGGAGACGTCGAGCGCCTGGGCGCAGGGCGGCATCGCCGCCAGCGTCGGCGCCGACGACAGCGCGGCGCTGCATCTTGCCGATACGCTTGCGGCCGGTGACGGGCTCTGCGATCCGGTGGTCGCCGCCGACATCATCGCCGAGGCACCGGCGGCGATCGCCGCGCTGGAGCAAGCCGGCGTGCGTTTCGACCGGAATGCCGCCGGCGAACTCTCGCTCGGGCTGGAGGCGGCCCATAATCGCCACCGTATCGCCCATGCCGAGGGCGACGGCTCGGGTGCGGCGATCATCGCCGCGCTGATCGAGGCGGTGATGAAAACGCCAGCTATATCAGTGCTTGAAGGCTTCGAGGCGCGGCGGATTCTGATGGATGGCGAAAAGGTCGCCGGTCTGCTCTGCGCGACCGCGAAAGGCGCCGTCATTCTGCCGACAGCGAAGGTGGTGCTCGCCACCGGCGGCATCGGCGGGCTTTACGACGCGACCACCAATCCAATGGGCAATTTCGGCCAGGGGATCGCGCTGGCGGCAAGAGCCGGTGCAGCGCTCGCCGATATGGAATTCGTCCAGTTCCATCCGACCGCGCTCGATTCACGCCGCCGGCCGCTGGCGTTGGTCAGCGAGGCGGTGCGCGGCGAGGGGGCTTTGCTCGTCAACGAACGCGGCGAACGGTTCATGGCCCGCATATCCGGCGCCGAGCTTGCGCCGCGCGACGTGGTGGCTCGAGCGATCAGCGCCGAAATCGCCCGTGGCGGACGAGCCTTCCTCGATGCCCGCGCTGCTCTCGGCAGCCGCTTTGCCGCCCGCTTTCCTGTCATCTCCGCCCTTTGCGGCGAGGCCGGCATCGATCCGGCGAAAGACCTCATTCCGGTTCGCCCGGCCGTTCACTATCACATGGGCGGTGTGGCCACGGATGCAAATGGCCGCAGCTCGGTTCCCGGTCTCTGGGTCGCGGGAGAGGCGGCCTCGACCGGCCTGCACGGCGCAAACCGGCTTGCCAGCAATTCGCTGCTGGAGGCGGCTGTCATGGGCATGCGGGCGGCGCGCAACATATCAGGCATGCCGGGAAGTGGTACCGGCACCATCTCCGCCGGGAGTCTCCCGACGCCGGCCGATTCGTCATTCGTGCGGCCGATCGTCTCGCGCCATCTCGGCGTGCTGCGCAATGCCGGCGCCATTCATGGCGCGATCGCCGCCCTGCTGCCGATTGCCGAAGGCAGCGGCCCTGCCGCCGATCCGGCCATCGTCGCGCTCTCGGTCGCCGTCTTTGCCAGCCTGCGGATGGAATCGCGCGGCGCCCATGCCCGCACCGATTTTCCGCTGAAGCTCACCAACGCCAACCGGCGCCAGATGTGCCTTTCCGACGTTCTGGAGATCGCCCGAGCGACCCCGCCCTATGCCCTTGCAAGGAGTGCCTGAGATGAGCCTCGTTCCCCTCCCGCGCCTGATCGTCGAACCCTTGGTGCGGGCCGCCCTGCTCGAAGATCTCGGCCTTGCCGGCGACATCACCTCGGCCTCGGTCATCCCCCACGATCACCGCTCGACGGTGGTAATGGCGGCCCGCCAGCCGGGCGTGATCGCCGGGCTCGATGCCGCCGAACTCGCCTTCACCCTCGTCGATCCCGAGATCGTCATGTGCCGCCATCTCCAGGACGGCGATGCGGTCAAGCCCGGCGACGTGATCGCCACCATCGAAGGCCCGTCGCGTGGCCTGCTGAGCGGCGAGCGCACCGCGCTGAATTTCCTCGGCCATCTCTCAGGTATCGCCACGGTAACGGCAGGCATCGCCGCCGCCATCCGCGGCACCAAGGCTTCCGTCGCCTGCACGCGGAAGACGACGCCGGGGCTGAGGGCGTTGGAGAAGTATGCGGTGCGAGCAGGCGGCGGTATGAACCACCGTTTCGCCCTTTATGACGCGGTGCTGATCAAGGACAATCACCTCGCCATCGCCGGCAGCGTCACTGAGGCGATCCGCCGAGCGCGGGCAGGCGTCGGTCATCTGGTGAAGATCGAGGTCGAAGTGGATACGCTCGATCAGCTACGCGAAGCGATGGAGACCGGTGTCGACGCCGTTCTGCTCGACAATATGACGCCGGATCAGCTGCGCGAGGCCGTCGCCATCGTCGCCGGCCGGGCCATCACCGAGGCATCCGGCCGGGTCACCCCGGTAACGGCCGCCGCAATCGCGGCTTCCGGCGTCGACCTCATTTCGGTCGGCTGGCTGACGCACAGCGCGCCGGTGCTGGACATCGGGCTCGATATCCTCGAAGCCGCGATCGCAACGGACACAAGCTCGAAACGGATCGCACAGGTTCTGTGATCTAGGCCCGCTTCGGCTGGGCCTCCTTTTCGCTGTCGAATTCCAGCAGCTCGATTATCACGCCGAGATGGGCACCGTCGTAATAGGCATAACATCCGTGGCCGCCATCGACCCGATTATTCAAGCCCTTGTGAGAGCGATGTTCAACGCCGGGCATGATCTCACGCTTTTGCAGCGTCGCAGGATCGAAGCTTGTCGGTGATCATCACTCGCGGCGCGCGCCATTTGAAACCGTCCAGATGTGGGTCGATCACAAGAAAAATGCGCCGGAAAACGCAGATGCAAGCTGAAGGTGCGACAAGAAAATTACGAGCTAAGCGCTCTAAATATTAGAACGCTTATTTCTTCAGCCGCCGCCCCACTCGATTGCAGAGGAATTTCTCCTTTTATTTCAATCATCTTGCTGAAGATCCTGCTCACTTCAACCTCAATTCCGTCAATTTCGCCTGTTTTTTCAGCACAAGAATTGAAGCGTTTAAAATCTTGCAGAACGCCGGATATTCATGAGACAAAAGACCTGCGAGTAGAAGCGGTCTGAGCCTCGGTTCTGGACATTGCTCGACGGGTAAATCTGTCGAGGAGGTGTCCTAATGCAGGGAAAAACCAGCCATTTCGCCCCGACATCCGCAGAGATCGACGCGGGAGCTGATCACCTTCGCGCGCAGCGTTGCTTTGCATGCCTGAGCAGCAAGCGTCCTGAAAAACGCGATTGCGCAATTGCCAGGCTCGTCGCGGATGGCTTCGACCCGGAGCGCGTCGCCAATCACTATCCGTCCTTAAAAACCGAACACCAATTGCGAAAGGTCGACCCATGTCCCGCACCAAGCTTGCCTTCTATGCACTTGCCGCAACCCTTTCTGCCGGCGCCGCCCCCGCCGCCGACAAGGTGATCTTTCAGCTCGATTGGCTGCCGGGTGGCGACAAGGCGCCGATCTACGTTTGCATTCAGGAAGGTTTCTGTTCGGACGCCGGCCTTGAGGTGGAGATTGCCTCCGGTCGCGGCTCGACCGACGCCATCTCGCGCCTTGCCTCCGCGTCCTCCGATATCGGTATTTCCGATATCGGCGCCCTGATGGCCGCCCGCGCCAATGAAGGCGTGAAGGTGACCGCCGTCATGTCGCTGTTCAACAAGGGGCCGCATGCCTTCTACGTCGCCAAGGGCGGTTCGATCGCAAGCGTCGCTGACGTCAAGGGCAAGACGATCGCGACGTCGCCCTTCACGTCGTCGAATGTCTACCTGCCGCTGGTCCTCAAGGATGCCGGCATCGACATGGCGGATATCAAGCTCATCAAGGCCGATCCCGGTGCACTCGGCCCGCTGCTGATGACCGGCAATGCCGACGGCATCATCGCCTGGATGACCGACCTGACGCGCTACAGCAACCAAGGCAAGGAAGCTGGCAAGGAGATCGTTGCCCTGCCATGGTCGGCAGCCGGGCTCGAGCTTTATTCCGCATCTCTCATCGCCAGCGACGATTTCCTCGCCAAGCGTCCGCAGGTCGCCGCCAGCTTTGTCGCCGCCTACAAGAAATCCGTCGAATTCGCCAAGGAGAATCCGGAGAAGGCTGCCGCTGCTGTCACCGCCATCGTACCGGAACTCGGCTCGGAAGATGTCCAGGGTTCGCTGAAGGACACGCTGCCGTTGATCTTCAACGAGGTGACGGAAAAGGACGGCCTCGGTGCCTTCGAAACCGCCCGCCTCGCCGAAACCTGGCGCCGTGTCTCTGAAGCGCAGGACATCGATCCGGCCAAGCTCGATCCGGAAACCATGGTCAACCGCACCTTCGCCGTAACCGAGTAACCGCCATGGCGATGCCCGCTATCCGTTTCGACAGGCTGGGACAGGTTTTCGAAACCCGGTCCGGGCGCACGGAAGCCCTGCGCGACGTCAGTTTCGATGTGGCCCGGCATGAATTTGTCTCGATCCTTGGCCCTTCGGGCTGCGGGAAATCGACCCTGCTGCGCATGATCGCCGGCCTGTTGAAGCCGACGTCCGGCTCGGTAGATGTCTTCGATCTGCCGGTGACGGCCCCGCGTGACGACATCGGGATCGTCTTCCAGAAGCCGACGCTGCTTCCCTGGGCGACTGTCGAGGACAATGTCGTGTTTCCCGCCCGCCACAAGACCGGCCGGGTAACGGCAGAGGAGCGCGGGCGGGCTGGTGAATTGCTGAGCATGGTCGGGCTTGCCGGCTTCGAGAAACGCCTGCCGGACGAACTGTCCGGCGGCATGCAGCAGCGTGTCGGCATCGCCCGCGCGCTGCTCATGGACCCGGATATCCTGCTGATGGACGAACCCTTCTCGGCGCTGGATGCCCTGACGCGCGAGGTGATGGGCTTCGATCTGCTGCGCATCTTTTCCGAACGTCCGAAGACCGTGGTCTTCATCACCCACTCCGTCGGCGAGGCGGCGCTTCTGTCCGACCGCGTTTTGGTGATGACCGGACGACCGGGCTCGATCCTGACCGAAGTCACCGTTCCCGTCGGCCGGCCACGCGGCCCCGAAACTGCAAAGGACAAGGCGATCCATGACCTCTCCGATTACCTCCGCGATCTCCTCCTCACCCGTCACGCGGCGTGAGGCCATGCAGAGCCGTACACCGGTCGCGCTCCTCAAGCGGGTGCTGGCGTTGCCGGGCATCACGACCGCCGCGGCCCTGATCGGCACGGTGCTGCTATGGGAAGCGGCGGCGCGGCTCCTGTCGATCCCGACCTATCTGCTGCCGCCGCCAAGCGCGATCCTCGGCTCGTTCTCCTCCATCGGCTTCGAGCGCTGGATCGGTCACATCGCCGCGACGTTGCGGGTGGCGCTGATCGGTTATGCGATGTCCATCGTTATCGCCATACCGCTCGCGGTGGTCATGATGCGCTCGCCATTCCTGTCGCGAACGCTCTATCCGCTGCTCGTCGTAGTGCAGTCGACGCCGGTGGTGGCGATTGCGCCGATCATCATCGTCGTGCTCGGGGCCGGCGATGCGCCACGCATCGTTATCACCTGTCTCATTACCTTCTTTCCGCTCGTCGTCTCTACCGCAACGGGCCTTGCGGCAACCCCGCCGGAGCTGATCGAGCTGTCGCGAAGCCTGCGCGCCTCGGGCTTCCGCGAGATCACCCAGATACGCCTGCCGTTTGCGGTGCCCTACATCTTCTCGGCGCTGAAAATCTCGATCACGCTAGCCGTCATCGGCGCCGTGGTTGCGGAGTTCTGCGCATCCGAAGCCGGCGTCGGCTATTTCATCCAGCTGTCGACCTCCCTGTTCAAGCTGCCACAGGCCTGGGCCGGCTTGCTGCTGCTTGCCGCCATGTCGCTCTTGCTATTTCAGGCCGTGGTCCTGGCGCAGAAGCTTCTCTTTCCCTGGAGCCTGCCGAAAAACGGCTGAACCCATCCGGAGTAGAAGCAGTCGGGCCCCGCCCGGACATTGCTCCTCAATCGCCGGTTCGCCGGCATTCACCTAAGGAGAATAGTATGAATATCCAGACAGACACCCTCGCGGAACTCGCCAAGGAAGCGACCATCGGCGGCATGGGCACGACCGTTGACCGGGAAATCCCCGTCATCGACCTTTCTGACTTCGACAACCGCAAGCACGAGATCGCCGATGCGCTCTGGCAGGCCTCGGTCGATATCGGTTTCTTCCAGGTCTACAATCACGGCATCGCCCAGGACGATATTGACGCGGCTTTCAACACGGCCTGGACATTCTTCGAACTGCCGGCGGAGGTCAAGGCGAGAACCCCGATGCCGAAGGGCATCAATGCCGGCTGGGAATTCAAGGCGCAGGTCCGCCCCTCCACCGGCACGCCGGATAACAAGGAGAGCTTCCAACTCACCCGGCCGGACATGATCCGCCTCAACCTGTGGCCGAGCGAAGACGATCTTCCGGGCTTCCGGGAAAAGATGCTCCGCTTCGAGCGCCAGAACTGGGAACTCGGCATGCGCATCCTCTCCTGCTTCGCGCTGAAGATGGGCTTTGCTGAGGATTTCTTCACCAAGGCGCATGACCCCTCTTCGGACCAGTATCAATCGACCCTGCGCCTCATCCACTACATGTCGATGGAAGGCGCCAAGCCGGAAGACTTCACGTCGTGGCGTGCCGGCGCGCATTCGGACTTCGATTGCTTGACCATCCTTCACCAGAAGGAGGGCGAAGGCGGGCTCCAGGTGTGCCCGGGCAAGGATGCAGCCCTGAAGGAATGGACGGATGTTCCGCCGCGCAAGGGCTACATCACCTGCAACATCGGCGACATGCTGATGCGCTGGTCGGACGACCAGCTGCAGTCGACGCTGCACCGGGTGCGCATGCCGCGCGAGAATGAGTATATGGGCCGCCGACTGTCCCTGCCCTTCTTCTGCCAGGCAAACCGCGATGCCGTCATTGAGGGTCCGCTCGGCAAATACGAGGCGATCACCGCCGGCGAATACCTGACCCGGCGCATCAACGCCAATTTCGCCAGGAAGTGACGTTGTAGATGGTCCGTTGCGGTGACATCGTGGAACAGTCAATCCGACTCCCGTCAGGCAACGGACCCATCATGCTTCATGGACGCGCGCTGCGTTATATCGACGAGGTGGCCCGACAGGGCTCCATCCGCAAGGCGGCAAAGACATTGCATGTCGCCGCCTCTGCGGTGAACCGCTATATCCTGGACCTTGAGGAAGAGCTGCAGGCACCCATTTTCGAGCGCCTGCCGCGCGGCCTGAAACTCACGAGTTCCGGAGAGATCCTCATCCAGCACATTCGCGAGACACTGCAGGCGCATCAGCGGATGCGGGCGCAGATCCAGTCCCTCAAGGGGCTCAATCGAGGCGAAGTGGTGTTGGCGACCATGGCAACGCTCGCGGCGGGCCGGATTGCCGAGATCGTTGCAGCTTACCGGGAAAAACATCCGCAGGTTAGTCTGCGGATCATGGTCGGCGACCGGACGACTGTTGCGGAGATGGTTGCGCTCGGCCAGGCCGATCTCGCCATTGCCTACAACCTGCCGGATGATACCCGGCTGCAACGTGCCGCCGAATTCCGCCATGCGCTGGGGGCCGTGGTCGCGCCCGCCCATCCCCTCGCAAACCGCAAGACCGTGCGCATGTCCGATTGCCTGCTCTATCCGCTGGTTCTGGCGGATCGATCGCTGTCGCTGCGCGAGGTCGTCGAGGCAACTGCCCCGGCGCGTGCCACCCTTGTTCCCGTCGTAGAGACCAATTCGATGGAACTGATGAAGCGCCTTGCCCGGACAACGCCTCACATCACCTTCCTCAACCGGCTCGACGTCGACCGCGAAATGGCGACTGGCGACCTGGTCTTCATTCCGCTGACGGGAACCGGCTCGCTGCAACGGCTCAATATACTCCACCGCGCCCGCGGCTCGCTTTCGCCCGCCGGCAGCCATTTCATGCAATTCGCCCAGGAGCGTCTGCTCGCCTCGTTCGACGAGAACTGACCGCTCGGCAACCCATCCAATCGAGACCCACCATGAACGATCTTTCCCTGTTTCCCAGCCTTGCCGCCCGTCTGGCGAGACCGGAGCGCATTCGTCTTGCGAAGGCGCGCGTCCCGGTCGCGCTGCTTGCAAATGACGTGCCTGGTGGTGCGGAGGTGGACCGGGACGGTTCCGCCTTCGTCGACATTCTGGTCGAGAACGGCAGGATCGCTGCAATAACGCCGTCCCTTGCCGTTGGTGGCGAAGATGCAGTCGCACTCGACGGCCGCCATGTCTGGCCGCTTCTGATCGACGCGCACGCCCATCTCGACAAGGGCCACACCATGGGACGTGCGCCCGATTCCGGCGGCACGCATCCCGGCGCGCGCGCCGCGACGACGGCGGACCGCCTTGCCCACTGGAATGCCGACGACCTCCTGCGACGGATGGAATTCGGTCTTGCAACGGCCGACGCCCATGGCGTGGCCGCTATCCGCACCCATCTCGACAGTCACGAGGGGCAGGCGGAAATCACCTGGAGCGCGTTTGCCGAAATGCGCGAACGTTGGAAAGGCTGCATCACCTTGCAGGCTGCCGGCCTCGTGCCGCTCGATGCCTATCGCGACGACTATGGCGCCCGGCTTGCCGATATCGTTGCCGTCCACGGCGGCTTGCTCGGCGGCGTCACCCGCGCCTCCGGGGGCACCCATGGGTCAGGCCTCGACGATATCGACCTGCTGCTCGACCGGTTGTTTGCGCTGGCGAAGGAGCGGGAACTCGATATCGATCTACATGTCGACGAGGCGGCACAGGCCGATGCCCTGCCGCATGTGGCGCGTGCCGCCATTCGCCACGGCTACGAGGGGCGCGTTACGTGCGGCCACTGCTGTTCGCTTGCGCTTCTGGGCGAGCAAGAATTGCGCGACACGATCGCGCTGATCGCCGATGCCGGCCTCTCGATCATCACGCTGCCAACCGTCAACATGTATCTCCAGGATCGCGAAGACGGCCGCACGCCGCGCTGGCGCGGGGTCACGCCCGTGCAGGAATTGCAGGCGGCTGGCATTCCGGTCGCCGCTGCCGGCGACAATTGCCGCGATCCGTTCTTCGCCTACGGCGATCACGACATGCTGGACACCTGGCGGCAAGCGGTGCGCATCCTGCATCTCGACCACCCTTACGCGGATGCGCCCGCTCTTGCCGGCCCGGCACCCGCTGGCATCATGGGCATCGACGCCGGTACGATCGGCGTCGATCGTCCGGCAGACCTGATGATCCTGGAAGCCTGGAGCCTCGACCAGGTTATCGCCCGTCCGCACTCCGACCGCGTCCTCCTCCGCAAGGGGATCTTCGCCAACAGGACATTGCCCTCCTACAGTATGCTCACAGATTTCCAGACCGCTTGAGCCGCTCTCTCGGAAACAAAAAAGGGGACCCGCGAAGCCCACGTCAAGGCGCTTGGCCTGTAGCGCAGCGGCGATTTTGGTCGGGGACAGCCTGTGATACGGGCCGTCGATAGCTTAATAACCTGCCGCCAGGGAACGCAAAACGCCTACCATCCAAAATATCGGCAAAGCATCTTCTCGGCGAGCGACATGCGAAAATGCAAATAATCGCTGAAATTTCTTCTTTTTATAGCAAAGCCGCTATGCGCGGCGGCTTTATAGCTTTAACATGATTTCTTGACCGCCGGTGCGCTTGTGCGCCTTGGCTTTCAGGGGTGAGAACCGAGATGCGATGGACATCCGGCAGATGCTGACGAACAGGCTGTGCCTGCTCGGAAGACCGCGATTGATGGCGGCGGGGAAGGAACTCCCCTTGCCGGAGAAGTCTTATTTTCTCCTCGCCATGCTCGCCGCCGAACCCAATTTCGAACTCGACCGCGAAACCGTCAGGCGGCAGCTCTGGCAATCGGAACTGCCGGAAAAACGGGCCGGCAGCCTGCGCCAGCTGCTGGCGCGCATCGAACAAAGCATTCCCGCCGGCCTTCCACCGCTGCTTGCCGCGACCCGAACCCATATCGGCCTTGCCGATGGCTGGGAGGTCGACGTTCATATCCTGAAACAGAAAGGGCCGCTCGCACCCGAAGACGGCGACCTGCTGAATGGCGAATTGCTCGAAGGCGTCAAATCGCCGACGCAGGGCGCCGAGGACTGGCTGACCTTTGAGCGCCAGCGGGTCGACGAGTTGCGCTCGGCCCATCTCGCCCGGCTGGTCGAGACATCAGAAGACAGATCGGATGAAGATCAGGTCACGCTTGCCAAGCGCCTGCTGGAACTCGACTCTGCCAGTGAGACGGCCTATCGCGCCTTGATGCGCACCTATGTCAGGATGAACGATCCGGCAGCGGCGCGTCAGGCCTATCTGAAGTGCAAGAGCCAGCTGAAGGACGACTTCGACACCGAGCCGGAAGAAAGCACCACCGCTCTTGCCCGCGAACTGAACCTGGTGCCGGCGGCACAGGCGACGTCAGGGCATTCCCAGCCGGCGCCGGAGCTGTCCGTCAATTCGGTCGGCCAGCCGCGCATCATCATCCTGCCGCCGGAAAGCATCTTCACCGATCCGCTGATGGAGCGCGTCGGCAGGGCGCTTCTCGAAGACGTCACCATCGGTCTCAGCCAGCAGCGCGGCTTCAAGGTGATCGCGGCGCATACGAGCCTGGAAATCCTCAGCCGTTCGATCGATCCCTCCCGCGCCGTGCCCGGTCCGCTCGACCTCAGCTTCGACTATGCGGTCTACGTCACCATCCAGGGCCGCGACGAGGATGTCTATGCGACCTGCCGGCTGACGCGGACGACGACTTCGGAAGTGATCTGGGCCATCGAGCTGCCGCTGGTCATGCAGAAGATCAGCGAATCCTTCGCGCATCTGACGCGGCGGATCGTCTCCTCGCTTGCCGACACGATCGAGCGCCACGAACTGGCGATACCGATCGGCGAGGCGCCGCCGTCCGCCTACCGTCTCTACCTGGAAGGCAAGCGGCTGATCGCCCAGACCGACCTGCAGCATCTGCGCCAGGCGCGCAAATGGTTCAAATCCTCGCTCAATCGTTATGAACATTTCTCCGCAGCCCATGCAGGCATGTCACGCGCGCTCGGCATGGAATGGCTGATCCGCGGCATGCGGGACAAGGAACTGCTCGACGAGGCGAACGGTGCTGCCCGGCAGGCGCAGCAGTCCGACCCGAACAGCGGCCGGGCCTATCGCGAGCTCGGCTTCGTGGCGCTTTATCGGCGCCGCTTCGACGAAAGCCTGGAATATTTCCAGCAGGCCCAGGATCTCAATCCCAACGATGCCGACATCCTGGCCGACTATGCCGACGCGCTTTCCCATGATGGCGATTTCGATCGAGCGCTGGAGCTCAGCCGCGCTGCCTTCAAACTCAATCCGCTGCCGCCGGACTATTATTACTGGAACCTCGGCGGCATCCACTTCATGCGCGAAGAATATGAAATGGCGATCGAGGCGCTGGAACCGGTGAAGGCGAAGCAGGCAACGGCCCGTCTGCTCGCCGCCTCGCATGCCATGGCAGGCGATACGAGCAAGGCCAGGAATTACGCCAGGGTGGTGCTGGAAAACTTCCCCGATTTCCGCAGTGAGGACATTCGTCACTTCGTCCCAGATCGCGATCCCGCCTATACGGAACCGTTGATACAGGGCCTGCAACTTGCCGGACTTCCCTGATGCACCGCCTTTTAATGAAGCCTGTAACGCTTAAATGACGCAGGCAATGTTTCCCTCCGAAGGTTAACGGCAGCAAGGCGCTGCCTAACCAATCGGAGATGAAACATGAAGACGAATGCTGACACCACCGCAGCTCAGACACAGTCACTGCGCTTCTCTGCAGCCGCCAAGGCAGCCATGAAGCAGGACGAGCTCAACGTTTCCGCCAATGCGCTCGAGAGCCTGACACATGCGCTGAGGTTCCGCTAAGGAACAAATCGGTATGTCTGCTTTCACCGACCTTGAAACGCTTGCCGGTGACCTCAAACGATCATCGGCCGGCGTCAGCGACTATCATGACCGCGCCGTCACGCCGGCTCAGACATTGGCAGCAATCAGGCCGCATCTGCGCGAATTCGGCATTACGCGCGTCGGTCTGCTGACCGCACTCGACGTTCTGAACATCCCCGTCGCCTTTGCAACGAGGCCGAACAGCCATACGCTCTCGGTGTTTCAGGGCAAGGGCATCGACAATGATGCCGCCATGGCCTCGGCGGCCATGGAGGCGGTCGAGACGCGGATCGCCGAAATCGCCCCCGCCGACCTGACGCAGGCGACGGTAGAGAGCATGCGGGCGGAGCGTGCCGCGATGATCGATCTCGACAATGTCGCACGCTGCGCCCCCGACGAAATCGGCAGCAGTCCTATTCCGTGGTGCTCAGGGCTCGACATTCTTTCCGGCGGCAGCGTCTTCGTGCCCTGGTGGCTCGTCGGTCTCGACCATCGCGGCGAGAGGCCACCGGGCTTCGAGCAGTCGAGCGATGGGCTTGCCTCCGGCAACACGCCGTCCGAGGCGGTTCTGCATGGGCTTTGCGAGCTGGTGGAGCGCGACGCCTGGGCCTTGACCCAGCTGAAATCGCCTGAGCGCCTCAAGGAGAGCCGCATCGACCCCGCCTCCTTCGGCGATGCGGTCATCGACGTCATGACAGACCGGATCTCCCGCGCCGGTATGAAACTGCTGCTGCTCGACATGACGACCGATATCGGCGTTCCCGCTTTTCTGGCCGTCATCATGCCAGGCAATCTTTCCGACCGTGTCGATGCGCGCTGGTCGCATGTCTGCGGCGGCTGCGGCTGCCACCCCGATCCCGTGCGCGCCGCGCTGCGCGCCATCACCGAAGCGGCTCAGAGCCGGCTGACCGCGATTGCCGGCAGCCGCGACGATTTCTCGCCGCGCATCTATCAGCGGTTCGACAAGAGTGCGGCGATGCAGCAGGTGGTCGAACTCTGCGAGGGCGACGGCCGGATGCGCTCGTTCCAGGCTCGCGATCGCCGCCCGGCGACGATCCAGGACACTATCGGTGATATTGCCGGCCGGCTGGCGGCGACCGGCATCGAACAGATCGTCGTCGTGCCATTCCCGCATCGAGCCCTGCCGGTTTCCGTCGTCAGGGTGATCGTGCCGGGACTGGAGGTCGATATCTCAGGCCAATACGTCCAGCTCGGCCTGCGCGCGGTCAACACCATCAGAGGAGCCGAATCATGAAGGTGCTGTTCGTCGGCCCGAGCCTTGGCAGCGATCTTGCCGCGGCAAGAGCCATGTCCCCCGGCATCGATTTCCGGCCGCCGGCCGCCTGCGGCGACATCTTGAAGGCCATTCAGGACGGCGCCACCGCGATCGGTCTCGTCGACGGCTATTTCGGCGATCTGCCTTCGGTCTGGCACAAGGAAATTCTTTACGCACTCGAACACGATGTCGCCGTTGCCGGCGGCGCCAGCATGGGCGCGCTGCGGGCAGCCGAATGCGCCCCCTTCGGCATGGTCGGGCTCGGCTCGATCTTCGAAGATTACGAGTCCGGGCGGCTGCTCGACGATGAGGCCGTCGCCCTGGTGCATGCGCCGCAGGAGCTTGGCTGGCTGCCGCTTTCCGTGCCCTGGGTCGATTTCGAGCCGACGATCGATGCGCTTTACGCCAAAGGCGAGATTTCGCCCGGCGAGCGCAAGAAGCTATTGCTTGCCGGCCGTTTCCTGCATTTTTCCGAGCGCACCTATGCGAAGGTGGCCGACGAGTGCCATTTCCGCAAGCCGCGCCGCGACCACATCCTCGCCGCCATCCGCAAGAACCGCGTCGAGCGCAAGCGCAACGACGCGCGACTGGTATTGGAATGGCTGCGCCGGGACAGATTCCTCCCCGTCAACCGTGACTGGCACTTTGCCGCAACCTCGCACTGGGAGCTCCTGCACGCCGAAGTCACGCGCAATGCGGTTGCTGTAACGCTTGAATAACGGTCGCGGCGGAAAGATGCACTGGTGATGGAATCGTAGGGTTCCACGGCCAAAGAGGGCGGGAACGATGTTTGAACAACACAACGAAGGTACAGGCAGCGAATACGCAAGGATCTTCCGGCTGCTGTCGGCAGCCAAGGAGGAGGCTGAAAAGCTTCAGCTGCGTAACCTGATGCACCTGACGAACATGGCGCTGCTGCAGGTCGTCATCGATTGGGACGGCATAGATCCCGACAGGGAGCTTGACGTCAATCTCGAGAAGCTGCTCGGCAGCAAAGCCAAGATCGCAATGAAGGATGCCAGCGAGAACCTAATCCTGATCGATCGCCATTGATCCTCATGCGGTCCGTTGGGATTGCGTGAAGGGCCGGTTTATTCGGCCGCTTCAGTATCCAACTGTTCGGTGTTGGCAATCGCCTGGACGAGCTTCAGGATCTTCTTGCGCAGAGCTTCGTTCTTGATCGAAAAGAACGCCGCATTGAGAAGGACGCCTTCGCGCGAAATAACGAATTCCTCGCTCGGAGCGGGGTTGTCGTTCGCCGTATCAGGGGTCGACAGGTCGTCGAAAAATGTCCTGACATCGACCTTCAGCGCGCCGGCGATTTCGACCAGCATGCTGGCGGAAACGCGGTTGGAGCCCTTTTCGTATTTCTGGATCTGCTGGAACGTTACGCCCACACGATCGCCCAGTTCCGTCTGAGAAACTTTCCTCAACAGACGCTGGATACGGATCGTCTTTCCGACGTGAACATCGACGGAATGCGGTTCTTCTTTCATCTCATTTCCCTTCTGAAGGCAGCGGACAGGGAGTTATTCGCCATATCCGTGTCAACAACTTTTAGCCGAGATAAATAAGGCTAGCAATTGCTTGCATGTAGATAGAGTTAAGCCCGAAAATCTGGCCTTTTTGTCCCGGAATGGTACAAAAAAACATGCCGAAATGGCACGCCCTGGAGACCGGTCGCTTTATTTTGTGACGTCAGAGCGACCAGAGGCGTTGCGCATTGGCGAAAAGCAACCTCGATCGCTCTGCCTCGCTGCTGCCGGAGAGCATCGCATGGGTCGCCGAGACCCAGGTAGAGAGGCCGCCACCGAGCGTGCAGACCGGCCAATCGCTGCCCCAGACGACGCGGTCCCAGCCGAAACTTGCGGTCACATGTTCGATATAGGGCTGCAGCGTTTGCGCCGTCCATGTCTTCGCATCGGCATAGGCGACGACGCCGGAGATCTTGCAGACGACGTTCGGCCGCCGGGCAATCTCCGATATGCCGGCCTTCCACGTCTCAAAGGCATCCGAGCGGATATCCGGCACGCCGCAATGGTCGAGCACGAACTGTACATCAGGCGCAAGATCGGCGAGGGCGGTCACACGGCTCGCCTGATGCGGCAAGGTGCAAAGGTCGAAGGTCAGGCCGCTGCCGCCGATGCGCCGGATGTTTTCGCGAAACAGGGCGCCTTCGGAGACATCATCGGGCACGACATGCAGCACGCGACGAAACCCCTTGACGAAGGGATCGGCCCTTTGCCGCTCGAGATAGGCGGCAAAGCCTTGCTCTTCCGGCCGGCAGGAGACGATGGCGCCGGCAATCAGACTGCCTTCCTTTTTGGCGATCCTGACGACGTGATCCGTCTCGGCCTGCATCGCGGCGGGATCGACATCGACCTCCATATGCAGCACCGTGGTGATGCCGCAGCGGCGGGCCTCGGTCGCATAGGTCTCGTAGAGGAAATCATGATCGAGAGCGGGCGCGTCGGAAAGCCAGGGATAGGGCAGGGCCGATCGATCGATGATGTGCAGATGGGTGTCGATGAACACGCTCTTCTCCTCCAAGAGTGGTTGCGGCAAACCTATTCCCCGTGAATGGATTGTTCAAATAGAAATTCTTACGCCTCAGGCCGGGTTGACGACATCGGCGCCGGCAAGCAGCGAAAGCTGGGCGGCGGTCTTCTGCACCAGTGTGATCGCCTGCGTGATATCGGGAGCGGACGGCGCATTGACGAGCGCGATAAAGGGGCAGGTGAGGGCGGCGATGCAGCGGCGATCCGGCCCGAGAACGGGAGCGGAGAGATTATAGACGCCGGATGTCTGGGCGCTTGCCATCATCTCGTAGCCGCGCTCGCGGATCTGGTCGAGACGATCGTAGAATTCGGGCCCGAGTTCGACGTCCGCGCGGCTGCGCACATGTTCGGAGATCATCATCTCCCGCTCCTCCTTGCTGCGGAAAGCCAGCAGCACATGCCCCGAACCGGTGTCGAAGAGGCTGATATGGGCGCCGATGCGGATCGAGAATCCCCAATAGTCGGGCGCCTCCTGCTGGGCGATGACGACAGCAGCACCCCGATCGAAGACGGCGAGATGATTGGCCTGGCGCGTGCGCTGGGCAAGATCGCGCATCAGCGGCGTGGCGTAAGAGGCGAGCCGGCGCACCGGCGCGTGCAGCTGCGCAAGACCGAAGAGCTTCAGCGTCAGCGAATAGCGGTCGCCATCCAGCCGGGTGACGTAACCACGGCGCACTAAGCGATCGAGCATGCGGTAGAATTCGTTGGGGCTGCGGTCGAGCCGCTTGGCGATATCAGCCTGGGTGAGGCCGCTGTCGACGCCGGCGAGCAGCTCCAGGATATCGAGGCCCTTGTCGAGGGCAGGAGCGCGGTAGCGGTCTGACTCGTCGGTCTCCATTCCTTCCTCCTGTGAATATCATTCTGCATATACGCAGAACCGCAGCCGGAAAAGGAAAACTTCGCGCTTGACCCTTGGCCAATCGTCTGTTTGTCTATAAACAGACAAATCATGCCTGAAGACATCGCTCGATATCAGGTAAAAACCGCACGCCTTCCCGGCACTGAGGACCGGGCGGCAAGCCGCCAACAATATCTTGCCGGAGGACAGTCGAAGCGCGCAAAATGGGAAAAGGGGTGTATGCCCGAGCCTCATCAAGACAAACCGCATTCCGTCGTCCAGCGTAGACAATTCCAGAAAAGGCCCGTGATATGACAAACAGACTTTCCGGCAAGACCGTTCTCATCACCGCCGCCGGTCAGGGCATCGGCCGGGCGACGGCGGCAGCCTTTGCCGCGATCGGCGCCAAGGTCCACGCGACAGACATCAACACCGAGGCGCTGGCGACGCTTGCCGCGGAAACCGGCGTTTTTATCCATAGACTGAACGTGCTCGAAGAGGATGCGGTCAAGGCTCTGGTCGCCGAGATCGGCGCCGTCGATGTGCTGTTCAACTGCGCTGGCTTCGTCCATGCCGGTTCGATCCTCGAGATGAAGGATTCCGATCTCGAATTCGCCTTCGACCTCAACGTCAAGGCGATGATCCGCACCATCCGCGCCGTGCTGCCCGGCATGATCGAGCGCAAGGACGGGGCGATCATCAACATGGCCTCCGTCGCCTCCAGCATCAAGGGCGTGCCGAACCGCTTCGCCTATGGCGTCACCAAGGCGGCGGTGATCGGGCTCACCAAAGCCGTCGCCGCCGATTATGTCGGTCAGGGCATCCGCTGCAACGCCATCTGCCCCGGCACTGTGGAAAGCCCGTCGCTGCAGGACCGTATGCGGGCGCAGGGCGATTACGACGCGGCGCGCGCCGCCTTCATCGCCCGCCAGCCGATGGGCCGGCTGGGCTCGCCGGAAGAGATCGCCGATCTCGCCGTCTATCTCGCCGGCGCGACCTACACGTCGGGCCAGGCGATCGCCATCGACGGCGGCTGGACGATCTGATTTCAGCGGATGCGGCCGGCCCGGCAGTCTTGCCGGCCGGCCCGGCCACTGCAATCGGCCCTATATAATCGCCCATACAATCGGGAGAAACACCATGACCCGCATCACCGACCTTCGTGTCTTCGATCTCCGCTTTCCCACGTCGCAAAGCCTGGATGGATCTGATGCGATGAACCCCGATCCGGATTATTCGGCGGCCTATGTCATTCTCGATACGGATGCGCCGGGCCTTGCCGGCCACGGCCTGACCTTCACCATCGGCCGCGGCAACGACATTTGCTGCATGGCGATCGAAGCGATGCGCCACCTCGTCGTCGGCGCCGACCTCACAGAAGTTCTCGCCCATCCCGGCGCCTTCTGGCGCCATCTGACCAGCGACAGCCAGCTGCGCTGGATCGGCCCGGAAAAGGGCGCCATTCACCTGGCGACCGGCGCGGTCGTCAATGCCGTCTGGGATCTGCTCGCCAAGCAGGCCGGTAAGCCCGTCTGGCGGCTCGTCGCCGAGATGTCGCCGGAAGAGATCGCCGATATCGTCGACTACCGCTATCTTACCGATGTGCTGACGCGCGCCGAGGCGATCGAGATCCTCAAGCGTGCCGAGGCGGGCAAGGCGGAACGCATCGCCATCCTCGAAAAAGAGGGTTACGCCTGCTACACGACCTCGGCCGGCTGGCTTGGCTATGGCGACGAGAAACTGCGCCGCCTTTGCCAGGAGGCGATCGATGCCGGCTTCAACCATATCAAGATGAAGGTCGGCCGCGACCTGGAAGACGATATCCGCCGCCTCAGGATCGCCCGCGAGGTGATCGGTCCCGATCGTTACCTGATGATCGACGCCAATCAGGTCTGGGACGTCGGCCAGGCAATAGACTGGGTCAAGGCGCTCTCCTTCGCCAAGCCCTTCTTCATCGAGGAGCCGACAAGCCCCGACGATGTCGCCGGCCACCGCAAGATCCGCCAGGCGATCGGCCCGGTGAAGGTCGCAACCGGCGAGATGTGCCAGAACCGCATCATGTTCAAGCAGTTCATCGCCGAGGGCGCGATCGACATCGTGCAGATCGATTCATGCCGCATGGGCGGGCTGAACGAGGTCCTCTCCGTGCTGCTGATTGCCGCCAAGTTCGACCTGCCGGTCTGGCCGCATGCGGGCGGCGTCGGCCTTTGTGAATATGTGCAGCATCTGTCGATGATCGACTACGTCGCGGTGTCGGGGACCAAAGAAGGCCGTGTCATCGAATATGTCGATCACCTGCACGAACACTTCCTCGACCCCTGCCTGATCGAGAACGCCGCCTACATGCCGCCCACCCTACCGGGATTCTCCATCGAGATGAAATCAGCCTCGATCAGCAACTATACGTTTCGAGATTAAGGAAGTTTCGCCGCAGCTGACGTATCCGATGCCGGCCGCATGATAGTTTCTTGATTTTTTATAGTCTTTCCCTGCCGTCGATGGGCTTCCAATCTGACGGGACTGCTCCAATTCACTTGGAGGCGGCGAAGCTTGCTTTTTGGACCGCCGAGGAATAGTTTTGAAATGTGAATGCGGAGGGGGCCCAGCACCAGCAGGCCAGCAAATTTTATTGAACTTAGACAATAGAATGTTTGCGATCGAGCCATGCCCAAGTTTCACGACGTCAAGAGACTGTGCGCTTTTCTGCTGATCGTCGCAGCAATGCTGCTATCGATCGGCACGGTGCATGCCGCCGTCACCGAGGAGAGCGGACGCCGCGTCGCCCTCGTCATCGGCAACTCGGTCTACAAGACGCTGCCCTCGCTTCCCAATCCTGCCAATGATGTCGAAGAGGTCGCGACCACGTTGCGCGCGGCCGGTTTCGACGTGACGATCGGCGTCAATGTCGACCGCATCGGGCTCGAAGATACGGTGCGCCGCTTCCTGCGTTCGACCAGCAATGCCGAGGCCGGCCTCATCTACTATTCGGGCCACGGCATCCAGGTGGGCGGACAGAATTTCATCGTGCCGGTCGATGCGACGCTGGAGACGCCCTATGATGTCGAGACGCAGACCATGCCGCTCGACCTGATCCTGAACCATCTCAAGCAGAATTCGCGGGTGCAGCTGATCTTCCTCGATGCCTGCCGCAACAATCCCTTCAATGCCCAAAAATTCTGGATGGCGGAAAAACTGGAACCGGTCGGCGCCACACGCGGGCTTGCACGCATCGACAGCGATCTCGGCAGCCTGATCGCCTTTTCCACAGAACCAGGCCAGGTGGCGCTCGATGGCGAGGGCGCGCTCAGCCCCTATTCCGAATCCTTCATCAAGCGCGCCAGCGAACCCAACAAGGAGATCCGCCAGGTTCTGACCGATGTGCGCCGTGACGTGATCGCCATGACCGACGGCAAGCAGGTTCCCTGGGAAAACTCCTCGCTGATGGACAGCTTCTATTTCATCCCGGCGCCGCCGCCGCCAAGCGTCGAACCGATGCAGCAGGTGAGCGTGCCGGAGGGTGCGGCCACGACCAAATTGCCGATCGCCCCGCCGCATGACGAGACCGGCTCGGCGCTGCTCGTCACCCTCAACCAGCTTCCCAAGACCGGCAAACTCAGCTTCGACGGCAAGCCGGTCGAGCAGGGCGCGAAGATGCCGGCCGCGGCACTGACGGCGCTGACCTATGATTCATCGGGTGTTGCCGCCGGAACCGTCGGCCTGATCGGCTATACCGTGAGCGACCCTTACGGCCAGGCGACGCAGGGTGTCGTGGCGATCACCGTCTCGGCGGATGCCGGCGCCAAGCTCGCCCAACTCGAACAGGAAAAGCAGGTGCGGCTGGCCGATGCCGAAGCCTATCTGAAGGCGCTGCCGCGCGACGTGGACACGACGATCGGCGTCGGCCCTGTTGAAGCCAGCCTGCCGGTCGTGCCGGCATCGGCTGCGGAGATGACCTTCAAAGTCGCGGCCCTGCCCGACAAGGGCACGCTGCGCGCCGGAGACCGGGTGATCGGGCTCGGTCACGTGCTCGAAGCAGCCGATATTCCGGCCCTTTCCTACGAGCCGCAGATTGGCACCGAAAACCAGCCTTTCGCCCTGACGCTGCAGGCCGCCAACGACGACTTGCCGCCGGCGACCGTCACTTTCAAGCCGACGCTCGACGCCTGCGACACTGCAGCCGCAGCACCCCTCGACCTGCAGGGCGTGACAGCAGGCAAGTTGCCGAACGAGATCGACCCCGATGAAGCACTGCCGGCCTGCACGGAGGCGATAAAGGCCTATCCTGAGGTGGCGCGCTTCGTTTACCAGCTCGGCCGCGCCCAGCTTGCGAACCGCGACACTAAGACGGCTTTTGCGACGATCAAGAAGGCGATGGATGCCGGGCATGTCAGGGCGATCTACGAACTGTCGAGCCTTTACGAGTTCGGCGCCTCCGTCCCGCGCGACGCAGCCAAGGCAAGTGAGATCGCCAAGGGCGGTGCGGCCAAGGGCGATCCCTTTGCCCTGCACAGCTACGGCAAGGCGCTCTACTATGGTCGTGGCACCAAGGCAGATCAGCAGCTGGGGTTGCGCCTGATGCTGCAGGCCGCCGACCTCGGCCATACCTACGCGATGAACGAACTCGGCTATATCTTCCTGAACGGCGTCAACGTTCCGGCGGATCCGGAGCGGGCTATCCGATTCTACGAGGCCGGCGTCCAGCGCAACGACATCTATTCGCTGAACAATCTTGCACTCGTCTACCGTTTCGGAAAAGGCGCTCCGGAGGATCTCCCGAAAGCGCTCGACCTTTTCACGCGGGCGGCAGAAGGCGGTCAGCCCTATGCCCCGACAAACCTCGGGCGCATGTACCGCGACGGCGTCGGCGTTGCCGCGGACAAGGCGGAAGCAGTGAAGTGGCTGGAGATGGGCGCGGAACGCGGCGATTATTGGGGCGCACTCGACCGCGCGATACTGGCTAAGGAAGACGGTGCGGACGCTGACAGCCTTGCAGTCGCGGCGCGTTATTTCGCGCTGGCGACCGCCATCAACATGCCGGGCAGCGGCGATCCGAAGAACCAGGCGCTGGCAGAACTCAAGAGGCTGCCTGGCGCTGCGAAGAAGAAAGCGGAGGCCGCCTTTGCCGCCGAGCTGACCGCTCAGGAAAAAAAGGCAATTCCGAAGACCAAGTCGCTCGATGACAGGCTCGTCAAGCTCGCCAAAGCGACCTGGGTAAAGCGAAATCCGAGGTACGATCTCTTCTGAAACGGCGGTCTGGGGGCGCCCTACATGAACAGAAAACTCATCATCCGTGTTCTGCTTTGCTCGACCTTCCTTGCAGGCTCAGGCGCAATCCTACAGAGTTGCATCTTCGATCCGGGCGCCAGGACACTGTTTGCCAGCGAAGAGCCGGCGGCCAGGAGCGCCACGCCTACCAGGAGAACCACGTCCACCGTCAGGAGAGTGCCCACAACGAGCAATCAACCGACTTTCGCCCGCTCTGAGAACAGTTCCAGTGGGAATTCGGGCTCCGGCGGCGGCATGGGCGGCGGCTCTGGATCCAGCGGTTCTTCTGGTTCCAGTAGTTCATCGAGCTCCAGCAGTTCATCGAGTTCCAGCGGCGGCTGGGGGTCCGATCTCCGCTTGAAGACCGACATCCGTCGGCTCGGCACTTCGGCTCAGGGCATACCGGTCTATTCCTTCCGCTACATCTGGGGCGGCCCGCTGTTCGTCGGCACGATGGCGCAGGATCTATTGGCGATCAGGCCTGAGGCAGTCATCGAAACCGCATCGGGTTACTACATGGTCGATTACGACAAGCTCGATATTGCGATGATCTCGCTGCCGGAGGATGCGTCTCCGCTTACGGCTGAAGCAGCGATGGCGCTTGCGAAGCGGGCGGCACGGATACGCTCTCGGGGCTTCGTTCAGCCGGCAATGTAATCGAGAAGGCCGAGCGCGTGCCGATACCGCAGGACAGGGATACCGAGACCGGCAGCCCTCTTGTCAGCCAGGCGGCGACCCTTGCCGGAGTTCTTATCGGCATTTCGCTCTCGACCTATCTGCAACTTGAGCCCGGCAAGGCAATGGCGCTTGCCGTATTCTGCCTTCTCCTGGCGTGGATGGCCGTCGACGGCACATTCACTGCTCGTTCGACCTGGATATCGGGAAAGAGACGAAACGAGGCTCCCGCCATCTTCTGGCGTCGCATCGGAACGAAGCTTGTCGGCCTCGCCGCGCTGCTTGGCGTGGTCGTCATCGCCTGTTCGGTCTTTCCGTTTTTCATGCAGTCGTCAGCGGTCCGATGGATCATCGAAGCTGGGCACACCACTATTCCCATTTCCATCGCACTTGCCGGCGCCACCATTCTCTACGTCGCGGTCACCGATCTGGTCGCGGAGGAGCCCGACGATTATCTCAATCAGGTCGGGCGCGCGGTGTTGATGCAGGATTTTCGAGAGGAGGACGTGCTGTTCGCATTGCGCCTGCTCGCGATCAAATGCTTCTTTCTCGTCCTGATGTTCTCGGGCGGCATGGCGGCTCTTTCCGATCTTGCCGAGAAGCCGGCCTGGGCGTTTCCGCCGCTCTCGGCGGCCTGGTTCGAAGGCCTGTTGCAGCTTGCCTTTCTTCTCGACATCGTGCTTGCCACCGGCGGCTATGTCGCGACTTTCAAGCTTTTCGGATGGCATGTCAGGGCAACGGAGACGACCGCACTCGGCTGGCTCGTCTGCCTCATCTGCTACGAGCCGTTCTTCCCTGCGATCTCGCATGCCTTCGTGCCCTATGGCGAGGGGCCGGGCTGGGAGACCATGATCCAGGAAGGGTCGGCCGTCTTCATCCTCTGGAGCGTCGCGACGCTGTTCTGCACCGTCATCTATGTCTGGGCGACCGTCGCTTTCGGGCCGCGATTTTCAAACCTCACGCATCGCGGCATCATCACATCAGGCCCCTATCGCTTCATGAAACATCCGGCCTATGTTTCGAAGAACATCGCCTGGTGGCTGGTTGCGATCCCAGGCTTCCTCGCCAGCGGCCTCGCGGAAGGGCTTGCCCGGGCCGGCATGCTGGCGATCGTCAGTCTTATCTACGTCATGCGCGCCCGCGCCGAAGAGCGCATGCTGAGCCGGGATCCCGCCTATCGGGACTATGCCGAGCGCGTTGCAGCGCATGGGCTTCTGGCCATGGCGAAGCGGCGGCTGGCGCCTACAGCGCCGCGCGTCTGAAAAGACGCGCATAGTACTTAAACCAAAGGGAGATCGGCGAGGTCGGCCCTCATGCGCCTGCCGGCACCTTCTCCCCGTAAACGGGGCGAAGGGACATGCCGCAAACTCTTCGTTCCCCATCAACCTCCCGCGGGGCACGTCCCCTCTCTCCGTCAGAACGGGGAGAGGGTGAGGGTGAGGGTGAGGGGCAACTTGCTGGTACGAATCGGACAGCCGGCGGCCACTGTAATACTTTGAATTATGCAGCAGACCGGCGTGACTCCCGCCGTTCAGCCGTCGAGTCCCTTGAAGCGCACCGGCTGGTAGCCGCGCATCAACAGGCTGCCGAGCGAATAGGTATTGCGGCAGACGCGACCCTTGCAGGCATTCGGCGAGGCCTCCATAACCTCCACCTTCTTGTCGGCCGTGAATCGCATGAACAGCAGCACATGCGAGCCGGGCTTGTTCAGCGCGTCGCCCGGCCGCATCGACCAGGGGTCGGAGAGGCGCTTGGTGATCCCGGGGATGGCACGCGTCGAAACGTGCATCTTCAGGCCCCAGGCATCGCTGACGAAACCGGAGCAATCGACGCCGAGGATATTGGATTGCGGCGCGCTCTTGGTGCAGACGTTGCCGGCGGTCTGGCCCTTTTCCACGCCGCCGATAAAATTCTCGAGCGGCGTCTTGCAGCCCCAGCAGTAGGGAACACCCTTGACCGTCTGGCCGCGCTTGCCGATCAGGTAGATCGGGCGGCGCAGCCGGTTCATGTTGACGCAGCCCGGGCCGGGATCCTTGCCATAGGCGGTTGATGTCACCAGCCAGTTCAGCGTCTCGAAGCCGATTGCCCGCTCGATGACGTCGCTGCGCGATTTCGGCACGATCGCCACCTTCGGCGTCTTGCCAAGCTTGCCGGCATTCGGCTGCTTGGCCGGGCGGGCGACGGCAAGCTTGCGGCCGGGCTCCCGACCGTCGAGCCGCAGCACCTGCGCCCGGCTTTCCTGCGATCGCAGATAAAGCACGTCGCCGCGCGGGCCGATCGCCACGAAGCGCCTGGAGAATACCGTGCCCGGTTCGATCGGCAGGTCGTAAACCCGGTCCATCGCCCCGTTCGGCGTGAAGCGCACTACCAGCATGCCGGTGCGCTCGGGCCGGTCGGCGGGCACGAGCTCGACCAGCGCATAGGGCCTGCCTGTCGTGTCGATGTCGAGAAGTTCGACGGTGCCGATTCGCCCTTCCGAGGCCAGCTGCAGCGAAAGGAAATTCTCCTCCGAGCTCGCGCGCCGCAGCAGGATCTCCGCCTTGTCGTTTGCGGCGGCCCGGACCTCGGCAACGATATCGCCGAGCCCGCGGCTCGGCACGTATTGAATGATCGGCGGGCGGGACTCTGGCCGGCTGGTGCTGCGGCCGATCTCATCGATGATGCTGTTCAGCGGCCCCGGCGACACCGAGCCCATGGAGGCGAAGACCGAGCGGGTGTAGTCGTCGGCATCAGCGCCGCCGTCGACGGCGCGCAGTGTCTGCGACCGGCCGTCGGCATCGGTGGATCGCTCGAGCGGCACGACGCCGTCCGACCAGAGGTAAAGTTCGTTGTGAACGACGGCGAGATCCTCCGGCGTCGCATTTTCCGGCAGCGGCAGGATCTCGGGCTCGGCTTGCGAGCGTTCGGCGTCGACGGCGAGCACGCGGCCGTTGTTCTGGTCGAGGATGTAAATGGTGCCGTCGTCGCCGACGGTGATCGCCGCCGGCCCGGATGCCTCCGCTTCCTCGTTGGAAGAGATGATGCCGACCGAACGCGCGCCGTCGCCGCCGCGAAGCTCGATGATCGTCGTATCTTTGGCCAAAACCGGCGAGGCGACCGCAAGTGCCGCGGCAAACAAAATATGCGACCCAAAACTACGCATTGCCTCGACCCCCGGCATCATGCTCTGTGACCGTCAAGTCTTTAAAATGGTAGGCTAGATATAACTTCTCAGCAAGCCGTTGCTTTCCAAACGATTTGGAGATCTGCGCCGGCGATAGTACAAGAACATCGTCTCGAAGATTTGTCGGCAGGAAATGCTTATGCTGGAATGGAACGGTGACGAACTGGCGCTCGACATAAGCTTGCTGGAGCAGGTTCGTGCGGCAAGAATAAACTTCTCAGATCGCGTCTGCGCCGCCTCGGCCGGCAAGGACGACAAGCATCTGGCGCAGTTGCGCTCGGAGCCGACCTATCTGATGGCCGAGTTCCTCTATTCGATGAAGGTCTTCGGCATCAGCACCGCCGAGGATATCGAACGCTTCGCCGATCTGCATAATGATTACGTGGTTTCGCTGACCCGCGATCCGGCCAAGCTGCAGCGTCTGGGGCTGTCACAGGATCGTGCGCTCGCCTCGATGTTCACCGCCGACACCAAGCCGCGGCTGATCCAGAACTGGGCTGATAAATCAGGCGCGATCGACCAGTCCAATCTTGCCCGTTTCCTGGTCGCGGTGATGTCGAGCGAGACCTGCCGCAAGACGTTGATCGATTTCGAGACAGCAGGCTTCATGCAGCGCAAACGCTCGCCCTACGGCACCATGGTCGTCTGGTCGACCGGAATGATCGAGGAGATTTTCGGGGAGATGCTGCGTGATCTGCGCCTTAGCCTGCAGCAATTGAAGATTCTCTGACCTCCGCTGCCAGCCGATTTCAACCCTCCCAATCGATTGGCACTGAGCGCCGTTGCCTTCTTTCCGACCTCTCCCTATTGTCGCTCTGCTTGCGCTCTTGCGGCGCGCATCAGGTTGATAACGGATTTGACGACGATGACGAAATCCTGGCTCATGACCTTGTCGATCAGCCTTCTGCTGGCGCTGCAGATACCGGAGCTCGCGCATTCCGGCCCGGCCGAAGACGCGCTTGCGGCGCGAAACCCCTCGCTGGCAGCGCTGCGTCAACATGACGAAAAGGCCTTTGCTGCAGCGACTGCGATCATCGCCGAACACGAACGCGCCAAGGGGTTGACGCCCGGCGAGGCGAAGCTGCCCGATGCGACCTCGCCCGGCCGCGACATGGGCTCAGGGCCCGGCAAGGAATTCACGGTCGACAATCCGGATATTCTCTGGCTCTACAATTCCTCGCCCGAAGGAATGAGCGATCTGATCTCGATTTTGAAATCAGCCGGGCAGAAACCCAAGAACTAACCGCCTCCTCGCAGTTGGAACGGACTATAACAGGCACCGGATATTCCAGAGCGTGAGTCTTGCTCACGTCTTGCCTTGGCGGATTCTTCCAGGCTCCAAATAATTTGTAACCCTCCCTCAAGCAAGACAGGCAAAGCCATCCCAATTTCGCCAGTCAGTGCTATTCTCATCTTCAACACAGTGTGAGATGTTCGAAGAGGAGGTTTTCCAATGCCGAACCGCAAAGCCATCCTGGCAGCAGCCACCTTCCTTTCGTTTTTTTCGGTGGTTCCCGCCCTCGAGGCGCAGAACGAACGCACATTGACCGAAGCGCCGGCGCAGACCGGGCCTGTCAGCATCACCTTCGATCGCGCGGAAGCCAAATACGCCATCGGCGAAGTTGTCGGCCTCTTCATCCAGTCGACCGAGAACGCCTATGTCACGGTGCTGAACGTCTCGCCGAACGGCTCGGTCGTCAAGCTTTTCCCGAACAAATACCAGACCGACGCCCTTGTCGGCGCCGGCAAGCGCGTGCAGGTGCCGGATCCGGCAAGCGGTGCCAAGCTGCAGGTTTCCGGCCCGGTCGGCCAGGAGCAGATCAAAGTCTTCTATTCCTCCAAGCCGCTCGATATCTTCGCCGATCTCGGCGGCAGCGGCGGCGGTATGTTCCGCTCGATCGACGGCGGCATGGATGCCGTTTCCCGCAGCCTTGAAGAAGCCCGCAGCCTCGGCACCAAGATCAGCAGCAAGACGCTGATGCTGACGACGGTCGATAGTCTGGCTGCCCTCCCGCCCGTCGCAGCCGCCCCCGCAGCGAAACCGGTCGAGCAGGCTGCAAAGCCGCCCGTCGCGCCGAAACCTGCGGCCGCTCCGAAGCCGAAGCCGGTAACGAAACAGGAAGTCGCCAAGAAGCCGGAAACGGTCGTGGAAAAGCCGAAGCCGGCAGCCCCGAAAAAGGTCGCGCCGAAGCCTGTCGAGCAGGCAACACAACAGCCGCCGAAGAAGTACAAGATCGTCACCAATCTGGCGCCCGGCCAGGAGCTTGCCGCCGATGAACTGGAGCTGATCGGTCCGGCCGACACCACCTCATCCACCCGGCCGACCCAATATAAACAGCCGACACAGTACAAGCAGCCGAGCCAGACTTCGCAGACGAAGATGCCGAAACTGCCGATGCCGCAGATCAAGATGCCGCAGTTCAAGCTTCCCGGCGGTTTCAGTATCAAGATGCCGCAGCTGAACCTTGGCCGTTCGGCCGAACCTGATCAAGCCGGCGAGGAGATCGAGGTAGCAAACGCCGATACGCCTGTTTGCACCGCGCTTCTCGACAAGCTGAACACCGCCGTTGCTGCCAAGGATATCAGCGCTGCCGCAGCTGAAGCCGATGCGATCGCCGTCAGCGCCGATTGCGGCCAGTTCCAGATAAATGCCCAGCGCCGCGTCGCGGCCCTCAGGCTTTCCGCTGCCCAGGAGATGATGGCCGCCAACCAGCCGGTCGCCGATTATGAGCCGCTGCTTGTCGCCGCCGACAGCCCGCAGGTGCTCTGGCAGGCCTCAGCCACGCTCGGCGAGATCTATTTCTCCGCCCGCCGCTTCGCCGATGCCGCCGCCGATTACCAGCAGGCGATCGAGATCATCAAGAACGAGACCCGCACGCCGAAGGCACCGCCCGCCGAGACGATCTCCGATCTCATCCAGCGCGCCGCCCAGGCCCGCATCCTTGCCGCCAACCCGACGAGCGATAATCCGCAAGGCAGCTTCGTGCCGGCCGAAAAGGATCATCGCAGCGGCGTGCTCGGCGGCATCTATTCCGAGAATGTGCGCGGCATCGTGCCGGTCTCCATTCCGGTTCCGATCACCTTCGATTTCAACAAGTCGAGCTTCACCTCGATCGGCACCGAAGCCGCTGAGGAGCTGCTGGAGGCGCTTAAGGAGCAGAAGCCAGGCCGCATCATCCTCGTCGGTCACACCGACCGGCGCGGCAGTGACGACTATAATCAGAAGCTGTCCGAGCGCCGTGCTCAGGCCGTTGCCGATTTCCTGAAGAGCCACGGACTCGACGCCACAATTGACGCCGAAGGCCGCGGAGCTTCCGAGCCGGTGGACGTCACGGCAACCGCAAACCTCACCGAAGACGATGTCGATGCGCTGAACCGCCGCGTCGAATGGCGCCGCGAATAGGCCGGGCGAGGAGGAATCTGGCCATGACCGCATTCGTTTCCATGGCCGCAGCACTTGCCCTCCTCACCATGGCGGCCACCGACAGCCTGGCAAAGGTGATCGAGGCGCCCGAGCGTGGTGCGGTCAGGGCCGTGCTGATCGGCATCGACCTGTACCGCAATGTTCCGCCGCTGCACGGCGCCGTCGCCGATGCCGAGGACCTTTCGCTTTCGCTGCGCTCGGTCGGCGTCGAGGACATGACGCTGCTGAAGAATAGTACTGCCGACCGCGAGGGCATCTTCCATGCGATCGAGGCCGTGACGGAAAGGGCAGGGCCTGGCGACCTGATCGTGCTCGGCATCGCCGGCCACGGCTCGAGCGAGCCGGAGCGCGTCAAGGGCTCGAAACCGAGCGGCCGCGACGAGGTCTATATCCTTGCAGGCTTCGACACCCGGCTGCCGGGATCGCGCGAGCGCATCTTCGGCGACGAATTCAAGGCGCTGATCCGCAATATCGAGGCCAAGGGCGCCGATGTCGTCTTCATCGCCGATACCTGTCATGCCGGCGGCATGACCCGCGACGTCGATCCGCGCGGCGCCGAGATCACCTGGCGTCAGGCGCCGTCCTATACGATCGAGGAAGACGATCTCGCGCCGATTTCGACCACGGCGGATGCGCTGTCCACCGGCTTCGATTTCAAGCGGCTGACCTTTCTCGCCGCCGTCGACGAGAACACCAAGTCGCCCGAGATCACCATTCCCGGCATTCCGCAGAAACGCGGCGCGCTGAGCTATGCCACCGCCCGCGCCTTCGAAGGGGCTGCGGATCGGAACGCCGACGGCGCCGTCAGCCGCCGCGAACTGTTCGAATATGTGCGGCAGGCCGTCTACCAGTTCACCAACCAGCGGCAGAACATCTTTACCGAAAGCCCGCCCGGAACCGATCTCGATCGCGCCGTCGTCTATAATTTCGAAGGGGCGGGGGCACAGGCGGCAGCGGAGACATCAAACACTCCGCTGCCCGCCGAGCCCGCGCCGATCAGCGTTGCCGCCCTCGGCTCCGAGCCGGTGCTGCAGGGGATCGACCCCGCCGTCACGCCGTTCAAGCTGACGGAGGGTGCTGATGCCGAACTCGTCTTCGACCCCGAAAAGCACGAGGCGATTGCCGGCGGCGATGTCGTCGCCTCCGGCGTCGGCGCCGGCGACATGCCTTTCGTCGTCGACCGGATGGCCGCGCTCGATGCGCTGAAGCGGCTGTCGGAGACCAACCCGCAGACCGTGCGCGTGACGCCTTCCGATACCGTCCATCGCGAAGGTGAGCGCGTCGGCGTCACGGTGTCCGATATATCAGGCCGCAAGCTCGCACTCTTCGACGTCACCGGCGATGGAACCGTGCAGTTCCTCTATCCGGGCGAGAAGGAGGTCGATGCCGAGATGTCCGCGACCTTCGATCTCGATCTTTCGGTCGTCGCACCTTTCGGCACCGACCTGCTCGTCGCCGTCACCTCCGAAACCCCGATGCCCGAACTTATTGAATTCCTGAAGCAGAACGACAGGCGCCGCACCGCCGGCAATATCGCCAAGCGCCTCGGCGATTTCCTGCCCGAGGGCGCGCGCGTCGGATTTACGGTCCTCTATACCTCCGCCGGAGCCAAGCTATGAGCACGTCGATCAGCAAGGTCCTCAATATTGCGTCCGTCATGCTGCTTCTGGCTACTCCCGTGCTGGCGCAGCAGGACACCGATTTTGCCGGCGAGGATGGCGGGCGCGTCATCGGCGGCCAGGCGGCCAAGAAGGGCGAATGGCCCTGGCAGGTCAAGATCCTGGCGCCCGACCCCGAACAGCGCGGCCGCTTCGGCGGCCATTGCGGCGGCTCGCTGATCGCGCCGCGCTGGATATTGACGGCCGCCCATTGCGTCACCAGCGGCCGCTCCGGCAAGCAGGATCTCTTCGCCCGCGATCTCTTGATCGTCGAGGGCAAGTCGAAGATCGACAAGGTGATCGCGGTCGACGGGCCAGACAAGCCGGGGCTTGCCGTGGAAGAGGTGATCATCCACGAGGATTTCGACCGCAAGGTCTTCGCCAACGACATCGCCCTCATCAAGCTGAGCGAGCCCGCCAAATCGAAGCCGGCGATCCTCGCTTCGGCCTCGGATAACGAAGTCGAGGCCGCCGGCCACCCGGCCGTCGTCACCGGCTGGGGCTACACCAAGGCCGATCACGGCTGGGACGACAAATACCTGCCGACCGAGCTGCAGGAAGTGGAACTGCCGATCGTGCCGCGCGAGGACTGCCGCGCCGCCTACCGCGACAGCTCGATGCGCATGAACCCGATCGACGAGCGCAATGTCTGCGCCGGTTATGCCGAAGGCGGCAAGGATGCCTGCCAGGGCGACAGCGGCGGGCCGCTGGTCGCCCAGCGTCCCGACAAGCGCTGGATCCAGCTCGGCGTCGTCAGCTGGGGCGCCGGCTGCGCCGAGGCCGAACACTACGGCGTCTATACCCGTGTTGCCGCCTTCCGCGACTGGATCGCCGCAAAGACCGACGGCGACGTGCCGAATGTTGAAGGACCTGCCGCCGGCGATCAGGTCGCGTCCACCACGACCGGTGGCGGGACGAAGCAGCAGTCTGGGCAGAAAACGGCCAATCTCGCCATCACCACCCCGCCCGCCAGCGATACGGCGCCGGCCGGCACGACCGAAACACCTGCCGCCGACACGCCCGCCGGCGATACCTCGCCGGCAAACCAGCCCGTCGCCGACGAACCCGCCATGCAGCCGCCGGTCGTCCAGGCGCCGGTGATCGAAAGCTCGCCCGGCGACCGCGCCCTGTTGATCGGCATCGACGATTACGAGATGCGCGAGGCGAAGCTGACCGGTTCCGCCACCGATGTGAAGGCGATGCAGGTCTTCCTCGTCAAGACGCTCGCCTACCGCCCGGAACAGATCCATACGCTGACCAATCGCAAGGCGACCCGCGAGGCGATTCTTGCCGAAATCGACGACTGGCTGGTGCGCCAGTCGACCCCCGGAAGCCGCGTCTTCCTCTATTTCAGCGGCCAGGGTTCGGAAGAAATGGGGGCGGAGGCAACGACCAGCCCGACGCTGGTGGCAGCCGATGCCAAGCTGGTGCGCGAGGGCGGCAAGGTAACCGTCACCAACCAGATCCGCGAAACAGAGATCGCCGCACGGCTCAACAGCCTCAAGGACCGCCGCGTCACGCTGCTGATCGATGCCTGCCATGTCGGGCCTGGCAGTCGCAGCGCGGTGGTCGCACCTTCCGGCGCCGTGCGTTGCCTCGGCCCGGCGCTGGCAGCGCTCGAGCCGCCGAACAAGTCAGGCAAGGAAGCCAAATTCTCCTTCGGCGGCGAAAACGCCATGGTCTGGTCGGCCGTCAACGCGGGGCAGTGGGCCCTTGTCGACCGCGAGGCCAAGCCGGCGCTCGGCGTCTTTACCCGCCACTTCATCGAAGGCGTGCAGGATGGCGTGGCGCGCGCAGCCGACAAGCCGAATGTCAGCAATGCCGCGCTTCTCGATTATGTCCGGCGCAAATCGGACGAATATTGCCGGACGCATGCCGAGGATTGCCGCTTCACGCCGGTCCCGCAATTTTATGGCCAGCCGGATGCGCTCGGCCGGGATGTCATCACCGGCGAGGAGGCGAAGACGCCGGTCGCTGCCGTCGAGAACACGCTGAAGAGCGACAACGAGGCCGGCATCGCCGTCGACGTGCTGCCCGGCACCGCGGTCAGCATCGGCGACAAGGTGGCGATGCGTGTCTCCACAAAAAAATCCGGTTACCTGATCCTGGTCGATATCGACGCCTCCGGCAAGCTGACGCAGCTTTACCCGAACAAGCGCTCGATGGGCCTGAAGCCGACCGCCAAAAGCGGCGACAACCGGCTCGATCCGGCCCGGCCGGTCGTCGTGCCCGATGCGCGCAATCCCTATACCGGCTTCGAATATGTGGTGGAGGGACCGGCCGGCGTCGGCATGGTCGTTGCCATCCTCAGCGACAAGCCGATCGAGGTGCTCGACATGCCGGATGTGCCGACGCCGCTCGTCGGTCAGCGCGCCGCCTTCAACTATGTCTACGATCTCGCTCGAAGCCTCAGGATCGTCGGCGACGACGAGAACGGCGCCCAAGGCAAATGGTCGTTCGATTCCAAATTCTATCGCATCCGCTGAACAGGAGCGAACCATGCCCAAATCCACTCTGCTGGCGGGTCTTGCCGCTTCCCTGATGGCGCTTGCCCCAGCCCATGCCGGCAACTCCGGCGACAGCAAGGCGATGCTCGCTGCGCAGGCGGGACTTGCCGCCGAACTCATCGACCGTACACTGGCAAAGGAAGGGGCGGCCAATATCATGGTGTCGCCGGCAAGCCTTGCCGCAGCACTCGGTCTTGCAAGCCTCGGCGCCTCCGACGAGGGCAAGGCCTCGATCGCCAAGGGCCTTGGCTTCGGCAGTGACGTGAAGGGACCGGAGATTGCGCTTGACGCAATGACCCCGGAGAAGCCCGCAGCGGCGGACGCGCCTTTGGCGACGGCGGTCGCGATCATCTTCGACGACAGACTGGTGCTCGTCCCTGATGCGCTCTCCATGCTCGCCGGCCACCGGATCAAGCCCTCGATCGAGGATCTCGACGGACCGAAATCGGTCGAGCACATCAACGGCTGGGTCAAACAGGCAACGCGAGGGGCCATTCCCACGATCCTCGACGCGCCACCCGGCGGCGGCTTCGTCAGCCTCGGCGCACTCTCCTTCAAGGCGCGTTGGAAAACCTCCTTCGAGAAGGAGAGCCCGGCAAGCCCCTTTCAGCGCCCGGATGGCTCGACGATTTCGGTGCCGATGATGCATCTTGCCGGCGATGGCCAGAAATTCCGCTTCGACGAGAAATTCACCGCCGTCGACCTTGCCTATGCCGGCGAGAGCTACAGCATGGTCGTGGTGGCGGCGCGCTCCGGCAAGGGCGTGGGCGGCGCGGACCTGAAGGGGCTCACTTCCTGGCTGCAAGGGGAAAAATTCGAAGCCGCCAAGGGCGAAATCTTCCTGCCCCGCTTTTCCCTGAACGACGGGCGTGATTTGATGCCGGTACTCAATGCGATGGGCGTGGCACCCGAGAAGGCCAAGGATGCGGGTTTCCCGGGTTTCACCAAGGAAAACATCAGCCTGGCGCGCGTCCTTCAGAAGACGATGATCAAGGTTGACGAAAACGGCACGGAGGCGGCGGCAGCCACCGCTGTTATCACGGAACGCAGCATCGATCCGAAGCTTATTCGAGTCGTGGCCGATGCCCGTTTTGCCTTCGCGCTTCGCGATACAAGAACCGGCCTGCTGCTGGCCGCAGGACTTATCGGCGATCCATTACTGGCAGGCGAATAGAATTCGGTTTCATGAATGTAATGAATGCAGGGGGACAAGTGCATGAGAAGTGATCTGATCGCCCGCTACACGATCGGCGAGCCGGTCTATGAGAACGAGTTCATCGTCTATCCGGCCCAGGACAAGCGGATGGACCATGCGGTGTTCATCGTCGCGCCCGATATGGCGCTGAAACTGGACAAGGCCCGTTTCGAGCGGGTCTGGACCTCCATCAACGAGGCCAAATCGCTGACGGCGCGGCGCTTCGTCGAAATCGAGGACCTCATCCCGCCGTCGCCGGAAGACGACAATTTCTACATCGTCGAGAAGCGGCCGTCGAAAACGCTGCACCAATATCTCGACGAAACGGAAATGGTAGCTTACGAGCGCGCCGTCGAGATCGGCCGCCACATCCTCGAGGGACTGGCAACACTGCACGGCGCCGGTTACGCCCACAATGCCCTGACGGACCAGTGCATCTACGTGTCGGAGGATTATTCCGGCCTGTCGGTCCGGATCGGCAACCTGCACCTGATCTCGAAGATCGGCGAGCACATCATCCCGCCCTATGTGCCGGAATTCGGCGCGCCGGAGATCTATGCCAGCGGCACTTTCTCCGCCTCCGCCGCGCTCGATATCTACGCAATGGGCATGATCGCCTACAAGCTATTCCTGCCGCGGCAGACCTATGCCAGCGTCTTCGACAGCGTCATGGTCTGGGAAGACGAGCACCAGCGCGAGCAGAGCTGGAAGAACATCCATCTTGACCCTTCCAACATCTTTCCCCGCTTGGACGTGCTGATCCCCGGCTTTCCCGAAGGTCTTGCAAGCCTTGTGGAAAGGATGCTGAGCCGCGATCCGAGCGCGCGACCGCGCACGGGCGCCGACGCGCTGGGCGAATTCGCGCGCGTGACGACAGGCATCCAGCCGATGTCGTGGGATCCGCGCGGCGGCATACCGCAGCAGCAGGACACCCCGAAACCGAAAAAATGGACGCCCGTCAAAATCTCCATGATCGCCGCACTGCTGCTGATCTGCATCGGCGTCGGTGCCATCACCATCCCGAAGCTGCTCCGCCCGGATCCGAAGCTCGTCGCCGACGTGGGAACCTGGAAGAAGGAGGCCGAAAGCCGCAAGCAGAAGGCGATCGCCGCCAAGGCGCCGGAGCGCCCGGCCAGTGACCAGGCGAAACTCTCCTATGACACGGGTGCTGCGGCGCTGACATCGGCCGATGCCCTGCTCAAGGACGAAGACTACGAAAAGGCGCTCCCGGGCTTCCAGACGGCCGCCATCAACCTCGGCAATGCGCTGATCGGCATCTCGAAAGAGAATGCCGAGAAGGCGAAGGCTGCCGCTTCGGCCGCCGGCGGCGACAAGGCGCCGGGTTTTGCCGAGGCAGACGCCAAGATGAAAACCGCTGCCGATGCCGCCACCGCAAAGCAGATGCATGCTGCGGTCAGCGCCTACGACGAGTCGAAAACGACGTTTGACGATCTCGCCAAGGCGCTCACCGCGCTGACGGCCGCCGAAAAGAACGCCGCGGCAAAGCGCGAAACCGTCAATCGCATCGGCGCCGGCGATAGCCCCGACGTCGCCAAGGCGAGCGGGCTGATGACCGAGGCCAGGGCCAAAGCAGAACAATGGCAGATGCCGGCCGCGACCACAGGCTATGGCGACGCCGCCAAACTGTTCGACGCCGTCATCGCCGATGTCATGGCGGCGAAGGACGAGGCAACGGCGCTGAAGCAGAAAGTCACCGATCTCACCGCCTCCATTGCAACCCGCGCCGGTGCTGCCGATCCGACGCTTGCCGCACTCGCCCCGAAGATCAGCGAGGCCGACGGCCGCTACACTGCAGAGGCCTATAAGCTCGCCATCGTTGCCTACCAGCCGATCCTTGCCGATCTGGAGGCGCTGTCGGCGCGCGGCTTCTGCCCGGTTTCGCAGACCCTTGCCTTCGAGACCGTGCCGGCCGGAAGTTATTCGCTGGAGAATGTCCGGCTGATGACCTCGTCGATGCAGGAGCTCGGCGGCATGCTCGGCGTTGCCAATGGCGCGGTGAAGATCGACAAGTCCTTCTGCATGCAGACCAAGGCCGTCACCCGTGCCGAGATGGCGGAATACTACACCGCCAATTCCGATCCCGCCGCAGCACAGGCCTATGCCGACAATCCTGAGCAGCCGGCCGACGACGTGCCGCTTGGCGTGGCGCAGAACTATACGGCCTGGCTGTCGAAAAAGCTGAACGCGCCCGTCCACCTGCCGTCGGCGACGGAATGGATGGCAAGTGCGGCGAAGATCACGCCGGAAAAACTGCCCGACAATGGCGATATCATCCTGCAATGGAGCGCCACCCCCTGCGAGGCCGGCGGCAATGTCGCCTTCATGGCGCAGGAAGGCTCGACCTTCGTCGTCTGCTCCGACGCGTCGGCCGGCGGCATCTTCCGGGTTACCGCCGAATTGCGGTGAGCGCGGCGAAAAATGGTACCGAATGGGGTTGGCGTGCGCACCCTTTCTGCTTCATTCGGCAGCTCGCGCTCAAGCCGTATCATTCGACAAATTTCAATTCCAAATTACAAAATACGCGCGTATATTGAACGTGGGGACTGCAGTATCCGTGCCTTGAGGGGTCGAGGACAATGTGCTGGAACACATCATCAGCATTCACGCCGGTTGGATTTGCTTTGCGAGGCCCGGCATCTCGCAAGATCGTATGGACGCTGGGCGACGCGGCGCGTCTCCTGATCAACGACTGGCCTTGCGATGACGGCGAAGAATATGTGGCTGCCGTGAAAGCCTGCGTCGACGCATTGAGCGGGAAGATTGCCCCGGAACAATTCCGGGAAGCACTTCTGCGTGCGGCCGATGAGGCAGGCATCGCAACTCTATCGCTCGTCCGGCAGGGAATGGGAGAGCGGCGACCGGACCTGCCTCCAATGATGCGAACATAGGTCTTATTTCAAGGCGGCCACCTGCCTATCGACGTCAGGTTTGCGCCAAGAAGCGGTCATTAGGAAAGCCATTGCGCTCGTACTCAGGCTTTGGTCGCTTCCGCTCTGGTCGTTGGCTTCAGCAGGATGATGAGAAGCAAGCCGGCGACTATGAGTGCCGCGCCTTCGAGATGATAGCGTTGCAGCTGTTCGCCGAGGAACAGGTAGGCGAGCACGGCGATAAAGATCGTCTGGATGTAAAGCAGCACGCCCGCCCGCGCCGCCCCCAGGGCCTCGATGCTGCGATTGAAGAGATAATACATAACCGCGCCGCCCGGGATCGCGACATAGCCGAGCGCGATAAGGCCGCTGGCATTCAGCGTCGAGCGCTCGTCGGAGACAAGCTCGAACAGGTAGAAGGGCAGCGCCGTCAGCACCGCTGCACCGAGGAGCAGCACTAGGAGCGCAAGGCGATTCACATCGAATTTTGCCCGGCGGAGCAGGACGGTATAGAGGCTGAAGCAGAACGCGCCAGCGACGATCCACAGCTCTCCGGGATTGAGGTCGAGACGTAAGAGCGCAGCCGGGCTGCCTTTGACGATGATGACTACGATGCCAAGAAAGGCGAGGATTGATCCGATCACCTGCCAGCGTCCCATCGGCTCAGCCAGAATGAAACGGGCAAGAATCATAGTGATGATCGGGATCAGGGCGATGATGATGCCGGCGGTAGTGGCATCGGCATGTTCGAGGCCGACAAAAATCAGGCCCTGGCAGATCGCAAGCCCCACGCCGCCGATGGCGAGCAGCTCGAGGCCGCGAGCCCGCACAAGGGCGACCATGGCGCCGAAATGCTGGTACACGATCGGCATCAGGATCGCCCAGGCGATCAGCACGCGCCAGAAGCAAAGCGCCCAGGGCGGCATCTCCGAAGAGACCCATTTCGCGGCGATATAGACGCCGGCCGACAGCAGCCAGCAGAAAACCCCCACGGAATAGGCGGCTGCAAGCGAACCGCCCGCCGCCTGTTCCGTCCCGACCGTGTCGCGATGGACCGCCAAGACATGTATCGCCATGGCCCAGTTATGCCACAGTTCCCCAGCGCTGCACAGATGAAGGCAGCGGTATCCCCGGTTGCGAAGCGTCATTTGCGGTCATTGCGGCAATTGCCGAATAGGTTATCCTCCGCGCGTATCCAGGGGTGCGGCTTATGACTGATACCTCCCGACTGCTTCAACTCGCAGTGGAAGACAACATCGCCTGGTGCAGTAGGATTTGTTCTGCACATGGATCCAACGAAACTCGGTCTTCGGAGGCCTGGGCGAATTTGGCTATTTCGCCACCGTTTTATCCGAACATAATAACCCGCGAAAAGGGCGTTCAGAACGAAGTTGTTGAACTCACTCACAAAGTTCGTGAAGCCAATCACTCTCGAAAGTGGGGGATCAAAGACAGCTTCGGAGACCTGACTCTCACCGAGCAGGGTTTCGAACGAATAGTCGCTGGGCATTGGTACGGTGGGACGGTTTCGAACGGCGAGTCTGTCGGCTGGAAGACCGTAACCTCCCCAGCCGAGTTGCATTTATGGGAAAGAGCTTGGGGGTCTCCTGACGACACCATTTTTCCCAGCACCTTACTTGAAGATCAGAGGATAACCTTTTGGTTCAAGGGTGAGCTTAGCGCAATCGAATCTGGCTTTATCAGCTTTGACACCGGATTTTCGCTCGGATTATCAAACTGGTTCTCCATCAAAAGCCAATCATTCGCGCAGATGGCAGTGTTGCAAGCTGCAGGACCGTCTTCTCAAGGGCTACCTATCGTATGCTGGTCTAGGGACGATATTTCCGATGAAGATATGGGACTGGCAAAACTTGGCCCTCTTCAAGTCTGGATATCTCAGTAATCAGTGAGCGATCCTTGATCGCTTTGGGCCAAGAGCAGTCAGGGGATCGCGTCCGCTCTTGGCGCTGAAAGCTGTCCGTTCGTCTATCGTCGAAAACATGTTGAGCAGCGCAAATAAGTGATGATCAGGAGTAGGGAAATGAGAGAAATTGCATGGGGAAACGACGACGACGGGATGCTTCTTGGGGCCAGAGTCCACGATACAAGATTGATTTCGTTGGAGTTTGCAAACCGTCGCCATCTACTTTTAACTTTAAGGAGAGTTGATGGAACGGAGGTAAAACTCTCGTATGAGGGAGTTCAAGAAATTTCCCTGGGGCAAATTTGGGATGATTCGATCGTCATCGATATTTTCGTCTGGAGCGTCGAAAATGTGCCGGCTTCGCAGTCGGTAGATGTGGGATGGAACGCGTTGTTTCAGGGGCGGGCAAGCCTCCAATATCTTGAGGAGGATATAAGAAAAATAATCGATCGAGATAGGTCACAGTTTTTGTCCATCATAGGCTTCGTCAATGGCACATCAACGGCGGTGGTTTGCAAGATCCTGCGCATCTCAGAAGCTTGAGGGCAATGCCATATTGTTTCACCAGCGCCCGGACAAGACGCTTGTCATTGAACTCAGGCGTCGCAACCAAAATCAACAACGTCACGCATCGAGCGTATCTCGTTTGGCAGTCGAGATCAGCTCCTTGAAGTGAGTAACAATTCTACCTTCGCGGCTAGCGTTCTCGGCTTCCCAACCGAACTTCCACGCGTCGTGACGCGCAAGCCAATCTCCCAGAGCAGCGCTGTCACCAGTCGGCATCCTATGGGCCGCAAGGTATGGATTCTCGTGAGCCTTCAGTCCGAGCACCCGCGCCCTTGAGCCTGCTTCCTGTAAATCGATCAGCTCTTCAATTGTCATACGCGATCCCCCCCGATGTCGTCGACGGTAGCATCGCGGTCCGCGCATGCAAGCGAATGCTAAATTATGGGTTAATTTGGGACAGTTGCGAGTGGAGAGCACCTTCGATGGCTATCCCGCAGCCCGAGCGTGCCTGCTTTGGCCCCTACAGCCCTCATATGTCCTCTTTCAGGATTTCATCCAAGACGTACCTTCACAGTGTCCTATTTGATCAAAGCTCCGCGATCAGCGGCGCGCCACCGGCTTCACCGCAGCCCGCCGCTGCAGCGCGAAGCGCGCGGCCGAGCAGTTGACGTCGGGAACGAGATCGTAGGTCTGTTGGTAGAGGGTCTGCGCCAGCGTATTGTTGCCGCGGTTTTCCGAGGCGAGGGCTGCAAGCGCCGTGCGTTTGTAGGCCTCGACGATCGGTTCGGCGGCCTTGGCCAGCGCGGTGTCCTCAGACGGTTCGGACGCGAGCGAAAGGGCGGCATAGGTTGCGTCGCCATCCCTGCCGACGCGGCCGCCGACGGCGCCGTTGAAACTTGCTTCCGAAACCTGGCGCATGCGCCGGGCGTTCTTGATGCATGTCGGGATGCGGGAGGCTTCCGCATTGATGCGCTCGGCCGTCGGGCCACCGTCGGCGCTGCCGCTATCGGAGAGGATCACGTAGCCGATGATGCCGACGATGGCGAGATAGGCGACCCCCATGCCGGCGAGGAAGGCCGGCTGCTTGAGGAGCGACTTTTTCGGCTTGTCGTCACTTGTCTTGGAGGCCTCCTTCTTCGGCGCTTCCTTGGCGGCGGCCTTGACGACGAACTGGAATTCGACGTCCTTGCCGAGACGGAAGCTGTCGCCGGCTTTCAGCGAGGCCGTCTGCAACAGGGCTTCGCCGCGCAGCATGATCGGGTTCAGCCCCATGCGGCGGATGATGAAGCCGCCGTCGCTTTGGCGCTCGATGCGTGCATGGATCGGCGCCAGGAATGGATCGTCGACGACGATATCGGCATTAGCAGCCCGGCCGATCGACATTTCCGGCTTGTCGAGCACATGGCTGCGGCTCTGGCCGCCGGGACCGGTCTGCAGAAGGCTAGGCTTGTTTCCGCGAAAGAAGGAAAAGACCATGATCAGAACATCCCACTCGACATCATCTCGACAATTGCAGGCGCCAGCACCAGAAGTAGGATCGATACGACGATCATCATCGCCGGCATGACGATCTTGGCCTTCAGCTTTTCACTGGCCCTGTCGGCCTTTTCCCAGCGGCGGAAGCGCAGGTCGCGCGCATGTTCGCGCAACAGCTCGACGCGGTTGCTGCCCTCGACTTCGCCCTGGATCACGGCGCGGATGACGCGGATGACCTCTTCGGCGGTCATGCGGCGCTCCAGGCGCTGCAGCGCCTCGATCATGCCGGTGCCGAGCGCCACGTCCTTCAGCGTCTGTTCGATCTCCTCGCTCATGACAGTGCCGGGTGCCGCCTCGGCATAAAGCCTCAGGCTTTCCGGCAGCGTCGCCTGCGCCTGCTGCGTCATCACGACGAGATCGAGGAAATAGGGAAATTCGCGCGAAATGCGCTCCTTGCGGTCCTGCGCCTTGTCGTCGGCGACGACCCAGAAATAGATCGCGGGGATCAGGCCGAGGATCAGCCCGGCCACAAGCCCGCCGATCACGCTGCCGCTGGCGATGCCGAACAGCAGGCCGAGCAAGACGAAACCGAAGAGGCTCAGAACGACGAGAAGCGCGATATATTCCCGTCCCGTGACGCCGCCGAAGGGCCGGCCGGCATAGATCAGCTTCTGCTCGAGCTGCGCGCCATAATCGGCCAGAAGCGGCTCGAAATGCGTCAGCACGAATTCGACAGGCGTGCGCATGCCGATGCTGTCGACGATATTCGGCGGTGGACCATCGCCGCCCGCGGACCGGCGCACCACCTGAATGCTGCCGAGCAGATCGCCGATCCACCAGACGAACAGCGCAGCGGTAATGCCGGCAAAGACGACGGCGATCGGGGCCAGAGGTATCTGAGACATCATACCGACACCTTCATCATCGAGCGCATCCAGAAAAAACCGGTGGCATAGAGAATGGCGCCGACGATCGCGATGACGATGCCGATGGCGTTGCCGAAGACCTTGTCGATCAACTCGGGCTGGCCGAAGAAGATCATCAGGATCATGAACAGTGCGCCGCCGTTGACGACGCGGAAGTTCATGCGCGCCTGCGACGACGAGGTGGTGATCTTCTGATCGAGCTTCCAGATTTCCTTGAAGGATTTCGACATTTCCGTCAGCGGCTCGGAAATGTCGCCGCCCTGGCGAGCAAAGAGACCGAGTGCCGCATCGACCATCTTGAAGTGCAGGCTCGGCACGTTGCGGCCGTGGCGGTCGAGCGCTTCGACCAGGCCGATGCCGAGCTTCTGTTCACGGGCGATGCGCTCGAACTCGCGCGAGGCCGGCATCTGGCCGGTATCGGCGACCGCATTGACGGCGATGGCGAGCGGCTTGCCGGTGCGCACCGCCGAGACGATCTGGTCGACGGCATAGGGAAGCTGCGATTCGATCTGCAGCCAGCGGCGCTGCAGAAAATAACGGATCACGCCCTTGGGCAGGAAGAAGGCGACCGGGATTGCGATGACAAAGCCGAAGATCGGCCCGAAGATCAGCGAGATCACCACGAAGACGACGATCGCCGTGATGGCATAGGCGAGGATCATCGTATAGGGCGGAACGGCATCGCGCCCGAAGACCTGCGCCGCCTCGCTGGCGAGCGCGATGTCACGTTCGGTGGCACGCAGCAGCGGCGCCGGCCAGCGCACCGGCGCGCCCCAGACGAGCAGTCCCGCCGTTATTGCGCCGAGGGCGACCGTAAAAATCTGCAGAATGCTGATATTCATCGCTTTTCCCTCAGACGAACATGTCCAGTTTTTCGATCTCGCCGTCGTCATTGAACTCGACGAGCTCGGCGACGAAGCTCGGCAGGTAGCCGGTGAAGGCATGCACGGCCTGGCCGCCGGCGCGGCCGACGAGATTGAAGATCGGTTCGACGATGATGAGGCCGGTATCCGGATCGATGCCGATCACCTCCGAAATCTCCGTCACCGCGCGCCGGCCGTTCGCCAGGCGGTTCAGCTGCACGACGAGTTCGACGGCGGCAACGATCTGCTGGCGGATCGCCATGACAGGCAGCGAGCTCTGGCCCTGCAGCACCATCACTTCCAGGCGGGTCATCATGTCCTGCGGCGTGTTGGCATGCGCCGTCGTCATCGAGCCGGCATGGCCGGTGTTCATCGCCTGCAGCATGTCGATCGCCTCGGCGCCGCGGCACTCGCCGACGATGATGCGGTCAGGTCGCATGCGCAGCGCGTTGCGCACCAGGTCGCGGATGGTGACGCTGGTTTCCGACTCCGCCGTCTTCGGCCGCGATTGCAGATAGACGACATGGATACCGTCGAGCTGCAGTTCGGACGTGTCCTCGACGGCAACGACACGCTCGCCAACCGGAATGAATTGCGACAGGCTGTTCAAGAGTGTCGTCTTGCCGGAGCCGGTGCCGCCGGATACGACGATGTTCTTGCGCGAGCGGACGGCCGCCTCGAGGAAGGCGCGCATCGGCTCGCTGAGCGCACCGGCGGTCACCAGCTTGCTGATATCGAGCCGCGACTTGCCGCCGAACTTGCGGATGGTGAGGCAGGCGCCCTTGACCGCCAGCGGCGGAATGACGGCGTTGACACGTGAGCCGTCCGGCATGCGGAAGTCGGCCATCGCCTCGCTCTCGTTGATCGAGCGGTTGGAATCGACGGCGATGCGCTCGATCACCTTCATCAACTGCCGCTCATTGGCGAAGGCGAAGGGATAGCGTTCCAACAGGCCGAATTTTTCGACGTAGATCTCGTCGTAACGCGTCACCATGATTTCCGAGATGACGTCGAGATCCATCAGTTCGGAGATCGTCCCCCAGCGGTACATCAGCTCCTCGATGCTGGAGCGCAGGTGCATATGGGCGATCTCGTAACGGTCGCCGGCGTTGAAAAGAGCCTGCCGGGACTGGAAGGCGGCGCTGAACCGGGTGTCGAGCTGGGCGAAGTCCGAGCGGGTGGATTCGAAGTTCAGCTTGAGCTGCAGAGCCGAAATCAGCGCCTTGCCGACGTCGAAGAGACGGCGATTGTCCTGCTCCTCGCGCGAGAGGCTTGCGGCATTCGACGAACCATCCCGCCGCCCCGTGCGGGCGATGCGTTTTGCCAGCCAGCGATAGACGGCGTTCTTGATGACGAGGATGACGAGATCCTGCGGCGCACTGTCGAGCGCCTCCTTGATGAACATGTCGAGGCGTTCGCGGATGCGGCCGCGCGTCTCCTCGCGGCCGAAATCCGCGGATTTCACCAGCCGGTCATATTGCGTGTCCTTCAGCAGCCGTTCGTGAATTTCCATCTGCAGAGCGAGCACACGTTCCTGATCGGGAAATTGCGTGACCACTTCGGCGGCCGCGGCCGGCTCGACGAGTTCGATCGTGACGTTCGGCACCCAGATCGACATGCCGGCCGATACCGCAACCGGCATGCCGGCCCGAAGCGGCTGATCGTCGACCCGAGTTGGGTTGCGGCCGTGATGCTGCACCGACCAGCCCTGGCCGGACTTGCGCAGCACGAATTGCGGCGAAGAGACATGGCTGCCGCGCAGCCGCACGACGCCCGCGCCGGCGGGCAGCGTCAGCGTGCTGCTTTCGCCGACGAAATAGGTCTCGTTCGCCGAGAGCGGGATTACCTCCCGACCGCTGCCGTCCTCATAGGAAATCTTCAACAGCATGGCTCATTCCCCCGCGGCGGTCACATGCGCGTCCAGTTGATGCTCGGCAGGTCCTCGACAGTATTGTCGGCCGGATTGCGCAGCACGAGGTTCAGGCTGCCGTTCGACTGGCCCATGGCAAAAATCAACATTTCAGCTTCCGACGGCGTCACTTCGACGGTCACATTGTTGTAGGTGCTGTTGGCCTTGGTGACCGCGCCCTCCGCCGTCGTCGCCGCGCCGACGGCCAGCACTTTGACATTCTGCAGGAAGGTGCGGGTGACGACGCGGGTGCGCGAGCTGATGCCGAGTTTATAATCCTGCGCCTGTTTGCGGTAAGCGTTGACATCGTTCTCGTCGGCGCCTGGATACTGGGTGAGATAGTTCTTCAGCATCTGCTCGACCGGCGACTGCGGCTGGGCTGGAGCCTGCGGCTGTCCGGCCACGGCCGGTGCCTGGCCCGGGACGGCAGGCTGACCTGGCACGGCAGCGGGCTGGCCAGGCGCCCCCGGCTGGGTCGCGGCGGCCGGCGCCACAGGCTCGACCGGTTCGTCGACCGTGCCGATGATATCGACATAGCTGCCTGGTTCGACGAAATGGCCGACGGCCGCGGCCGCATTGACCGGAAGGGTCAGCGCCCGCTTGCCGGGCGCGATCATCGTCGTCAGGCGTCCGCCGTCGGTATCGTCGAAATACTGGAAGAGCAACACGGAGCCGGCCGGAATATCGGCGGCGGCCGTCCTGTCCTTCAGCCATTCCTGATAGGCGCTGGCGGCAGGCACCGCGAGTTTGGCGAGCGCCCCGAAGCTTTCCGGCAGCATCACCGGCTCGGCAAGCATGTCGGGCGTAATCGCCTGTCCTCGCGTGACCTTCCTGTCGGGCTGGAGCCGCATGAAGGCATAGGCCGTCTGCTCGTTCTTGACGCTCTCGGTCCAGAAGTAGAGCAGAACGCCGGTGATCAGCCCGACGATGACAGCCGCAATGAGCTTCCAGTTCATGGTGTTATTCCCCCTACGAAGGGTTGCCTGATTTGAATGACCTCGACGGTCCGGCCGTCAGTCTTGCTGCGGGTGTAAAGAACATTGGCCTCGACGCTGCCGCGCCGGCCATAAAGGGCAGTGACTCCGCCGCGCTGCGCCGGCGGCGTCTCGATGGTGAAGCCGTCGCGGGCAAGCAGATCGGCGCGCTGATCGGACCAGCGCACGGCCGACAGCGTGCCTTTCGACACGACCGTGCGCGACGTGTGGCCCTTGTCGCGATCGCCGATATCGCTGAGCACCTCGACACCGGCCGGCGGACGCAGCGACATCGGCAGCTTGCTGATATCGGCCGGAGCCGCGAAGGCCGGCAGCGTCGAGGCAACATCCTCGAAGCGGCTCATCAGTACCTCGGTCCTCGGCGCATCGGCGGGACGGCGGATCATGATCGAGACGCCTGGGATCGGCGCTCTTGCCGAAGGATTCTTAGGATCCTGCCGACGGAGATAGTCGAGGGCCGCCTCGCCGTCGCCGTCGAAGAACCGTACCACCACGGCGAGATCGTCGCGGATGCGGCTCGTCTTCGGGACGATCAGCATGTTGGCGGCAATGACGGCGGTCAGTTCTTCCTTGTCGTTGCTTTTCGGCAGGGCAGGGCGGGTATTGACGGCCAGTACCCGCAGCCACTCGTCGGTGATATCGGAAATGCTGCGATCGCTCTGGTAGGGCGTGAATTCAAGCGGTTGACCGTTGATGACGAGATCGCGCGGCGCCCGCTCCGGCGCACCGAGGATGCCGGCCAGCACCGAATTCAGCGTCACTTTGAAATCCTTGTAGATTTCGGCGCGGCCCGGTGTGGCCATGGCGGCGGCGAGCCCGACGACGAGCAGCAAACCAGTGAGATGACCGGCGAGATGGCCGACGAGGCAAAAGGAGATGCGCGAGCCCTGTCTCATCTTATTTCGCTCCCGGAAAGACGCCGTCGAACAGATCGCCGGAATCGTCGGCCACATCGCGGATTTCCCGGCGCAGCGTCGGATCGTAGCCGCGGCTCGTGGTATCGTTGTTGTGTGAGGCAAACAGCGTCGAGTCGTCGACCGTGAACGCGTCCTTCCAGCGGAGGCTCCTGATCGTATCGAGATCGTCGGAATCCCTGAACTTGTAGACCCGGTCGGCCGTCGCGGTGACGAGCTGCGGCTTTTCATTGGCGAGGTCGCCGACCATATCGCCGAAATCGCGGCCGTTCTTTAAGGTATTCTGTACGTCGTCCCAGACAAAGGTGCGCTGAGGGTCGCCGCCGCCTTCATGCGATGGCGTGCGCGAGCAGTTCATGGCGTCGCGTCCGGGCAGTGCCGGCAAAGCCGGGATCGGGAAGGCGTTCGAGAAATCCGACGTGCAGTCCAGCCCATTCGCCTCTGCGAAGGCGGCGTTGCGCATCGCCACCATGGTTCCGACCTTCTTGGTGGAAATCTTGTTCGCATGGATGACGAAAATCACGATCAGCAGGATAACAGGCGCAGCGAGCACGAATTCGATCGATGCCAGGCCGCGCTTGTCGCGGTGCAGCCGCATCAGCAGCCCGCGGCCGGGAGGACCGCTCATAGGCTCAGTGTGTGTTGACGGCAGCCCAGGCATTGGCTCCTCCCTGATCGAAGACGCGCGTCAAGCCGGTAAAACTGTCGGCCGCCGGGCTCTGCTTGATGGTGTTCGAAACCTCGCCGATATCGTCGGCAAGCGTGGCGGGCGCAAGCGATGCGAGCCAGTCCTGCGTGTAGAGGTCGAAGGCCGTGTAATTGTGGACCCAGCTCTGTGCCAAGGCATAGGCGGACGGTGTCTTGTCCTTGAAGATGCGGATCTGGAGCCGGGCGCGCGGGGCGCGCGAAACGATCGCCAGCGTCTGGTAATCGTCGAGTTGCTCGCCGCCAAAGGGCGTGAAGTTGAAAGGTGTGCGTCCCTTCAGCCAGTAAGGCTTCGGGAAGGAGATGACGGGCAGTGCGCCTGCCATCGAAATTGCAGCGCCCGCCGGGCTGCAGACCCCATTCCAGATCGTGTCGAACTTGCGGGTGAAATCGTTTTCATCCTTTGTCTGCTTGTCGGAATAGCGCGGCGGCACGTCGATCGGCAGCTGAAAGGGGTTCACGATGCCGAATTCGATGCCGAAGAATTCCTCCGCGACAAAGAAGCTGCCATCGAGCAGTAGTTCCTGCCACCAGCTGAGATCGCCAAATTGCTCGATGATCGCCTTGAACGGGACCTTGCTCAGATAGGCCGGGCCGAAGGCTTCATAAAAGATGTAGAAATCCACTAAAGCATCGTCGATGCCGCTCTCGTGATTGACCCAGTCGCGGATATGGCTGCCGTCGACGCCGCCTGCGGTCAACGGACCCTTGCCGTTGGGGAAGCCGCGATTGGCAAACTCGCCGCGCATGAGAAACGGATCCTGCCCCTGAGTGCCATAGGTCATGGCGAGGCACATTTCAGCATAGGCCGAGGCGGGATTGATGCCGTCACGATCGACCGGCAAGTTACCGCCAGCGCCTTCTCCAGCCTGGCCGCAGGATTCGCACGGCGGATGGAAGACGACGTGGTCCGACTTGTTCAGGCGCACCAGATGCAGGGCTTCGTTGCCGACGCGCTGAGGAAAGCTCTCGACCAGATAGTCGTTGAGGTCGTTCATGGCGTCGATGATGTCGCTGGACTTCACGATGAGGCCCCAGGGATCATAATCGATCTGTACTTTTACCGTATATGCAATCGCCTTGGTGGCTCCTATCGCCCGGACCCCCTGGAACGCCAGGCAAGCGCCGTAGATGATGCCGCCGACGATCGGGACCTTCTGCCAGCCCGGGCAGTGGGGCATCGGCGGCATTGGCGGCAGGAGCGACGCCGGTCCGAAGCCATCCGTGAAAGAATATTCGGCGAGTTTCGCCAGAATGGCGCCCGAGCGCAGGGCCAGTTCCGCGGTCGTCAGCTGGAAGGCAACCGAGGTCGCCATGACGACGGTTGCCTGCGAGGAGGCGACGTTGTTCATCGCCATGATGTTGAGATAGCGGGCTTCCCAATCGGCATGGACGAGTGCTGCGGCATCCGCCGTGTCCTGCGTGCGCTGCTTGTCGTAGATCATCTGTCCCGTATTCAGGATCCAGACGATCATCAGGGCGAGCGCGATCGTCATGTAGAGAATGATCGGCGACAGGAAGCCGCGTTCGTCGCGGTGCAGACGCTTGATAAGGGTCGGTGTCATAGCAGGTTCACCTCCGCCGTCGAGATCGTGTAGTAGCGGCCGTCCTTCCTCTGGCCGCGGGCAAAGACCCAACCGGCATATTCGAGCAGCAGGAAACGCGCTTCCACCTTGGCGGTAACCGGCACGTGCGGCGAGCGTTTGATGGCGGCGGCATAAAGCGCCATCGGCGCGCGGTCGACGGTGACCGTGACGTTCTGCGGGTCGAACATGTAGCGGGCCTGGTTGCGCATCGCCCGCCAGTTCTTCGAAAGGCCCGAGGCATCGGCAAGGCTTTTCAGCGCATCTTCCGGCGGCTGGCAGGCGCCAACGCATCTCAGCTGGTCGTAAGGGGCAGCCGGGATCAGTGCCAGGCGGGCGGCAAGATCGGCCTTGCCGGCGGCGGCATCGTCATCGCAGGTCTTGACGTCGATTAAGCTGCGGAGGGTGATCGGAAAAGCCGGGCAGAAATAGACGCGGGCGCTGCGGGCCGCCGCATAGGCGGCATAATGGGTGAAGAGGTGGTTCTTGGCCAGGATCGTGAACTGGAAGACCACGAACATGAAGAAGACGAAGACCGGTGTCACGAGCACGAAATCCATCATCGTCGTGCTGCCGGAGATATCGCCGTGAAGCTCCGATATACGGCGCCGGCGGGCGGAAAGCCGCGGCAGCAGCAGCATCGAGGCAAAAAGCATCATGGCGATCGCAAAGGTACCGAGAAGCGCGCCGTGATCCTGAGGGACCCAGAAGGTCCGCGAGTGCAGGATCGAACTCCAGAAGGCACCGTCGAAGATGGGGCGTTCGAGTTCCGCGCGCATTGCCGTTACCTCACGAGTGAAAGAGGGGTGAAATCGGGCATGAAAAGGCACCAGAGAAGTCCGAGAGCTGCGGCAACGCCGAAGCGGACGGTATGATGGGTTTCGCGCGGCTTCAGCACCGAAGTGGCATCGCGGAAACCGGCAGGCAGGAGAAGCGCAAACAGTCCGACCGTTCGGGCCAGCACGCTCCACTGAACGCGCCGCGCCATGGAGAAAACGGCGATCACGCCGCCGGCCATCAGCGATGCAAGTGTGACGTCGATGGCGGGCCAGAGGCCAAGAATGGCGCCGAGCGCCGCCATCAGCTTGACGTCGCCGCCGCCGCAGCTTCCGGCTGCGAAGGCGATGATGAAGATCAGGCCGGCTGCAAGGAGGCCTGCGAAGGCAAGCCCTATCCCTGCTAGACCGCCGCTGACTGCCGCCAACATGAACCCGCCAAGCAGGCAGGGATAAGTGACGGCGTTCGGGATATGACCGTGGCGATGGTCGAGCACCGCCGCGGTCATGGTGCAGGCGACGGCAAGAGCCGCCGCCGCAGGCATCAGGGTCAGATCATAGGTCGTATCCATGATCCCGACCCGCTTATTGACCCGGCTCAGGAATTCTCTCGGCATCCGAGAGCGCCGTGTTCTTTTCGTTGAACCATTCGCCGATCTGTTTGCCGAATGCGAGCAGGATCAGCATCAGCGGAATGACGATCAGGGCGACGGCCAAGACGATCTGGGCCATGTCGCCGCGTTCGTCCTTGTGAAGTGCAATTGCGAGAGTCTTGAGTTTTCCAAACATCTGATTACTCCTCATTCCCAGGTTTGTTTCGGTTCGAAGCCGTGGTGAAGATAAACCAAGCATGCGCTATCGATCCGAACGAGCATGTTGCTCGATCCAATGATATTTTCTGCTTCAGCTTTTCTTCCCCGGCGGCCAACGTTTGTTGAGCAACACCATTAAGACCCAAGAGTGCGCCCAAGGCCAGCCCTCCGTCAAGCAAACGAAACGAAGGGTTCCAATTGTCTTGGAGGCATCCGCTGCAAAATCGCAGTTGACGCCCAATTATTTTAACTAAGCTTTTGAACTGGTTGCAGTTTTACCTGCAGATATGAAGTTTTTGACGGCCTCGCGAGGCTTTGTCTACTGCTCCATAATTGGCCAATTCTTTCAAAGCGATAGAAGAAACGGCGAGTGGCGCCCATAATAACTGCCTCCGCGGGGGCCGGCCATGGTGTTGTTTGGCGATCTGGATTAAGCTTTCGTCAAATGGCGGGGTATCGCCCGCCAGTCGATCCGGAGAGAGAACGATGGAAACGATGAGCAGCATCTTAATACTTGGATTGGTCCTCATTCCATTGATGATGTTCTTTCCGACCGCGGTTCAGATGATGGCGACGCTGTTCGGCATGAGCACGGTCCTGGTCGGGATGCCGCTCTGATGAAAGCCGTTTCCGACGACGCTGCCGAACAGGCAACCTTCCAGGTCCTGACCCGGGCGCTGGACAAACTGCTCGGACCGATCCGTTTTCTCCTCGACGATCCGAGCGTGTCCGAAATCCTGATCAACGGCACATCCGACATCTTCGTCGAAAGGCGAGGCAAGCTCGAACGCGCCGATACGCGGTTCGCCAGCCGTGAGGATCTGGAATCGGCCGCGCGCAGCATCGCGCAGTTCTCTGGCAAGCGGCTGACGCCGGAGGAGCCGAGCATCGAGGCCCGTCTGCCGGATGGTTCGCGCGTGCAGATGATCCAGCCGCCGGCCGCCCGCACCGGGCTCTGCATCTCCATCCGCCGTTTCCTGAAAGAACATCGCAGCATCCGCGACCTCGTCACCCAGGGCAGCCTGACCGAGGAGTCGCTGTCGCTGCTGCAGGCGGCTGTCGGGCTGCAGAAGAACGTCATCATCTCCGGCGGCACCGGCACCGGCAAGACGACGATGCTGAACGCGCTGTCGGAAGCCTTCGCCGACCACGAGCGCGTCATCGTCATCGAGGACACGTCGGAACTGCAGATCCGCAAGGAACACGTGGTCTATCTCGAAGTGACGAAGCCCGACCGTTTCGGCCGCGGCGGCGCCAGCATCCGCGACCTGTTCCGCTCGTCGCTGCGCATGCGGCCCGACCGCATCATCGTCGGCGAGTGCCGCGGCGGCGAGGCACTCGATATGATCCAGGCGATGACCTCAGGTCACAGCGGCAGCCTTTCGACGGTGCATGCGAACACGCCCTATGACTCCCTGCACCGACTGGAAACGCTGGCGCTGATGTCTGATATCGACATGCCGCTTCGGCCACTGCGCGCCCAGATAGCCTCGGCAGTCGACGTCGTCGTGCAGATCGCCCGCTTCAAGCGCACCGGCCGGCGCCGGGTGATCGAGATTTCCGAGATCAAGGGCCTGAACAATGACGGCCAGTATATCGTCGAAAGCATCTACAAGCTCGAGGGCGACGGCCATTCCAATCCCGATGGCGCATTGCTGTGGACCGGTGTCGTACCGAGCTTTGCCGCCGATGCAGTAGAAGAGCTGCAAGGCGCGGAGCGCCCCGAGTGGGTAGGCGCCGCCGTGCTGCAGCAAACGGCTTGAACCTATGGGCGGACGCTACTTGGGAACGTCTGCCCGGCATGGTGCATTCGAGGGAAGGCAAGCTTAGTTGCCTTCCCCGATGTTTACCGGCGTTTGTTGCGCCAGGGCGCATTCTTCTGCCAGTCGCCGGCCATGATGCTCCCATAGGGGATCACCTCGTCGACCACTTCGGCGAGACCGTAGTGCTCGATCTGCGCCCGCACGTTCTTAGCGCTCTTGTAGGCACTCGGCAGTTCCGACACATCGGCGAAACCAGAGAAGAACCGCGCGTCGAGGCCGTTTGTTTCCTTCTCCAGAATAGCCGCGATGTTGTTCGGGCTCAGACCTCGCGAATCCGCCCCATACTCCGCAGACAGCTGCCTCATATGCGCGCTGCGCGAAAAGTTGCGGCCAGCGCCATGCGGCGAGAAGCCGAGGCCATGGGCAGCGTTCGAGCCACGAACGATCAGGATCGGTTCCGCCATATTGAGCGGAATGATGGTCAGATCGGTCGCGTCCTGCGCCCAGTTGTCGAAGGCAGGGGTCGCACCCTTTCCGTGGTAGAACAGCCCGTCCGACTTCCGGAAGACGAAATTATGCTCGTTCCAGAAGCGGTCCGCGACCTTAGCCGAGAGTTTTTGCGCCGCCATGTCGTGGAGGACATAGTGGTTTTCCTTCGTCCACTGGCGGATCGTCTGCAGCGCCGACCAGTAGAAGTCACCTTCCTCGGTATCCGCCGGAATCCAGGCATTTTCCCTATGCGTCTCAGGCGAGATGCGTTCCCGAAACCGGTTGGCGACCTTCATGCCCTTGTCATAGAGCCGCGCCCCCGGTGCTCGCGATCCATGATGGGTCACAAGCGCGGTTTCGCCGGTCGACTTCATCGTCCCGACATAGGCGAAATGATTGCCGTCGCCCTGGGTCGCGAAATGCTCGATGCCAGCGCTCAGCACGCCGTCGCGCAGATAAGGATTCTGCTCGAAGGCCGAAAGCGTCGCCTCGGAAGGCTTCAGCTGCGCGTCGCGCGGCCGGCCGCCGGGACCGAAATGCGTCACGGCATGCACGGCATCCAGAAGCGACTTCGGATCCACGCCAGGAAAGATCGAAATCGCCATGGAACAGCAGATATCGGCCGAATGCATGCCGGGATGGATTGCTTCGGACGCAACTACGCCGCCGACCGGGATCGTTCCGACCGGACCCGCCGGGCAAGCGTCCGGCATGATCGCCGCGGAACGGACGACGGGTGTGCGCACCAGCGCCCGCATCGTCGCGTTGACCTTCTCGACATTGTCCTGCTCGAAGGCGTTCTCGGCACGGATGTTGGAATAGATCTCGATATCGTTGTCGGCCCTCAAGGCAAGCGTCGGCCCGGGCTGGAACGCTTTTGCCGCCTCCAGCGCATCTGTCACCGAGCCACCCTTGCTCAAAACCGCGTTGGCCGCGTCGAGAGCCGGGCGAAACCACTTCCCCTGGCTCATGCCGGCATCGATCAAATCCTGTCCGCTCATTACCGCTATCATCGTCTTTCCTGCGTCTGCAGTCCTTCTTGTTCCGTTGCTTCTCTTCACACCACCTGGGCGACGAGCGTTGCCGGAGATCTATCTCGCCGCACGCATTCCATGATCATGGCGCGATGCAGCCCCTGTAGTCACCGGCGGCATTCGCCCAGGGCTTTCTTCATCATCCCGGCGACGAGATGTGGCAGGACAATTTGCTGAGCTACGTGCTCCTTTCGGAAGCGCGGGATGATTTGAACACCCGACCTGCCCGCCGGAAATCCGATGGGCCGCTCTACCTGTAGTCCTGCCGGCATTCGCCGAGTTATTCCGTCCCTGTGGAGCAGGGATAGTGCACGCCATGCAGCGGCGACGAGGGTGGACGAAACCGGATGGCCCCGCTCGTGCCAGAGAGCGTATGCCCAGGAGGAGTCGAACCTGCCAGACCATCCAACGTTGGCGGCTGTAGTTCCGTCCGGCATTCGCCGCTGCATTTGGCATTCCATGTCATTCCATTCGTCCGTGACGACGAGGTGTGGTGAAACAGCCTGCTCTATCCGCTGAGCTACGGGTCCATGAACTGGAGGACCCGACGGGATTCGAACCCGCGACCTGGAGATTAACGATCTGTAGTTTCATCCGGCATTCGTCACGGCCCCCTCGCGCCGTTCACGGCAGCGCGAGGGTATTGCGTCCTGTGAGCCCGTCAGAGCTCGATCGCCTCGATGGCTTTCACCCAGCCATCCGCTCCATCGCTGTTGGCCGCGAACGCCGTGATCACCCCATAGACGGCATCCGAGAAGCCGCCGATGTTGAGCACATCTTCCCGCGTCGGCGCCTGTGTCGTGGCATGGGGCTGGATATCGAGGCAGACAAGCTTTGCAGCCGGGTTGACCCGTTTGATCCTGGCCCATTCCGTCATCATAGCCGTCGGCTGGCCGTGCCTGCCTGCATCCACCCAGGACTCGTTGTCCGAGATGAACACCACGAGATCGACCTTGGCCTTCTCGTTTGCCAGCCTCTTCAGCGGTGCGGAGCAGTTGGTTCCGCCGCCGCCGATTTTCGCCAGCTTGTCGGCATTGGTCATCACCGAATCCCGCTTGTTGAGGCTGACGTGCACCACGTCATTCTCGAACGGCAGCACCCGCGCCTTCGGGTTGCGCTGCAGGAACGCCGCGGTCATCAGACCGGCGACATCGATGCAGCGAACCGAGGACGTCGCGCCCTTCCGGTAGCCGGTCACGGGCGAGCCCATGGAACCTGACACGTCGGGGCAGAGCACCACATTGCCCATCAGGGACGGCACATTGGCGATGGCGATATCCATCGCGTCCTGAAGCGCATCCCGCACGACATCCGGAACCTGGCCATCGACCATCTTCCACGCCATCATCAACTGATAGGGGAAGACCTTTGCCTTGCGGATTTCCTCCGGATCGGCAAGCCGCGCCGCCAGCGCCTCGGCAAAACCCTCGACCTCGAACACGCCGTTGCGTGCAAAGGTGTTAAGGTTCTGCCGCACCATCTGCCAGCCGCCCTTGCGGGCGATCTCGACCCAATGCTCCCGTGTCAGCGGCAACGAGGTCAGCATCTGGAACGGGACGTCCGGCACCGGGCCGGTCTGGTCACGTCGGAACGCTTCCAATGCCTTGACGAGTTCCGGCAGGGCCGCGTAGTCGTGCGGCTTGCCGATCGCCCAGGCATAAAGCGCCTTGCGCTCCTCTGTCGCCGGCTTCGGATGCACCATGCGGATGACGTCGGCGAGCGAAGGATCGTTTCCGACCATCGCACGCAGGATCTGCTCGGTGCCGGCCCGTTCGAGCCACGCCTGCACCACCTTCTTCGGGCGTGTGCCGAGCGACTTGCGACCCGTGGCGCCGGAGCGCATGACCTGCACGAAGCCGCGCAGCATCTTGCCGCTCTTCACCACCCGCGGGAACGCACGGGCGAAGGCATCGCTCTGAAGGCTGGAGAGCATGGCGAGCAATGTCACCGGCATATCCTTCATGTGGCCCTTTTCAGCCGCGTAGACCGCCACTCTGGCGAGAAACTCCGGCTCGACCTGAAGGGCAAGCGTCTTTACCGCTTCGAGCTGCTCAGCCCCATCCGCATAGAAGGTGCCGTTGAAGGTGCCGGTAACAGCATATTGCGCCAGCGCCTCGCGCGGCGTCAGCTGGTAGGCTGGGGCCGCTTCATGATTTTTTGTATCCGTTCCCGGAAGCAGCTTCCCGAGGTAGGTTTTGAAGATTGCCTTGCTGACCATGACAGCGCCTCTTGGTTGGTTCTTGCCAGATACATTTCAAGACGCGTGCCAGTTTGGAGAAAAGCACACATCCTGCGTGTGTTTTTCTTTTATCCATATGTTTTTAAATATAAAATTTTTCGACGCCTTTACACGCAATCATGAATTGTGAAAATCGCTATCCCGAATATATTATCGTGGATTATAGTCTCTTATAATTTTGGATAAGACATGAAGCGCCGCGTCGCCATCAGCATATTGGGAACCACCCTGGATGCAGGGAAATGGGAAAATCGCTGGAGCCGCTGGCGGCCCAATGTCGCGCTCTGCCAGCAACCGGGCCAGTTCATCGACCGGCTGGAGCTGATCCACGACAACCACTCGCAAGCTCTCTGTCACCGCATCGTTGCCGACATCGAAACCGTGGCACCGGCAACGGAGGTGCGGAGCAACATAATCAACTTCCGGGACCCCTGGGATTTTTCGGAGGTCTATACGAGCCTCAGGGACTTTGCCCGCAACTACAACTTCGACCCCGAAACGGAAGACTATCTCGTCAACATCACCACCGGCACCCATGTCGCCCAGATCTGCTGGTTCCTGCTGACCGAAGCCCGCATCATTCCCGGCCAGCTGTTGCAGCTCTCGCCGCCGCGCGACCGGGAACCTGAGCAGGATTTCGCCGGCACGCACCGGATCATCGACCTCGACCTTTCCCGCTATGACGAGATCGCCAAGCGCTTCGCTTCCGAGCGGGAAGACGCCGCCTCTTTCCTGAAATCGGGGATTTCGACCCGCAGCGCCACCTTCAACAGAATGATCGACGAGATCGAGAGGGTGGTGATCCGCTCGACCGCGCCTGTTCTCCTGACCGGGCCAACCGGTGCCGGCAAGTCGCAACTCGCCCGCAGGATCTACGAGTTGAAGAAGAGCCAGCGCAAGGTCAGTGGTCCGTTCATCGAGGTCAACTGCGCGACCCTGCGCGGTGACCAGGCCATGTCCACCCTGTTCGGCCATGTGAAAGGAGCGTTTACCGGCGCTGCCGGCGAGCGTGCCGGCTTGCTCAAATCCGCCGACAAGGGCGTGCTGTTCCTCGACGAGATTGGCGAGCTCGGCCTTGACGAACAGGCCATGTGCCTGCGCGCGATCGAGGAAAAGAAGTTCCTGCCCGTGGGCGCTGATCGCGAAGTGTCCGCGGATTTTCAGCTGCTTGCCGGAACCAATCGCGATCTCGGCGAAGATGTCCGAAAGGGAAGGTTCCGCGAAGATCTCTATGCCCGCCTGAACCTCTGGACGTTCCAGCTGCCGGCCCTGCGCGAGCGCAAGGAGGACATAGAGCCCAACCTCGACTTCGAGCTCAGGCGCTATCTAGAACGAGAAGGCGAAAATGTTACGTTCAACAAGGAAGCACGCGAACGCTATCTTACTTTCGCAACTGGCCCGCAGGCCGTCTGGAGCGCCAATTTCCGCGACCTGTCGGCTTCCGTGACCCGCATGGCGACCCTCGCACCGCATGGGCGCATCACGCCTGACGTCGTTGATGATGAAGTCCGACGGCTGAATGCGTTTTGGCGCGCCTCGAGTGACGACGGCAAGGTAGATATGATCCTTGAAGAAGTGCTGGGTGCAGAGACTGCTGCCAGCCTCGATCGCTTTGACGCAGCACAGCTTGCCACTGTTCTGCATACCTGCCGTCAACATGCCACGGCAAGCGCGGCGGGCAGGGCCTTGTTTGCGATCTCGCGATTGGAGAAAAAGAGCAGCAACGATGCCGATCGCCTGAGTAAATATCTCGCGCGTTTCAGTCTCAGATTCGAAGACATTAGGAAAGCAGGATAAGGGCTATGTGCTGGGCGTGAACGCCAATCATCTCTTTCGCTATGAGACAAACCATTTGGCGGTTACCGGGACGGTGAAGGACATCGCCTTTGTCCACGACCTCATCGACAGTTTCGAGCCGGTGGTGCGCTTGCCGACAAAGGCTATGTTGCTGATCATCCGTGCGCCAGGATTGCGCAAAGCGGAGCGCAGTTCGTCATCCCGTCAAAGCGCACGGATGGCCTTTATGCACTATCCTTTTCGGCGCTGGCCGCCATATGCGCGAGATCGTCCCAGAGGCTTTCGGCAAAGCTGCGTAGGACCGTAAGCTCGAAGCTGTCATCGCCGGTGCGGACGATCTGCACGGAGAGATGACCGACCATCGTCATGGCCGAATGGCCTTCCGGAAAGACGGAAGGATCGAGATCGACGGCTGTGCCTCGTGACAGAAGTGCGCGCGAAGAACGACCGGAAACGCCGATGCGGACGCGCCCGTGGCTCTGGTCCATGACGAAGGCCTTTCCCGCTAGTGCTGCCACGAGAGCATCGAGGCTGGCGGGCATAAGCGGCTCGTCACCGGCGACGAACCATTGCCGGAAACCCGCCTTACGGATCGAACTTTTCGCAAAGCCTGCTTTCACCAATTCCGCGGCGAGCGCGGATGGCTCGATGGCGCCGAGCACATGCAGGAGATGGCCCTCCGGCAAGGCTTCCAGCCGGAGGCCCGGCCCTGAGATGCCGTGATATGCCATGCCGGCCAGAACCGGTCTGTGGTGCGGAAGTTCAGGCATGGAGGTTCTCGTTTTCGGGATCGATAAAGACGGGATGGCAGAGCACCGCATCGGTGAATTCGTTGCGCAGGCCGTTCCAGACCGTCACCTTTTCACCGATGCGCTCCGGCCCGCGCTTGACGAGCGCCAGGCCGATCGTATGGCCGAGCCCCGGCGAAAAGGCGCTTGATGTCACGTAACCCTGATCGTTTTCGAGCGTCGCCGCAACGCCATCGGCAAGAATATGCGAGCCGGTGCGGAAGCCGGTCGCCGGATTGAGCGGCTTGACGCCGACGAGGCGCGGCCGCTCGGGATCCTGCAGCCCTTCGCGCGCCAGCATTGCCTTGCCGATGAAATCCGGCTTGGTTGATGAAACCATGCGGCCGAAACCGAGATCGCCGGGCGTCACCGTGCCGTTGATTTCGGCATGGGTGACATGGCCCTTTTCGATGCGCATGACGCCGAGCGCTTCGGCGCCATAGGCGCAGATGCCATGTTTCTCGCCCGCCGCCATGACCGCATCGGCAACACCTTCGCCATAGCCGGCCGGTACTGCCAGCTCGTAGGCGAGTTCGCCGGAGAAGGAAATCCGGAAGAGCCGGCCTTCGAGGCGGCCACCGAAGAGGGAGACCTTGCGGGCGCTCATGAAGGGGAAGGCCGCATCCGACGGATCCTCGTCGACGATCTCGGAGAGGATGGCGCGCGACTTCGGCCCGGCAACGGCCATCTGCGCCCATTGATCGGTCGAGGAGGCGAAGCAGACATCGAGTTCCGGCCAGAGCGTCTGGGCGCAGAATTCGAGATGGGTCAGCACGCCGGCGGCGAGCGCCGTCGTCGTCGTCATGAAGAAATGCTCGTCACCGAACCGGCTGGTGGTGCCGTCATCATAGATGAAGCCGTCCTCACGCAGCATGATGCCGTAACGCGCCTTGCCGACGGCGAGCTTGGCGAAGCCGTTGCAATAGATGCGATCGAGGAAGGTCGCAGCATCCTTCCCGAAAATCTCGATCTTGCCGAGGGTCGAGACGTCGCAGAGGCCGGCATTCTTCCGGATGTTCAGCACCTCGCGATCGACGCTTTCGCGCCACGTCGCCTCACCGGCGCGCGGAAACCAGGAGGAACGGTACCAGAGGCCGGTTTCGACGAAGACCGCGCCGTTCTTCTCAGCCCAGCCATGCAGCGGCGATTTGCGCGCCGGCTGGAAATGTTTGCCGCGCGATGTCCCGGTCAAGGCGCCGAAGGAAACCGGCGTATAGAAGGGCCGGAAGGTCGTCGTTCCCACCTCGGCGGGCGACACGCCGCGTGCCTCGGCAAGGATGCCGATGGCGTTGATGTTGGAAAGCTTACCCTGGTCGGTTGCCATGCCGCTTGTGGTGTAGCGCTTGGCGAGCTCGACATGGCCGTAGCCTTCGCGGACGGCGAGGCCCAGATCCTTGAGATGCACGTCGTTCTGATAATCGACGAAAGCCTTGCCCTTCGAGCCCGTGATCGACCAGAGCGGCTTTGCCTGCGCGGCTGCCTCCGAAGCCACAGTAAAGGCCGGTTCCGCAGCCGCGAAGCCGATCGTCTTCAACGCGGCCGCTGCCTTTGCGGCGCCATCACCGAGGCAGGTCGCGGTTTGCGCCATGCCGGCAGCCGAGCCGGCAACGGCAAGGCCCTCCTGCTGGACAGGCGCCAGAAACGCCGAGGCCTCGTCCGACCATTGCGGTTTCGCACCACGATGGCAGGCAAGGTGGATGATCGGGCTCCAGCCGCCCGACATGGCAAGCGCATCCGCTTCGATCCGGCGAAGGCCGCCTTTGGTTTCGACGCTGACGCCGCGCAGGCGCTTGCCGCCAAACGCATCGATGACCCTGGCGCCCTTCAGCACTTCGGCGCGGCCCTGCCAGCTCTCGGCCGCATCCCCGCGGCTGTCGACGATCGCCGCGACCGCGAGGCCGGCGGCTTCAAGGTCGGCAGCGGTGCGATATCCGGCGTCGTTGGTGGTGAAGACCACCGTGCTTCTGCCGGGCGCGACCGCCTGCCGGTTGAGATAGCTGCGCATCGCGCCTGCCACCATCACACCGGGAATATCGTTGCCGCCGAAGACAAGCGGCCGCTCTTCGGCGCCCGTCGCAAGGATCGCCTGGCGGGCGACAATGCGCCACAATCTTTCGACAGGACGATCGGGATCGGGCATCGCCACATGCTTCTGCACGCGTTCGACGGCGCCGAAGACATTGTCGTCGTACCAGCCGAACACCGTCATGCGCGGCAGGCGGCGCACGTTCGGAAGGCCCTCCAGCTCGGCAAGCAGGTCGTTGAGAACAGCGTTCGCCGGCTTGCCGTCGACAGTGCCGGCCTCGGAAAGCAGGCTGCCGCCGAGTTCGGCTCCCTCGTCGGCGAGGATGACGCGCGCGCCGGCGAGACCGGCGGTCAGCGCTGCGGCAAGGCCGGCAGGGCCGGCGCCGATCACCAGCAGATCACAATGCGCCCAGCATTTCTCGTAGGAATCGGGATCGGTTTCGTAGGAGGCTCTGCCGAGGCCCGCCGCCTTGCGGATCACCGGCTCGTAGAGCTTTTCCCAGAGGGCCGCCGGCCACATGAAGGTCTTGTAGTAGAAGCCGGCGCTGAGGAAGGGCGACAGCAGCCCGTTGACCGCGCCGACATCGAAGCCGAGCGAAGGCCAGCGGTTCTGGCTCTTTGCCGTCAGCCCCTGGTAGAGCTCGATCATCGTGGCGCGCGTATTCGGCTCGGTGCGCCCGCCGCTGCCTGTCGTCACCAGCGCGTTCGGTTCGGCAGCCCCCGCCGTCAGGATGCCCCGCGGGCGGTGATATTTGAAGCTGCGGCCGACGAGCTGGACGCCGTTGGCAAGCAGCGCCGAGGCGAGTGTGTCGCCCGGATGGCCTTCGAGTGGCCTGCCGTCGAAAGTAAAGCCGAGCGTCGTGGCACGATCGATGCGGCCGCCGGAGGAAAGACGGAAGCTCGTCATGCCGGTTCTCCGCCGAGCTTGGAAAGAGCGGCATCCCTGACGCCGTGGAGCGCATGGGTGACGGTATCGCGTTCGACGATCAGCCAGCGGCGGCATCCGGAGGAGTGGTGCCAGTATTCGCTGTGCCGGCCCCTCGGATTGTCACGCAGATAGACGTAATCGAACCAAGCCTCCGCACCGGCATCCGGCGCCGGCCTGACAAGGCCGGCATCGCCGCGGATCGAAAATTCCTCCTTGGGTCGGGCGCCGCAATGAGGACAGGAAATCAGGCTTGCCATCTTAAATGTCCTCAGTGCAGATTGGGCTGGGCGCCGACGCCCTTTTCGTCGATCGGGTAGCCGCGTGCGAAGCGGTCGAGCCGGAACGCGCGGGCGGTCTGATGCGGCGCATTGCGGGCAATCAGATGGGCGTAGCAGAAGCCGGAGGCGGGCGTGGCCTTGAAGCCGCCGTAACACCAGCCGGTGTTGAGATAGAGATTGTCGATATGGGTGCGGTCGATGATCGGCGAGCCGTCCATGCTCATATCCATGACGCCACCCCAGGATCGCAGATACCGCACCCGCGACAAGGAGGGGATCATCGCCAGCCCGGCTTCGGCGACATGCTCGACCGAAGCAAGATTGCCGCGCTGGGCATAGGAATTATAGCCGTCGATATCGCCGCCGAAAACGAGGCCGCCCTTGTCCGACTGGGACACGTAGAAATGCCCGGCGCCGAAGGTGACGACCGTGTCGATAAACGGCTTCAGCCCTTCGGAGACGAAGGCTTGCAGCACATGGCTTTCGATCGGCAGCCGCAGCCCGGCCATATCGGCAACGACGGTGGAGTTGCCGGCTGCCGCAAGCGCCAGCTTGCCGCAGCCGATGAAGCCCTTGCTGGTCTCGACGCCGGTCACCTGACCGTTTTCGCTGCGGATGCCGGTCACCTCACACTGGGTTATGATGTCGACGCCGCGTTGATCGGCGCCGCGCGCATAACCCCAGGCGACTGCATCGTGGCGCACCGTGCCGCCGCGCGGGTGGAACAGGCCGCCCATCACGGGGAAACGGGCATTGTCGAAATCGAGGAAGGGCAATTTCCTGCGCACCGCCTCGCGGTCGAGAAGCTCGGCATCCACCCCGTGCAGCCGCATGGCGTTGCCGCGGCGCGTATAGGCGTCACGCTGCGCGTCGGAATGGAAGAGGTTGAGCACGCCGCGCTGCGAGACCATGGCGTTGAAGTTGAAGTCCTGCTCCAGCCCCTCCCAGAGCTTCATCGACAGCTCGTAGAAGGGATTATTACCCGGCAACAGGTAGTTCGAGCGGATGATCGTCGTGTTCCTGCCGATATTGCCGGAGCCGAGATAGCCCTTTTCGAGGACGGCGATATTGGTGACGCCGAATTCCTTGGCAAGATAATAGGCGGTGGCAAGACCATGGCCGCCGCCACCGACGATGATGACGTCGTAATGCGGCTTTGGCGCCGGATCGCGCCAGGCGGGCGCCCAGCTTTTGTTGCCGCGAAGGCCGTTCAGGAAAATCGAAAGAGCGGAATAGCGCATGGGTCAATCCGAAATGAACAGCTGCATGATGCCAGAAAGAAGCGGGCAGACTTGCACGATAGGGACATAAATCGCTAGGAAAGAGACATGTCCTCGCTTGATAGCAGAAATGTGCAGACGATCGGCTTCATCCTCATCCCGGGATTTGCGCTGATGTCCTATGCCTCGGCGACCGAACCGCTGCGAGCGGCAAATCTCTTGGCCGGACGTGAGATCTATCGGCTGCAGATCTTCTCGCCCGATGGCGCATCGGCGCTTTCCTCCTCGGGCGTCAGCGTTCCCGCCGAACCTCTGCCCGTCAGGGGCGCGGGGCTCGGAACGGCCTTCGTCTGCGCCGGCGGGTTGCCCCGCGACTGGCGGTATCCCGGCGTGCTTTCCTGCTTGCGGCAGTTGTCGCGCGAAGGTGTGCGGATCGGCGGTATCTCGGGCGGCCCCTATCTGATGGCCGCCGCCGGACTGCTCGGCGGCCGCGACTTCACGATCCACTGGGAGCATGCGGCCGCCCTTCTCGAAGCCTTCCCGGACCTCACGCCGCGCCATGCGCGTTTCATGATCGACGGCAACCGGATCACCTGCGGCGGCGGCATCGCGCCGCTCGACATGATGCATGTACTGATCGCCGAGCGCATGGGGCCTGATTTCGCCCGCCGAGTCAGCGACTGGTATCTTCATACAGAGGTCAACGAGCCCGCTGCACCTCAGCGCGCCTCGCTGGCGGAGCGCTATGGCGTCTATCATCCCGGTCTGCTCAGCGTTCTCGAACGGATGGAGGAGACGATCGAGATGCCGCTCGAGCGCGCCGCCATGGCGCGCATCGCTGGCGTCACCCCCCGCCATCTCGACCGGCTGTTTTCGGCCCATCTCGGCACCACCTATCTTGATCAATACCGCAGGATCAGGCTGCAGCATGCCCATCGCCTGCTGAAACAGAGCCCGCTTTCCGTCTCGGAAATCGCGGTGGCCACCGGTTTTTCCAGTCTGAGCCATTTCTCCCGCATGTTCCGTGCGGCCTACGGCATCGCTCCGCGCGCGGCGCGGCGGGAATAGTTTTCTTCACGGTTGAGGAATTTTCACTATGACGATAGGGTTGCCTTTGGACAAATGAGAAGGCGGCGGTAGAAACCCCATGAAATCCAAGCGTGCAGCGGCAGAGCAACCGGAACAGGCGCATAGTGGACGCGCTGCCTTTTCCCAGGACCCGCACGCCGTTCGCGAGCCGAAGGAAAACAACCTCGAAATGGCGATCGGCCATGAGGTGCGCGCCTACCGCAAGAAACTCGGCATCACGGTCACCGATCTGGCGGCCGCGACCGGCATTTCACTCGGCATGCTGTCGAAAATCGAGAACGGCAACATCTCGCCGTCGCTGACGACGCTGCAATCGCTGTCGCGGGCGCTCGGCGTACCGCTGACTGCCTTTTTTCGCCGCTATGAGGAACCGCGCAATGCCGTCTTCGTCAAGGCGGGGCAGGGCATCGAGCTCGAACGGCGCGGCACGCGCGCCGGCCATCAATATAATCTGCTCGGCCATATCGACAACAATACCAGCGGCGTCATCGTCGAGCCCTATCTCATCACATTGACGGCCGACTCCGACACCTTCCCGACCTTCCAGCACGAGGGCATGGAATTTCTCTACATGCTCGAAGGCGTGGTCGTTTATCGCCATGGCGACCAGCTTTTCCAGATGGAGCCGGGCGACAGCCTGTTCTTCGATGCCGACGCGCCGCATGGGCCGGAGCAGTTGGTGAAACTCCCGAGCAAGTACCTTTCGATCATCACCTATCCTCAGCGGAGCTCGAAAGGCTGACTTGCCTTAAAAGAAAAAATCTTTCTTCCGAGTTGAAATCCCAAAACAGACCTGCTAGTCCTTTCTCAACACGAACGGAGGTCTGGTCATGTGCGGAATTGTGGGTCTCTTCCTCAAGGATAAAAGTCTCGAACCGGAGCTCGGCGCGCTCCTGTCGTCCATGCTGGTGACGATGACGGATCGGGGGCCGGACAGCGCCGGTATCGCGATCTATGGCGACGCCAGCGGCAGCAATGCCAAGATCACCATCCAGTCGCCCAATCCGAAGAAAGATTTCGCCGGCCTCGAGGCCGAGCTCGGCCAGGCGGTTGGCGCACCGGTCGCCATCCAGGTGAAGAGCACGCATGCCGTCATCACGCTTGCGAAGGATCTGCTCGACGCGGGCAAGGCAGCCGTCGCGGAACTGCGTCCGAACGTTCGCATCATGAGCAGCGGCGATGCCATCGAGATCTATAAGGAAACCGGCCTCCCGAAGGATGTCGTCTCCCGCTTCGCGGTCAATTCAATGGCCGGCACCCACGGCATCGGCCATACCCGCATGGCGACGGAATCGGCCGTCACGACGCTCGGCGCCCATCCTTTTTCCACCGGCTCCGACCAATGCCTGGTGCATAATGGCTCGCTCTCGAACCACAACAATCTCCGCCGCGAGCTGAAGCGCGAAGGCATGACCTTCGAAACGGAAAACGACACCGAGGTCGCCGCCGCCTATCTGACGGCAGAGATGGCGAAGGGCAAGAATCTCGGCCAGGCGCTGGAAGGCGCGGTGGATGACCTCGACGGCTTCTTCACCTTCGTCGTCGGTACGAAGTCCGGCTTCGGCGTCGTGCGCGATGCGATTGCCTGCAAGCCCGCTGTCATGGCCGAAACGGACCAGTATGTCGCATTCGGTTCGGAATACCGGGCGCTCGTCAATCTGCCCGGCATCGAGAATGCCCGGGTCTGGGAGCCGGAGCCTGCAACCGTCTATTTCTGGGATCACCAGAAGGTCGCTTGACCGGCACCTCATGCGCATTCTCCAAGGGTTATCGAAACATGCCTGTCATTGATCTTGCCACTATGCCGTTGCGTGAACTCAACAGCGCCCTGCACAACATCCAGAACGGTTCGAACGATCTTTCCTTCGAAGTCGTCAATCCGCGCGGCAGCCATTCGGTTGCCGTCGGCATCGATGCGCCCGTCACGGTCGACGTGAAGGGGTCGGTCGGCTATTATTGCGCCGGCATGAACGACGGCGGGACCGTCACCGTTCACGGTTCGGCAGGTCCGGGTGTTGCGGAAAACATGATGTCTGGAACAGTCGTCATCGAGGGCGATGCCAGCCAGTATGCCGGGGCAACCGGCCGCGGCGGCCTCCTTGTCATCAAGGGCAATGCGGCGTCACGCTGCGGCATCTCGATGAAGGGCATCGACATCGTCGTTCATGGCAATATAGGCCACATGTCCGCCTTCATGGGCCAGTCCGGCCACCTCGTGGTGCTCGGCGATGCCGGCGATGCGCTTGGGGATTCGCTCTACGAGGCGAAGCTCTTCGTGCGCGGTTCGGTCAAGAGCCTGGGTGCCGATTGCATCGAAAAGGAGCTGCGTCCCGAGCATCTGACGAAGCTGGCCGAACTTCTCGAAAAGGCGGGTGTGAGCGAAGTGAGGCCCGAGGAATTCAAGCGTTACGGCTCCGCCCGCAAGCTCTACAATTTCAATATCGACAACGCTGACGCATATTAAGGCGAGGGACCATCATGAGCTATCACAACCCCTATACCCCGCCGCGCAAGTCCGCGACCTTCGACGATTACACGCTGGCGGAAATCCGCCGCGCTGCGGCGACCGGCATTTACGACATCCGTGGCGCCGGCACCAAACGGAAGGTTCCGCATTTCGACGACCTGCTGTTTCTCGGCGCATCGATCTCGCGCTATCCGCTCGAAGGTTACCGCGAGAAGTGCGACACGTCAGTCGTCCTCGGCGCACGCTTCGCCAAAAAGCCCATCCACCTGAAGACGCCGATCACCATTGCCGGCATGAGCTTCGGCGCTCTGTCTGGCAATGCCAAGGAGGCGCTCGGACGCGGCGCAACGATTGCCGGAACCTCCACCACGACAGGCGACGGCGGGATGACCGATGAAGAGCGCGGGCATTCGCAGACTCTGGTCTACCAGTATCTGCCGTCGCGATACGGCATGAATCCCAAGGATCTGCGTCGCGCCGACGCGATCGAAGTGGTTGTCGGTCAGGGTGCAAAGCCCGGCGGCGGCGGCATGCTGCTCGGCCAGAAGATCTCCGATCGCGTCGCCAACATGCGCAACCTGCCGAAGGGCATCGACCAGCGCTCGGCCTGCCGCCATCCGGATTGGACCGGCCCGGACGATCTCGAAATCAAGATCCTGGAACTGCGCGAGATCACCGACTGGGAAAAGCCGATCTATGTGAAGGTCGGCGGCGCGCGTCCCTATTACGATACGGCGCTCGCCGTGAAGGCTGGTGCCGACGTGGTGGTGCTCGATGGCATGCAGGGCGGAACCGCCGCAACGCAGGATGTCTTCATCGAGAATGTCGGCATGCCGACGCTCGCCTGCATCCGCCCCGCCGTCCAGGCGCTGCAGGATCTTGGCATGCACCGCAAGGTGCAACTGATCATCTCGGGCGGCATCCGTTCGGGCGCCGACGTGGCGAAGGCACTGGCGCTGGGCGCCGATGCCGTCGCCATCGGCACGGCAGCGCTCGTTGCGATCGGCGACAATGATCCGCATTGGGAAGAAGAATACCAGAAGCTCGGCACGACGGCCGGCGCCTATGACGACTGGCACGAAGGCAAAGACCCGGCCGGCATCACCACGCAGGACCCGGAACTGATGAAGCGGCTTGATCCGATCGCCGCCGGCCGCCGTCTCGCCAACTATCTGAAGGTTATGACGCTGGAAGCCCAGACCATCGCGCGCGCCTGCGGCAAGAACCACCTGCACAACCTGGAACCGGAAGATCTTTGCGCCCTGACGATGGAGGCGGCCGCCATGGCCCAGATCCCGCTCGCTGGCACAAACTGGTATCCCGGCAAGGGAGGCTACTGATTTCTACCGGCCGGGCAAACGTCCCGGCCGTCTCGCATCCATAACCAAAGTGTCTCCAAGAAATCCAAAGGGGAACGAGAATGACACTGGACCTTGCTGCTTTTGCCAGAGACAAAGGCATCAAATATTTCATGATCAGCTATACCGACCTGTTCGGAGGCCAACGCGCCAAGCTGGTCCCCGCGGAAGCCATTGCCGATATGCAGAAAGATGGCGCCGGCTTTGCGGGCTTTGCAACCTGGCTCGATCTGACGCCTGCCCATCCCGACCTGTTCGCGCTTCCCGATGCTTCCTCCGTGATCCAGCTACCCTGGAAGAAAGACGTCGCATGGGTTGCGGCCGACTGCGTCATGGACGATCAGCCTGTCGAACAGGCACCGCGTGTGGTGCTGAAAAGACTGGTCGCCGAAGCTGCGAAAGAAGGGCTCCGGGTGAAAACCGGCGTGGAACCCGAGTTCTTTCTGATCTCCGCCGACGGCTCGGTGATTTCGGACCAGTTCGATACAGCCGAAAAGCCCTGCTACGATCAGCAGGCCGTGATGCGTCGCTATGATGTCATCGCCGAGATTTGCGACTACATGCTCGAGCTCGGCTGGAAGCCCTATCAGAACGACCACGAGGACGCGAACGGCCAGTTCGAGATGAACTGGGAATATGACGACGCGCTTCAGACGGCAGACAAGCACTCCTTCTTCAAGTTCATGGTCAAGTCGGTCGCCGAAAAACACGGCCTTCGCGCTACATTCATGCCGAAGCCCTTCAAGGGCCTGACCGGAAACGGGTGCCATGCCCACATCTCGGTCTGGGACATCGATGGCAAGGTCAACGCCTTCGCGGACAAGGAAATGCCATTTGGGCTCTCCGCTCAGGGTAAAACCTTCCTCGGCGGCATCATGAAGCACGCCTCCGCGCTGGCCGCGATCACCAATCCGACGGTCAATTCCTACAAGCGCATCAACGCGCCGCGCACCACATCGGGCGCGACCTGGGCGCCGAACACCGTGACCTGGACGGGCAACAACCGCACCCACATGGTGCGCGTGCCGGGACCGGGCCGCTTCGAGCTGCGCCTGCCTGATGGTGCGGTCAACCCGTATCTGCTGCAGGCGATCATCATCGCGGCCGGCCTCGACGGCATCCGCAGCCAAGCTGATCCCGGCCGGCACTACGATATCGACATGTATGCCGAGGGGTATCTGGTAAAGGACGCGCCGCGCCTGCCGCTCAATCTGCTCGACGCGCTACGCGCCTATGATGCCGACGAGGGCTTGAAGCAGGCGATCGGGGCCGAGTTTTCCGCCGCCTATCTCAAGCTCAAGCATCAGGAATGGAATGCCTACTGCTCGCATTTCACCCAGTGGGAACGCGACAGTACACTCGACATCTGAGTGGCTGGAAGCCTCCAATCACTGACGCGCCGGGGCGAACAAGCTCCGGCGTGATCTGGCCCTTTGCGCTTGGGATAGCGAAGAAAGAGACAGCATGAAGAACTTCGTACTCACCGTATCTTGCAAATCGACGCGCGGCATCGTCGCGGCGATTTCGAGCTATCTGGCCGACAGGGGCTGCAACATCATCGACAGCTCGCAGTTCGACGATCTCGATACCGGCAAGTTCTTCATGCGCGTCAGCTTCATTTCGGAAGAGGGACTTTCGGGCGCCGATATCGACGCCGGTTTTGCAGCCATCGCCGCTCCTTTCGAAATGGATTATGATTTTCACGACAGCGAGAAGCGCATGAAGGTGCTGCTGATGGTGTCGCGTTTCGGCCATTGTCTCAACGACCTGCTTTACCGCTGGAAGATCGGCGCACTGCCGATCGATATCGTCGGCGTCGTCTCCAACCATTTCGATTACCAGAAGGTCGTGGTCAACCACGACATTCCCTTCCACCATATTCCGGTCACCAAGGCCAACAAGGCGCAGGCCGAGGCCCATATCATGGAGGTGGCCGAGCAGACCGGCACGGAGCTGATCGTGCTCGCCCGCTACATGCAGATCCTGTCGGACGAGATGTGCCAGAAAATGTCCGGGAAGATCATCAACATCCACCATTCCTTCCTGCCGAGCTTCAAGGGCGCCAATCCTTACAAACAAGCCTACGGCCGCGGCGTGAAGCTGATCGGGGCGACGGCGCATTACGTCACCGCCGATCTCGACGAAGGCCCGATCATCGAGCAGGACACGGCGCGCATCACCCATGCGCAGTCGCCCGACGATTACGTCTCGATCGGCCGCGATGTCGAAAGCCAGGTGCTCGCGCGCGCCATCCACGCCCATATTCATCACCGCACCTTCATCAACGGCAACCGCACAGTGGTCTTCCCGGCAAGCCCCGGCAGCTATGCGTCGGAGCGGATGGGCTGAGAGATGATTGGCGTCATCGCACCCATCGCGCCGCAGGACAGACGCCGTCAAAGTTTTGGAAAATGCATGCCGGTCGGGCTTGCCACGGCGCAAAAGACGAATATAGTCAGGAAATAAATATTCCGTAGAGGAAATAAAAGGGAACGGACAATGGCTTTATCATGGCGTTTCTCCGTCTTGGCGGATCGGCATCGCGCTCTGGGATCGAAGCTCGAGGACTGGAGCGGCATGGGAACCGCCTGGACCTACGACAAGGACATGTCGGAAGAGCATGTCGCCGTCCGCACCAAGGCCGGCATTATGGATGTTTCGGGCCTGAAGAAGGTGCACCTGGTCGGCCCGCACGCCATCGCCGTGCTTGACTCCATCACCACCCGCGACCTGACGAAGATCTACCCCGGCCGATCGGTCTACGCGACCATGCTGAACGACCACGGCCACTTCACTGACGACTGCATCGTCTATCGCACCGGCCCGAATTCCTGGATGCTCGTGCATGGCTCCGGCTCCGGCCATGAGGAACTCGTCAAGCAGGCTGCGGGCCGCAATTGCGCCGTGCTCTTCGACGATGACCTGCACGACCTGTCGCTGCAGGGTCCGATCGCGGTCGACTATCTCGCCAAATATGTGCCTGGCATCCGCGACCTCAAATATTTCCACCACATGCAGACGACGCTGTTCGGCGCACCGGTGATGATCTCGCGTACCGGCTATACCGGCGAACGCGGCTACGAGATCTTCGTGCGCGGCCAGGACGCCGTCATGGTCTGGGACCGGATCGTCGAGGAAGGCAGGGAGATGGGCATTATCCCCTGCTGCTTCTCCGTTCTCGACATGCTGCGGGTCGAAAGCTACCTGCTCTTCTACCCCTACGACAATTCGCAGATGTATCCCTTCGCCGATCAGCCGCCCGGCGACAGTCTCTGGGAACTCGGCCTCGACTTCACCGTCAGCCCCGGCAAGACGGGCTTCCGTGGGGCCGAGGAACATGCTCGCCTCAAGGGTAAGGAACGCTTCAAGATCTTCGGCATGCTGATCGATGCCGACGGGCCGGCCGATCTCGGCGACGAAGTCTTTGCCGACGGCAAAAAGGTCGGCGTCATAACCTGCCCGAGCTATTCGTCGCTGACGCAGAAATCCATGGCGATTGCCCGTCTGGACGTTGACAAGGCGGTGCATGGGACGAAACTCGAAGTTCGCGGTAAGACCGTGAAGGCAGGCGCCACCGCCCACACGCTTCCTTTCGACGATCCGGAGAAGAAGAAGAGGACCGCCGTAGGTTAAGGAGCACGCGAATGCTCGTTGCAGGCATCAAAAGCCGACCAGTCTACACGGGCCTGACCATCCAGCCCAACGCCCGGCGGCACATTTTCGCGCTCGAAGGGGAGGGCGCCAAGGCTCTGCTCGATCAGCAGCCGGCGCTTGACGAAACGGCTCTTTCCCGCAGCGAGATCCTCTATGTCGCCCGCGGCTCGCAAGGATCCGGCCTGGACGAGACGCTGCGCCGCCTCGGCGCCGACATGTTCTTCACGGCGCCGACAATCGCAACGCTGCTCGTCCGATTGAAGGGTTCGCTTGCCACTGCTCATATGGGCACGCGGCTTTATCTTTCGGGCACGGAAGGCTTTATCGGCCAGGCAATGCTCGTGGCGCTCGATTACGGTATGGACCATGCGTCCGTCATCACCGAGCATCGCGGCTCGCTGGCCCGGCGTGTGCAATGCGTCCATTGCAAGGGCATCACCGACGACGTCACCACCAGCCCGTTTGCCTGCAGCCATTGCGGGCTGCCGCTTCTGGTGCGCGACCATTATTCGCGCCGGCTCGCGGCCTTCCAGGGCGTCAATATCGATGCGGAAGAACCGGGCAGCGCGCCTGATCCGGAGGAGTTGTTCCTTTGAGCGGTGGTACTGAAATTCCTGTCCGCGTGGCGCGGATCACGCCGATCGCCGAGCGCGTCAAGCGCTTTCGCTTCGAGCGCTTGGATGGCAAACCGATGCCTTATTTCTCCGGCGGTGCCCATGTCATCGTCTCGATGAACGATGGCGGCCATATGCGCCGCAACGCCTATTCGCTGATGTCGCCGCCGCATGATTGCGCAGCCTATGAGATCAGCGTGCTGCATGTCGAGGATTCACGCGGCGGCTCCACCTTCATGCATGAGAAAGTCCGCGAAGGCGACGAGCTGAAGGTCAGCTATCCCGTCAACCTGTTCCAGCCGGACTGGCGCGGGCGCAAGCATCTTCTGATCGCCGGCGGCATCGGCATTACGCCCTTCATCGCGATGATGGAGCAGTTCTCCCGCGAAGGCGCCAATTTCGAGCTGCATTATGCCATCCGCACGCGCGACCGCGGCGCCTACTGGCGGGAACTCCAGGAGCGTTACGGCGGACATCGCATCAAGGTCTATTGCGATGCCGAAGGCGACGCCATCCCCCTGACGCGGCTGCTCGACAGCCAGCCGCTCGGCACACATCTCTATGTCTGCGGCCCGTCCGGCATGATCGACGGCGTGTTGAAAGCCGGCCTCAACGCCGGCTGGCCGGAACAGAACCTGCATTCGGAACGGTTCCTGTCGTCGCTGCCCGGCAAGCCCTTCGCGATCGAGCTCCTGCGGTCCGGCAAGACCGTGAAGGTCGGCCATCACGAAAGCATGCTGGAGGCGATCGAGGCGGCGGGCGTCGACGCGCCCTTCCTCTGTCGCGGCGGCGCCTGCGGTCAATGCGAGACCGGGGTCGTCACCTGCGACGGCAAGCTGCTGCACCATGACGTCTATCTGACGAGCGAAGAAAAAGCATCCGGCCGCAAGGTGATGATCTGCGTTTCCCGCTTCGAGGGAAACACGCTTCATCTTGATCTCTAGCGGCATCGGGAAAAGCGGAACAAGGAGACCGAACATGGCAATCGCCTTCAAGCAGGAAACCTTCCGGAACGACTTCAGCTACCGCAACAGCCCCGAAAACATCCGGCGTTTCCCGTTTCCCTTCGACCGCGACGAATACATGTATTCGGTCAATATGGAGCCGCATGTGCACGGCCGGGCGGGAACCGTCTACGAAAGCCTGATCGACGTCGACGAGCATTATGTCGCCGAGATGCACGACCGGGCGCTGGTGCTGAAGGAAGATCCGCTGCGCTACCAGGCGCTGCCGCACATGATGAGCGCGCAGTGGGACACGCTCGAACTATTGATGGAACAGCAGGCGGCAGGATACCCCGACCATTTCACGCTGATCCGCAACGGCGACCAGTGGCGCTGGATCAACCGCCCACTCGGCATCGACGACAGCTTCACCTTCGGCGATGCCTCGACGCTGCCCTATGAGCCCTTCGAATATATCACCCGCCAGGCCCAGGGCGATTTCTGCATCGTCGACCAGCGCGACAGCAATCTCTGGATGGATGCCGGCATGGTGACGACTCAGGCCGACTGGTCGCTCGATTTCGATATCGGCATGAACTTCATGGAATGGCACGGGCCGGTGCCGCTCGCCCACCAGATCGGCGTCTTCGACAGGGCGCTGAAATTCCTGCTGAACCTGCAGCAGGGCAAGCCGACGCGACGCTTCAACTGGACGATGACGATCAATCCGCGGCTCGACACCAGCCCGGAGAATTATCACAAATGGGGGCCCGACCGCACCACGGTGACGCCGGACAATGTCGGTGAGAAGGTGCATCTGCGTGTCGAATTGCAGAGCCTCTGGCGCCTGCCGCGCTCGAACGCCATCCTCTTCGTCATCCGCTGCTACCTGATGAACATGGAAGAGCTCGTCACCGTGCCGAAATGGGCGCGACGCTTTCCGCGCGTACTGAAGACGCTGCCGCCTGAGCTCATCGACTACAAGGGCCTCACCCGCTTCCGCGAGACGACGATCGACTGGCTTGCCAAATATGACGATGGGGCACCCACCAGCCCCGGCATCTATCCGGACTGACACGCAGGACAATACGATATAATCAAGAGGGGAATGCTTCATGACAAGAGTAGCCGTCATCGGTGCCGGTCCTTCCGGACTGGCGCAGCTGCGCGCCTTTCAATCGGCCGCCCAGAAGGGCGCCGAGATCCCGGAGATCGTCTGCTTCGAAAAGCAGTCGGACTGGGGCGGGCTCTGGAACTATACCTGGCGCACCGGGCTCGACGAATATGGCGAGCCGGTCCACGGCAGCATGTATCGTTACCTCTGGTCGAACGGCCCGAAGGAATGCCTCGAATTCGCCGATTATTCCTTCGAGGAGCATTTCGGCAAGCCGATCGCCTCCTATCCGCCGCGCGCCGTGCTCTGGGATTATATCAAGGGGCGCGTCGAGAAGGCGAACGTCCGCCACTGGGTGCGTTTCAGCACGCCGGTGCGCATGGTCCGCTTCGACGATCAGACGAAGAAGTTCACGGTGACGGCGCATAACCGCGTCGAGGACCGGATGTATGATGAGGAATTCGACTATGTGGTCGTGGCATCCGGTCACTTCTCGACGCCGAACGTGCCCTATTTCGAAGGCGTCAAAACCTTCAACGGCCGCGTGCTGCATGCCCACGACTTCCGCGACGCGCTTGAGTTCAAGGGCAAGAACATCCTGATCGTCGGCCGCAGCTATTCGGCCGAAGACATCGGCTCGCAATGCTGGAAATACGGCGCGAAATCGGTGACGACGAGCTATCGCTCGAAGCCGATGGGCTTCAAATGGCCGGAGAATTTCGAGGAGCGGCCGCTGCTGGTGAAGCTCGAAAACCGCACGGCGCATTTCCTCGACGGCTCGACGAAGGAGGTCGACGCCCTGATCCTCTGCACCGGATACCAGCACCACTTCCCCTTCCTGCCCGACGACCTCCGGCTGAAGACCGCCAATCGCCTCTGGGCCGACAGCCTCTACAAGGGGGTGATCTTCGACAAGAACCCACAGCTTTTCTATATCGGCATGCAGGATCAGTTCTACACCTTCAACATGTTCGACGTGCAGGCCTGGTGGGCGCGCGACGTGATGATGGGCCGCATCACGCTGCCGCCGGAAGAGGAGCTGAAGGCCAATTTCGACATGTGGCGCGCCCGCGAGGAGACGCTCGAAGATGCCGAGCAGATGATCTGGTATCAGGGCGACTATGTGAAAGAACTGCTTGCCGAAACCGATTATCCCAGCTTCGACATCGAGGGCACCAACCGGACCTTCATGGAGTGGGAACATCACAAGGCCCACAACATCATGGGCTTCCGCGACCATGCCTACCGGTCGCTGATGACCGGCAACATGTCGCCGACGCACCATACACCCTGGATCGAGGCACTCGACGATTCCATGGAGGAATATCTGCGCAACTGATGAGGCGGACCTGCATTGCCGGAGGAGGGTGTTCGTGCTCTCTTCCGGCATTGTGACGTGCGCCTTTTTAAATGAGACGACATAAATCCATCTGCAATTCTTCTTTTCGGATGTGGCCTTCATGGATTTTCAAACGAGCATTCTCGGGCGCATGAGCGGTTTTCTCTATCGCTGCCGCGCCGATGAAAACTACACGATGCTTGAGATGACCAACGGCATCGAGCGCATCTTCGGTTATCCGGCCGACGAGATCATCGGCAACCGTACGCGGACATTCACCTCGATCATGTACGAGGAAGACGTGCCTCTCATGGACGAGATCGTCGGACGGGCGCTGGAGAGGCGCACGGACTGGACGATGGAATACCGCATCCGTCACGCCATGGGCCATCTCATCTGGGTCACCGAGACCGGCGGCGGTATCTGGGACGAAAAGGGTGAGCTTCTCTATCTCGAAGGCAGCATCATCAACATCGAATCGCTCTATCAGCGAATCGATGAGCAGACCGCCGACATGCGCGTCACCGCCTCGAAGACCAATGAGATCCTGCAATCGCTGCGTTACCTGAAGCTGCTCGCCGTCAATGCCGGCATCGAGGCGGCCCGCGCCGGCACGGCCGGATCGGGCTTTGCTGTGCTTGCCGCCGAGATGCGCACGCTTGCCAACTCCTCGGAAGAGGCCGCACGCGCCATTTCCAACGCACAACGCAAGGCGGAAGGCTGAGCTTTTCCCAGGCAGCGGAGACTTTGCGGCTCACGTTCAAAGCCGCATTATTAACCGTTCGGTGCCTCCGCAGATTGCAACGCTTTTCCAATGACTTGCGGTAATCCCGCGCTTGAAGAATCTCAAGTGATTGTGGGTGAAATTAAGCCTGCGTTAACTTTTTGTTAACCATAGCAGCGGTAGACATGGTCAACGATTTCTTCACATAGATGACCAAAGTGCTAACAGACGCTCGCTCTATCCGCATCAAGGGCCGCTCATTCCTCGCGGTCATGCTGTCTCCGCATCTTCCGATCGATGATTGGTTGATCAGGCTGGACGATCTGGCCGCGCGTTCGGCCGGCTTCTTCCTGGGACGGCCTGTCGTGCTCGATCTGACGGACCTGCAAATCGACCGGCCGCAGCTGAAGGATCTGATCGCCGAACTTGCCAAGCGCAATGTCAGCATCATGGGCATCGAGGGCGCCCGGCCTTCGATCCTCGGCTCCGGCATGCCGCCGGCACTCAAAGGCGGTCGTTCGGTTTCCGATATCGAGGTTCAGGCAAAGGAGCCCGCCGATCCGCCCGGCAAACCGGCGGTGGCGGAGAGCCGCCCGGCCATGCAATCGATCGTCATCAGGGAGCCGGTGCGCTCGGGGCAATCGGTGATCTTTCCGGAAGGCGATGTCACCGTCATCGGATCGGTCGCCTCGGGTGCCGAGGTCATCGCCGGCGGGTCCGTCCATATCTACGGCGCCTTGCGTGGCCGAGCCATGGCGGGTTCCATCGGAAACGCATCGGCGCGGATCTTTTGCCGCAAGCTCGAGGCCGAGCTGGTTGCAATCGACGGCATCTACAAAATGGCGGAAGACATGGCCCCCAATCTTCGCGGACAGGCTGTTCAGCTCTGGCTCGAAGACGACGCGATCATGGCAGAGAAACTGATCTGACGACAGCGCCGCGCGTCTCTTCGAGAGCCGCGAAGGACGCGTTAACACTTTGAATTACTGGGGCCACGGCAAAGGAGAGACAATGATGGGGAAAGTGATCGTCGTCACGTCAGGCAAGGGTGGGGTTGGCAAGACGACCTCGACCGCCGCATTGGGAGCGGCGCTGGCGCAACGCAATGAAAAAGTCGTCGTCGTCGATTTCGACGTCGGCTTACGCAATCTCGACCTCGTGATGGGCGCCGAACGCAGGGTCGTCTACGACCTGATCAATGTCATCCAGGGCGATGCCAAGCTTACCCAGGCGCTGATCCGCGACAAGCGGCTGGAAACGCTGTTCCTGCTGCCGGCCTCGCAGACGCGCGACAAGGACAATCTGACGGCCGAGGGTGTCGAGCGCGTCATCAACGACCTGAAGCGCTATTTCGACTGGATCATCTGCGACAGCCCCGCCGGGATCGAGCGCGGCGCAACGCTCGCCATGCGCCACGCCGACGTTGCCGTGGTCGTCACCAATCCCGAGGTCTCGTCGGTGCGCGATTCGGATCGCATCATCGGCCTGCTGGATGCCAAGACCGCCAAGGCCGAGCGCGGCGAGCGGATGGAAAAGCACCTTTTGCTGACCCGCTACGACGCCAACCGCGCCGAACGCGGCGACATGCTCAAGGTCGACGACGTCCTGGAGATCCTGTCCATCCCGCTGCTCGGCATCATACCCGAAAGCATGGATGTGCTGCGGGCATCCAATATTGGTGCGCCGGTCACGCTGGCAGACAGCCGCAGCGCGGCTGCCATGGCCTATTTCGACGCCGCTCGCCGGCTCGCCGGTGAAGTCGTGCCGATCGCCATCCCAGAGGAAAAGCGGAATATATTCGGCAAGATCTTTGGACGGAGGGCGGCATGAATATTTTCCGTCTTTTCAATAAGCAGAGAACCGCCCCGGCGGCCCGCGAACGGCTGCAGGTCCTTCTCGCCCATGAACGTTCCTCGGCGGGGTCGGACCTGGTCTCCCTGCTGCGCGAGGAAATCCTTGCAGTGATCGCAAAGCATGTGCAGCTCGACCACGACAAGGTGCAGGTGACGATCGATCGCAACGAATACGTTTCAACGCTCGAAATCGACGTCGAAATCCCGCTGAATGCGGCCGTGCAGGCCGCTTGAAAGAGAGCGCTGCCTGTTGCGAAAACAGGCGGCGCTGACGATCAGGACTTCCTGGCTTTACGATTGGCGTAACGCAGGTCGCGTTCGGCCTTTCGGGCAGCTTCGTCGGCAATTACGCGAGCGATCCGGTCTTTGTCAGCCGCTTCGCGGGCGTCGGCATCGGCGCGTGCTGCGGCCTCGGCGGCAGCCTGACGTTCGGCCTCGGCCGCCTGAGCCCGCTCCAGCTCCTCGAGCTTGGCACGTTCTCGCTGAGCGCGACGTTCTTCCCTGGCCGCGGCAATAGCTTGACGCTCCGCCTGCTTTGCCAGCCTTGTCGGTTCGGCTGAATCCTTGGCGCTACGATACGCATTGAGGAGAGCTGCCTTGGCTTCGGCAGCGGCGCTGCGGCGATCGGAAAGCTCGTTGTTTCTGGCGTTTTTCAAATCTGTTTCCTGACTGTTGGATTTCGACCTTAGACCATGATGCCGAAAAGTATGCGCGGTTTTCGGACGACATCATGCTCTAACTCTTTAATCTAGAACAGGATTCAGAGTTTAGGCCGATCCGGCCTAAATCATCCTGTTCTAGGGCGCCGCGCGTCTTCAGACGCGCAAAGGACGCTGCAATACGTTGAACTGCCGCATCATTTTATCCTGAAATCGAATCCGATTTAAGGAATTATGCGGCAAGGTCAGATTTTCTTTTTCCGCTTCGCGGCAGGCGCAGTCGTCGCTGTCAAGCGATCCTGCAATTCCTTGGCCTCACGGGCCTCGCGTAACCGCAAGGTTTTTTCCTCGCGAGCCCGCACTGTCGAGTCGATCTCTTCGACCGCGCGGCTTCGCTCCAAGAACTGCGATTGCACGTTTCCGAAGGCAATCTCCGCCTGCTTGCGTGATTTGCTGTGTGTCTCTGTCATATTCATCCCGGATTTTATTACAAGCGCCACGCGTCTCTCAGAAGCGCAAAAGACGCTGTAACGCTTTGAATTCCTGCATAATTCCTTAAATCGATTCCGCGTTTAAGGAATTACGCAGCAGCCCGCTGGCCGACTCAGCAAAAAGGCCAGGCAACGTGCCTGACCTCAATAATATCATGCTTTCGACAGTGCCGGTACATCCGCGGTCAAAGGGAAGCAGATTTCAGTTTAAGCAGCTTGGAGATTGCAAGCGGACATTTTGCCCGACTTGTTATCGCGCTCAAGCTCGTAGCCGATCTTCTGGCCTTCGACGATTTCACGCATTCCAGCGCGTTCGACGGCAGAGATGTGGACGAAGGCGTCAGCGCCGCCATCGTCAGGCTGAATGAAGCCGAAGCCCTTGGTGGAATTGAACCATTTAACTGTGCCAGTGGTCATAACAAACCCTTTCATAACAATTGAACGACCGCACGTGCGGAAGCACGACGGATGATGATCTCGATTTTGAAGAGGGAAGTTCGTCCAGGGCACGTTGCCAGCGTGCGATAACAAAAGTCAAACAAGCAATATCGACAATCGAGATATAGTCATTCAATCCAAATTTGTCAACTTTTAGTTTTTTAGGGTCGCACACTCAATATGAGGTTGCATCTCAGTCGGTTTGCATGCCGCCGCTAAAACGTGCGCTTCAGCAACAGCGCAAGAAGCCGATCAACGTCCTCGCCCTCAAAAGCAGGCATTACGAGCGCGGCCGCGTTTTCTGCGGATCGTAATGCGAAAGGGGCACGACCGTCGCCGGCAGGCGCTTCTGGTGGCCGTCGAGCTTGCCGATTTCGACCTCGGTGCCGGGGCTTGCATGCATCACGTCGATGCGGGCGAGTGCAATCGTCTTGCCGAGGATCGGCGAGCGCGTGGCGCTGGTGATAACGCCCACTTGGGCGCGACCAATATGGATACAATCGCCATGGCCGACGGCCTCGTTGGCCTTGATGTCGAGGCCAACGAGCAAATGGCGCGGATGCTCCTTGCGCCGGATCAGCGCCTCGCGGCCGATGAAATCGTCCTGTTTGGATTTCAGCGGCACCGTGAAGCCGATCCCGGCCTCGAACGGGTCCGTCTGGTCGGTGAATTCGTGATGGGCGAAGATCAGGCCCGCCTCGATGCGGACCATGTCGAGCGCCTCCAGCCCCATCGGCTTCAACCCATGCGGCTGCCCGGCCTCCCAGACGGCGTCGAACACGGTCAGCGCATCCTTCGGATGGCAGAAGATCTCGTAGCCGAGCTCGCCGGTGTAACCGGTGCGCGAGACGACGATCGGGGTACCCTCGAAGCCGCCGATGCGGCCGACGGTGAAGCGGAACCATTCGAGCTCGCCGATATCAGGCTGGCGCGGCGCCGTCCAGATGATTTCCTTGAGGATATCGCGGCTCTTCGGACCCTGCAGGGCGATATTGTGCATCTGATCTGTCGAGGAGCGGACCCAGGCCTTGAAGCCCTTTTTCTCGGCCTGCTGGCGCAGCCATATGCCGCTGAAATCATCGCCGCCGATCCAGCGGAAGTTCTTGTCGCCAAGCCGGAAGAGGGTGCCGTCATCGATCATGCCACCGTTTTCGTAGCACATGGCGGAATAGACGACCTGGCCGGTCGACAGTTTGCGCACGTCGCGCGTTAGGCAATATTGCAGCAGCTCCTCGGCATCCGGCCCCGTCACCTCGAACTTCCGCAAGGGCGAGAGGTCGATGACGGCGGCGCGCTCTCGGCAGGCCCAATATTCCTCAACCGGCCCTTCGCTTGAAAAGCGGTTCGGCAGCCAGTAGCCGCGATATTCGGCGTAGTCCCGCGTCAATGCGGAGAGGCGGGGATGGAAGGCGGTTTCGCGCGTCAGTTCGGCGTCGGCATCTGGGGTCATGCGATAGGCTACCGCTCGTGAGAATTTCTCTTTTCCGGAAAAGGTGCGGACGTGGATATCCGTCGGATCCCAGCCGTTCGCCGCATCGATATCGTCAGGGCAGGACGAGGAGACGCATACGAGATCGGTCAGCGCCCGCATCAGCACGTAATCGCCGGGACGCGACCAGGGCTCGTCGAGATAGAGCTGGTTATTGTGGTCGATATTGGTGTTGTAGAAATAGTTCAGCGCTTCCCAGCCCTTGCGGCCGGCAATGCCGTAGGGCGCCAACGCAGCGTTGAAATTATCCGTGCAGTTGACGTGGCCGGGATAACCCATGTCGTCGTAATAGCGCGAATTGCAGGCGGTCGCGAAAGCGTCATGGCGCCCGACCGTATCCTGGACGATTTCGACCAGCGGCTCGAAGTCGCGGTCGAAGGCCTTGGAGGGGAGACCCGGTGTCGGATAGCTGCGGCCGAGCAACGTGCGGGTGACGGTGGAATCAAGCGCAAGATCAAGGCCCTTGTCGACCTTGCGGGCGGCGAAGGCCTGGAAATCGGTGCACTGGCGCCCATAGACGTCGATGATCTGGATGAATTCGCCGGCGCGCACGAAATAGGCCGTGGCGGTCGCCGCCCGGATGCGGATATCCTCGACGGGATCGGCAACCGGCTCCGGTAGGGCGGCGGCATAGTCGCGGATCAGCTGGCTGCGCTTGATCCTGATCTCGATCGGCGTCGCCGTATCCTGTGCCTCCGGCGACATGGAGCTGGCGGGTACCGCGACGATCAGCAGACCCTTCATGGCAATCGTGAAATCCGCCTGGCTGCCTGGGGTCGATCCTACCCCGAAAATGCGGAGCGCCGCGGCCGAAGCCAGATCGGCGCCGCGCCGCTGAAGTGCTGCACGCGTGCGGGCAGCACTCTCATCCTCTGCCTGAAGAATGGCCTTCAAACCTTCAGCTGAATTGCTGAAAGCCGTTCCGAGACCAGCCGCCAGGAAACGTCCTTTTTCGTCGAGAAAAGAGATCTCGCAGACCTGCCCGCCCTCGCTGTCAATAACGCTGACGCGGTCGCCCGGCTCGACGCGCATGACGACCGATCCGCCCCCCTTTGCCCGGTAGCGCTCGGTTCCTTCCGGCAGGGCGGGAATGCCGGGATAATGCACGAGGCTCGCAGTCGCCGGGCGCAGGCCGCTCATAGCAGGATGAAGTTCTCGCATGCTGCCCTCATGGGGATCGGGCATGCCCTCGGGCACGCCAACACAGGTTACAAAATAGGTGGAGAAAGTAAAGTGATGTTGACTAAAAAGAAAATATCTTCACTATGCATAAAGAGTTCAGACTCGGGAATCCGTCGGGAACACGGACCGCAAAAATCATCCGGGCGGACTTGAGACAGTGAGGGAGACACGTTCAGGGAGACGTACAAAAGATACGTCCGGAACAGATATAATGGGGAATTTCAACGATGACAGACGCTGTGGAGGCCGGGATTTCGTCCGGCACCGAAGGTAAGCTTATACGCGCCCTCGATTGGAAGGGCGCATTCTGGGTGGCTGCGGGCGTGCCGCCGCTCGTCCTATTCTCTATCGGCGGCATCGCAGGCACGACGGGCAAGCTCGCCTTCGTCGTCTGGATCATCTCGATGGTGATGGGTTTCCTGCAATCCTTCACCTATGCCGAAATCGCCGGCATGTTCGCCAACAAATCCGGCGGCGCCTCGGTCTATGGCGCCACCGCCTGGCTTCGTTATTCGAAATTCATCGCGCCGCTCTCCGTCTGGTGCAACTGGTTTGCCTGGTCGCCGGTGCTATCGCTCGGCTGCGCCATCGCCGCCGGATACATCCTCAACGCATTCTACCCGATTCCCGCGGCGGATTCGCAGATGGTCCTTGACTGGATCTCAGCGCATGCCGCTTCCATCACGGCCGACAGCCCCCGCGTCGCCGAATATATCGCGGCCCATGCCGGCACCACGCCGGATGACGCCGTCAAGGCATTGCTCGGCACCGACGGCGTCGCCGCCCTGACGCCGGCGATCCGCAGCTGGTCGCTTTTGAGCTTCAATATTCCCTTCCTTGCCACCGCCAATATCAACGCCACCTTCTTCATCGGCGGCATCCTGATGCTGATCATCTTCGCGATCCAGCATCGCGGCATTTCGGAAACGGCAAGCGTGCAGAAATGGCTGGCAATCATCGTGCTGGTGCCGCTGCTCATCATCGGCCTTTACCCGATCGTCAGCGGCCAGATCCTTGCCACCAACGTCACCGGTCTCGTGCCGCCGACAGCCGCCTATGCCGCTACCGACGGCACCTGGAGCAATGGCGGCTGGACGCTCTTCCTCGGCGGTCTCTATATCGCCGCCTGGTCGACCTACGGCTTCGAGACGGCGGTCTGCTACACCCGCGAACTCAAGAACCCGAAGACCGACACCTTCAAGGCGATCTTTTATTCCGGCCTTGCCTGCTGCCTGTTCTTCTTCCTCGTGCCCTTCGCCTTCCAGGGCGTTCTCGGCCATGCAGGCATGCTGGCCCCCGGCATCGTCGACGGCACCGGCGTTGCCGAAGCGCTCGGCGGCCTGATCGGCGCCGGCAGGGTCATCACCCAGTTGCTCGTCGTACTGATGATCATGGCGCTCTTCCTCGCCATCATGACGGCGATGGCCGGCTCTTCGCGCACGCTCTACCAGGGCTCGAAGGATGGCTGGCTGCCGAAATACCTCGACCACGTCAACGAGCACGGCGCGCCGACCAGGGCGATGTGGACCGATTTCGCCTTCAATCTCTTCCTGCTGGCGATCGCCTCGGATGTCGGCGGCTATTTCTTCGTGCTCGCCGTCTCGAATGTCGGCTACATCATCTTCAACTTCCTGAACCTCAATTCCGGCTGGATCCACCGGATGGATTCCGGCCATATCGAACGCCCCTGGAAGGCGCCGACCTGGCTGATCGGCCTCAACACCGTGCTGGCCTTCGTCAATGCGCTGTTCCTCGGTGCGGGTGCCAAGGTCTGGGGTTATTCCAATGCGCTCTGGGTCGGCTTCATCTTCGCCGCCCTGATCCTGCCGGTCTTCGCCTATCGCCATTATGTGCGCGACGGCGGCAAGTTCCCGGCCGGCGCGATGGAGGATCTCGGCCTGGTCGGCCAGGACCTCGGCGTCAAGAAAGCCGGCATGCTGCCCTATCTCGCACTCGCCGGCGGCCTGGCGATCGTCCTGATCGCCAACGTCATCTTCCAGCTTCCGGCCTAAAATCGCCTCCCAAGCAGACAGGCCGAAAAGCCGCCATGGAAACATGGCGGCTTTTTCATGGACGGTCGGCGGCGTCAGGCGGCCGAAGCCCTGGCGGCCTTGATGGTGGCCGCGTCGACATAGAGGCCGAAGCCGACATCGATACGGTTCCACCCGCTGATGATGTTGATCATCACGGTGAGCTTGACCTGCTCCTCCTCCGTGAACTGGGCCTTGAGGGTTTCGTAAGCGGTCGCATGCTCCCGTCCCTCGGAAGGTCCAGCCGAGCGCAGCGCGTTCGCGGTCGGTACGGCAGGGCGCCTCCCCGCAGAGCGTGGCTCGGTACTGAGCCCGCGGAAAACTATAGAATGGCCCTGGCTCGGCTCGCAGATCTGGTCTCGGAAGGACATCTTCAGACGCCGGTCGATGACGTCCTGCCATGATCTCAGCCGGACGCCGCCGTCGCTCGTCCTTGTCGGGCAGGCGGTCGATGGCAAAATTGTCGTGGAAATCGCTTGAAGGCTGGGACAGTCTGTAGAAAGACTATCGAATGACGCGGATGAAGCAGGATACAGGGCGCATTCGAATCTGGCGTAACGACGCGGTAGCCGGAGTGGAATTGCTGCGCGCTTCGGGAACGCAGCATCGCTTTCCGAAACACTTCCACGACACCTACGCCATCCATCTCCACGAACGCGGAACGATGGCGTTCCAATATGGTCAGCCGCAGGTAGCCCTGAAGCCAGGCAACATAAACGTCCTTGCACCCGGTGTCGTTCACATGTGCTTGCTGACCGACGAAGAAGCGTTGAACTACCGCTGCCTGTTCGTATCGCCTGCGTTTTTACAATATGCGGTGCTCGATCCTGGGGCGACACGCCTTCCGTTGTTCGAGTGGTTGTTATGCCTTGGAGACATCAAGCTTTTTCAGAGCCTTGGCAGTGCTCATCGATACCTCGAAACTGACGATGACGCATTTGAAGCCGAGACGCTGCTGACAACTGGTCTTGCGGCGCTGGCCGCTTACTCCGGGGAGCGGCACACAAGGATCGAAGCAGGGAGAGAACCGCGGCACATCACGACCATTCGTGAATTTCTCGACGCCAAATACGACAGGCGCATTGCCCTTGCCGACCTTGCTCGGTTGGTGGGGCTGAACCCAGTGTACCTCGTGCGATCCTTCCGCTCGTTCGTCGGGCTGCCGCCGCATGCCTATCAGAGGCAATTGCGACTGAGCCGGGCGCGGCAGTTGCTTCGATCGGGCATGCCGCCGGCCGACGTAGCCGAGATGGTCGGCTTTGCCGACCAGAGCCATCTCTCCCGGCTGTTCAAGCAGACGACGGGCGTGACGCCCGCCGACTATGCGAAAGGTTTATAGCGTTCAAGACAGCGGTGCTTCCACCTGTGCATGCTGTCCACTCTTGCGCAGCGTTTCGCGGGGGTAGCCACGGGCTGGTTCCAGCGACATTCCTGCGAGGCGATGGGAAAACAGGAGCAGGGCGATTATCATGCCAACCCTCAGCAATATCTGGTTGTTTATCGGCGCTTCCTTGGCCCTGCTTTTGATTCCAGGGCCGGCGGTTCTCTATATCTTTGCCCGCTCGGTTGAGCAGGGCCGCCTCGCCGGCTTTGTGTCGATTCTCGGCATTCATGCTGCGACCCTGGTCCATGTGATCGTCGCGGGGTTGGGCCTGTCAGCGGTCCTAGCTTCGTCGGCTTTAGCGTTCAGCGCCGTCAAATATGCGGGCGCGGCATATCTGATGTGGCTTGGGTTCAAGAAGATTTTCGGCCGAAACGAACTTCCCGACACCGACACCGGCTTGAAACCCTTCGGCTATGCACGCCTTCTCCGCGACGGATTCGTCGTCAATCTCTTCAATCCCAAGACCGCGCTCTTCTTTCTTGCTTTCCTGCCCCAGTTCGTCGCGGTAGATCGGGGTCACGCAGCGATGCAGATCGCCTTCCTGGGTCTGATCTACACCTGCCTCGGCATCATAACCGACGGCAGCTACGCGTTCGCCGCCGGTATCGCGGGCAACTGGTTGAGGCGCAATCGCCGTTATCTCACGTTCGAACGTTATGTCAGCGGGGGCCTGTTGATCGGCCTCGGGCTGACGGCCGCCTTTGCGGGAAACCGAGGCAACAGTCGGTAGTGGTGCGGACCCTTTTCAGACGAGGATCTGCTGCCGGTCGGTCCTCCTAGACCCGGCCATCCTGTCCGCCTCAGCAAGAAGCGGACAGGCTTCGTTCAATGGCAGCCGTAAGGCTCAGCGGCCGCCCTCGATCTTGCGGTGGCGCTGGTTGATGCCGCCTTTGCCGTAGGGATAGTCGAAAGGCTGGGGCGCACTCACCTCGTTCAACCGCGCCATGTCGTCGTCGGAGAGTTTGAGCTTCATGGCGCCCAAATTGTCGGCGAGCTGTTCCGGCGTGCGGGCGCCGAGGATCACGGACGTGATCGCCGGCTGCGCTGCCGTCCAGGCGAGCGCCACCTGCGCCATGCTGACGCCATGCGCCTTGGCGATCTCCTCGACGACAGCGATGATTGCCCAGGTTCTCTCCAGCGCATTGCGTGGCGCATAGGATTCGCCGCCGCGATTGGGGTTTTCGCCGAGGCGGGTGGCGCCCGTCGGCATCTCGTCGCGCTTGTACTTGCCGGTCAGCCAGCCGCCGCCGAGCGGTGACCACGGCAACAGACCCATGCCGGCGTCCTGGCAGGCCGCGACGATCTCGAGTTCGATGTCGCGCACCAGCAGGTTATATTGCGGCTGCAGCGTCACCGGGCGGGTATAGCCGCGCGCCTTGGCGATCTCCGAGGCCTTGGCGATGTGCCAGCCGACATAATTGGAGAAGCCGTAATAGCCGATCTTGCCGGAGGTAACCGCATCGTCGAGGAAACGCAACGTTTCCTCGATCGGCGTCAGCGCGTCCCAGGCATGCATCTGGTAAAGGTCGATCTGCTCGAGGCCGAGGCGGCGGAGCGAATCGTCGAGAGCCTGGCCAAGATGCCGGCGCGACAGGCCGATATCGTTGGGTCCGTTGCCCATCGGAAAACGCCCCTTGGTGGCGACGATCGCCTGGCGGGCCTCGGTCGGGCGCGCCTTCAGCCAGCGTCCGATGATCTCTTCCGACTTGCCGGCGCTATAGACATCGGCGGTATCGATGAAATTGCCGCCCCAGGCGAAATAATCGTCGAGCAGCTTGTGCGAGGCGGCCTCATCGGCCTCCGCGCCGAACGTCATGGTGCCGAGGCAATAGGCGGTGACGACGGTCCCGCTCGGACCGAGCTTGCGATAATCCATTTCTTCCTCCTCATGCGGATACCCGCAGCCGACGTGCAAACGTCGGGGTAGAAGCCGGGGCTCCTGCAATCAATGACAATGACAATATTGTGCTTGAGGCGGCCGCTTGCCGCCGGATGACGTACAGCGCCCTGAGCTGATAACGCAGGGGCAAGCGGAGCATAACCAATCCCGCCCGCGCGACAAGTGAGAAAAAAATATTCCTGCCTGCCGCCGCAGCCGGTGACGATCACGGATTTACCAAAACGAGCCGGCGATCCGATCGGCAGCGGCAGCGCCGGTCTCGTAGGCGCCGTGCGCCGTCGAATAACGCGACGTCGAACAGGCTTCGCCGGCAAAGAAGATCCGCTCGTCATGCGGCGCGGCGAGACGGCCGCGTTGGTCGGAGGCGCCGGGCTCGGCGAAGGAATAGGAGCCGCCGATATGGGGTGCTGCGGCCCAGGCCGACATTGCGGCGACTGATAGCTCCTTGCGGATGTCCGCGCCAAAATGTGCCGCCAGTTCATCTCCAGCGAAGGAGAAGGCAGCCTCCCTGCCTTGCCCCTCCAGATCATGCGCAAGGTCGCCAGCGAAATAGGCCTCGACGACGGGAGCGCCGAACGGCCGGAGCTGATAGGTGCCGGTCGCGCCGCGACGGGTACAGCCGAGCATATGCGTATCCGCCGGCAGCGCCTCCTGATTTGCGAGCCTCAAGAACAGCTTGTCGGCAAGCCCGAGCGGTAATTGAGCCGCTGCCTCGATCTTCTCCGGCAAGGGCGGGTCGAAGGCGATCTTGCCGGCGGCAAGCACATTCGTCGACACGGTCACCAGCACCGCGCGGGCACTGAGCACACCCTGGTTCGTCTCGATGCCGATACGGCCGGCGTGACGATGGTCGATGCGCGTGACCTCGGTGCCGAGCCTGGCCCGAACCGGCTTGCCGTAAAGCGAGACCAGCGTTCCATAGCCTTCGCGCACCCGCCAGTCAGGGCCAGGGCCGGGATCGTATCTGTTGTAATCGACAACCGACGACCGCTCCAGTTCGGCGCCGGTGATATAGGTGCCGACCGCCCGGATCTGGCCGTTCCAGGGATTGCCGGGCTCGAGCATATCGGCCATGGCTGCGTCATTCCCCTCGTGGCTCTCGAGGCGCTCGAAATAGGCGCCGATCGCCTGGCCTGCGGCACGCGCCTCCGCATCCTCCCGCTGAAGCCGCCGTCCGCCATCGTTCCAGGGTGCCGGCGTGCGGTCGACCGTCAGTCCGACCTCGCCGGCGATTGCAGTCCAGGCATTGGTCCGCGCACCATGCAGCCAGCCGCAGCCGAGATCGAGCGCGATATCGGCGTCAGGCAGCCCGATCGTCCAGGCGCGCCCGCCGAGACGGTCGCCGGCTTCAAGCAGGAGGATGGAAAGACCCGGGCGGATTGCCTGCAGGCGGCGGGCGGCGGCAATGCCGGCGGCACCGGCGCCGATGATGACGACATCCTCGTCGGCACCTTTTTTGTCACCAGGCATGCATTCTCCTTCGGTCGCTCGCCGCCTATTTGCCTACTCGAGGGGCCCGGGATCTAACAGCTAAGCCCCCTATCCGTGGAACGCAAGGGACGGCCGGACGGCAGTTCCCGCCCGATCACGTTCGATTGGAAAATGTACCTGCAGCCTGTCTTGTATGAATATCTGCCTTAGCGGCGATCCGCCAGCGATCTGACAGACTGCTGCAATGTTGAGCCGCTTCATAGGTGGGATCAGAACATCGATGTGAAGGTCCAATGCCACGTTTCGATCGACGACGCTTTCTTCTCGCCTGGCTTCGCGCGCCGCTGCGCATCGCCTCGATCACGCCGTCAGGTCCCTGCCTTGCGGGCCTGATGACCAAGGAAATTTCTGCGCTCACCGGGCCGGTTCTCGAACTCGGCCCGGGCACCGGCGTTTTCACCGCAGCCCTTTTGGAACGCGGCATTGCCGAGCGCGATCTGACGCTGGTCGAATACGAGCGGGATTTCGCCACGCTGCTTCAAGGCCGCTTTCCCGACGCCAGGGTGCTGCGGCTGGACGTCCGGCAGATCTGGAAGACGGCGCTTTCCGGAAGCTTCTTCGGCGGCGTCGTCAGCGGGCTTCCGCTTCTTGCCATGCGGCCCAACGATGTGCGGGCGCTGCTCGAGGGCTGCTTTTCCAATCTCAGGCCATACGGTGCCTTCTATCAGTTCACCTATGGGCCGAAATGCCCGGTGCCCGTCGAAATCCTCGACTCCCTCGGCCTTGTCTCCACGAGGATAGGCTGGACGTTGCGCAATCTCCCGCCGGCCGCCGTCTACCGGATCAGCCGCAGGTACCAGCCAATGATATTGATCGAGCAACGCCGCGCATGATGACGGATACGATCCTTTGCTACGAAGCGGCAATCCGGCGTTCGATGCGCAACAGGCATCGCAGACTTGCTCGAGGGTGATATGGTTTCAACCTTGGACCCCGATAGTGGCCTCCGATAGGCCCCACGACAGGAATGTGAGATGCGCATATTACTGATCGAGGATGAACCTCAAATGGCCGTGGCGCTCCGGGGGGCGCTCACCAGGCACGACATGGTGATGGATCACGTTTCGACCCTGTGCGACGCCGAGCTGGTGATCGGCGACGGCGCCTACGACGCCGTCCTTCTGGATCGGCAACTGCCCGACGGCGATGGCCTCGAACTCATTCCGAAGATCCGCAAGAAGGGGCTGACGCTGCCGATCATCGTCATCACCGCCAAGGGAGAGGTTCCAGACAGGATCACCGGCCTTGAGACCGGCGCCGACGATTACCTTGCCAAGCCCTTCGTCTTCGACGAACTTCTGGCGCGGCTGCGCGCCGTGATGCGCCGCTCCGAAACCTTGCGCCCGGCGCTGATCTCGATCGGCCGTCTTTCGTTCGATCCGACCTATTGCGACATCATCGTTTCCGGCCTGCGTCTGGAAATGCCGCGCCGGGAGGCGCTGGTGCTCGAATGCCTCATGCGCCGTGCCGGTCGCATGGTACCGCGACCGGCCTTGATGGAAGCGGTCTTCGGCTTCGACGACGAGATCCAGTCGAACGCGCTCGATTCCCACATATCGCGGTTGCGGCGCAAGCTGGCAGCGTCGCAAGCAGGCGTTGTCATCAACGTTATCCGGGGCGTGGGTTATCTCCTGCGTGAAGCATCATGAGCAAACGATGCTCCTATTCGCTGCGCAAGCGCCTGTTCTGGCGGCTTCTTGCCGTGCAATCGGTCGTGCTCATCCTGGTGATGATCGTGCTGATTTCAGTTGGCAAGATATCCGAATTCAGGTCGACGGAGGGCACGATCGAGATCCTGCGCCAGGCCGTCCTCCGCCAGCCTACCGGAGAGTTGAGCCTAAGGGAGACCGAGGATTTGCGGCAGCTGCGCAAAGACGCGCCCGATCTCTGGTACACCATACGCGACATGCAGGGACATGTTTTGACCGAGGGCCGAATCCCGGAAGAATATGCCGCAATCGGCAACACGCTCGATCATGTCGGCCAGGCCAAGTTCGGCTCGAATCTCGGCGACCACGACCGTCCGGCTGCCCGGATGAAGTGGATTGCGATGGATTGGGGACAGGTGCAGTTTCTGACAGGCACCGACGGCCCCAACTCGTCCACCTTCATCCTGCTCAAGCTTTCGCTGGTCCTTGCGAAAATTGTTATTCCAATCGTCGCAGTGATGGCGTTGGGTGCGTTGATCGCGACGCCGCTCGTCGTGCGAAGGTCGCTGGTCGGGATCGACCAGGCCGCGCTCCAGGCCGATACGATCGATATCGACCAGCGTGGCGGCCGGCTGTCGGAAAACGATATTCCCGAAGAGATCGCGCCGCTGGTGCACGCCGTCAACCGCGCGCTCGGCCGTCTCGACGAGGGTTATGAGCGGCAGGAACGGTTTCTGACCGATGCCGCCCATGAGCTGCGCACGCCGATCGCGATTCTGAATACGAGAATTGGATCCCTGCCGCACAGTTCGATCAAGACCGACCTCTTGGAAGATGCCGCAAGGCTCGCGGTCCTCACCGAGCAGATGCTCGATCTTCAGCGACTGAAACAGGGCAAGGTCCAGTTCACCAAGGTCGATCTCGGCCAGCTGGCGAGGAAGGTCATCATCGAGATGGCGCCGCTGGCCTTTGCCGCCGGTTATACGGTGCAGTTCGATGTCGACGGCGCCGGCGAGATCGAGGGCGATCCTCTGGCGCTGCAACGCGCCCTGATGAACATCCTGCAGAACGCGATCAACCACGGCGGCAGGAAAGGTACCATCTCGCTGACGTCAGGCTGCAACTGGATCGAGGTCAGCGACGAAGGACCGGGCATCCCCGCCGATGTCCGGGATCGGATATTCGAGCCTTTCTTCAAGCGCCATCACGACGGACGCGGCGCCGGCCTCGGCCTCAATCTCGTTCGTGACATCCTGCGTTTGCACGGTGGCGAGGTGACGATCGACAACCGCAATCCCGGCGCGGTCTGCCGGCTGACCTTCCCGTTGGAGAGGGCAGCAGGTGGGGATACTCCACGGCGGCTGGCGCGAGTGATGGATTCAATCGCGTCTCCGTGACATATAGATTCGATGAGCGTGCACAGAGATTCGCAACTCGACATGTTTGCCAAGGCATCGCCTACGATAGCCAAGGCGCGCAGTCCATCGCGCCGGCCGCCGTCGCGGCCGGTCGGCTCTTCCCAAGAAGATATGGCGCGGAGGCTGGAAGAGAGCGGCAACTACCGCATCTTGAGAAAACTGGCCGCCCGGCCGGTCGCGTCAGTCAGACAGCCGGGGTTTTCGCGGCTCGGCGTCATTCTCGATACGGAGACCACAGGTCTCAACCACCGCAGCGACGAGATCATCGAAATCGGCGCCGTAGCCTTTACCTTTGACGATGATGGCGCGATCGGCGATATCGTCGGCATTTACGGCGGCCTGCAACAGCCGTCCCGGCCGATCCCGCCGGAGATCACCCGGCTGACGGGCATCACCGATGCGATGGTCGAAGGACAGCTCATCGATATCCAATCGCTGCGCAGTCTGATCGAGCCGGCGGATCTGATCATTGCCCACAATGCCGGTTTCGACCGGCCGTTCTGCGAGGCCTTTTCCAAGATTTTCAGCGGCAAAGCCTGGGCATGCTCCGTTTCGGAGGTCGATTGGAGCGCCCGCGGCTTCGAGGGTACGAAACTCGGGTACCTCGTCGGTCAGGCCGGATATTTTCACGAAGGCCATCGCGCCGTGGACGACTGCCACGCGCTCCTGGAAATCCTCGATCGAGAGCAGCGCGACGGTGAAAGCCCGTTCACCGAGCTTTACCGCGCCAGCCAGCGCTCGCGCATCCGTATCTTTGCCGAACACAGCCCGTTCGAGATGAAGGATCATCTGAAGGCGAGGGGTTATCGCTGGTCGGACGGCAGCGACGGCCGCCTGAAGTCCTGGTGGATCGAAGTCGGCGAGGAGGATCTCGACGACGAACTCTCCTATCTGCGATCGGATATTTACCGATGGGCCGAGGCGGAGCCGCCGATCGTGCGGCTGACGGCCTTCGATCGTTTCAAATCCTGATTGGCTACTAGATACGGCGACCCATGCAGGCGCCGCATAGGTGCAGTGATGCATTGGCGCTGCAATAATCAGATGTCCCATACTATATACATCTCATCGAAGCGAACGAAGCGCCAAGGACTGGCAGCTAAGCTTCGAAAGCCCACGAAAGGGGATCATCATGAACGTAGCACGCTCTTTCAATAACTGGCGCAAGTACCGTCAGACGGTCGCTGAACTGGGTCGTATGTCCGCACGCGAACTGGACGACCTCGGCATCGGCCGCAGCGAAATCCGCAACGTCGCCCGCGCAGCCATCGCCCGCTAACGGCAGCTTAGACCAAGCATCTTCGAGACTTGCCCAGCGCCTGCTTCCTCCCGAGCGGGCGCTTTGCTTTTGTGCTTCCGGCAAATGGATCCAGGGTGATTAAGCTTCCCGCTTTTCGCATAACGCATAGCTGCCCTGCAAAGAAATGCCTACCAACTGAGCAAGAAATAAGTATGATTATTTCTATCGAAGCGATGCACCTCCTCCCGCGTCCCTTCGATGTACAGGCGTCCCATCCTCCTCCCAGGGCCGTCTGTGGAATGACAGCACTCCTCCTCCCAGCTGTCGTTCGGTTTTTTTCGAAAGCCTGCCGCACCTCCTCCCGCGGCAGGCTTTTTCGTTTTGGCCCCAGAAAATGCCGGACCGCGCCGAAGCGTCCGCTTGCGATCATCGCTTGATGATGGCGTCATCATCTCCGGAAACTCTCCTATCTATTCCCGAATTCGCTTCGTGCTCTTGCGGGCCTTTACGGCTCCTCAAGCGCGCACGGACAAACATGTTGACTCCAAACTTGTCGTACAACTATGTAACCGGATGGATACCGCCGCAGCGGAACAGGCCGGGCAAGACCGGCTCCCGCAATAGCGACGACCCGTAGCGACAATGAAGCGGAAGGAAAATTGACATGCAGATCGACGTGAGGCACGCCTCCCATCCCGAGGCCGTGCGTGATTTCGACACGGAGACGCTGCGGCGTCATTTTCTGGTGGAAACCGTCTTCGCGAGCGGCGAGATCCGGCTCACATATTCGCATTACGACCGGATGGTCATCGGCGGCGCGACGCCGCTCGGCCCGGGGCTGACGCTGACGGCGCCGACGGCGATCGGACAGGAAACCTTCCTTGCCGAGCGTGAACTCGGCGCCCTGAACATCGGCGGCGCCGGCCGCATCATTGTCGACGGCACGAACTACGATCTTGCCAAATATGATTGCCTCTATGCCGGCAAGGGCGCCAAGGACATCCGGTTCGAGAGCGCGGATGCGGCCAATCCGGCAAAGTTCTATCTGGTCTCGACGCCGGCGCATCAAACGCACCCGACCGTATTGCTCACCCGCGAAAAGGCCCGTCACCTGACGCCGGGCGAAGCCGCGACGGCCAACAAGCGGTCGATCTACCAGTTCATCCATCCGGATGTCTGCCAGTCCTGCCAACTCACGCTCGGCTTCACCATGATCGAGCCGGGCAGCGTCTGGAACACAATGCCTGCCCATACGCATGACCGCCGCATGGAAGCCTATCTCTATTTCGATCTCGAAGCCGAGCAGCGCGTCTTCCACTTCATGGGCGAGCCGCAGCAGACCCGGCATATGCTTGTCGCCAACGAACAAGCGGTCATCTCGCCGCCCTGGTCGATCCATTCGGGCGCCGGCACCAAGAATTACAGCTTCATCTGGGCGATGGCCGGCGACAATAAGAGCTTCACCGACATGGACCATATCGCCATTGCGGATCTGAGGTGAGCACCGTGGCAAATCCCTTCGACCTTTCCGGCCGAACTGCCGTCGTCACCGGCGCCAATACCGGTATCGGCCAGGCGATCGCGGCCGCACTCGCTGAGGCCGGTGCATCGATCGTCGGTGTCGGGCGTTCCTCGATGGATGAAACCGAGGCGCTGGTGAAGGAGGCGGGCAGCCGCTTCCATGTCGTCAAGGCCGATCTCGCCAGCATCGAACCGGTCAAGGGGATCGTCACTGAGACCATCCAGACCTTCGGCGGCCTCGACATCCTCGTCAACAATGCCGGCATCATCCGCCGCGCCGATGCGCTCGACTTCACCGAGGAAGACTGGGACGCGGTGATCGACGTCAATCTGAAGACCGCCTTCTTCCTGTCGCAGGCGGCCGGCCGCCATATGGTCGACAAGGGCAGGGGCAAGATCATCAACATCGCCTCGCTGCTCTCCTTCCAGGGCGGCATCCGCATTCCGTCTTATACCGCCTCGAAAAGTGGCCTCGCCGGACTGACCAAGCTGCTGGCCTGCGAATGGGCCGGCAAGGGCGTCAACGTCAACGCCATCGCCCCCGGCTATTTCGTCACCAACAACACGACGGCGCTGCGTGAGGATCCGGACCGCAACGCCGCCATCCTCGCCCGCATCCCGGCCGGGCGCTGGGGAACGCCGTCCGAACTCGGCGGTGCCGCCGTCTTCCTGGCATCGTCGGCGTCCGACTACGTGCACGGAACGGTGCTGCCCGTCGATGGCGGTTGGCTGGCGCGCTGATCGGTTTCGGCGCAGCCGCCCCGACACCAGGATCGAAACAGGATGACGGACAAGGACAACGCGGTCTTCAACACCTTTCAGCAGGCGCCGAACCTGCGCAGCAATCTTGCCGACATGTTGACGGCGCGAATCGAGTCCGGCGACCTGAAGCCCGGCCAGCGCCTGCCGACCGAACAGGCGATCATGGCGACGACCGGCGTCAGCCGGACGATCGTGCGCGAGGCGCTCGCCGCCCTGCGTGCGAAGGGTTTGATCACCACCCGCCAGGGACTGGGAGCGTTCGTCTCCAACGATCCGACGCCAAGATCCTTCTCCATCATTCCGAACGACCTTCAGTCGATCGACGAGGTCCTGCGTGTGCTGGAGCTGCGCATGGGGGTCGAATATGAAGCTGCCGGTCTTGCCGCCCTGCGGCGCACGCAGGAGGATATCGACCGCATGCAGGACCGTCTCGACGCCCTCGACAAGGCGCTCGAGGAGGGCGGATATGGCGCGCAAGAGGATTACGCGTTCCACAGATCCATTCTGGTCGCGACACAAAACTCCTATTACGGCCGCCTCTTCGACACGTTCGGCAACATCATGGTGCCGCGGCAATGGGCGCGCTTGGACAAGATGACTTCAGCCGAGCGCAAGCGCCATGCGGCGCGCATGCGCCGGGAGCACCATGCCATATTCACGGCGATCCGCGACGGCGAAGAAGCAGCTGCCCGCCGCGCCATCCGAACCCACCTGTCGAAGAGCGCCGCGCGCTTCGAAGAGCTGCGCGACGCCACTGCATAGACAGCGCCTCGTCCTGAACTGTTACGCCTCAGATTTCGGCGTCATCAGCCGCCGCCAGGCGGCGTGATCCGTCTGCAGATCGACGGAAGCGTGAACCTCCGGCAGAAGCGGTTTGCGTTTGCGCCGGCCGAAGCGCCGTTTGAAGCCGAGGATATTTTCGACGAAGCTCCTGGTGTAGAGCCCGGGGCCGCTTGAATAGATGCGCCATCCGCCGTCGACCGCGATCTCTCCCGCCTTGACGCGCTCCCATTCGGCCGCTGCCTGATAACGATCATGGAAAGCCGCGTCGCTGCTGCTGAAATAGGTGTTGCGCTGGCGCAGCGATGCATGCGGCAGCGCCGTGGTGACAGAAATCGGATTGACGACGGCGATCGCCTGCCAGAGTTCGTCCGCCTCGGCATCGAGTGCCAGCGTTTCGCAGTAGCGCAGATGCGCATGCACATACATCAGCCCGATCTCGCGGCCGAAGAAGGAGGAGGATTCGGCGCGGCGAAACAGCGTCTCAGGCCCGCCGGCATAGGTCGCCGGTCTTTCCATCAGCCGCACGCCGTCGGGAAAAAGCAGATGCTCTTTAATCAGCTTCATATGATCGCGTCTTTGCGCCGGCGTGAAGAGGCCGCCGAGCATTGCCTGCGTCATCGAGATCAGCGAGAAATGCAGGCCGGTGCGCCGGTCGCTCGGATGCAGCAGCAATTCGACGCCGTCATGGCTGGGATCGAAGATGCCATAGCCGGCAACGACGCCGTCGCGCACGAGATGGCGGTTGAAATCCCGGCGTATCGCCGTTGCGATCTTCCTCAAACCCTTGGCCTTGTCGCCGTGGCCGAGGCGGCGCAAGATCGCCGAATAACGGACGATCTGCTCATAGAGCAGGGCAACGGTCCAACTGCTGACCATCCAGTCGCGCAGATGCGGATCGGCCGGCTGCAGGGAATCGTTCCAGTCTCCCTCGCCATAGCGGATCAGATGCGTACCCGGGATGAAAGCTTCACGAACGGTATCAAGCAGCTTCTCGACATGGAACGCAATGGTGTCGAACTCCGGCGCCCGGGCCATCGTCTTTTCGTCGCGCCAGGAGACCTTCTCGTCGAGGATGGCGAGATCGCTGGTCGCTTCGATATAGTCGCAGAGCGCCTTCAGCGGCCAAACGACGATGTCGCCGTGACTATCGCCCGCCCGGATGTTGGCATAGGGCTCCAGCATGAACCATTGCGGCCAGTCGCCCTTTTCCAGGTATTGTTCGCCGAAGACGGTTTTCAGCACTTCCTTGGCTTCCCGGTCATGCTCATAGGCGAGCAGGAATTCGATCGGGCCTTGGCAGGCGTCGCGTGTACCCCAGGCCGCACCGGTATATTGCTCGAGACCGTGCGGTACGCTCAGATGCACAATGGCATCATGCGCGAGCCAGGGCAGCAGCGTCGTCTGCGCGGCAAGGTCCGGCGACGTGCTGCCGATCGTCAGGCCGCGCACGGTGTTCCGCCAGAATTTCGATGCAGGTGCAAGCATGGCTTCATCGGTGACGCCGGCCTCATAACGTTGCGCCAGGCGCTCGGCTTCCGCCGCATCGGTCATCGAGCCGACGACGGCGAAGCAGATCGCCTGCGTCGGCCTGGATCTAAGCGCCACGAAGGGGCCGTTGCGCGCAATCCCATCATTGTAGAGCAATTCGTCGCCGCCGATCTCCTCGATCGCATCGGGCGTCGAACTCACCAGCCAATAGCCGGCATCGGGATAACGCTCGCCCCAGAGCCAGGCCGGGTCCGGCCGGAAAAGGATGCGTTTGCCTGACGTATCGAATTCGATCTGCCCGCTCGCATCATATTCGCGCTCCCCGAGCACGACATGGCCGAACACCAGGAAGCGGCACGGCTCGCCCTTGACGGAGACGGTCCACCGCATCGCTGCATCCTCGCCGGAGGCGACCGCCGACACGATGATCGTGCGTTCGGGGAGGCGATAGATCCAGCGGCAATCGCTGAGCCCCATTTCGAAAGCCGACGGCACCGCCAGAAGCTGCCAGCCGGCGCCGATATCCGCCATGATGCGCAGCCCGCTGGCGCGGGTCAGATTGTAGGGGTCTCGGGAGACGGAAAAGAGCTTGTGAAAGGACGTGTTGCCGATCGTCAGTTGGGCCGCGAAAATGCCCTGCATCCAGCAGGTCGCGGCAAGCGTCGCATCATCGAGCAGCATATTCTCACCGCCTCTGACGATCGCACCGTGACGGCGCGCCACCATGAGTTCCTTGTCGCGCAGGACCACATGGCGGTTCAAAACGCCGTCCGGCACGAAAAACGAAAGAAGTTTTCCGTCGACGCGCTCTTCCAGGCTCCGCTCCGGATAGAGCTTGCCGATCGCCTTCTTGTCCAGCGCCTCGGCCTTCAGCAGGGCCGCATCCTGCAGCAGGCTGCGGACCGGCGTGGCCTCCTCGATATCGGCGGTCGCACTGTCTGTCGCCGCGAATTCGTCAAGCCGTGAAAGGTCGGCATCGCTCGACGCCTCGGGATGATCGGCAGCGAATACGGCAAAGAAGGTCACGGTCGCACCGCTTGCCGGCACGGAGAGCGATTTCGACTGGATGGCAGGACATGCCGTCTCCTGCTGGCGCCGTTTGCTCGGCAGGCTGGTGCCGAAGGGGCCGACCAGCCGGTCGTCCAGGCGGTCACTCGCCTGCACCAGCTGGATCGCATCGGTGGCATAGGCAGCCGCCCCCTCGAGGCAGCCCTGCACGAGCCAGGGGTTGCGGGCGCCCGACTGCTTGAGATTTTGCCGGTTCATCACGACAGGGCCGAATGTCTGGTGACCGGCGATATGATGATCGACATATTGCGATGCATAGGCTTCGCTGTTCATCAGGAAACCGCGATCGCCGAGACCGACGTCCTGGATCAGCACCAGATCGACCGGCAGCGCGCCATCCTTCAGATGCCGGATAGAGGCACGCCAGAACCAGGCCGTTTCGGTGGGATGAAGCTCGAGGCGGACGTTGTAGCCGATATCGCCCGTTTTGCCGCTCCAGGAGAGGCTCGTCGCATCGTGCCCGAAGCTGCCATTAGCGCGTGGCCCGACGAGCTCCACCACCTCGGGCGCGGCCCCGCCGATGCGCAGATAAAGGCGACCGACGCCGCCGGCGAGCGGCGAGCCCTGTATCTGGTTGATCTGCACCGATCCCTTGTCGTCGTTATATTCGATGGCAAACAGCGTGCCGTTCGGCAGGACCGATATCGACAGGCCGGAACCGTTGCTGATCGCAAAGAGGCCAAGCTCGTCGCGTCGGGGCATTTGAAAACTGCGCGTAAGGTCCGTGGCCATTGAGATCTCGTCGATTGGCTTCAGAAGGGAACTGGAGGATGACGCAAAATGGTTGAGGGAAATCTTACCACTATCGCCGGTTCTCGATTAGGTCCTTGAAAGACAGGCCAGCCGATATCACTTGATGTTTCAATTCGAAAGTTGCACCGAGAGGTCATTGCCAAGGCGTCAAAGGAACTGAGGTCGACGGTGACGATGATGCCGTCAGGTTGCTCAATGGCGCCATAAGGCGGGAACGGAGTTCCCTATCATTTAAGTTCAAGGCAAACTGGGACGGCAAAGCGCTGATTCCGTCTGTGTGTGCTTCTTGACGCAACTCGCAACTCCCATTCAACGAGGTGACTATTGACGCAGTTCTTCGAAACCACCCAAGGGATCATGGCAATGGGAGCGCTCATCGGCGCTGGCGGTTTAGCCGCTGGCTCCTTGCTTCCCATCGCCATCCGGCTTGCGAAGTCTGGGATCAACCGGCGCCCGAAAGCCGAGGTTAGAAACCTAGCGATGCTGACGGTGCTGGCCCTGGACGATTTTGTCGGCGCCAGCTATGCGGCCGTTCACGACATGCCCGAATTCAATCCTATGGATGAAGGCGAATTCGCGTTTCACGTTCGCGATCCAACCCTTGCACTTCCGCAGGACGCAAACTGGGGCCTTTTCAATACCGAGCTTTCAGAGGAAATTTTGTGGCTGTCGAACCGGGTGAAGACCCTTTCTTATGCGTTGGATAGTCTCGACCTTTCCAGGCCCGGATACGATGGCTTCTTCGAGCGACGCCAAGAAGGTTATGCTGGTCTGGCGGCTGAAGCGATGGACATTATTGAGCGTATGCTTGAAGAGTTTGACCTCACCCTGCCTGCCAAGCCGGAATATTATCGCCAGCGGGAAGGTTTCGTTTCAGCTGTCCAAAAGGCTGGAGAAAACAACTCGCGGCGCTCAAAGGCGCGCGCTCTCGCGCACCCGGGTGGGTCAAATGTGCTGCAACTGTTCCCAAAGGCGAACGACGACGCCGAGTAAAATCAAACGAAATCGTCGAACCTGAGCAAAGGCGTCGCGTCCTCACGTATGGCCTCTCCACGATTGGATGGCTCGTTTCTCTGTGGCCTAGTCCGGCGCCAGATCGACGCCTTCTAAAGAGTTCAAGATCCAGGTCGCGGTAGCAGCGTTCAAGATGCTATCGGACTACTTCGGCTGGATGATCCGCTGTTGCATAGCTGCATTGCACAAAAAATGTTTTCCAACCGATCAAAAAAGGGGCATGGTGATTACAGCTGATGCAACACGACGGCTTTCCTCCCAGTTCCGTCGTTTCAGCTGTTCCCCTCTGGAGGTTTATACCTTCACAATTAATGGGCCACGGTTCTCCGTCGGCCCTCTTTTTTGTCCGCGAAGATCACGCGTTGCTGCCGCCGGGTTTGATCGACCGGCATCCAATCCCCAGGCGCTGGCCTCGGTCCTATAACCGCAATTCAGTCGTTAAATAGAATTGTTTGAGATCGGAGTGAATATGCGAGCTACGTCGCGACATGATAGCTTTAAGATGTCGACAATCGTTTGCAAGCTGTCGCACCGTGTCCGAGTGATATCTGGACTTTTACGGCACCGGGCCGAAATAGCTAAATATGTTGATTGAGAGTAGATCCTAGCTTTTGCCAGGCCCGGAGCGTGGCAAAAGCTGGGATCGGATGGATATTGCGGCATTCCAGGCGTTCGCTTGCGATCGGGATGCAGACGTCCGCTTCAGCGCGGAGACGGAACTTCGCCGCCGTGGCAACGCGGACGTAAAAGTGGCTGACGAAGCCGAGTAGGGAACACTACTTTAGGAGTTCTTCGGCTCCGGCAGGGGAAGGGACACAGCGGTGAGGGTTTGATGGCAGAACGAATGTCTGAACGCGCCAAAGGTGACATCGACGCGATTTTGGAACGGCTCTATCGGGTTTCCCCGGAGCTGGATAGAATTGCCGCCGATTGCGAGAAAGCTTTGCGGCTCAATGCTGAAGCAAGAGGCGATTACATTTCGCCACGAACCATGCAGGCGTTTGCCGAAATGCGCGATGCCGTAAGCGCGCTGTACCGCTCGGCGCAGAATGCGATGAAGGAAGCCGATAGGTTCTTTAAGCCGAAGTCATAGGTTAGATTTCGCTACAAATGGCCTGTCGCATGAACCGTCAGGCCCATGGCGGTCGCATCGCCAATGTTCGTTTGTGCATGAGCGAGATTTGCTGGCATCGCAGGAACGGCGCGATTGCCGCAAAAAGCAGTCCAAGCCTCTCACACACTTTCCTCCCAACCTTGGCAGCGGCCTCTCAGGCTTCGGCCTTAAGCTTCAGATCAGATGTACGAACGGATCACCTTGCAGAGTGTCATAAAACGCCCAGGTAAAGCTGGCAAATCGGCATCGCGGCTTGCGGCTGTGATCTTTTGGGCTGATGCGCTATGAGCGGACCACGGCAGCCGGGTATGGAAAACAAATGACCACAATCACAATCGACGATGCACTCAAACATGCGGGGGCAGGACGATATCAGCGACGGCTGATGGCCATCTTCGGCCTGGTCTGGGCAGCTGACGCCATGCAGGTCATCGCAGTGGGCTTCACAGCGGCTTCTATCGCCACGAGCTTCGAACTTACGGTGCCGCAGGCGCTTCAGACGGGCACGGTGTTTTTCCTTGGCATGTTTCTGGGCGCAATGGGATTTGGCAGGCTTGCCGATCGGATCGGCCGCCGCGGCGTTCTGATCGCGACTGTCTCCTGTGATGCGGTCTTTGGCACGCTGTCGATATTCGCGCCAGACTTCACCTTCCTCCTGTTCATGCGCTTCCTGACCGGAGCAGCGGTCGGCGGGACGTTGCCGGTGGACTATGCGATGATGGCCGAATTCCTACCGGCGAAGAACCGAGGCAGGTGGCTGGTGCTGCTGGAGGGTTTCTGGGCCGTCGGAACCCTGGTTGTCGCACTTGCAGCCTGGCTGCTCAGTCTGTGGAACGTGGCCGAAGCCTGGCGATTGATCTTTGCAGTAACAGCGGTCCCGGCGATTATCGGTTTCGGTCTGCGGTTTTTCGTGCCGGAATCGCCGCTCTATCTTCTGCGCAAGGGAAGGGGTGGAGATGCAAAGGCGATCATCGACCGGATGGCCCTGGTGAATGGCCGCAGTGCTCTGGGAGAAGAGGTTGACATCGCGCCTGCGGCACCGACCCGTAGTATCGGAATATTCTCCCACGCTCTGCGGCGTCGAACCCTTCTGATCCTGGCGGTTTGGTTTCTGGTGTCCATTTCTTACTATGGCGTCTTCACCTGGATACCTCCGAAACTTGCCGGGGACGGCTTTGGCTTCGTTCGAGGCTACGGTTTTCTTGTGCTGATCGCGCTTGCCCAGATTCCTGGATATGCGCTCGCTGCCTACGGTGTCGAAAAGTGGGGGCGGCGTCCAACGCTTGTGGCATTTTGCATCCTTTCCGCGATGGGATCCATATTGTTCGTCGTCGGCTCGTCCGCACTCTTGGTAGCGTCGTCACTGCTCATCATGAGCTTCGCGCTACTTGGTACGTGGGGTGCACTCTACGCCTATACGCCAGAGCTTTATCCTACTGCGTCTAGGGCAACAGGAATGGGTGCCGCCGGTGCTATGGCTCGGCTTGGAGGGCTGCTTGCGCCATCGTTGATCGGTCTTTTTGTGACTAAGGATTTCGGCCTGGTCATCGGGATTTTCGCTGCTTTGCTGCTGTTGGCAGGTGCTGCAGCCTATTTCATCGATGCCGAGACGCGCAGTGCTAAGCTAGCCTAGAAGCCGTTTGGCCGATGCGTTGGCTTCCATCTCAGGATCGCGGGGGGTAGACGTTGGCCGCCTGGCAAAAGGCACTGAAAGCAGGGCGCAGCCGGTCAGGACGGCAATCACCATCCAGGCTTCGTTGATTGCCCGGACGCTTGCCGCGGTCTGGACCAGCGGATCGAGCAGTGCCGTGGTATCCGCGTCGAAGCTGCCACTATGCCCCGATATGGTCTGAAGAGGTGCGCCGACGAATGTCGCAGCCTCGACGTCGCCGGCTTGAAGACGGGTCCAGAGGGCTTGTCCCAGCGGTTCCGACCGCGTGTAGATGATGGTGTCGATGAGAGCGATGCCGATAGCCCCGCCAAGATTGCGCATCAGGTTGAAAAGTCCGCTCGCGTCGGGAATGCGGTCTGGCGGCAGAGTGCCGAGAGCCAGCCGCGTCGGCGGCAGCAGGCAGAACATGATGGCAACGCCGCGCACGACCTGCGGCCAGAACATCGCGTCATAATCCGAACGAGGATCCTGAAACGCGCTCATCCCGACACCGATCGCAAACAGCGCGAAACCGGCCGCCGACAGCAGGCGCGCGTCCATCCGCTTCTCCAGCGCGACTGCGATCGGCGCCGTGATCAGCTGCGCTATGCCGGTGACCAGCATCGTCATGCCGATTTGGAGGGCGTCGTGTCCTCTGATGAAAGCGAGAAAGACCGGCATGAGATAGACCGAGCCGAAGAGGCCGATGCCGAGCACGAAGCTCAGAACCGATCCGACGAGAAAGTTTCGATCGCCGAAGTTGCCGAGATCGACGATCGGCCGGTTTCTGCGCAGCGTTCGCCAGATGAAGACAGCTCCGGATGCAAGGCAGACTGCCAGCAGACTTAAAACATAGGTCGAGATCCAGCCGCTCGTGGGCGCCTCTTTCAGGCTGAGTTCCAGGCTCGTCAGCGCGGTTGCCATCAGCAGAAGCGATAGGCCGTCGAGATGCCTGAGTTCGGACGGATCGGTCGCCTGCTTTGGCAAGGACCGTGTCGCCAGGGTTGCCGAGGCAATGCCTGGAAGGATGTTGATCAGGAACAGCCAGTGCCAGGAATAGGTCTGCGTCAACCATCCGCCGACGATCGGTCCGACCGTGGGCGCCAACACGGCGAGAACGCCGGCGATCGTCGTAGCAAGCGCCTGGCGCTCGTTCGGGAAGAGAATGAACACGGCTGAAAACACCGAGGGGATCAGGGTTCCGCCGGAAAAACCCTGAAGCACCCGCCAGGCGACCAGCTCGCCGAAGCTGCCGCTCATCGCACAACCGGCAGAGGCTGCGACGAACAGGCTGATGGCGGTAACGAACAGCCATCGCATCGTCAAAAGCCGGGTCAAAAAGCCGGTGAGCGGGATCGCGACCACTTCCGCGATGAGATAGGCAGTCTGTATCCAGCTCATCTGATCCGGATCGATATCCAGCGCCGACTGGATGGTCGGCAGCGATGTCGCCACCACCTGGACGTCGAGGATCGCCATGAACATGCCGACGCACATCGCCAGGAAGCCGAGCCAGACGATGGCGGGCGTTTCATCAGGACGGGCAGATTCAAGTCGTTCCGACATGCGATGATCCCGCGCGCTGCATTCTTCGCCCTCGGGTGCGAAGACTAAGGCCGATCGTGGTTGCGATCGAGACGACGGACAGCATGGCTCGGAAGTCCGCGATTTCGCCGATCACGACACCATAGTTCGGATGAGGACGGAAGCGATAGGGATGTGCCAACACAAACACGTCACCAACGACCAGCCGTCCCACGCCCGACTCGACGGAATCCGAGAGCGCCCCGACGAGGTCTTCCTGCAGTTCGGTGCGCGTCGCTGAGAGCCGCTGTAGAAATTTCCAATCGGCAATTGACGTGTTGGCGGGAAACTGACTATCAATCTTAAATCAATTTGATTGACTTCAAAAACAATGGGATTGCGGGAATGAGGTTGAGCAAGGATCACCCCGCCCATTTCCATCGGAGCCGGCTTTCCGGAAGCAAGCGCTTCGACCGGGCTTGGCCTACGAGATCGTCGACAGCATCACACCCTCGGCCTTCTACCAAGCTGGCGCTATGCCGATCCCCAATTCCGTTCCCGGTAGTACGCCGGAATACGCATGATCCGATCTTCAAAAGGAAAGAGTGACCATGTCCACATCGCGACCGAAAACCCTGCGGCTTGAAACCCTTTGGAATCCGCCTGCTGATGGTAAGGAATTTTCCTACGTCCTGCGCCTCAAGAACCTCGGCACCGAACCGCTTTCGAATTTTTCGCTGTGCGTGAGCGGCCCGGGTCGAGTCGATCCGGCCGGGCGCGTCGAAGGCGCCACGGTTTCGCAGCGGCTCTCGAATTTCACCGAATTCCAGCCGCCGGCCAATTTCGTTCTCGGCGCCGGCGAGACATGGACGATATCGGTCTACGCGCTGAGCTGGCAGTTCCGTCACTGGACGGACGGCGCGACGAGCGGCTATCTCGCGCTTTCCGACGGCAGCACGGTCGTGCTCACCATAGAGCCGACGCGATCTTCGGTCAGCAATGCGCCGCTGAAGCGTGGCGCCGAGATCTATCCGGTTCCCGTCAATGCACCCGTTCAAGTGTCGATCATCCCCTGGCCGAACCATGTGGCGGTCACTTCCCGCCGTCCGCTGCCGGCCGGTTTTGCGCCGCAGGCGCAGAGCGCTGAAGGGGAGGCGGGATCAAAAAGTTTCGCAGCGCTGGTCGAGCATCTCTTCGCCGTCGAAGGCATTGTGCGGAGCGAGGCGGAAGGCGCGGTTCCGGTTGCCCTGAAGGATGCCGCCGGGCTCGGGCCAGAGGCCTATCGGCTGAGCTTCGAGGGTGAGGCGATCACGATCGAGGCAAGCCGCCAGACCGGCTTCCTCTACGGCCTCGTCACACTCGGCCAGATCTGGCGCGGTGCAAGGCTGCATCCCGAGGTCTTCCAGTTTCCGGCATCCGGCGAGATCGTCGATGAACCGTCGATGGGCTGGCGCGGCCTGCATCTCGATGTCGCCCGCCAGTTCTACGCCGCCGCCGAGGTCAAGAAGCTGCTGGCAGTGCTTGCCTGGAACAAGCTCAACCGCTTCCACTGGCACCTTTCCGACGACGAAGCATGGCGCGTCGAGATCGCCGCCTATCCTGATTTGACGGCGGTCGGTGCCTGGCGCGGCCACGGCCTGGCCGTTCCGCCGCTGCTCGGTTCGAGCCCTGCCCGCACCGGCGGTTATTACACCAAGGCTGCCATCCGCGAGATCGTCGCCCATGCCAAGAGCTTCGGCGTGGAGATCGTGCCGGAGATCGATGTCCCCGGCCACTGCTACGCCATGCTGCAGGCGATACCGGAGCTGCGCGATCCGGCCGAGGTCGGCAGCTATTATTCGGTTCAGGGCTTCCCCGACAATTGCATCAATCCGGCCCGCGAGAAGACCTATGAGATCGTCGAGACGATCCTCTCCGAGCTCATCGAACTCTTTCCGTTCAAGATCATCCATCTCGGCGCCGACGAGGTTCCGCTTGGCGCATGGTCCGGTTCGCCGGAGGCGCTCGAGCGCCTGCGTAGCGTGGCGGGCGACGAGGTTGCCGATGCGCATGCCAAGCGGCTGAACGTCGTGACCAATACGCATGGCGCCGATGACATTCACGGCTCGGGTGCCGCCATCCTGCAGGCGGAGTTCCTGAGCCGCGTCCAGCGCTTCCTTGCTAGCAAGGGCTGCATCACCGGCGGCTGGGAAGAGGCGGCCCACGGCGATGTCATCGACAAATCGAAGAGCTATCTCTGCAGCTGGCGCAATGTCGAGGTCTCGGCCGAACTTGCCGAGCGCGGCTACGAAATCGTCGTCTGCCCCGGACAGGTCTATTACCTCGACATGGCGCTCAGGCCCGACTGGGACGAGCCCGGCGCCAGCTGGGCGGGGACTTCGGATGCCGAGAAGCTCTACAATTTCGATCCCATCGGCGGATGGACGGCGAGCCAGAAACAGAAACTCCTCGGCATCCAGGCCTGCATCTGGTCCGAGCCGATGACGGATCGTGCCGTTTTCGACCGCCTCGTCTTTCCGCGCCTTTCCGCACTTGCCGAAACGGGCTGGACGAAGCCGTCGTCCAAGTCGTGGGAGCGTTTCAGGGCGCTCGCAGGACTGATGCCGCTGCTCTACGGGCTGCAGCAGTCGTAGCGCCCGGATCGGGCCACGGGTTTTGATTTGAGGATCACCCTTGCCATCGCCGGAGGCGGTGATGGCAAGGGTACTGACATCGCTTTCACAGGGCGTTGTCAGCTGCCGCTGGCGGCTGACATTCGGGTGCGGCGATACGAATAGGACGTGTTCCAATCTCCGCGCCGGTCGCGCGGTCGATGGTGACGGGATCGATCTCTGTACCGGTCTCCACGTCGAAGAAGCAGGTGACTACACCGCCGCCGCGATGCTTGCGGCCCCAGGCGCCGATTGCAAACAGCACCGGCAGAAAGTCGCGGCCGGCTTCCGTCAGCACATATTCGTCGCGCGGCGGACGCTCGGAATAGCGACGCTTTTCCAGCAATCCTTCCTCGGTCAGCGATGACAGCCGCCCCGCCAGCATTGTCGGGACGATGCCGAGGCTTTTGCGAAATTCATCGAAGCGGGTCAGCCCCACATGGGCGTCGCGCATGATCAGCAAGCTCCACGCATCGCCGACGAGCGCCAGGCTGCGGGCGATCAGGCAGGGCTGTCCCGAAAGATTCTTCATGTCGATATCTTTTTAGTAGTGACTTGCTATCAATTTGATAGTAACAGAATGTGCATGAATGTTCCACGACAAAATGAAGGCAGACGTCGATGAGCAAAAGAGAATACGGCATTGCCCTGGTCACCGGGGCTTCCTCCGGCATCGGGCTGGTGACGGCGAAAGCCCTGCTACACGATGGTTACCGGGTGTTCGGCACCAGCCGAAAGCCGATGGCGGATACCGCCGACGGCATCACCATGCTGGTGTGCGACGTCATCGACGATCAATCGGTGCAGAGCGTCGTCGACGAGGTTCTGAAACGCACGGGACGGATCGATCTTCTCGTCAACAATGCCGGGATCGGCCTGCTCGGCGGCGCCGAGGAATCGACGACGGCGCAGGCCAAAGCCGTGTTCGACGTCAACGTCTTCGGCACGATGCGCATGACCAATGCAGTGCTGCCGGTGATGCGGCGGCAGCGTAGCGGCCGGATCGTCAACCTGAGCTCGATCCTTGGGCTGATCCCGGCGCCCTTCAACGCGCTCTACGCAGCGACCAAACACGCGATCGAAGGTTATTCGGAATCCCTCGACCATGAAGTGCGCACACAGGGCATCCGCGTCGTGCTCGTCGAACCGGGTGTCACCCGCACCTCCTTCGAGGAGAACATCACGCGCCCCGACCGGCCGCTTGCCGTCTATGATGCGGTGCGCGCCGACGCGGAAAAGCTGATGCGCGAGATCGTCTCAAAAGGCGATGCGCCCGAGGTGGTCGCCGCAACCGTCGTCCGGGCCGCCAATGCACCTTCGCCCAAGAGACGTTATACGGCCGGGAAAGCAGCAGGACAGGTGCGCTTCATCCGCCGCTTCCTGCCCGAGTCCTTCGTCGACAAGAGCCTCCGGAAATTCAACAAACTTCCCGATTGATCCTGCTTGCGGCATTGTCGGATCACACAAAACGAAAGTTCGCCCTCATGAAAGCATTCCTGATCGATCGCTACAAGAAAGGCGGCGCCCTCAGGCTCGGCCAGAGCCCTGAACCGCAGCTGCGCGAGAATGACGTCATGGTCGAGATCCATGCCGCCAGCGTGAACCCGCTGGATGCCAAGATCCGGGACGGAGAGTTCAAGCTTATCCTGCCTTACCGGCTTCCCTTGGTGCTCGGCAATGATGTCGCTGGTGTCGTGGTCCGGGTCGGCGCCAATGTCCGGCAATTCAAACCCGGTGACGAAGTCTATGCGCGTCCTGACCAGGATCGCATTGGCACGTTCGCCGAGTATATCGCCATCGACGCTGCCGATGTTGCGCTGAAGCCCGCCAATCTCACCATGGAAGAGGCCGCATCCGTTCCGCTTGTGGCGCTGACCGCATGGCAGGCGCTGGTCGAGCGCGCCAAGCTGCAGAAGGGGCAAAGGGTGCTGATCCATGCGGGCTCCGGCGGCGTCGGCACCATCGCGATCCAGCTTGCCAAACATCTCGGCGCCCAGGTGGCGACGACAGCGAGCACGGCAAATATCGATCTGGTGAAAAGCCTCGGCGCCGACGTGGTGGTCGATTACAAGAAGGACGACTTCGAGAAGGTTCTGAAGGGTTATGACGTCGTGCTGAACAGCCTCGGCAAGGAGACGCTGGAGAAATCGCTCGCCGTCCTGAAGCCCGGCGGCAAGCTGATCTCGATATCAGGTCCGCCCGATCCCGATTTCGCCAGGGAAAACGGTTTCGGCTGGCTGCTGCGGCAGGTCACGCGCTTCTTGAGTTTTGGCATCAGGCGAAAATCGAAGCGCTGGGGGATCGACTATTCCTTCCTCTTCATGACGGCAAACGGCGCGCAGCTCGGCAAGATCGCCGCGCTGATCGAGGCAGGCGCCATCCGCCCCGTCATCGATCGGGCCTTCCCGTTCGAGAAGACCAACGAGGCGCTGGACTACGTGGAGACAGGCCGCGTCAAGGGCAAGGTCGTCATCGCGGTGAAGTGAGGTCTGGACGTCCGATGAGCCCCGGCCTAGCCGACCGGCTTTTGCAGGACGTCGAAGCGTGGATTGGTTTCGGAAAAGATCGGCAGGGCGGCGGCGCCGAGGATTGCCGTATCCTTGCCGGTCATGCCGATCATCACCCGAGGTACCGCCCGCTTCCGGTCGGGATCGATCGGGACGTGCAGCGGCTCCAGCCGTTCGGCGAGCCGGCGCATCAGCGATGTCGATATGCTGCCGCCGAGCACGATGGTCTGCGGATCGAAGGCCAGCTCGAGGAAATCGAGGGTCTGCCGTAGCGGCTGGATGGCCTGGTCGAGCCAGGCGTCGAGACCTTCGCCGCCCTTGGCGATCAGCGCATCGAACTCGTCAGACGACAGCTCCTCGGCATTGGCAATGCCCATGTATTCGTAAGCGACGGCCGGCGAGATATAACGATCCAGACAGCCGCGCTTGCCGCAGCTGCAGAGCTTGCCATGCGGTTCGACGATGATATGCCCGATCTCGCCGGCATTATTGCGGCTGCCCTTGTAGAGGTGACCATCCAGGAACATTCCGGCGCCGATGCCGCCCCCGCCCGCGAGAAACAGGTAGACGAAGCTGCCCAGACCGCGGGCGACGCCATGAAGACGCTCGCCGATCGCTGCTGCCGTCGCATCGTTCTCGACCAGCACCGGCACCTTTACCCGCTGTTCCAGCTCATGCCCGACAGGAAAACCCTGCCAGCCGGGCAGGTTCAGCGGGCTGAGAGAGGTCGTGCCGCCATCGGCATATCGGCCGGGCAGCGCCATCCCGACGCCGAGCAGGCGGTTCCGGTCGAATGCGAAGGCTTGCTGAAGATCCTCGACGATGGCTTGGAGAGCCGGCATCGCCCTTTGCGGATCGGGATGTTCGACATGGCGCTCGATCCGCGCGCAAACGGCGCCGGAGAGATCGGTCAGGACCCCACTTGCGCGCTGGCGGCCAAGTTCGAGGCCGATCGAATAGGCGCCGCGCGGATTGATCGAGTAGGGGATGATCGGCTGGCCGCGCGCCAGCTTCTGCGCCTCGGACGGAACGAGAAGATGTGACCTCTCCAGTTCCTCGACGATGTTAGACACGGTCTGGGCGGTCAGCGCCGTCATCCGAGCGATCGCCGCCCGCGACAAGGGACCGTTCGTGCGGACAGCCTCGATCACCACACGCCGGTTGTGAGACTTGGCCTGCTCGAGATTCGTGCCGGAGATCGCCTTCATGTCGCCTTCAAAGGAAATGGTGCGTCACCCTTGTCACAAGACGAACACCGATGAAAGCAACATTCTTCGTCAGGTCCTCTTTGCCGTTGGCGCCGGCTAACGGGCTCTGCCTCTATGCAGGAGGCCGATGATCGTTATCCCCGCCAATCCGGTGACGGCGCTCAGGATCGCGGTTCCCGAATAGCCTGTCACATAGGTGCCGGCGGCAAAGACCAGTGCGCCGATCCCGGCGCTGGCAAAGATATTGACGGAGATCAGGGCGCTGCCGAGTCCCGGTCGGTCGGCGATGAGATCCTGCAGATAGGTGATCGGAATGCTGATGATCGCCGACGCCCCGATGCCTGCGAGCAAGGTGAGCGCATAGAGGTGCCACGGCTCGGAGGCGAAGCCGAGAAGGCTGAGGAACACGGCATAGATGATGGTACCGGCGGCAAGCGCCGTCATCTGGCCGGCCTTCCGCGCGATCCGCGACCAGACGATGATGAAGACGACTTCCAGCAATGCGACGATGCCGACAAGGATGCCGACGTCGCTCAGCCTGCCATGCGCAGCGCCAGTGGCGATCAATGGCAGCAGGGCGTCATTGAGATGCAGCGTGCTGGTGATCAGCGCCACTCCGCAAATATGCGCCGAGATCCGTGGCGAAACCACCTGGCGAAGCGCGCCGAGATAGCTGAGATGATGAACTGCTGCCATCTCCGTTCCCGCCCGCTTCGGCAGGGCGAAGACGATGATGCCTTGGCAGAGCAGACATGAAATGCTGGCAAAGAGGTAGGCCGGCAGCATGCTCGATGCGCCAGACAGCAGCAGGCCGGTTATCCCTGGGATCAGCACCCAGGACAGCGAGATCATGGCGCGCACGCCGGAGTTGGCCGTCACCATGTCGCTTCGGTTCATGCCGTGCATCGCCGCCCGTGCATTGGCAAACAGCAGCGAGTTCAGCGCCCCGTAGATCGGCAGGGGCAGCAACCCGCTGATGACGAATATGGCCGCTGTGGGAAAAGCGTAGACCATGCCGTACCCGAAAATGCCGAACAGGCAGGCGCCGATCATCGTCGACCGGTATTCGCCAAGCCGATCGGCGAGATTGCCGAGCAGAATGCTGATGACGACGTTCACCGCCGCCGAGACGAAACTCAGGAAGGAATAGAGGCCGTCGCTCAAGCCCAATTCTCGGATACCCACGACCGAACGGTAGGGTGCGGTCATTGCCCCCGCCATTCCGAAGGTGAAAATAGCGATCATGCTGGCGCGGATCGCCGGATTACGGAAGACGTCGGGGAAAAGGCGGCTCATGCGGTCATCTGAATGTCAGTAATGTTCCGATTGCGAGAAGGTCCGCGCGAGTTCGGCCTGGCCAGCCGTGAGGCCGCAATCGACAGGCAGGCAGACGCCGGTGATGGCTGCAGCCTGGGGACCGGCAAGGAAGCCTACGGCATTCGCAACATCTCTCGGATCGACGACGCGCTGCAGCGGATACCAGCGGCGCGCTTCCTCGAAAACATTTGGATTGGCGGCCGCGCGTGCTTCCCAGGCCTGCGTCTTCACCGTGCCGGGTGCAACGGCGTTGGACCGAATGCCGAACCTACCGTATTCGACGGCGACCAGCCGGGTGAAATGCAAAAGTCCTGCCTTGGCGGCGCTATAGGCCGGGTGTCCGAAGACATGCATGCCGTTGACCGAGGCGATATTGACGACAGAACCCTTCGCAACGGTCAGCATGGGCTCGAACGCGCGGAAGCATAAGAATGCCGCCTCGAGATTAAGCGCATTGTCCGCCCGCCAGATCTCGGGCGTCGTGTCGTGCAGGCTGGTCGCGCGGGCGGCACCTGCATTGTTGACCAGGGTTCGAACTACGCCGACGTCGGCGGCGCGTCTTGCCAATTCGGCAATGCTCGTCTCGCTGGTTACATCGCATTGGACGGCGACGAAGCGATTATCCGGTCCGAGCTTCAATGCCACGGCAGCCGCAGCCGCGGTATCTATGTCGGCGAGCAACACGACGTCGTGGTCATCGGCGAGCCGTGCGGCGATCGCCGCGCCGATATCGCCTGCAGCACCGGTAACGATGGCAATCGACTGCGTCATTTTCTGTCGCTCCCGTTCATGAACCTCAATCTCCAAGCAATTGCCGGTCGTCGCCGTCGCGGTGAATGACGAGCTGTTGCTTGATGCGCCGAAGCGTGGTCGTCGCCTTCGGCTGAACGGCATAGGCGACCAGGCTCGAAAGGATATCGATCGTCGCGATGTAGGCGATGCGCGTCGAGGTCGGGCGATAGATATTGTGGCCCTCGGGAAGATCGATCGGCACGACGATTTCGGCGGCCTTGGCAACCGGGCTGGCCGTCTGGGTCAGCGCGATCGTCTTCACCTTGGTCTGACGGGCAAGCTCGAAGGCCCGCACCAGCTCCATATTACGCCCGGAGAAGGACGAGCCGATCAGCACGTCGCCCGGCCTTGCCGCGGCAGCCATCATCAGCTGCATGCTGTGGTCGGAACTTGCCGTGATGCGAAGCCCGAGACGGAAGAGCCGGTTCTGGAGCTCGTCGGCAATCATCGACGAATTGCCGCCCGACCCGAACGCATAGATCATATCGGCTTTGGCGATATGCGAAACAGCGGCTTCGATCGCGGCCAGATCGAGCGATCGATGCAGCAGAAAGAGCGCGTTCTGCGCCTTGGTGATGATATCCTGGGCGACATCGGCCGGATCGGTGCTTTTCGATTCCGGCTTCAGATACCGCACGCCGATATGGGCGGTCCGGGCAAGCTGCACCTTGAAGTCGGAAAAGCTCTCGCAACCGAGCCGCCGGCAAAAGCGCGTGACGGTCGGCGGCGATACCTCGGCCCGTTCCGCCAGCTCGATGATCGAGGCATTCACGGCAAACTCGAAGTCGTTGACGATGATCTCCGCGATGCGGCTCTCGGAGGGAGAGAGCCGGCCCTTGTCTTCCTGCAGCGTTGAAAAGATATCCAAGCCCGTCCCCCCGATAGTTCTATGTCTAATCCTTCTTCTTATAGGCCACGCAGTCGATCTCAACCTTGCAATCAACCATCATCGACGATTGCACACAGGCGCGTGCCGGCGGATGTTCGCCGAAATACTCCTGATAGATGTTATTGAAGGTCCAGAAATCGCGCGGATCATCGAGCCAGACGCCGACGCGCACGACGTCCTCGACGCCGTATCCGGCTTCATCGAGGATCGAAAGGACGTTGGCAATCGTCTTGTGGGTCTGGGCGATGATATTGCCGTCGATGATTTCGCCATCTTCCATCGCAACCTGCCCGGAAACATATAGCCATCCGTCGGCTTCGACCGCACGTGCGAAAGGCAGCGCCTTGCCGCCGGCGCCCGTTTGAACAGTGCCATAGCGCTTGATCGGCATGCTGAAGTCCTTGCAAATTATTTTCTTGATAAGTTGACAAGTGACCATAGAAAGCAGAATTTGACCAGTGAAAAACGCGATTTATGAAAAGAATTTCAATCCAGGGCAAACATGCGCGATCCTTTCAAGAATCCATTCCCGTCCGACAGCGCCCGATATTCTATCTGGGAGATGCTCGTTCCGCGCGATATCGATGCCTTTCTGGCCGCCGATTGGTCGATGGTCGAGCATGACTTCGTGGAAGAGGGCTTCATCGGCATCGATGGCCGCAAGGAAGTCAGCCCCGACAAGTGGCGTCTCGCATTTCCGACACTGTCTGCCTATCGCGAGGAATGGCTGAGGCAGGCGAAGGATTTCGCCGGCCAGAGCTTCGCAGAGGATGCTCGCACGGCGATCTTCACCACGACGACGCTGGAAGATATCGAAATCGAAGGCGACATGGCGCTTGTCCGCAAGAAATTCGACGGCGGCATTTCCAAGCCTGACGGTACCCGAGACGTCATGCAATGGCAGACGCTCTATTATTGCAGGCTTCACCAAGGACGCTGGAAAATCTCAGGTTTCACCGGCTACCTGCCGAACCCGATGGGTTGACGCGGGGCCGACAACACGAAGGCCACTTTCTTGCGCATTTTCACGGCAGCATTGGCGACGGAGACCAACACCTTTTCCCCGATCTGCGTGGATCGTCGCGCATTCGAAGCCTCTCTTTACGCCCCGCCCGGCCAGCATCCCGAAACACCAACGCTCTGCACCGCGCCGATCACCGTCGGAAGGCGCGTCACCCGAGAAAAGGGGTGGGAACTGATCGAAGGAACCGCCACCTGGGCCGACCCCGCAGGCCTCGTCAACCGGGCGACCTACGAGGAATTGCGTGACGAAATCCTCGGCCAACTCCGTGCGGCAATGCCTGTCGACGCCGTCGTCATGGGCCTGCACGGCGCCATGGTGGCCGCCGGATACGAGGATACCGAAGGCGATCTGCTGTCGCGCATCCGCGAGATCGTCGGGCCTGATGTCCTCATCTGCGCCGAACTCGATCCGCACAGCCATCTCACCGCAAAACGTGTCGCCGCTCTCGATTTCGCCGTCTATTTCAAAGAGTTTCCGCATACGGACTTCGTCGACCGCGCCGAGGATCTCTGGCGCATCGCGGTCGAAACCCTCGACGGCCGGGTCAAGCCTGATATGTCGGTGTTCGACTGCAAGATGATCGACGTCTTCCCGACATCACGCGAACCGATGCGGTCCTTCGTCGACAAGATCATGCAGATCGAGAAGGATGATCCGGACGTCCTGTCGATCTCGGTGATCCACGGCTTCATGGTGGGCGACGTTCCCGAAATGGGAACGAAGCTGCTGGTGGTAACTGATGACAAGCCGGAAAAAGGCGCGGCTTTGGCGCGCGAACTCGGCCTTGAGCTGTTTTCGAAGCGCGGCACCTTCATGGTCCCGCAGATCGACGAGAAGGAAGCCGTCGCGCGTGCGACGGCCGCCACCGCATGGCCTGTCGTCATCGCCGACATCTGGGACAATCCGGGTGGCGGCACGGCAGGGGATGCGACTGTTATCCTCGAGGAGCTGATCGCCCGCGGCGTCACGAGTGCCGCGATCGGCACCATCTGGGATCCGGTGGCCGTCCAGATCTGTTTTGCGGCAGGCGAGGGGGCAGAAATTCCACTGCGCTTCGGCGCCAAGTCGGCGCCCGGCACCGGCAACCCTGTCGACGGCACCGTCAAGATCGTCAAGCTGGTGAAGAATGCCGAGATGCAGTTCGGCGAGAGCCTCGCACCTTTCGGCGATGCCGCCCATATCGTGCTCGACGGCATCGACATCATCCTCAATTCGACACGCGCTCAAAGCTTCGATCCGAGCCTTTTTTCGGCGATGGGCATCGACCCCGCCACGCAGAAGATCCTGGTGATCAAATCCACCAACCACTTCTTCGCGTCCTTCTCGAAGATCGCGGCCGAGATCCTTTACTGCTCCGCCGGAACGCCCTATCCCAATAATCCGGCGACGACGCCGTACCGGCGGGCGCCGAAGACCATATGGCCGATCGTCGCCGATCCACACGGGCCAGAACGCGGAGCCGCCTAGATGCATGACAACAGGTTTGCCGTCATCGCCAAGGCAGGCGACAGGATCGCCGATCTCTCGACGCCGCGTCCTGTGATCGACGAAGACAGGCTGGCTGCAAACATAGACCGCGTTCAATCCTACATGGATCAGCACGGGCTGAACTTCCGCCCACATATCAAGACGCACAAGATCCCGGCTCTCGCCGTCGCGCAGGTTGCCGCGGGCGCCAAGGGCATCAATTGCCAGAAGGTGACGGAAGCCGAAGTCTTTGCCGAAGCCGGCTTCGAGGACATCCTCATCACCTTTAACATCCTGGGACCGCAGAAGCTCGAGCGCCTGGCCAGGTTGAACGAGAGAATTTCGGCCCTCAAGGTCGTCGCCGACAGCGAAGTGACGGTCGACGGGCTCGCGGCGCATTTCTCCGGCCACAAGCCGCTGAACGTGCTGGTCGAATGCGATACCGGCGGCGGCCGCTGCGGCGTGCAGACACCGGGGGAGGCGGCATCGCTCGCCAAGCGCATCGCCGCTGCCGACGGCCTCACCTTCGGCGGCATCGTGACCTATCCGAAGCCGCAATCGGCCGCCGCCGTCGAAGCCTTCATCGCTGAGGCGCTGAAACAACTGAAAACGGAAGGCATAAGCTGCCCGATCGTCAGCAATGGCGGAACGCCAAGCCTCTTCGAGGCGCATCTCGTCACCTCAGCCACGGAACACCGCGCCGGCACCTATATCTATAATGATCGCCAGATGGTGCGCATGGGCCATTGCACCGAGGATGATTGCGCCATGCACGTGCTGGCGACCGTCGTGTCGCGGCCAAATGCCGACCGCGCCGTCATCGATGCCGGGTCGAAGGCGCTGACATCAGATCTTCAGGGTTTCAGCGATTACGGGCTGATCGTCGGTTATCCTGAGGCGCGGATCAGCAGCCTCTCGGAAGAACACGGCGTGATCGACCTGTCGAATTGCACCGGCCCCCGGCCGCAGATCGGCGAGAGGCTCTTCATCATCCCGAACCACACCTGCGTGGTTTCCAACCTGTTCGATACGATGGTCTTCCATCGGGGTGGCATCGTCACTCGCGTCGAGGAAGTCGCAGCCCGCGGTCTCGTCTGGTAGCCTTCGCGACCGCCGGAGCGGACCTCAGTTCTGCAAGGCCCAGTCCGCTATCTGCCAGCGCATCTGCCCACGGTCGGCGACGACACGACCGAGCCCTGGGAAGGGCATGTGCGTGGCGGCGATGAGGGCGCCTTCCGAAGCGGCGCGAGGGAAAAACCGGTCGCGCATCGCTTTGGCTGCTGCAGGATCCTGCTCGAACAGGAAGAACACATCGGTCGCCCCCGGATGCACGACCGGAAAGATCATATCCGAAACCATGATGAGGCTCTGCCCGGCATCTTCGACCCGCACACCGATGTGGCCGGGTGTATGGCCGGTCAGGTCGACGATTGAGACGCCCCGCACAATTTCTCGCTCTCCGTCGATCGCCTGAAGTCTCGGGTAGAGACGCACGACCTCCTCCGCCATCTTGAAGCTGGTTTGCAGATAATCGGGCGCGCCGTTGCGCTTGGCCGGATCAGTCCAATGGGTGACGTCGCGGCGATCTATATAAAGTTCGGCCTTGGGATAGTTGTTCTTGCCGCCGAGAATCAGACCACCCATGTGATCCTGATGCATGTGCGTCACGATCACGGCGTCGATCTGGTCGCGCTGCAGGCCTAGCGCGGCGAGCGCCTGCGGCAACTGCCCGGTTTGCCCGATCGAGCCCGCTGTACCGGCATCGATCAGGATGCGACGTTCACCATCCTCAACGAGGTACTGGTTAAAGAGCAATCGTACCCCACTCGGCCGGGCGGTGAACTGCGCGACTGCCGCCTGTTCGACCTCCGCCGCGGTACGCCCTGGAAAATAGTCATAGGGCATATCGGCATACCCGTCCGTCAGCGCCGTCACGGTAAAGCGACCGATGCGGATCTGCGCGAGCGGCGTAACGCTGACCGGCGCTTTGGCGGCCTCCTGCGTCGCAGCAAGCGCAGAAGCGCCTTCAATCATTCCGCCGAAGAGGCTTCCCCCGAGGAGACCGAGAGGCAGAGCGCTTGCAAAGGCACGACGCGAAAGCTGAGGCATGACGTCCTTCCTGATGATTGGCAATATGGGGAGCCTGACAGCGCCCTCGAACGACGTGAAGCTATGACATCCACAAACAGTAGGGTATCCTGCCATTTCGGGAAGTTTACTCTCAGATTTCGGAAGGATTGGATGGATCGTTTTGACGCGATGTCGGTACTGCTGGCGGTGGTCGATGCCGGCAGTCTTTCTGCAGGGGCGCGGCGGCTCAATGCACCGCTCGCCACGGTCAGCCGCAAGGTCGCCGATCTCGAAAAGCACCTCGGGGTGCGCTTGGTGCTGCGCACCCGCCGCGGTCTCTCGCTGACAGAGGAGGGGCGCGCCTTCGTCGCCGCCTCACGTCGTATTCTTGAGGACCTGGACGCAGCGGAGCGGCAGGCCAGCGGCGATCATGGTGCGCTGCGTGGCGGGCTCCATGTGACCGCACCTATTGCTTTCGGCGAGCGCTATCTGCTGCCAATCGCGCTGGAATTCTTGAAGGAGCAACCCGACATCGACCTGCGCATGACGCTCGTTGATCGGCAAATAAATTTGGCAGATGAGCAGGTTGACGTGGCTCTGCGAATTGGTCACCTGACGGACAGTGCGCTGATCGCGACGCGCGTCGGCAGTGTCCGCCGGGTGATCTGCGCGAGCCCCGAATATCTAGCCCGCCGCGGCGTGCCGCGTCGGCCGGAAGACCTCCTACGACATGATGGCGTAAGCTTCCAGGGCTTTGCGACCGCACCGGAATGGCGGTACCGCCGGGATGGTCCGGCCTTCACCATCGAGCCGCGCTCCAAACTCGCAGTCAACACGACGGAGGCGGCCATTCAGGCTGCGCTGGCCGGTATCGGCATTATCCGCGTGCTGTCTTATCAGATTTCCGATCAACTGCGCTCCGGCGCTCTGCAGGAATTGTTGAACGAGTTCGCACCGGAACCTCTGCCTGTGAACGTTATGCACGGACCAGCCGATCCCCAGTCGCTGAAGGTGCGGTGCTTCCTCGACTGGATCGGGCCCCGCCTACGTGCGCGGATGGCCCAGTAGCGTAGCCGCAGGTGCGCATCCGTCGATGACGATCAGGCGCATCAGTCCGAATGCTTCAGGCCGCGGCTGGCCCTGTCGTCTTTCCAGAGAGAGCTGAGCTAGAGGCGCAATACAGCCATACTACCAAAGCCTGCGGCGGCCCCAGCCTTCCGGCCGGCGTTCCACGCTGGCCGGCTTGTTGCGGCGGGACACGTATTGAGGCGCTTGCGCTTCGTAGCGAGAAGGCTATACACTGAACTAGATGGTTCAGTATGTAACCCTTCCTCTCGATCTCTCGTTCGCGGCGCTGTCCGATGCGACCCGCCGCGGGATCATCGATCAGCTTGGGCGAGGGGACGCGTCGATCACCAGTCTCGCGGATAAGTTCCAGATGACGCTGACCGGCATGAAGAAGCACGTCCAGGTTCTCGAGCGCGCGGGGCTCGTCGTCACGCAGAAGGTCGGACGGGTGAGAACCTGCAAGCTTGGGAAACGCGGCCTCAAGGCGGAGGCCGAGTGGATCGAGGCGCATCGCAAGCTCTTCGAGGCCCGCTTCGAAGCATTGGACGAAATCATCAGCGAAATGAAACGGGAGGGAAGCGATGAATCAGCAAGTTGACAGTGAAGGTGGTGCGCAGAACCGCACGTCAGTCGAGCGCAAAGGGGATCGCGAACTCGTCGTAACGCGGACATTCAATGCGCCGCCGAGCACGGTCTACAGGGCGTGGAGCCAGCCCGAGCTGTTCCAGCGCTGGTGGGTGCCAAAATCGGCACCCGGCGTTTCGCTCGTATCGTGCGATATGGACGTCCGTACAGGCGGCAAATATCGGCTGGAATTCGGCGCCGGCGGTTCGGACACCATGGCCTTCTACGGCAGATATCTCGAGGTGGTGCCGAACGAGCGCATCGTCTGGACCAACGACGAGGGCGAAGAGGGCGCGATCACGACCGTGACGTTCGAGGACCAAGGCGGGAGGACACTACTGACTTTCCACGAGGTCTATCCGTCCAAGGAGGCGCTTGAGGAAGCACTGCAGGGCGGGGCGGCTGCATTGCCGGAGCAACTGGAACAGCTCGATGAATTGCTTTCCAGCATAGGGGAGTAGCGCGGGTCGGGTAACTCGCCTCGAGGGAACATCTGCTCTTGGGAAGTGACTCCACCGGCCTTTCCGGCCGGAGCGTTCAGTGCGCTGCTGTTCCGAGTGCTGCGGCTAGTACGTCGGCCAGGCCGCGCCCGGCGCTGCCGTCCTCATCAAGGCGCGGATTGTAGATATTGATCTCGATACCGACTGCCTTGCCGCTCGCCAAGGCAAGCCGAAGCGCGGTCCCTAGCTCGTCCCACGACAACCCGCCCGGCATGCGGAAATCGACAGCCGGCATGATGACGTCGTCGAGGCAATCGGCGTCGAGATGGATGAAGAAGCCGTCCAGTTCCTCTCGCGTCAGGTGGTCGACCGCTTCGCGCGCGGCGGCCTCGATGCCCACTCGGCGCACGGCGGGAAGGTCAATCGCCTTGAGCTCTTTGGGAAGCGGCTGGCTTCCGTACTCCTCCTGATCCTTATGATCGCGATATGCGAACGCGACGGCGTCTTCGGGACGGACCAAAGGACCGCGACCTTCGATGTCGGTCAGGAGCGACGGGCCGTGGCCGGTGACGAAGGCAAGATCCATCGAGGCGCCCTCACCATTGGGTTCCGCCTCGGGCTGGAAGAAATCGGCGTTGCCGTCGATGAAGAACAGGCCGTAGCGGCCGCGCCGTCGAAACGCGAGCATCGAGCCCATTAGGATCGTGCAATCGCCGCCGAGTACAACCGGAAATTCGCCCGCGTCAAGCACCGCTTCCACCGCGTCGGCAAGCTTGGGCGACCACGCCGCAATTGCCCTGGCATTCAGGGTGCCGGTCTCGGGATCGGGCGTAGGGTCCTTCGGAGGCACCGCCAGCCGCTCGACGCGGCGCGCATGGATGCGCTCCGCAAGACCGAGGCCCAAGAGCTGGTCGGGCAAGTGCTCCACACCGTCGGTCGCGAGGCCCAGAGTAGAGGGGGCTTCGAGAATTGCATAGGGAAGGGTCGGCATGCGCTCCTCCGTTAGCGAGTCATTTTGCGGAGTAGGTCACGGCCTCGATCTTGTGACCGTCCGGATCGCGGACGAACGCTCCATAATAGTTTGCATCATAGTTCGGCCGCAGCCCCGGAGCGCCATCGTCGCTGCCACCATATTTTAGTGCTGCTGCGTAAAATCGATTGACCATCGAACGGTCCTCGACGGCAAAGGCGATATGAGTGCCATTGCCCACGGTCGCTGGTTTTCCATCAATCGGAACCTGAACGCTGAAGTGAAACGTGCCGCTTCCGTAACCTAGTCCACCCTCGTCTTCGGCCATCGGCACAAGGCCGACGATGGGCAAAACGGCATCGTAGAAGCGCTTCGAACGCCCAACATCATTCGTCCCTACCGAAACATGGTGGATCACAACTACCTCCGCTCCAGCCTTGTCCCCCTAACGGCAGCTTCTGGTCATTGTTCCCTCAAAGCCGACTGTCGTTTGTCGGAACTAAAGCAGGTGGTGCGAACGATTGGCGGAGAGCGGACGGGCAGCTTACGGGATGACACCAATGAGAAGCGGCCGTTCCGGACCTTGAACAGGCATTCCAAGCGAATCTGGAACCGCTGAGCCAGCAGCAACCGGTATCGCTCCCACGCGATCCGGGTTACGATGCGCAGCTGAGAACGAGCACGGGCGCCTCGTCGGACCACCTACGTCAGGAGGGCAGTGTGAAATCGCCAACAGTGAGAGTTATGGCCACGGCCGAGGAAGATCTGGCGGTCGAAACGGTCATGCTGGCGTTTGCAGCGGATCCTATGGCGCGATGGACCTGGCCGCACGCACATCAGTATCTTGCGGCCATGCCGCGAATGATCCGGGCGTTTGGGAGCAACGCATTCTCTAACGGAAGCGCCTTTTGCACCGACGGCTACGCCGGGACGGCGCTGTGGTTATCGCCCGGGGTGCATTCCGACGAGGAAGGGCTTGGTGCGGTGCTCGAGAGCACGGTTGCGCGCGCTCTTGCCCCCGAAACCACGGCCATATTCGAGCAGATGGCCGCGTACCACCCAACGGAACCACATTGGTACCTGCCCCTGATCGGCGTCGACCCGGCGCATCAAGGCCAAGGTCACGGCGACGCCTTGATGGCCTACGCACTCGCACGGTGCGATCGCGATCACGCGCCAGCCTATTTAGAGTCCTCGAACCCGCGCAACATTCCGTTCTACCGACGCTACGGCTTTGAACCACTCGGCGCGATCCAGGCCGGTTCGTCGCCGACGCTCGTCCCGATGCTGCGGCGGCCGCGTTGAGCTTCAGTTCGATCAGATCGTTTGTGGCATACGGGCGGCGCCGAGAACACTGATTGCCCAATGAAAGTCCGCTTCGGGCCGGACTGCAGGAGATTTCCAAAGACGTTCGCGGAGTGAAAAACTCCCCGAATTCCTACCGGTGGACAGCCATAATTGCATAGGGTGTTATTGCCCCTAGCCGGAACCGACCTCTGTCAGGACGAACCTCGACACGGAGCCGGTCGGTTCAGGCAGCCGTCGGATTGATCACGTTCATATCGATTTCGGTCAGTTCAACCCGCCGCTCGAAGGCAATACCCGCCTCATCGAAGAGGTGGCAATCCGCGGCATTGATGCCGGTCGCAACCGGTGCATCCGCACGGATGCCGACGCTGCCCGGCAGCATGGCGCAGAAATTCTCGGACTCTCCGTTGAGCGAGGCGTAAGCGACCGTGTTTGCCCCGAGGCGCTCGATGACCGTCGGCGTCACCTTGAAGACGATATCGCCGCCGCCGAGCTGGATATGTTCCGGCCGGATGCCGAGCGTCAAAGCCTTGCCGGCCATGCCGTCACGCGGCGTCACGGGCAGAACGGCTGTCTGGCCTTGATAATCCACCTCGACGCCATTGGCGCTGACGCCCTTGCAGGTTACGGGAAGAAAATTCATTTTCGGATTGCCGATGAAGCCGGCGACAAACTGGTTTGCAGGCTTGTGATAAAGCTCCAGCGGTGCCCCCGTCTGGGAGATATCGCCGGAATCCAGCACGACGATACGATCCGCCATCGTCATCGCCTCGACCTGGTCGTGCGTCACATAGATCATCGTCGCCTTCAACTGCCTGTGCAGCTTGGCAAGCTCGATGCGCATGTCGGCGCGCAACGCCGCGTCGAGGTTGGAAAGCGGCTCGTCGAACAGAAAAATCTTCGGTTCGCGCACGATGGCGCGGCCGATCGCGACGCGCTGGCGCTGGCCGCCGGACAGCATGCCGGGTTTCTGCTGCAGCCGCTGTTCGAGGTGAAGGATGCGTGCGGCATTTTCCACCTTGGCCTTGAGCTTTTCCTCTTCCATCCGTTCGACGCGAAGCGGGAAGGCGATGTTTTCGAAGACGGTCATGTGGGGGTAGAGCGCGTAGGACTGAAACACCATGGCGATGCCGCGCTTGACCGGCGGCAGATCATTGACCCTGATACCATCGATGACGATGTCGCCCGCGCTCGTCGCGTCGAGACCGGCGATCATGCGCAGCAGGGTGGATTTGCCGCAGCCTGACGGGCCGACGAAGACGACGAACTCGCCGTTCTTTACCTCGAGCTGCACGCCCTTCAGAACTTCGTAGTCGCCATAGAATTTCTGAACTTTGTTGAGAAAGAGCTGTCCCAAAAATCTGTCTCCACCGGCGGCCTTCGTCGCACATTCGATCGGGGAGGGATCGCGGGCTGTTGCACCCGCGATCCCAAAGAGTCCAAAGCGGTTTACTTGAACGCTTCGATTTCGCCGGCAGCCTTCGTAAGTGCGGCTTCCGGCTCGGCCTTGCCCGTCACCACGGACTGGACCATCTCGATCATCGAGTTCTGGAAGCCCTTGTAGTCGGTGAAGAGCGGCTCGGGACCACCGTAGCTGATACCCTCGATGAGCGGCTTCCAGTAAGGATCCTTGGCGACGAATTCATCGACCTTGGCGGACGGGCGCAGCGGGGTGAGGCCGGCCCCGCCCTGCAGCTCGTATTCCGACTGCACATCGGGCGAGGTGATGAACTTGGCGAATTCCGTCGCCTTGTCCTCGACCCCCGAACCCTTGAAGATCGCCAGGCTGTCGGTGATCAGCAGCGTGCCGGGGCCCTTGGCGTCGGGGCCGAGCGGCAGCGTCGTGATGCCCCAGCTGATCTTCGTCGCCTTCAGGCGGTCGGCTGCGCCAGAGCCTGCCTGGATCATCGCGACCTTGCCGTCGAGGAAGATGGCGCGGACTTCGTTCTGCTCGTAGGCCGTCGGGCCTTCTTCGGAGTAGGGGACGATGTCCTTATAAGCCTTCAGCGCAGCGAGAATCTCAGGGCTGTCGAGCGTGACCTTGCCGTCGGCATCGATCACCTTACCGTTGTTGGTGTAAACCCAATGCATGAACTGGTGCATCGTGTTGTCGAAGGTCTTGGCAGGGAGACCATAGCCCGGGATCCCGGTCTTTTCCTTGATGGTCTTTGCCATCTCGATTTCTTCAGCCCAGGTCTTCGGCGGCTTCTCGGGATCGAGGCCGGCCTGCTTGAAAAGATCCTTGTTCCAATAGAGCGCCTTGGTGGAGAAGGCGATCGGAACACCCCACTGCGTGCCCTCGAAGGTCACCGTGTCGACGATGTTCGGATAATAGGTCTTCTTCTCGTCATCCGTCATCGGCACCGGAACGATCAGGTCGTTCTGGGCGAATTCCTTCAGCGTGCGCGAGCCGACATAGGCCATCGCGACCGGCGTGCCGGCGGCGGCGAGTGTCGTTGCCTTGTCCTGGCACTGCGCCCAGCCGACGACCTCGGGGGCGATCTTCCAGCCGGTGTTCTTTTCTTCCCACTGCTTGATATATTTGGTGTGGACCGGGTCGATCGTGTCGCCGCAATAGATCCAGCTGATTTCCTTGTCGGCCGCCTGGGCAGTGACTGCGGTCAATGCCGTCGAACCGAGCAAGGCGAGGGCCATCAGGCCTGTCTTGATGGTAATGCTCACGTCGTGACTCCCATTCTTGTGTTAGCTGTTCACTCGTTTTTTGGTCTTATTGTTTCACCGCACCGGCGGTCAGCCCGCCGACAAGGTAGCGCTGAAGGAAGAAGATGACGACCATCGCCGGCGCGATACCGACGAAGGAAGCCGCCATCAGTTCGTTCCAGATGACCTCCTGCTTGCCGAAGTAAGCAAAGAGCCCCACCGGCAAGGGCATGTATTCGGTCTTCGAGTTGAACGTCAGCGCGAAGATGAATTGCTGGGCGTAAGCGCCGATGAAGGTGGTGATGGCGACGACGATGATCCCCGGCATCGCAATGGGCAGGATGACCCGGCGCAGCGTGTAGAAATGGCTGGCGCCATCCATGTAGGCCGCTTCGTTGAGTTCCTGCGGAATACGGATCATGTAAGTACGCAGCAGCCAGATCGCCGAGGGGATCAGGAAGGCGACACCCGGCACGATCATGGCGAGATAGGTGTTGAGCACGCCCATGCTGCGCATCAGCCGGAAGAGCGGGATCAAAAGCACGGCGCCGGAGAACATGTTCACCGTCAGGAAGGCACCGAGCAGGATGCCCATGCCCCTGAATTCGAACTTCGCGAAGGCATAGGCCGCCGGAATGACGAGGCAGAGCACGATCAGCGTGACCACGGTCGAGATGAAAAACGAGTTGAAGATATAGCGCCCGAAGCCCGGCACGCTGATCCACATCGTCCGATAGGCTTCGAAGGAGCCGTTCTCCGGCCAGAAGCGATAGGGCGAGGAGAAGAGCTGGCTGAGCGGCTTCAGCGAAACCAGGAAACCTTCGACGAAGGGCGACAGCACGAAGAAAAGAAACAGCGCAATGCCGCAATAGATCAGGATGATTTCCCACCAGCGGTAACGGTCGATCATGGCTGCATTGCTCATGCGCGCTTCTCCGGATTGAGGCGGCGGGTGACGCGGAAATAGGCGAAGCAGAAGAGCGACAGGAAGATGCAGATCAAAACGGCGCGCGCTGCACCTTCACCGTATTTCTTCGAGCCGATCGCCGTCTGATAGGTATCGATGATCATCGTCGTCGTCTCGCCGCTCGGTCCGCCTTGCGTCAGGATCCAGATGATGTCGAACGAGTTGAAGGTTGCGATCAGCGACAGCATCGACATGGTGATGATCGCCGGCACCATCAGCGGCAGGGTGATGCGGCGGAAGCGATACCAGCGGCCGGCGCCGTCGGTCCAGGCGGCCTCGTAGAGATCCTTCGGAATGGATTGGATCGCCGCCAGAAAGTAGATCGTCACCAGCGGCACGCCGATCCACACGTCGGTGATGATCGTTGCCCAGAAGGCGGTGCTGCCATAGGCGAGGAAGGCGACAGGGCCGTCGACGAGACCGAAGCGCTGCAGCATGCCCGATATCATGCCGAACTGGCCATTATACATCCAGCCCCACATGAAGATGCCGATCGCCATCGGCACGATCCATGGCGGCATGGTCAAAAGCCGGAACAAGGAGCGGCCGGGTACGGCGGCATTCAGCATGCATGCGCCGAAGGTGCCGATCACCATTTTCAGGGCGACCGAGAAGAACGTCCAGATGAAGGTCCGGAAGATGACTTCGGCAAACCGTTCATTGAAGATCTTCTCGTAATTGATCCAGCCGACCCAATTGGTGGTCTTCCTAAGCGATGCATCGGTGAAGGAGAGAATGAACGTATCGACGAGCGGATAGGCGACGATCGCCAAGACATAGAGGACAGCCGGGAGAAGAAGGATCCAGGCGAAGATGACCGTGCTTTTTTGAACACTCATCTTGCCGCGCTCCTCAAGCCGCTCTTGCGTGAAGGGCTTCGTCGAAGCGGTCCCAGATGGGTCTGAGATCGACGACCGTTTTCTTCATCCTCGCTTCGTCCATTGCCAAGGCGAGAATGCCGGCTTCGAGCGCATTCAGCGTGGAAACAGGAAGTTCGAGCCCGGTGCGCACGCTTTCAAGCAGGTCGCTCGCCATCTGTTCATCGGCGCCGTAATGCTGGGAGAGCTCGGTGGCGGCATATTTGTTTTCAACGATCTTGTTGCCGGTCAGTTGCTCGTGAACGTCGAGATAGCCGCGAACGAAATCGCCTTCGGCCATGCCGCGCGACCCCATGATGGCAAAACGCCGGAACTGGTCGGGCACGTTGAGATTGGTGTGGAAGTTCATGCCGACGCCATTGGCATATTCGACGATCGCGACCTGATAGTCGATGATATCGGCATCGCTGTCGAAGACCTTGTCCGATCCCATCCATCCGCTCGGCTTGCGGTGGAAAAGCTCGAGGTCGTTGATGCCCTCGCGCGCCGGGTCGTTTGCCGGAATGAAGCTCTTGCGGCCGCCGAAACTTGCGACGCGCTCCGGACGTGCGCCGGCGACGCCATTGTACAGATCGAGGTCGTGGCAGCATTTCTCCAGCATGAAGCTGCCGGAATAGCGCTCATAGCGGCGCCAGTCGCGCATGAAAAAGGCGCCGTGATAAGGCTCGATATGTTCGGAGGCCTCGATCGACACGATCTGACCAAGCTTGCCCTCGGCCTGGATGGCGCGGAGATCCTTATAAAGAGGAGAATAGCGCAACACGAGACCGACCATCAGTCGCTCATGGCCGAATTTTGCCATCAGATGGGCAAGTTCGATGCTTTCGGCGATGGTCGTGACGATCGGCTTTTCGCAAAAGACCTTGAGACCGGCTTGAAGCCCGAGCCTGATATGGTCGAGATGCAGGTGATTGGGGGAGCCGATCATCAGCAGATCGAGTTTTTCGGAGGCGAGGAGCTCTTCCGGCGAACCATAGGCCTTGCCGACTGAAATTCCCTTTTCCGTCAATCCGGGAAGTCCGGCGGGTTCCGGATCCACATAGCCGACAATGTCGAAGCTGCTATCGATTGCCTTGAAAACATAGCCGAGATAGCCGAGCCGGAATCCTAGCCCGATGATTCCCACTTTCATGCCGATCAAGTTCCCATTTAGTAATTTATTTTCTTTAAGTTGGGACAAAAATCGGGAGGCGTCAATAGAAAACGGGCATCGAAGCACGAGCATGAAATTAATTTTCATAGATCGATAGCTGGCGACCGATTGCTTACAGCGACTGGCCGGACGCGGTTCGCCGATGGACGCAGCGCGTATGCTCCCGAAGCCAAGGCAGTCGTTCAGCGCCGGCTGCCCCAGCCGGCAAGCTCACGCGAAACTCTCGAAATGTTGAAAAGAGACGCGAGCTTACCTGTGTAGGATGGTGTGAGAACAAAAGAGGCAAGGAGGAGCCATCATGACGCGTATGACAGCCAAGGATTTCCCTCAGGAACTTCTCGAACTCTACGACTATTACGCCCACGGGAGAATTACCAAGCGTGAGTTTCTCGACCGAGCCGGCAAATTCGCCGTCGGCGGCGTGACGGCAGCCGCCATTCTTGCATCGCTGAGCCCTGACTATGCGCTGGCGACCCAGGTCGAGTTCACCGATCCCGATATATCAGCCGAATACATCACCTATCCGTCGCCAAAGGGAAATGGCGATGTCCGCGCCTATCTCGTCCGCCCCGCAAAAGCCGCCGGCAAAGTCGCGGCCGTGGTGGTCGTTCACGAAAACAGAGGTCTGAACCCCTATATCGAGGATGTGGCACGGCGCGTGGCAAAGGCGGGTTTCATCGCACTTGCGCCGGATGGCCTGACCTCGGTCGGCGGCTATCCTGGCAATGACGAAAAGGGGCGGGAACTCCAGCAGAAGGTCGACCCGGAAAAGCTGATGAACGACTTCTTCGCGGCGGTCGAATTTTTGATGCACAGCGATCTCACCACCGGCAAGGTCGGCATCACCGGTTTCTGCTATGGCGGCGGCGTCGCCAACGCTGCGGCGGTCGCTTATCCGGAGCTTGCCGCAGCCGTGCCCTTCTACGGCCGGCAGCCGCGCGCCGAAGACGTACCGAAGATCAAGGCGCCGCTGCTTCTCCATTATGCCGGGCTGGACAAGGGGATCAACGAAGGCTGGCCGGCCTATGAAGCTGCGCTGAAATCATCCGGAAAAACATTCGATGCCTACGTCTACCCTGACGTCAATCACGGCTTTCACAATGATTCCACGCCCCGCTACGACGAAGCGGCAGCCAAGCTCGCCTGGCAGCGAACGGTCGATTGGTTTACGAAATACCTCGCCTGAGAAGGCCGGACTTGAACGAGCCGCGGCGGGGAGCATTCCCCGCCGCCTATCCGTCCCCGCGGCTGTCAAGACGACTGATGGCCTGTGATCAGGCTCCAGAAGGGCCTGTCGCCGGACAGGTTTTCAAAATCGGCAAGCCCGCGAAGCTGCAGGAAAGAGGCGCCGGACACATTCCGATTTCCCCAGCGCAAGCAGTCCAGGAATTTGACTTCACGTTCATGAACGCTCATCGGCGCTTCGAGCGATCCCTTCGCGTGCAAGCGGGACTTGTTCAAAATGCGCCCGTCGCGCATCGTGACCGTGACGGTATGCGGGAGGCGCTCCACGCCTTTTTCCTCATCAGCCGAATAGGACTGCATTTCGATGCGCGGCATGAATTCCCGGATTTCCGCTCGCCCAATCTCCAGCCGTGTAAAGTCCGAAAGGCTAAGGGAGCCTTTGAGGAAAGCCGTCGCCAGGCAATATTGCATTGAGAAGCGTGCCTGCATCTCGTCGGTGGGATCGGGATAGGCGAGGTTGCGGGCAGCGGATATGCCGACCTTCGTCTCGATCCTGGCAATGTCGCCCGCCAAAAGTCCTTGCTCCTGCTTCAGATCCAGAAGCGCATCGATGGCGCGATGGGTCGAGGCACAGCAAGGATGGCGCTTGGTGACCACGCCCCGGCTTTCGATGATATGCTCCTCCTCGAATGTCAAGCCCGCCCAGCCCTTGGCATCATCGCCCCCGAAAAGATCGAGGAAGCCTTGCGGCCGCTCGAGGATATCCGGCCGCCCACTCATGCCCGCAAGCGCCATGCGGGCCGCGTCCACGGCATTGCGCGCGGCAATGCCGGCGTGAAGCGGTTTGGCGGTCGTGCCGAATTGCCCTTTCGGGCCGCAGGCGAAGCTCGTCGCGAGGCTCATCGCCGCGGTCAGGCTCTCTTCGTCGCCGCCGAGAAGCCGAGCCACGCCAGCCGCGGCCCCGATGCTGCCGACCGTCGCCGTTGCGTGCCAGCCCCTGTTGTAGTGAGACGGATTGACGCCGAAGCCGACCGCCGCTTGCGCTTCCAGCCCGGCCAGGTAGGCCTCGAGAAACCGTCTTCCGCTTGTCACCTTGCGGCGCGTCAGAACTGCCAGCAGCGCCGGCACCAGCACTGCGGAAGAATGCGCTCTCGCCGGATGGAAATTGTCATCGAAATCGAGCGCATGCGCCGCCGTTGCGTTGATGAGTGCGGCGAAAGAGGGCGAGGCGGAGCCGCCGGTCACGAGCCGCGCTTCGCCGCCCCCGGCGATTTCCCCGTCGAAGGCGCGGGTGAGCGCGGCAACACTTTCATCGCCACGGCCTGCAATCATACAGCCGATGGTGTCCACCGCAGCATCTCTTGCCCGGTCCATGGCGAGGTCTGAGAACGTCGTTCGCGACAGGACCTGTTCCGCGATCTTCCGGAGAATGGTGGCCATTGACGAAAGTCTTTCCGTGAGTTTGGTTCTCAGCGAAAAATGTTCAACTTTCCGCAGGTCCGCAATCTTATGCGGTTTGCGGGTAGGGCTATCGACATTGGAGATAGAATGGCGCGAGACACGAGTGCGGCGATCAGCCTGAAGCATATCGAGGCCTATGACGCCATCGCGGCGACTGGCTCGACGATCGCCGCTTCCGTCGAGCTTGGGATCTCGCAATCGAACGCCAGCCGTTTGTTGCAGCAACTAGAAGACTATCTCGGCGTCCGGCTTTTCGACCGGGAAAAGAACCGGCTGCAACCGACCCGCGAGGGGCTGCAGCTCGGCCCGGAAATCCGTGCCATTTCCGACCGGCTACGCGCCTTGAAAACGGCGGCGATGGAGCTCGAGAGCGGTCGGTCGCGCGAGATCATGCTGCGGCTCGCCTTTCCCTCCAGTCTTTCCTCGACGCGCATTCCGAAGCTGCTGAAGAACTTTCTCGCGGCGAATGGTCCAATGCGCGTCGAAGTCGCGTCCGGCAGCTATCTGGCAATTGAACGGATGGTGGCCGACGGCGAGGCCGATCTCGGCTTCGCGCGTCTGCCGCTGATGAGCCCGGGATTGAAACAGGAGAAGATCCTGTCGTCGCGGGTCATTTGCGCCCTGCACAACGATCATCCCAAGGCCGGCAGCCGCCAATTGTCGGTCGCCGACCTGAAGGGGCAGGATCTGATCATGCTGAACAGGGAGCGACCGGTTCGTCACGAGCTTGAGGCGTTGTTCTACAAAGCCGGCATCCGCCAACGCCCCTTGCTCGAAGCGCATTCGGTGGCGAGTGCCTGCGCGCTGGCCGCTCAGGGGCTCGGCATTGCGCTGGTCGGCGAGATCATCGCCCGCGAATATGCGACGCTGCCGCTGCAGTTCATTCCGCTCGAACCGGAACTGCCGGTTGCCTACGCGCTGATCAGCGGAGAGAAATTTCCGATGCCCAAGGCCGCCAGCCTCTTCCTTCAAAGCATTTCGGACTGGGCATGATGACGCTGCTTGAACCGTCCCGGGGGATCGCGAACGCATGAATATCAAGCAACTGGAAGTCCTGCGCACGCTTCTGGCGACGGGGTCGACGATTGCCACGGCAAAGACGATGGGCCTCAGTCAGTCCGGCGTCAGCCGCCTCCTCCAGCAGCTCGAGGCGGACCTTTCAATGTCGCTTTTCGTGCGCGACAAGGGCCGTCTCATCCCCACCCCCGAGGCCCTGCTTCTTGCCCGTGATGCCGAGAACATCTTGCTCGCGGTCGATCGGATGTCGGGCCACGCGGAGGACTTAAGAAGCGGCGCCGCCGGCCCGGAGATCGTCCGCGTCGGCCTGCCGAGCAGCATGTGGGAGCATTTCGCGCCGGCAATGCTGGCCGATTACATCAGCGATTTCCCCGGTGTGCGGATCGAAACCTTCTTCGAGACGACGACCGCGATCAACAAGCTCGTCGAGCAGAGGGTGATCGATTTCGGCTTTCTGCGTATGGAGGGCGAGAGCGGACCGGGCATCGAGGTCGAGCGCGTCGCCACCGGCGAAAGTGTCTGCGTCGTTCCAAAGGATCATCCTCTTGCGAAACTGGAGGAAATCACGGTCAGGAATCTGCGCGACGTGCCCCTCATTCTGATTGGCCGCCAACGGCCGAACCGCATGGCGCTCGACCAGACCTTCCGGCGGGCCGGCGTCAAGCAGATCGTCAAGATCGAGACGCATACCAACAGTTCCGCCTGTTCCTACGTCGCGCATGGCCTTGGGGTCACGATCATCAGCAGCTTTTATGCGAATCTCTATCGCCACCTGCCGGTGGTTCACCGTCCTTTCGTGCCGCGCGCGACCCAGGAATTCGGATTGGCGAGGGCGGTGGGCACGCCACTCTCGATTGCCGCCCACGCTCTGAGCGATGCATTGAAGCGACAGATCCAGCTTTCTCAAAAAGACATTTAAAATCAGATTTTTAACCTGAGCACTTACGCCAACGCAGCCGTTTTGGTTGCGGTCGTATTCCGCATAGACGTATGACAGAATCGCATAATATTGCGGATATTTCCTCATTCGATCATAGTCTGCGGCAACGAAACCGATGGCGCCGGGCACTGTCCGTCGCCCATCGCGGGGAACAAAAATGCTGAAATTCGTTCTGAACCGTCTGTTGATGGCATTGCCGACGATCGTCCTCGTTTCGGTGACCGTCTTCACGCTGATCCGCTTCATACCCGGCGATCCGGCGGCACTGATGCTGGGTGATATGGCTGAGCCGGCTCAGATCGCGGCGATGCGCTCGGAACTCGGCCTCGACAAATCGCTGCCGCAACAGTTCCTGATCTGGACCGCCAATGTCGTGCAGGGTGATTTCGGCCGCTCGATCGTCAATGATGAGGCGGTTCTGCCGCTCGTCGCATCACGTTTTCTGGTCAGTGCCGAAGTCGTCGTCGTCGCCGTGCTTCTGGCGAGCCTCATCGCCGTGCCGGCCGGCGTCATCGCCGCCTGGCGGCAAAACAGTCTGACGGACCTGGCGCTGGTCGGCACGGCCACGATCCTGCTGTCGATCCCGACATTCTGGCTCGGCCTCCTGCTTCTGCTTTTCTTCGGCTTGAAACTCAGCTGGTTACCGGTCCTCGGCTATGTCTCGATCGGCAGCAACGTCACCGGCGGCCTGCTTTACCTCGTGCTGCCGATCATGACCCTGGTCATTCACGAGATGGGTGTGTTGATCCGCATGGCACGCGCCTCGACGCTGGAAGTGCTGCGTCTCGACTATATCACCCACGCCCGGGCCAAGGGGCTTTCCGAGAGCGCCGTCCTCTGGCGGCACGCCTTCAAGAATGCCTTCGGCCCGACCTGGACGGTCATCGGTCTGATCCTCGGCAATCTGCTCGGCGGCATTGCCGTCATCGAGACGGTCTTCACCATTCCGGGGCTCGGGCGACTGATGGTGGACAGTATTTTTGCCCGCGATTACCCCGTGATCCAGGGTTGCCTGCTGTTCGTCTCGCTCTCCTATGTGCTGGTCAATCTGGTCGTCGACCTGCTCTATCCCTTATTCGATCCGCGGGTAGTCGCCGAATGAAAAACGTCACCTTCAACGGCTTCATCGGCAGCATTCTGATTGCCGCATTGCTCGTCTCGGCTGCGATTGGCCTTTTCTGGACCCCCTATGATCCGATGAAGCTCGGCTTCACGGCACGGCTGGCGGCGCCAAGCAGCGCCCACTGGCTCGGAACCGACGAATTCGGCCGCGACGTGCTCAGCCGCCTGATCGTCGGCGCCCGGGCGAGCGTCTGGATCGGCACCTTGACGGTCACATTCGCAACGGTCTGCGGCACGCTGATCGGTCTCGTCAGTGGTTATGCCCGCGGTTGGGTCGATGCCGTCATCATGGCCGTCAACAATGCGCTTCTCGCCTTTCCAGGCATCCTTCTGGCGCTGGGGTTGCTCGCCGTCTTCGGCGCCAACCAATACGGCATCATCTTCGCGCTGGGCATTGCTTATTCTCCCTCCATGGCCCGCGTCGTCCGGGGCGCCGTCCTGTCGCTGCGCGAGCGGGAATTCATCGAGGCCTCCAAGGTGATGGGCAATGGCGAGCTTTACACCATGTTCCGCCATATCCTGCCCAATTGCGTCGCCCCGATCACCGTGCTAGCGACCTCGATGTTCGGCTGGGCGATCCTTTCGGAAAGCGCGCTCAGCTTTCTCGGCCTCGGCGTTCCGCCACCGGCGCCGACCTGGGGCAACATGCTGGCCGCCGGGCGACCATTCATCGAGCAGGCGGTCTGGCTGGGTCTTTTCCCGGGCCTGGCGATCGCCCTGACGCTCCTCGGCATCAATCTTCTGGGCGACGCTCTTCGGGACAAGCTTGATCCGCGGATGAGGGGGCTGAAATGACCAATAGAACGCTTTTGAATGTCCGCAACCTGTCGCTTCAGGTCACCGGGACCGGTGTGCAGGTCGTCAAGGAGGTCAGCTTCGACATCGCGCCGGGCGAGATCTTCGGCATCGTCGGAGAAAGCGGATCGGGCAAGACGCTGGCAACACGCGCCCTGATCTCGCTGCTGCCGGCGCCCATCAAGGTGATCGGCGGCTCCGTTACCTACAAGGGACGCGACGTGCTTTCCATGAACGGCGCGCAATTGCGCCAATTGCGTGGTGCGGAAATCGGTGTCGTCTTCCAGGAGCCGATGACCTCGCTCAATCCCTCGATGACCGTCGGCCGCCAACTCGAAGAAGGGTTGCAGCTGCATACGAAACTCTCGCAGGAGGAACGGCGCAGCCGGATCCTCGACATGCTGAACCGGGTCGGGATCCGCGATCCCGCCGGGGCGCTCACGTCCTACCCGCATGAATTCTCGGGCGGCATGCGCCAACGCATCATGCTGGCATCGGTGATGCTGCTGAAACCGGCGCTCTTGATCGCTGACGAGCCGACGACGGCGCTCGATGCCGTGATCCAGCGCGATGTCATGGAATTGATGGTGGGGTTGACGCAGGCGGAAGGCACCGCCGTGCTGCTGATCAGCCACGATCTGCCGATGGTTGCCCGCTACACCAACCGCATCGTCGTCATGGAAAAGGGCGCGATCGTCGAAGAAGGACGCACCGCCGATCTGCTCGACGCACCGCAGCGTGCCTATACGAAGAAACTGCTTTCCTCCCTGCCGTTCCGCGGAGAGACGCGGATGATCGACAAGACCAGGGCGCCGATGGTCTCAGCGCGGGATATCGTCGTCGACTATCCAGGCCGGCGGTCGCTGATGAAGAAGGCAAAGCCGAAACGGGCGCTGCATGGCGTCAGCATCGATATCCACGAGGGCGAAGTCGTGGCGCTGGTCGGCGGTTCGGGTTCCGGCAAAACCACGCTCGGCCGCACGATTGCCGGACTGGTCCGCGAGAACGAAGGCGATATCCGGTTCAAGGGACGCAGCCGCGACGACGACTGGATGGATTATCGGCTGAATTGCCAGATGGTGTTTCAGGATCCTTATTCCTCGCTCGATCCGCGCATGACCATCCTCGCGCTCGTGGAAGAAGCGTTGCGGCTCGTTCCCGATCTCGACGCTGCGGCAAAGCGCAAGCGCGCCCTGGAGACGCTGGAGGAAGTCGGCCTTGGGTCCGACTATGCCGGGCGCTACCCGCATGAGCTTTCGGGCGGCCAGCGTCAGCGCGTGGCGATTGCCCGCGCCATTACGCGCCGGCCGAAATTCCTGATCGCCGACGAACCGGTATCGGCGCTTGATGTGACGGTCCGAGCGCAGGTGCTCGAACTCCTGTCCGATCTGCAAAAACGCTACGGCTTTTCCTGCCTGTTCATCAGCCACGATCTCGGCGTGGTCGAACAGGTGGCCGATCGCGTCGTCGTCATGCAGGACGGCCGGATCATCGAGCAGGGCGACCGCGATACGGTTTTCGACAGCCCGAAGGAGGCCTATACGCAAAGGCTTCTCTCGGCCATCCCCGCTCTGGACCATAATGCTCAGGGCGGCGTGATCCTCAAATGGCGCCTGGAGAACTGACATGACGATGATTGAATCCGCAAAGCTCGCGGAGCGATTGAACGCGATCTGCGATGCCCAGCCTTTCGTGACCCGCTTCATGGTGCGTGCGCTTGGCAGCGGCGAAACGATCGGCAGGGGCGCGGACGAGGAAACCCCTTCCGCCAGCACCCGAAAGACCTCGATCATGATGGCGGCCTTGAAGGCCGCCCATGAAGGCCGCCTGGACCTGGACGAACGGATCACCTACGAAAAACGTTTCGCCGAGGAAGTGGCGAGCGGGATGTTTCGCTATCTGACGCCCGGTATCGTCATATCGCTACGCGATGCCATCACCGGCATGATGGTGCTGAGCGACAATGTCTGCACCAAGATGGTCTTCGAAAGGCTGACACTCGAAGAGGTAGACAGCTATTGCAAGTCGATCGGCATGACGGGCACCAACCATCGCTTCCTCATCCCTCCCTTGGCGCTGTCGCCCGATCATTCTTTGAAAGCCGTCACCACGACGACGGCGCGGGATCAGGTCTATCTGCTGCAAACCATCCTGGATGCGCAGGATTCGCGGGAAGCCGCGGACCGGCTCGGCTGCTCGCAGGCGCTCAGCGCCTATGCGCTTCAAACCCTGAAGAACCAGATCCTGCGTTATGCCATTCCCTCCCGGCTGCCATTCGGAGTGCTCGTCGCCCACAAGGGCGGCACGGGAAAGCGCGGCCGCATGAATGCCGGTATCGTCTATCGCGACGGTTCCCCCTTCTACATCATCGCCGTCTATACCGACGACGTGCCGCAGGAAATGCCGGACGGCACCCCCGGCTACACAGTCGCGCTTGAAACCATCGGCAGGCTTTCACGCGCCTGCTGGGATGAATTCCAATCCCAACCATCATAAAAAGAGGGTAGAACAATGCACAAACTTCTTCTTGCAGGCACCATGTTGATGGCGATGACCGGCGTGGTCGACGCCCGCGACATCGTCGTGGCTCAAAGTTCCGATCTGCGCAGCAACAATCCGGGCGTCAATCGCGACGGCAATACCGATGGCGTCATCCTGCATATCGTCGAGGGGCTCGTCGGCTATGCCAACAATGGCGAGGTCAAGCCGCTGCTGGCAAAGAGCTTCGAAGTCTCGGCCGATGGGCTGACCTACAGCTTCAAACTGCGTGACGACGTCAAATTCCACAACGGCAAGAAATTGACCGCCGATGACGTCGTGTGGAACTGGAACCGCTATCTCAAGCCTGAAACGAAATGGACCTGCCTTCCCGATTTCGACGGCAGTGGCCCCGTGCATGTTACCGGGGTCAAGGCAGTCGATACTTCGACCGTCACCATCACGCTGGAAAAGCCATCGGCGGTTTTCCTTGGCCTGATGTCTCGCCCCGAATGCGGTTACACCGGGATGATCTCCCCGGAATCGGTCGGCGCGGACGGAAGCTTCGTCAAGCCGATCGGCACCGGTCCTTTCAAATGGGATGAATGGAAGAAGGGCGAGTATATCCATCTCGCCAAGTTCGACGATTATATCTCGCCAGAGAACGACGGCAAGCCCGACGGCATGGTCGGCTCCAAACGCCCTCTCGTCGACGGCATCAAGTTCATGGTCATTCCCGATGCTTCGACCGTAAAGGCCGGCCTTCAGTCCGGCGTGCTCGATACCGCGGAGATTTCGCCGGATCTCATTCCCGAATTCAAGACGAGCGACACGATGCAACTGATCGTGGCCCGCAACAACGGCAAAAACCTCTTCTACGTCCAGACGCGCGACAAGGTTCTGAGCAATCCCGGCGTGCGCCGCGCCATGGCGATGACACTCGATCTCGACCAGCTCGTCGAGGCCGCCTCCAATGGCACCGGCGCAGCCAACGGCTCCATGGTTTCGCAAGACTCGCTCTATTTCGACGATGTCCAGAAGGAGCGTCTGCCCTACGACATCGAGGCCGCGAAAAAGGAGCTTGCGGCGGCCGGCTACAAGGGCGAGCCGATTACCATCATCGCCAACAAGCGCAGCAACGTGCCAAGCTTCCCGGCCGCGGTGATGGCGCAGGCCATGATGCAACAGGCAGGTCTCAATGTGCAGATCGAGGTGCTCGACTATGCGACGCAGGTCGATCGCCGCCGTTCCGGCAATTACCAGATCATCTCGCAATCGGTCGCGCCGCGGCTCGATCCGGCACTGATGTACGGCTTCTATGTCGGCAACAAGGACAAAAATGCTTCCTTGATGTGGGATGACCCGAAGGCCGTCGAGTTGATGAAGGCCGCCTATGCGGAGCCCGACCAGACGAAGCGTCAGGCGATCTTCGACGAGTTTCACACGCTGATGCTCAAGGAAATGCCGGGCATCTTCCTCTATGACATGGTCGATGTCTGGGGCGCGACCAAGAAGCTGAAGGGCCAGCCCGTCTGGCAATCGAATGCCCGTCTTTGGGAAATTTCGCTCGACAATTGAGCCTGAACTGCCGTGCCCGGATGGTTCGGGCGCCGCCATCCCGCTTCGACAGTCAATAAGAGATCCGGCAGGCCGCTCTGCCGGGTCCGGTGCAACACGTCCCTGTGGCGGCAGGGCAGACAGCGAGGAATACCATGAATCTTGACGCGATCAGCTCCATTGCCGCGACGATCGAAAAGATGAAGCCGGATTATATCGCTCTCAGCGACAGTATCTGGGATTTCGCGGAGTTGAAGTTCGAGGAGCGGCGCTCGTCGCAATTGCTGGCAAGGACGCTCGAGGAAAACGGCTTTGCCGTGCGCCGCGGCGTCGCAGCCATGGAAACGGCCTTCATCGGCGAATCCGGCAGCGGCAAGCCGGTGATTGCTTTCCTCGGCGAATTCGATGCGCTGGCCGGAATGAGCCAGGCCGCCGACCTGGCCGAGCCTCTTCCCGAGGCAGCGGGAGCAACCGGTCACGGTTGCGGGCACAATCTGCTTGGCGTCGGGTCGCTGATGGCGGCGGTTGCGCTTGCCCGCCACCTGAAGGAGAACAAGCTGCCCGGAACGGTGCGCTATTACGGCTGCCCGGGAGAGGAGGGCGGTTCCGGCAAAACCTTCATGGTTCGCGCCGGCGCATTCGATGACGTCGATGCCGCCCTGACCTGGCATCCGGCTCCGTTCAACGGTGTTCGCTCGACGAACAATCTTGCCGTTCTCGAATATTACTATCGCTTCAGGGGTGTCGCGGCACATGCTGCCAACAGCGCCCATCTCGGCCGCTCGGCGCTCGATGCGGTCGAACTCATGAATGTCGGCGTCAATTTCCTGCGTGAACACATGCCGCAGGATTGTCGCGTTCACTACGCGATCACCGACACAGGCGGCAGGGCCGCCAACGTCGTGCAGGCGAGCGCCGAAGTTCTCTATCTGATCAGGGCGCCTGACATGCCGCAGGCGCTTGAGCTTGCCGGGCGCGTCGAGAAGGTTGCACGAGGGGCCGCGATGATGACCGAAACCGAGGTCGAGATCGTGTTCGACACCGCTTCGACGAACCTTATTCCCAACATCACGCTTGAAACGGCGATGCACGAGAACATGGTCGCACTCGGGCCGATAGCCTTCGACGAGGCCGACATCGCCTTTGCCAGGAAAATCCAGGATACCTTCACGCCCGAAGCGATCAGGAGCAGCATCCGCCTCTATCAGATCAAGGGCGATGTGTTCTCCAATGCCAAGGTCGATGGCTCGACGCCCTTGCACACCGGTCTGCGCGATTTCGAGGGACAATCGCATTTCCGGGCCGGGTCGACCGATGTCGGCGATGTCAGCTGGGTGACACCGACCGCGCAATGCTGGGCGCCAGCCTGGGCAATCGGCACCAATCCCCATACCTGGCAGGTCGTCGCGCAGGGGAAAAGCCCGGCCGCGCACAAAGCCATGGCGCATGCGGCCAAAACGCTTGCGACAACGGGTCTCGCATTGATGTCGTCACCCGACCTCCTGGCAGCCGCGACGGCCGAATGGCGAGAAAAGACCAGCGGCAAAGCCTATGTGTGCCCGATACCCGACGATGTGATGCCTGCATCGGTTCATAGCCGGTAACCCTGCCCTGAGAACGCCGCGCCTAAAAGATGCTGCGGGGCGGGGAGGCATCCCCCGCCGTCTATCTGTCCCCATGGCTTGCGACCGGCCGATGAAATTGCTCGGTCGCAATGGCACCGAAATCGTAACGCAGCGTTTGGCTATTGCGGACCGCCGGCTTTGCGTCGTCTCCGGCTGACCATCATTCCGCCGACGATGAGAACAATTCCGGCCGCGTTCGCCCAAAACGACGTTGGAACGGCGCTGATATAATCAAACGCTACCCCTGTTACCATCTGGCCACCGATGATCAGCAGAGCCGAATTCACCGCACCTATTCGAGCAATGACCCAACTGCCCGCCGCCACGAAGATGACGCCGATGGGACCACCCAGATAGGCATACCAAGGCGCCTCGGCAGCACTCGCGGGAAGCAGACCTCCGACAACGAGACCAAGGCAGGTGAGGGCAGCAAAGCCTATGGCATGGTTCCAGAAGGATGCGATCAGCGGCGTGGTCGATATGCTCAACCGTCCATTGAGCTGACGACTGAGGCCGACGAGCACACCACCCAGGCAGGCCAGGAGAATGAACACTGTCACGCCGCACCTCGCCCAAACAGGATGATGAGCGCAGCCCCCGTGACGACCAAGCCGAGCGCTACGATGTCTTGTGTATCTGGACGCCGCTTTGGCAGACCGAACAGTCCCCAGCTGTCGGCCGCGACGCTGAAGGCGACCTGGCCTGCCAAACCCAAAGCCAAGGTGCCGGAGAGCCCGAGCGGCGAGTTGACTGCAGTCGAGGTCAGAATGACCGTTGACGCACCGGATATCCCACCGAAGTAAGCCCACCAAGGCGCATTGGGGGCTTTTTCCACCATCGGCGTGCGCCGGCGGTGGACCAACAGGAGAAGAATAACGGCTGCGATGATGCCTGTGCCGTGGGCGGTCCAAGATGAGAATAGGGGATTGCCATAGCGGGCCAACTCCCCGTTGAGGTGCACCATGAAAGTCAGGAGCCCGCCCGTGGCAAAAGCTCCGATGAAGTAGATGGGATGCGAATTACGTGCTTCGGTGGTCATTGCAGATCCCGTCAAAGAATCGATTGCGCCCGATATTTATCAGATTGCCACTACAGCGCCGCGTCTTTTAGACGCGCAAAGGACGCTGCAGCACTCGCCTTTACGAATGCGTCGACCATGTTCCTGATTAGGACGGTACGTCTCAGCGGATTTCCTGCCTGGCGTCAATCGTGGTCCGACAAACATCCTTTCCATTGACGAGCCCTTCCGGCCGATGGCTAATGGCCGGGTGTCGTCACTGCCTTGCAAGCATGGAGGATGCGATGCTGCTCAAGGGCGCACGAACGTTCGTGGTGCGGGATGCGGGAGGCTTCGTCGCACATGTCAACATGCCGGGCTGGTTGAAGCCGAAGCCGACCGATCACGGCCACGGCCCTCTCGCCATGGTCGTTGAATCCATTCTCGATCCTGGCCGCCTGATCGCCATGCACGAGCACCGGAACGATGAGATCATTTCCTGGGTGCCCGAAGGCGTCATGCGTCACGACGACAAGGCCGCGGGCCGACTGGTGATCGACCGCGATCATCTGATGGTGATGAATGCCGGAAAAAGCTTTTGGCATTCCGAAGAGACGCTGGCATCCGATCCGCCTCTGCGAATGCTGCAGATCCTCGTCCGCCCTTATGCGGTCGATCGCGAGCCGAAGATCCAGTACGGGCCGATGCCACCTGCCGCGGCAAACGTCTGGCGACACCTGGTCGGGCCGGAAGGAGAGGGCGCGCCCTTTTATGTCCGCAGCGCAATCGACTTCTTCGACATGCGGCTGGACGCAAGCGTACGGGTGGAATTCCCGCAGAAACAAGGCCGAGCCCTCTATTTCTATGTCTTTAGCGGTTCCGTTGTCGTCGATAAGCAGACGTTCGCCGAAGGCGAGCAGGGGCTGCATTTATCGGATGACAAGCTCGAAGTAGAGGCGCAGAGTGCAAGCACGTTGGTCGCGTTTCTGCTCGACCCGAACGCATCTATCACCAGGCAGGGGACTGTCGGCGACCACAAAAAGATCCCGCCGGCAATCATCATTCGCGCGTTCCTGCGATGGAAGAAATTTCGCCATATGTGGCGTCGTCATCTTTAGTATCGCCGCTCGAAGACGGAAAAGGCGATATGAATGGAACAAGGATGCCCCTAACGGGTTTCGAACCTTAGCGTTCAATAGGAGGAGCATTTCATGCCTACGGTTGCCGCCACACCCATCACCCCACCAGACCAGCATGTTGTAACAGCCCGCGAAGCCATCGAGCCGCTTTATGAGAAGCTCGAGCTTCAAACGGAATCGCTGGTCCTGTCTGCGGCGCTGGAAGCGGGATGGTCTTCGGATGAGGCAACCGAGGCGCTGGCGGCGCTTAGACTGCAGGATGCACTTTCCACCCTTGGACGAACGGACTGACCGAAAACTCCGAGAATAATCGACGTCTCCTGTCGGAGCGCCGGCTATCAGTTACCGAACGGTCTCGCGCGGCGTGCTGACTAGCACGGCGGCTACGGAGATATCGCGGCCGCTGGATGAAAGTCGAAACCTAACAAATCGACTATGGCTCATCGAATGAGGACGCTCTGACCGTCAACGTTTTCCCGGTGGGGTCTTGCTGGAATATCAGCCCACCTTTGGCTTTCGAGTGCCCCGGGACATAGTCCAGGACGGTCTCGACGTCTTCAATCACTGCACCTTGTTCTCGTATCTCGCCGTGGACGGTTACCTGCGACGCGGTTGCGCTTGAATCGTTTCTGATTTCGAAGAGGACCTGAAAGCCACCGTCGCGCTTTTCGGTTTGCAGCACGACCCCGACCAGATTCGGCGAAGAATCACGGTCCAACAATGCATCCTTGCCAATCCAAGCAATCACGCCAAGGACAATTACGGCCGAGACGACGCCAGTGGCCCATTCAATCCAATGCGGTTCGCCTGCTTCCACATTTTTGTTGTTGGAGGTTTTTGTCATGGTGCCTCACAGGATCAGTCGAGCTGCCGCCGCGCCAATGGCAGCGGGAAAGCTCAAAACGACAACGGCCATCAGGATTTGGGTAGACCCGATGTCATCGGTTCTGTGGAACGTCCAGAGGCAATAGGCACTGATCAGACCGGCAATCACGTAGCCCGGCAGGGTGAAACGAACGAAAGCGTGCCAGCCTGGCGTACCCTCGGCGAGATCGTGGCTCCCCTTAAAAGAAAGGGCGTAGACGAACCCATGCATGACTGCCAGCGAGGCGGCGATCATGATCAGGCCATGCCACGGCGTCATCTTGTACGAAAGCAAGACCATTTCCTCGGTGGGCGCGACGTTAAGGCTGAGGAACAAGGCGCCGACCGCCATCAGGAATAGTTCACCGGCGTAGCTCGTTTCCCGTTCGTGGACTGGGTCATCACTATCGTTTTGCTTGGCATCGTCGCCATCGTCCGATTGTCCGCCGAGCTGGCTCCGACCTAGCATCGCGCCGATGCTGGCAGGTATGGCCTGGATCGCGATCATTCCGGTTATCTCATGCAGGGATTGATCGTGTTTCAGAACCCCCATGGCGATGAGGATCAGTGCACTGCCCAGAATTCCAAGGCCGTAGGCAATGCTTGCGTCACGCATCGCTTGTCGCCAGGTCCATGTCCGCTCAAATCCGACCCGGTCCGAGAGAATAACAAGAAGGGGAATATTGACGATCAACAAGAGAAACAGGCGGCTGCGGTCCATGTAGAAGCCGAGTTCCCACATTTCCATGGTCATGAACATGGGCAGAGCGAAAAGCAATGCTCCAGCAATACCGCGCGCGATACCTGAAAAAAATCTGCTGCTATTGAAATCCTGGCGCGTGGTCGCGGCACTCAAGTTTGATCCCCCTAAATGAAAAAGTCCCACCACCTGTAAACCGATGCCGCGGCATTCAAAACGCAAGCGCTCGCTGCAGAAGCGCAGGTTGGACGCACGAGCACCAGAGCCGCCGAAGTCAAAACCGTCATGGACATCAAGGTTGACATGACTTTTCTCAATTGCTTCTTAGTTCTGAGATCCTGGCAGTTCCGACCGTACCTGCGAAAGTTTTGGTGTCGACACGGTTCGATATCGTGCCTCGACCAAATTATAGATACCGAACGCAGCCAAGCCGATAGCCACGACGAGGTAGAGAACAGCTCCGAAAGGAAGCTGTCTCACGAAGGCCAAGGCATCGCTTATGCTTCCCGCCTGGCCCGGATCGATGGTGAAGGCCGCATAGCAAAAGAAGATGCCGACGATCACGAAAACGATCCCGCGGGAAACAAGCCCATAGACGCAAACCAATAACAGAGGTCGGCTTTGACCGAGCGTGAGATATCGCTCAAATCGTCGCGTGACACCTTTCAGCGCGGTAACAGCACCACCAACGACGAGCCCGAGACCAATCGCACCAGTTAGGAATCGACCAAACGGTTGCGACATGGCCCAGGCTGCTACGCCCTTTTCTCCGCCGTCGCCACCGGATCCAAATCCAAGGGCGTCCTGAAAGGCGTATATCGCCAACCCCATGTACGTCACGGCGCTCCCGAGAAGGGCGGCACGGATCAGGTAGCTTTTGACACTGAGGTCATGGTTGTCTGCGTTCGCGATGGACTGGGCAAGCCGCCATGCTACAAAGCCGAGTAGCCCGAGCCCTATCAACCCCAGCCACACCCGGCCCAATGGCTGTTCCAAGACAGCGTCGAACGCTGATTTGGTATCGGCCTTTCCGCCGCCGAAGCTCGAAAATACTGCCAGCGCAGCAACGAGCAAAAATACAATACCTCGAGCGCTATATCCGGCCCGCGCAAGCCATTCAAATTTCGACCTGGTCATCTCTGGTTCCCCCGCCGCGCTTTTTAACGAGCGCCCAGCAAAACAGTTCCGACTTCTCCGCGATGAATGTCTTCAACGAGGCAAGCGCCTCAAACTTTCATCGCGATTTTGATTGGTCGGACGCCCACCGGAATTTCCCAATGCAACGAGATTACGAGCAGCGCGAACGAGCCTGCAAATTCGAGAGGACGAAGGTCGCCCGGATGGTCGCCACGAGAAACAGTATCAAGCGACGGAGCAGAAGTGTGCTGAAGTCACAAACACCGGCAAGGGATCAGGGGAGCGTGACGTCCTACAACGTGCTGTCCATGCAGAAACGCGGCTAAATCTTTGCCAGTTCCATAAGATAGATTACGCCACTTTTACAATCATAAATTTCTTATTTATTAATGCGGCTGAGCGTCGCCATATAATTTTGGACTGTGGTCACGCATTTTTGGACTGTGCACCCATAATTTTGGATTCGCGCACTCGCCTGCTCGAAGGCGCCAGCAGGCCGCCGCTTCAAATAGCGCCTGGGCGTCGCTCGCCTCTGAACGCTACTGACAAATCCCACGAAATGGATAGGCGCAGAACTGTCTTGGCGTACTCTGGGATCGGGACCTCGTTACCATCCTCGTCATGGTGCCAGATACCATGCTCCATCAAGCTATAGTCGTAATCCTCTCCATCAATTCGGGCGACTTGCTCGGAATATTCATCGACGCTTTCGTAGACGCCGGTTGGCTGCATTTGCCGCAGTTCGAGGAGGAGGAAGGATTCGATAGGCGCCTTCTCGATATACTCGAACCTCAGCGCCCGCGGTGCCGTCTCAAGCAGACCGCTCTCACCCAGAATGAATAAAAGCTTTTTGCCGTCGTCATGAACGTCGACGCCATCGAAAGGTGGATGACCGTTTGGCGGCAGGAACGAATAATTACCATCCATGAAAGGCCGAAGGACTTCGGCGCAGTCTTAGGGATCCGTCCAGGTCCTCGACATCGGCGGCGAAGATCCGAAGGCAACGTGGATGGCGTCGTTCCAGATGACGTCGAGGCGCTGCTGGTATTCAATCCGTTGCTTTTCGAACTCGTCCATCTCCAATCTCCTTTTTCACGCACGGTAGGACGAAAGGTGGCTCGCCTAAAGCGAAACCTTCAACCTTCACGCGATCACAAACGAACCATTGACGGACCGCGTGCTGGAACCTCATAGAAACCTTGGAGACGGAACGCGTTGGGCCCTTTCCGCATCGTCCCCTGCCCTCCTGAAACGCCGTCCGCAGCTCGCTCCACAATGGATTCGGGAACGCCCACTTCTCCGCATAGGGCCGCCATCCGAAGAAGAACCGAGCTTCATCCGACATCTCGTCCCGTATGGATTCAATTTCTTCGACAACGGCCGTAACCTCGCGAAGTCTCGACATCCGGTGAAGGTCGTCCTGCGCCGACGACAGTCCTCGTCCGCGTCGATGTACTCCTGATCGACGAACTGGAAGACCAGCGCGGCGGCGAGGCCGTTCCGGTAGGCGACGTGCCGGAGGTCGTCGAGGATTCGGTCGGCGGCCGCCCGGTCGAAGCGCTGACGGGGCTTAGAGAAGCGTATGGCCTGCGGCGGCGAGCAGTTCGTCGGCGCGGGCCTTGTCTGAGGTCTTGATCAGCAGGTTGTCGGTATCGAAGGTCGACACGGCGAAGATGCCGATATTGCTTTCCGACAGCGGCCGGATGACCGAGAGCAGTATGCCCGCCTCGTTGAAGGCAAACGGCCCCTGGAATTTGTAGCACGACCAGCCGCCGTCATGCTTGATGTCGGCCGGCACGCGTTCTGCGCGGCAGACGATCGACAGTTCTTCGTCGCTGCGGCCGATGCTTACAAAACCTTCCCCATCTGCCCAGGCGGGAATGGCCGCGTCAGGCGCGAGCCGGGCAATGGCATAGGAGCCTTCGAGTTCCCTGATCGTGATGCGTGGTGCCATGCTCGTCTCCCTCATCTATCCGGAGGTTACCAGATAAAACTAAGGCGACAAGGCTGACGCCCCATCAACGACAGCATCAGCCCGAAGGCCGCGGCGATAAGCACGGAAACCACCCGGCCCCTTTTCTCTCCATTATCCGTGAAGCCGCTGTCTGATCTTCAGGCGCGTCTTCGGCGTCGGCAGGTCCGTTTTTTTCGTCAGGTCGCAGGCCGTCGGCGATCTCCTGACCGGTTAGATGCCCGCGCCCGATCAGCTCGAGCCACAGGCCTTCGAGCGAGGCCGATGGGATTCGATGATGTTCCTCGCGCGAGCGAGCTGCAGCCACCCTGCCACCGACTCTGGGATGTCCGCCGGGGCGTCCTATGCCGACCAACCGATCGCGCCCCTTGACCCATTAGAGAACGGTATCGGCGCAATGCCGCCGATCGTTATGAGCGTCTTCCGAGACGCTTGAGACACACAATGAAACACCACGCAGTGCCGAGTATTGTTCTGGAGTGGTAGCGATTTTGGCGCGCCGGACGAGATTCGAACCTACTGTCTGGTTCGAATGTAAACTCATGTCTGCTTTACTGGCCCGCTCCCGAGCCGAACCTCCGCCCTCGCGGCAATGGCCGCCTCCCACCCACCCAGTCCTTCGACGCTCATTTCGGCCGTTCTGCGGCCCATATGCCTGAACCAGCGGGACGCGCCATAAGGCGACCTTCATGGCGCTCTCTCAAAGCTACCCTTCGCGCAACGGCTCGGGTCGGACCTATAGCTGACCTTTGGCGAGCGGTTTGGAGACGTTGTCATTGCCAGCCGCCTACGCCTCGTCCGCGATCCATTCGAGCGAGGCGCCATGCGGGTCGGTCCAAGCGACAGGGAAGCCGTTCACAGATAGGAGGAAGCGGCCTGGCGGCCGGCTTTTTCCGGCGCACGTGGCAATGCGCGGGAATACGCGAGGGAACTCGTTCGATATCCAATACGGAGAGAGACGCATCGCCTGCTCAGCGAAAGCCTCTCTGTCTGCGGGGTCGGAAACATAGTCGAGGACGGCTGTGTGAAAGACGACGAGGGTGGCATCCTTTGGAGCTTCGCTGCAGAGCCGCACTAAGTCGCTCCCGCGCAGGTCGCCCTTCAGCACTTGGGGCTTGACCGTGGCAGCGATCTTTACGGCCGCCCGCAGATTGGCGAGCCGCGCCGTCTGCTCTGGCCAGACCAGCGTCTCAAGCCATGCGACTTGCGAGGGGTTCGAAGCATCGATCGGGCTAAGGTCCAGTCCTGCCCGCCAGACTACCTGCGGTGCGGCCGGAGGCATCGGCGTTGTCTCACTGGCGGAACATCGGAAGACAGGCGGCTCCACGACCATCGCGGGTGCGCGGATCGCCTTACGCCCGTAATCGTAGCTGTAGAGGTCGGGCATGAGGCAGAGGCCTGCGGAAGTCCCGACCTCCAGGAGGGCCAGCGGCTGCGGCAAGCGCGCCAATACGGGGAGTAATGTGGCGCACCTTCCCGGCTCGTTGGTTTGCGTCGAGCGCTCGAGCATTAGCGAACGGATAGCGCCGGGATTAGCCTGAAGCGCCTGGCGAAACTCGTTCCATCCTGTCGGCGTGCCGAACAGGTGACGCACCGCGGCGAGCAGAAGGTTCGGTTGCCGCTTCACGTCCGGGAGGGTCGAGAGGAAGCCGAGTGTTTCCCGGTCCCCAGCGACCGCACGAGCCAACTCCTCGTATAGCGGCGACCGACCGTGAGCCTCCGTATCGGCGAAGCGAATATATCGGGCTGAGATTTCGGCCAATCCCTCCTCGCCCATATCCGCTGATCTCCAATCCCGACGTCTCGTCACCGTACACGATCCAGGGATTAAATTGGAGCCAGGCGCGGCGTTTTTACACAAGTTCGACCCATTCCGGTCGTCAAGACGGGGGTGTTACGCTTATGCGGGTAGCCCAATGCCTCGTCACCTCCGGCTGCCCTCGAGGCTTTTCGACCATCGTCGCCCGCGCGAATCTTTAGACCTAAGGTGGCGAATGCTATCCAGAATCCACGGCACCCGCTACCCGCGCCATCGGTTGCAAACTGTGGACAGCATCGAACGGATCCAGAACAAGCGCTTGGCACACACCACCTCTCGGTTGAAGCCGATGTGTGGGAGGGTCAAATACCGTTTGGTGATCGCAGCTCGTAGAGCACGTGATGACGCAATGGATGCCCCTCGGCGAAATTGGGATGATTGAACTCACCGATCCGGTTCATCCCTAACCGTCTCATCAAACCCCAGGAATTGCTGTTTGCGGGCACCGTGAAGCTGACGATGCGGTCAAGCTTCAGCGTCTTGAATGCAAAGTCGAGAGACCGTTCTGCGGCCTCGCGTGCATATCCGGCGCCGTGCCGCGAGGCTGAAAGCCGCCAACCGATTTCGACTGCCGGGGCAAACGGCAAAGCCGGCGAAACGTTGTTGAGGCCGCACATGCCGATCAACGCGCCGCTTGCCTTCTCCTCCAGCGCCCACAGCCCCCAGCCATGATCCTCGAAGTGCCGGTCGATGCGGTCGAGCATCGCATCCGACTGTTCGTCGGTCAGAGGATTGAGATATCTGACGACGTCGGGCTCGGCATTGATCGCAGCGAAGGGTTTGCGATCCTGCTGCCGCCAAGGTCTCAAAATCAGACGTTCGCTTTCGAGCTTCATCGTCACTGCGCTCTAGCTCCTACCAGAGCGTCATGTGACGGTTGACATCCTTGTAGAGCAGGTAGCGGAAACGGCCGGGGCCACCGGCGTAACATGCCTGCGGGCAGAAAGAGCGCAGCCACATGAAGTCGCCGGCCTCGACCTCGACCCAATCCTGGTTCAGCCGATAGACGGCCTTGCCTTCCAGCACATAGAGACCATGCTCCATGACATGGGTTTCCATGAAGGGGATCACGGCGCCCGGCTCCAAAGTCACGATATTCACGTGCATGTCGTATCGGACATCGGCCGGATCGATGAACCGGGTCGTCCCCCAGCGTCCATCGGTATCAGGCATCGCCGAGATGGGGTGCTGGTCCTCATGCGTGAAGATCGCCGGTGGTGGCTCCAGCCCCTCGACCTCCTGAAAGGCTTTTCGTATCCAGTGGAATTTTGCCGCCGTCGAACCGCCGTTTTTCAGGCCCCAGACCGAACCCGCCGGAATATAGGCGAACGAACCGGAGCGCAGCGCATGACTGACGCCATCGAGTTCCACCGTCACCTCGCCGTCGACGACAAACAGGACCGCTTCGGCCCGTTTATCGGGCTCCGGCCGATCGCTTCCACCGCCGGGCTCAACCTCCATCACATATTGCGAGAAGGTCTCGGAGAAACCGGAGAGCGGCCGGGAGAGAACCCATGCCCGTGTCCCCGTCCAATGCGGAAGGACGCTGGTGACGATGTCGGTCATGACGCTGCGCGGGATGACCGCGTAGGCCGTGGTGAAAACGGCTTTGCTGGAAAGCAGCTCGGTTTGCGGCGGCAATCCGCCGAGTTTCGAATAATAATCTCTGTTCATCGGTCCAGGCTTCGCGGCATTTGGTATGCATCTGCTTTATGCGCCGCTCATCGTCCAGGCAACTCTTAATTCGGACCGTGAAAATCGATAGGGAGCCGCCCGGCCGCGTTTCCGTCAGAACTCGACTTCCAGTTCGACGATCTCGTCCGGCTCGACCATCGCGCCTTCGGTCCATTCGCCCATCAGTGGCCAGGACAACACCGTCTCGACATAGGCTGCAAGCCGCGGTTCGAGCTCCACCGCATAGGTGCGGAAGCGGGTGCAGACCGGCGCGTACATCGCATCGGCTACGGTCGGTGTGGTGCCGAACAGCCAGGGCCCACCACTTGCCTCGAGGCATTCGGTCCAGATCGCCTTGACGCGCTCGACATCGGGCCGCGCGCCCGAGAATATCTTGAAGCTTGCATGCCGCGCCTTGAGGTTCATCGGCAGTGCCGAGCGCAGGTTATGGAAACCCGAATGCATCTCGCCCGAGACCGACCGGCAGCGGGCCCGCGCTGCGCGCTCGGAGGGCCAGAGCCCGGCGTCCGGCACCACCTCGTGGAGATATTCGGCAATCGCCAGCGTGTCCCACACCGTCACGTCGTCATGGGTCAGCCTCGGCACCAGAACCGACGGCGAGAGCAGCAGGAGTTCCTGGCGCGCCTCGTCATCCATCTCCACAAGCACCTCGGCGAAGTCCAGCCCCGCCATCCGGCACAGCAGCCAGCCGCGCAGAGACCATGAGGAGTAGTTCTTTGAGGAAATCGTCAGTGCAGCTTGCGACATCGGGCTCGTATCCTTGTCGGACAATGTTGCTTCTTCCTCGATAATCTTCTCGCATGGCAGGACATATTCAACTAGCTTTTTTTGCACCGCCGCATCGATGCGGCAGTGCGGGAGATTTCGGCCATGCTCTACCAGGCCTATCAGTTCCAGGATGACCTCATCGCGCCGCTCCGCGATCTGGCGCGGCGCCTGCAGATGTTTTCCGCGACAGCGTTCTGGAACCCCGGCGGCGAAATGGGACGGCAGTTCTCCGCCGCGATGGAGATGATTTCCCGCTTCGAGATTACTCACGAACGTCCGGATTTCGCCATCACCTCGGCCTTGATCGGCAACCGCATGGCGCCCGTCACCGTCGAGTCCGTGCTCGACCTGCCCTTCGGCACGCTGCTGCGCTTTGCAACGGACACCGATGCAAAGCGGCCGCGGGTGCTGGTCGTCGCACCGCTGTCCGGCCATTTCGCCACACTCCTGCGCGGCACGGTGCAGACCCTGCTGCGCGATCACGACGTCTATATTACCGACTGGGCGAACGCCCGCGACGTGCCGCTGTCGGCAGGGCGTTTCGGCATGGACGACTATGTCGATTATATCATGCATTTCCTGGAGGAGATCGGTCCGGGCGCTCATATCCTCGCCGTCTGCCAACCCTGCGTGCAGGCCCTGGCCGCCGTTGCCGTGATGTCGGAAGAGCGGCATCCCGCCACCCCGCGCACCATGACGCTGATGGCCGGGCCGATCGACCCGCGCGAAAGCCCGACGAAGGTCAACGAGCTTGCCGTGTCGAAATCGCTCGCCTGGTTCGAGAACTCGCTGATCACGGGCGTTCCCTGGCGTTATCGGGGCGCCGGGCGGCGGGTCTATCCCGGCTTCCTCCAGCTCGTCGCCTTCATGTCGATGAACATGCAGCGCCACCAGGACGCCCATCGCAGGCTCTACGATCATCTGGCGAAGGGCGAGACGGCCGAAGCCGGCAAGATCAAGACGTTCTACGACGAATATTTCGCCGTGCTCGACCTCACTGAAGAATTCTACATCGAAACCATCGAGCGCGTCTTCCAGAAGGCGGAACTCGCGACCGGCGACCTCACCCACCATGGCCGCAGGGTCGACCCGGGCCAGATCCGCAACACGGCGCTTTTGACCGTCGAGGGCGGCCGCGACGACATCTGCGCACTCGGCCAGACCTCGGCCGCGCACGATCTCTGTCGTGCGTTGCGCCCGCATCTGAAGCGCCATCATCTTCAGGCCAATGTCGGACATTACGGCGTCTTCAGCGGCCGCCGCTGGGAGGGGGAAATCTACCCCGTCGTGCGCAACATGATCCTGGCGATGGAATAGTGCCGGCCAAATCCGAAACGCGATGGCAGGTCTACCGATCGGCCATCACCAGGTGGCCCGGCCCGACTTCGCGATAAGACGTGCTTGCAGGCTGATAGTCGACCGGGCGCATCGGGCTCTTGATCTCGTCATTCGCCACCATCCGCTTTTCATGGCGGCGGTCGGGATCCGGCACGGGCACTGCCGCGATGAGTTTCTTCGTATAGGGATGCTGCGGATTTTCGAAGACAGCGGATCGCGGGCCGATCTCGACGATCTCGCCGAGATACATCACCGCCACGCGATGGCTGACGCGTTCGACCACCGCCATGTCGTGCGAGATGAACAGGAAAGCGAGGTTGAGGCTCTGCTGCAGATCCAGCATCAGGTTGATGACCTGCGCCTTGATCGAGACGTCAAGCGCCGAGACGCTTTCATCGGCGACGATGACCTTCGGCTGCAATGCAAGCGCGCGGGCAATGCAGATGCGCTGGCGCTGGCCGCCGGAAAATTCATGCGGATAGCGCGCGGCCATCTCCGGTAACAGGCCGACCTTCACCAAAAGATCGGCGACGATGTCCTTCGCCTGTTTCGCATTGCCCATTCTGTGTTCGAGATAGGGTTCGGCGATCGCGGCACCAACCGTCATGCGCGGATTGAGGCTGGCAAAGGGATCCTGGAAGATCATCTGCACGGATTTGCGCATCTCGCGCAGATCCTTCCTGTCGAGGCCGAGCACCTCCCTGCCCTCGACGAGAACGGAACCGGCCTGCGGCTCGATCAGCCGCATGATGGCGCGGCCGGTCGTCGATTTGCCGCAACCGGATTCGCCGACCAGCGACAGCGTCTCGCCGGCATGAAGATCGAACGAGACGTTTTCGACGGCATGCACCCGGCTGGTCAGCCGGCCGAACAGGCCGGAATGAATGTCGAAACGCTTGGTGAGGTTCTTCACCTGCAGGACCGGCGTCGCTGCCACCGTATCGGCGACCTCGGCAGGAATGTCCGATTCACCGGTTGCCGTATTGACCACGGGAAAGCGCAGCGGCCTTTGCCGGCCCTGCATCGAGCCGAGCACCGGCACGGCTGATAGTAGAGCTCTCGTGTAGGGGTGTTTGCCGCGGTGGAAGATATCGGCGGTGGCGCCGCTTTCCACCTGTTCGCCGCGATACATCACCACCGTCCGGTCGGCGATCTCGGCAACGACACCCATGTCATGGGTGATGAAGAGAACGGAGGTCCCCTCCTCGTCCTGCAGCATCTTGATGAGATCGAGGATCTGGCCCTGGATGGTGACGTCGAGCGCAGTCGTCGGCTCGTCGGCGATCAAGAGTTTCGGTCGGCTGGCGAGCGCCATGGCGATCATTACCCGCTGGCGCATGCCGCCGGAAAAACGATGCGGATATTCGCCGAAGCGCGAGGCGGCCGAGGGGATGCGGACCTTTTCCAGCAGCCTTATCGTCTCGGCTTTGGCATCGGCCCTGCTCATATCGGAATGGCAGAGCAGCGCCTCGGAAATCTGGTCACCGATGGTGAAGAGCGGATTGAGCGATGTCATCGGCTCCTGGAAGATCATCGCCACCTCGTTGCCGCGCACCTGCCGCATGGCATTTTCCGGCAAGGCCAGGAGGTCGCGTCCGCCGAGCATGACTCGGCCCTCGACACGGCTCGTATCCGCCTGCAGCAGCCGCATGATCGAGAGTGAGGTGACGCTCTTGCCCGAGCCGGATTCGCCGACGATCGCCACCGTTTCCGCCGGAGCGACGGTGAAGGAGACGTCGCGCACGACCTGTTTCCAGACGCCGTCCACCAGGAAGGATGTCGTCAGACCTTCGACGGAAAGAACGTCGGTGGTTGTCTCAATCGGTTGCGCTTGGGCAGTGGCCATGGTGGTTCCTCTTGCGACAGATGAGCGGCGGCGGATCAATCCGGCCAGCGCAGCGCACCGTCGAAGCGGTGCCTGCTGCGGTTCTCGATCGGCGTTGCGATGATCTCGTTGGAGGCGCGCGCCTTGTCGAGTTCCTGCGCCAGGCGCTCCGCGACAATCGTCTCCTCGCCCGGGTGCAGGTTGCACGGATCGAGGTAGAAATAGCGGTGCTCCACCTCATGATCGCGCACGATGATCGGCGGGCTGCCCTTGGCAAGCGCATCGGCCAGATCCCAGGCGGTGATATGCGCCTGCTCGGGATCGACGATCAGGCGCAACCGATCGAGGGGATTGTGGGTCGGATCGGGCTCGATCAGCGCAGTGAGGCCAGGGCGGCCGTCGAGCGTGCGCTTCCACAGGTTGAGATAGCCGGTCTCGCGTTCCCGGATGCCGGCATGGTCGCGGTTTTCCCAGGCTTCGAGTGCTGCCATGACGCCGAAGATGCTCTCCTTGCCGACCTTCATGCCGCGGCCGATGCCCATATTCTGCAGGAAGGCATGGCGCACCAGCTCCTTGCTGCCGGCAACGATGCCCGAGGTCGGGCCGCCGAGGAATTTGTGGCCGGAGTAAAGGGCGATATCGGCCCCCTGCTCCAGGAAAATCCTAAGATCATATTCCGAGGCCGCATCGACGATGACGGGCACGCCCTTGGCATGAGCGATCTCGACGAATTCCTTCAGGTTCAGCAGGCCGTAATCGACGACATGGTGGGAGACGACATAGACGGCGGCGGCGGTCTTGTCGGTGATGGCGTTTTCCATGTGGAAGCGATGCGTCGAGGTCGCCTGCCCGACAAGCACGACCTTGCCGCCGGCAAGCCGGATCGCCTGGTCGACCGGGGCGCCGTAACTGACGACATGACCCATCTGCACCAGCACTTCGTTCTTCTCGGGCACCACATCCGGCAGCTTCTCGATCGCCAGCAGATTGTTGCCGGTGATGGCGCCGGCAACGGCCAGCGAAATGCCGGCCGAGCAGGAGGCGGTGACGAAGCCCGCCTCGCCACCGGTCAGCCGGGCGATGACGACGCTGGCCTTACGCTGCAGGTCGTTGATCTCGACGAAGTGCGGCAGGATCGATGCCATCGCGCTGATCGCTTCGGGAACGACGATCGAGGCGCCGAGGCTGGTCATTGTGCCCGATACGTTGATGACAGGGCGAAGGCCAAGCGACGGACGGATATCAGTGGACATGGAGGTCTCCAGGAGTCTGGGTCGAAAAACGAAACATGGCGCGGTCGATCAAATGTGTCGAGCTCCCGTCAGCCATGCAAGGCGACGATCGCCTCGATCTCGACGGTGATGTTGCCGGGCAGCGAACCGAAGCCGACGGCCGAGCGGGCATGTTCGCCGGCCGGCCCGAAGACTTCAATCAGCAGATCCGAGCAGCCGTTGATGACGCTTGGATGATCCTCGAAATCAGGCACGGCATTGACCATGCCGAGCAGCTTGACCACCCGCTTGACGCGGGAGAGATCGCCGAGCGCATCCTGCATGACGGCAAGCAGGTTGATGCCGGTCAGCCGCGCATGACCGTAGGCCTCGTCGACACTGATGCCGGCGCCGACCTTGCCGGCATGCATGAAGCCGTCGGCCTCGCGCGGTCCCTGGCCGGAGAGGTAGAGCATATTGCCTTCGATCACGTGCGTGACGAAATTGGCGATCGGCGGCGGCGGCGGCGGCAGCGCAATGCCGAGGGCGGCAAGCCGTTCGTAAGGCGAGTTCTCGACCTTGCCAGCGGCGGTGGGAAACTGATTCACGCAAACTCCTGTCATGCAATTTTCGATTTGGCGAATTTCGGTTGGGCCGATGCTTGGTCGGCGGATTAAAGATCCTTGCGCAGTCTTGGATCGAGCATGTCTCTGAGGCCATCGCCGACCATCTGCAGCGACAGCACGGAGAGGATGATGGCGACACCCGGAAAAAGCGTCATCCAGTCGGCCTGGCCGATATACTGGCGGCCGGCGGCGATCATCGTTCCCCAGGTCGGGATTTCGGGGCTGACGCCGAGGCCGAGGAAAGACAGGCCGGCTTCGGCAAGCATCGCGCTGGCGAAGAGGAACGTGGCTTGCACCAGGATCGGCGACAGCAGATTGCGCAGCACATGCCGCGTCATGATGTGGAAGGTCGAAATGCCGAGCGCCCTCGCCGCCTCGACATAGGGCAGTTCGCGAATGACCAGCGTCGAAGCGCGCACGATGCGGGCAAGGCGCGGCGCATAGACGATCGACAGCGCGATGATGACAGTCGTCAACGACGGGCCGAGGGCGGCAACGAGCGCGATCGCCAACAGAATATCCGGAAACGCCATCATCGCGTCGATCAGCCGGGCGATTGGCGTATCGAGCTTCTGGAAGAAGCCGGCAAGCAGGCCGAGCGTCACGCCGATCACGGCCGACAAGGTCACGACCGCAATACCGACGAGCAGCGACAGGCGGCCGGCGAAGATGGTCCGCGAGAAGACGTCGCGGCCGAACTCGTCGGTGCCGAAGAAGAACGTGCTGCTCGGCGGCTTCAGCCGGTTGACGATGGAAAGCTTCGACGGCGAATAGGGCGCGACAACAGGCGCGAAGACCGCCAGAAGCACGAAGATCGTCAGGATCAGCAGACCCAAGGCGACCGTCTTGCGCTTCAGCAGGCGCCTGGCGAATTTGCTGCCCTCGCCTTCGACTGATTTGATTGCGATATCGGCCATCAGTAGCGCACCCTCGGATCGATCAGAAGATAGAGCATGTCGATCGCAAAATTGATCAGCACGTAGAGAGCGGCGATGACGAGCAGAGCCCCCTGGATGACGGGATAGTCGCGGCGCAGGACCGCCGAGACGACAAGATTGCCGACACCCGGCAGGCCGAAGACGGTCTCGGTGACGACGGCGCCAGATATCAGTACCGCTGCCGTCAGGCCGATCACCGTCAGGATCGGGATCAGCGCATTCTTCAGCGCGTGCTTGAGAATGACCCGGCGCTCGATCAGCCCCTTGGCGCGCGCCGTACGGATATAATCGTCGCCGAGCACATCGAGCATCGACGCGCGGGTGAAACGCAGGATCAGCGCCGAGGAGACGATGCCGAGCGCAAAAGCGGGCAGCGTCAGATGATACATCCGATCGAGAAAGGTCGAGCCCGGACCGCCATAACCCGAGACCGGGAAGAGGTTGAGCCTGACGGCGAAGAACTGCATCAGGATCAGGCCGAGCCAGAAGCTCGGAATGCTGGCGGCAAACATGGCGAGCGTCGTTGCCGCCTGGTCGATGAAGGAGCCGCGCCGATAGGCGGCATAGATGCCGATCGGCAGGGCGATGATGCTGGCAATGGCGAGCGAAAACAAAGTCAGGAAGAAGGTCGGCTCGGCCCGGTCGAGCAAGGCCGAGGTGACAGGCATGTTGAGGAAGATCGACTGGCCGAGATCACCTCTCAGCATCTGGCCGATATAATAGACATATTGCAGGCCGAGCGACTGATCGAGGCCGAGCCGGGCCCTGAGGTCGGCAATATCCTGCGGCGTCGCATCCGGCCCGAGCATGACGGCAGCCGGATCGCCCGGCGTCACGCGCACGATGACGAAGACGATCGTGACGACGAGAAACATCACGACGATCATGCCGAACAGGCGCTGGAGGATGTAGCGTATCATCCGAACGTCGCTCCTACGCTTGGTCGATGTAGCATTGTCGCGGCCGCCCAACCTCCCTCATTCCTGTGCTCGTCACAGGAATCCAGTGCGCCCAAGTCTTTGGGCGCGGGAGACTCCTCGCCTGTCGTAAATGGGTCATTCCCGGCGCAGACGCGCCGTGGCTGGACTCCTGTGACGAGCACAGGAATGAGGGAGAGAGGGGCGGCCACGAAATCACTCCATTACTTCTTGATCGAAGCATTCCAGAAATACGGCCACGGAGCCGGATCGACACCTTCAAGCTTGGTCGACTCTGCCGAAACGGCGTTGAAGTCACCGATCTTCATGAAGGGGGCGTCGGCATAGATCGCCTTCTGGACATCGGCCCAGAGCGCCACGCGCTTCTTCGGATCGACTTCCGAGGTGAAGGCATCGACGGCGGCCTTGCGGGCCGGCGTATCCCACCAGCCCGGCGAGCTGGTCGAGAGCGAGCCGATGAGAGCAGGCTCCGGCAGGAAGGGGCTATGGGTGATGTAGATATCCCATAGCTTCGGATCGGTACGGCGCTGCGTCAGCGTCGCCCAGTCGACAACCTGCATATCGACGGTGAAGCCGGCAAGCTTCAGATATTCGGCGGCGACCTGCGCCATCTTGTAGTGGAACTCATACTGGCGGCTGGTCAGGATACGAATCGGTTCACCATTGTAGCCGGCCTTCTTGGCGGCGGCAGCCGCCCCTTCCGGATCGGCGACGTTATACGCGCCCTCGACGCCGGCATCCGTCGACCAGGCAAAGGTCTTTGGATAGATGGCGCCGTCGAGCGCGTAGAAATCCGTGCTGCCGAAGGCCGCGGCCAGCATATCCTCCATGCTGAGCGCTTGACGGATCGCCTTGCGGACCTCGACATTCCCAGCAATACCTTCCTTCGTATTGAAGACGAACACCGGATAACCGAAGGGCTTCAGGATGATCGGCTGCGAGGCGGTGGAGGCCTTCAGCTTGTCGTAGGATTCGACCGGGATCGAGTCGACGTAGTCGTACTGGCCGGAAACGGCGGCCTCGACGCGGGTGTTCGGATCCGGCACCGGCACGAAGCGGATCTCATCGAGATACTGGTGGCGGGCGCCGCCATAACCATTGCTGTCGCCTTCACGCGACTTGTAGCCGTCGAAGCGGGCGAGCTGGATATACTGGTCGGCCTTGCGCTCCTTCAGCATGTAGGGACCGGTGCCGATGAAGTCTTTCATCGGCTCGTCCTGCTTTTCGGACGGGATGATGATCGCGGCCGAATTGTTGAAGGCGAGCAGCGAGGTCAGCGGCGCATAGGGCTGCTTCAGCGTGATCGTCACGGTTGCCGGATCGGCGGCGGTGACCTTGTCGATGAAGCCGGCCACCTGCTTGCCGCGCGAGGCGATCTTCATCCAGCGGCCAAGCGAAGCGACGACATCTTCCGAGGTCATGTCGGTATTGTCGTGGAACTTGATGCCGGTCCTGAGTTTGATCGTATAGGTTTTGCCGTCGGCGCTGATCTCAGGCAGGCTTTCGGCGAGCAGCGGCGTGACGTTCCAGCTCTTGTCGAAGGTGTAGAGCGTTTCGAAAATGTGCTGCGTGACGATGCCGACGAGATCGGCCGTCGACGACATCGGATCGAGCGTCGGCGGCTCGCCGATCGTCGCGACATTGATGACGCCGCCCTTTTCCTGGGCAAGGAGCGTCGAAGGCAGGGCGACGAGCGCGGTGCCGAGAAGGAATGCGACTAGTGTTTTCATGTGAGGGCTCCCGTTTAGTTCCACAATTATGTAATTCATCTTTTTGTAACAGAATAGGAGATGGATCGATCCTGTCAAGCGTGAGCGACGGATTATGCCCTCGGGGATACCCGACACGCCGGAAAAATACACAATCTTCGGCTGCGCCGGCCTGCACCACGGCCGTGCATTGTGCCAAGGTGAGTCAATCGCCCTGTGGTGAGGCTTCAACGGAACGGGAAAACAGGATGAGCATCGATTTCAACGACGGCAAATGGATGAACGAGCCGGCATACTGGCTGGCGAACGAAGCCGGCCTTACCCTGACCACCGATGAGAAAACCGATTTCTGGCGGGAGACCCATTACGGCTTCACCCGCGACAGCGGCCATTTCCTCGGCTTTCCCACAGCCGACAGTTTTACAGCGCAGATCCGCGTTCAGGGCGCATTCCGCACGCTCTATGACCAGGCTGGCCTGATGGTGCGCATCGACGAGAAATGCTGGGTGAAAACAGGCGTCGAGTTCACCGACGGCGAAGCCTTCCTCAGCACCGTCGTCACCGACGGCAAGTCCGACTGGTCCGTGGCACAGCCCTTCAAGGAATTGGAGGATTTCCGCATCCGCGTCACCGTTGCAAACGGAGCGATGCGCATCCAGGCTTCGCGTGATGGCAGCTTCTGGCCGCTGCTGCGGCTCGCCCCCTTCCCGGCAGCAGCACACTACGAGGTCGGACCCACGGCCTGCACGCCGGAGCGCAGCGGCCTGACTGTCCGCTTTTCCGAATTCTGGATCGGCCCGGCGATCACCAAGGATCTGCATGATTTGAGCTAGAAGAGCGACCTTTCGCGCCTCTACCGCAAGAACAAGATCAAATGACTGCGAGTGCAGCGCAGCACACTTGACAAAGACAAGCTGCCTGTATTTTACTCAGGCCTGCGGAATAGGCAGAAGGCCAGCCCGCATTGACATGACTCCGATAGTCTCTGGGCAGTTTCGCCCCATGACGCCTCATCGCTCGATGGGACCAGCGTCGTGGGGTTTTTGATGTGGTCACTTCATGAATGACGCGCTGAAAATCGGCATCCTCTTTTCGACCACCGGGCCCTACGGCTCGATGGGCCGCGACGCGCGCGACGGTGCCGATTTCGCGATGGCCGAATATGCCGGCGTCGAAGGGCTGGCGATCGAGCCCGTCTTCTTCGACCCGCATGCCGATCTTGCCGCCTATCTCGACGGCGCGCGCCATCTTCTGCGCGCCGGCTGCCGCCATATCGTCGGCACGATCACGTCTGCGGCGCGCAAGGAAGTCATCCCGCTGGTCGAGAAACATGACGGCCTGCTCTGGTACATGTGCCCCTATGAAGGCTTCGAGGCCAACGAGAACGTCATCTATGTCGGCGGCTGCCCGAACCAGCATCTGCTGCCGCTGTTCGAGCACCTGATCCCGCGTTACGGCGCAAGGCCCTATCTCGTCGGCGCCAACTATGTCTGGGGCTGGGAGATGAACCGGCTCGCCCGCGAACTCATTACCAATGCCGGCGGCGAGGTGCTTGGCGAACGCTATCTTCCGCTCGAGGAAACCGCCGTCGAGCGCATCGTCGCCGAGATCGCGCAGCGCCGCCCGAGTTTTATCCTCAACAATCTGATCGGCCCCTCGAGCTACGCCTTCCTGGAGGCGATCAAGGCCCTCGGTGATCGCGACCCTGCCTTTCGCCCGGAAAACTGCCCGGTGGTCAGCTGCGACCTGATGGAATGCGAGCTCGACGATATCGCCACAGGTGCTGCCGCCGGCCAGCTTTGCGCCGCTTCCTATTTCGACAGTATCGCGACCGCCGAAAATGCCGCCTTCAAGGCCCGTGTCACTGAGCGTCACGGCGCCGAGCGGCGTGTCTCCAGCGTCTTTGCCAGCGCTTATACTGCCGTCCGGCTCTGCGTCGACGCGATCGTCGCTGCCGGCGGTGACGATCCCGACGCCGTCCGGCGCGAGCTCTACAATAGATCCTGGCCGACCCCGTTCGGCGCGCTGGCGATCGACCGCGAGACCAATCATGCCGCCCTGCCCTTCCATCTCGGCCGGATCAACGCCGACAACGGCTTCGATGTCGTCGCCTCGCGGCCGCCGCTCGCCGCCGACCCCTATCTGACCGGCCGCAACCGGCAGGCCTATCCGCGGCTGAGGGTGGTGTCATGAGAGAGACACCCAATTTCACCGGCTGGCAGGCGACGGTCCTGCATCGCGAGGACGGCAACACCGAAAGGCTGATCCGTCAGCTTCGCCTGCTCGGCATCCACGCAACGCTGCAATGGGCGCCGCTTTCGGCCGCGGTGCTGCCTGATCTCGTCATCGTCGATGCCGACCAAGGCTGGGACGAGCTGCTGCCCTGGAACGGCGAAACGCCTGCCTGCCCCGTTGTCGCCTTGCTTGGTTCGGAAGCGCCCGGCCGCATCGCCTGGGCGCTCGGACAGGGCGCCGGCGCGATCATCGCAAAGCCGATCGCCACCTCGGCCGTCTATCCGGCGCTTGTCATGGCCGTCTCCATTCATCGGGAGCGCAAGACGACTGCGGAAAAGCTGCAATATCTCGAAGAGCGCGTCCGGCTGCGGCCGCTCGTTCACGCCGCCGTCGAAAAGCTTCAGGCCGCACACGGCATCGACGAGGAGAGCGCTTACGCAATCCTACGCAATTGCGCCATGCGCCGCCGCCTGCCGATGGAGCAGATATCAGCCTTCATCCTGGCGGGCGCGGAACCCCTGCCGGAGGCGGGCTGATGCATGTGCTGAAACAGATGATCCGCCAGCCGACCGCCCTCTTCGGCCTGATCGTCGTCACGCTTGTCATCGCGCTCGCCATCGCAGCGCCGTGGATCGCGCCGTTCAGCCCCGACGAGCAGATGTTTGACGGCCTGTCGCTCGAAGGCGCGCCGCTGCCGCCGGGCGGTCCCTATCTGCTGGGCACCGACACGCTCGGCCGCGACCTCTTCTCCCGCCTGCTCTTCGGCGCCCGCACCTCGCTAATCATCGGCCTTGTCGCCAATGGCATCGCGGTGGCGATCGGCCTCTTCGTCGGCATCGTTGCCGGTTATCTCCGCGGACTGCCGGCCAACATCCTGATGCGCTTCACCGATCTGATGATGGCCTTTCCGGCGCTGCTGCTCGCCATCGTGCTCGCCGCATTGCTGAAGCCGAGTCTCTGGATCGTCGCCATGGTGATTGCACTGGTCAACTGGGTGCAGGTCGCCCGCATCGTCTATACCGAAACTCGCGGGCTGGTGGAGCGCGATTTCATCATGGCGGAGCGCTCGCTCGGCGCTGGCCATATGCGCGTGCTCTTCATGCATATCCTGCCGCATCTCATGCCGACGGCAATCGTCTGGGGAACTCTCGGCATCGCCACCACCGTGCTGCTCGAGGCCACGCTTTCCTTTCTCGGCGTCGGCGTCCAGCCGCCACAGCCCTCCTGGGGCAACATCATCTTCGAGAGCCAAAGCTATTTCCAGGCCGCCCCCTGGCTGGTCTTCATTCCCGGCGCGATCATCCTCCTGACGGCGCTTTCCTTCAATCTGGTCGGCGACGCGCTGCGCGACATTCTCGACCCGACCCAGCGCGGGAGGGGCTGATGGCGTCACTCATGCTCCGCAGGTTGGCGCAGGCGGCTCTCATCCTACTCGGGGTCGCGGCAATCACTTTCGTGCTGCTCTATGCCCTTCCGGCCGATCCGGCCCGCATGATCGCCGGCCGCAGTGCCACCGCCCAGACAGTCGCCAACATCCGCCATGAGCTCGGCCTCGACCAGCCGCTGCTGGTCCAGTTCGGCACCTATCTGGGCAATCTGCTGCACGGCAATCTCGGCCGCTCCTATGCGCAGAAAACCGATGTCTGGACGCTAATCGCCGCACGGCTGCCGGCGACGCTGACGCTGATGCTTGCCGGCATCTTCGTCGAGGTGGTGCTCGGCCTGACACTCGGCACCATCGCCGCCGTGCGCCGCGGCGGCTTCATCGACCGGCTGGTGATGATGGCCTCCTTTGTCGGCACTTCCGCACCGCAGTTCCTCGTCGCCCTGCTGCTGCTCTATCTGCTGGCGGCAACGCTCGGCTGGTTTCCGATGAGCGGCTATGGCAGCTTCTCGCATCTCGTCCTGCCTGCTGTAACACTCGGTATCTGCGGCGCCGGCTGGTACGCCCGCATGGTGCGCTCGTCGATGATCGACGTGCTGAATCAGGATTATGTCCGCACGGCGCGCGCCAAGGGCCTTTCCTCGAAGCGCGTCATCCTGCGGCATGCGCTGCCCAACGCCGTGCTGCCCATCATCGCCATGATCGGCATCGATATCGGCCAGTTCATGGGCGGCGTGGTCGTGGTCGAGGCGGTCTACGGCTGGCCCGGCATCGGCCAGCTCGCCTGGCAGGCGATCCAGCAGGTCGACATTCCGATCATCATGGGCGTCACCCTGACCTCGGCGCTTGCCATCATCATCGGCAATCTGCTTGCCGACCTCGTCGCGCCGGTCATCGACCCGCGCATCCGCACACGCTGACAGCAACCAAAGAAGGGGAACCAAGATGTTCAAACGCTGGCTGCAACAGACGACCATGGCAACGATGGTGGCGCTCGCGCCATTGTCCGTCATGGCGCAGGAAACGCCCAAGCAGGGTGGCGATATCGTCGTCACCTACAAGGACGACATCACCACGCTCGACCCGGCGATCGGCTACGACTGGGTCAACTGGTCGATGATCAAGAGCCTCTATTCCCGCCTGATGGACTACGCTCCCGGCACGCCGAACCCGGTTCCCTCGCTTGCCGAAAGCTTCACCGTTTCGCCCGACGGCTTGACCTATACTTTCAAGCTGCACAAGGGCGTGAAGTTTTCGAACGGCCGTGAGGTCATCGCCTCCGACGTGAAATATTCGATCGAACGCGCCGTCGACCCGAAGACGCAAGGCCCCGGCGCCGGCTTCTTCGGCGCCATCAAGGGCTTCGAGGATGAAACCGGCGGCAAGACGACGACGCTCTCCGGCATCGAGACGCCGGACGACAGCACCGTCATCTTCAATCTCTCGCGCCCAGACGCCACCTTCCTGCACGTGCTTGCCATCAACTTCGCCTCGGTCGTGCCGAAGGAAGCCGTCGAGGCGGCCGCCGGCGACTTCGGCAAGAAGCCGGTCGGCTCCGGCACCTTCATCCTGAAGGATTGGACGATCGGCCAGCAGCTCGTTTTCGAACGCAACAAGGATTATTTCGTCAAGGGTGTTCCCTATATCGACAGCTTCAAGGTCGAGGTCGGCCAGGAGCCGCTGGTGGCGCTCTTGCGCCTGCAGAAGGGCGAGGTCGATATTGCCGGCGACGGCATTCCGCCGGCGAAGTTCCTCGAAATCAAGAATTCGGCCGACGGCGCGCAGATGATCGTCGACGGCGAACAGCTGCACACCGGCTACATCACGCTGAACACCAAGGTGAAGCCCTTCGATAACGTCAAGGTTCGCCAGGCGCTGAACATGGCGATCAACAAGGAGCGCATCACCCGCATCCTCAACGGCCGCGCAACGCCTGCCAACCAGCCGCTACCGCCGCTGATGCCGGGTTACGACAAGTCCTTCACCGGCTATGCCTATGATGTGGCGAAAGCCAAGGCGCTGCTTGCCGAAGCCGGTTATCCCGACGGCTTCGAAACCGTGCTCTACTCCACCAACACCGACCCGCAGCCGCGTATCGCCCAGGCGATCCAGCAGGATCTGGCCGCTGTCGGCGTCAAGGCCGAAGTCCGGGCGCTCGCCCAGGCAAACGTCATCTCGGCCGGCGGCACGGAAGGCGAAGCGCCGATGATCTGGTCGGGCGGCATGGCCTGGATCGCCGACTTCCCGGATCCGTCCAACTTCTACGGCCCGATCCTCGGTTGTGCCGGCGCGGTTCCGGGCGGCTGGAACTGGTCGTGGTACTGCAACGCCGATCTCGACAAGCGCGCCGTTGCCGCCGACTCCATGTCCGATCCGGCAAAATCAGCCGAGCGCGCCGCCGCCTGGGGCAAGATCTTCACCGATATCATGGCCGATGCGCCGTGGATCCCTGTCATCAACGAACGCCGCGTCGTCGCCAAGTCGCTGCGCATGGGCGGTGCTGACAACATCTACATCGATCCGACCCGCGTCATCAATTACGACGCGATCTACGTGAAGCAATAAGCCCTGAAGAAACAAAGCCTTCCCGGTCCACGCGGGGAAGGCATCATAAAATCGAGGGAGACATGACATGTGCATCGCTTGCACTCACACCATTCACCGCGCCCAGCATAATTTCGGCTGGAACAAGGATTTCGCCCCCGCGGTCGTCGCCAAGCCCGGAGAGACGATCCACTTCGAATGCATGGATTCATCGGGTGGCCAGCTCGGAAGCGACGCCACCCTGGAAACGCTGAACGCGCTCGATTTCGGCAAGATCAACCCGGTCTCCGGCCCGGTCTATATCGAAGGCGCCAAGCCCGGCGATGCGCTGAAGGTGACGCTGCGCAAGTTCATTCCCTCGGGCGTCGGCTGGACGGCCAATATTCCGGGCTTCGGCCTGCTTGCCGACCAGTTCAAGGATCCGGCCCTGCATGTCTGGTCCTATGACGCGACCAGCATGGTGCCCGCCCTTTACGGCCCGGGCGGCCGCGTGCCGCTGAAGCCTTTTGCCGGCACGATCGGTGTCGCACCAGCCGAGCCCGGCACCCACTCCGTCGTCCCCCCACGTCGCGTCGGCGGCAACATGGACATCCGCGACCTGACGGCGGGGGTGACGCTCTATCTGCCCGTCGAGGTCGACGGCGCGCTGTTTTCGATCGGGGATACCCATGCCGCCCAGGGCGATGGCGAAGTCTGCGGCACGGCGATCGAAAGCCAGATGAACGTCGAAGCGACGATCGAGCTCGTCAAGGACGCCAAGCTGCAGACGCCGCGCTTCACCACGACCGAACCGGTGACCCGCCACCTCGACGGCGCCGGCTACGAGGTGACGACAGGCATCGGCCCTGACCTGATGACCGGCGCACGCGAAAGCGTCATGCGGATGATCGATCTTCTCGGCGCCGAACACGGCATGAGCGCCGTCGATGCCTATCTGCTCTGCTCGGTCTGCGGCGATCTCCGCATCAGCGAGATCGTCGACCAGCCGAACTGGGTGGTCTCCTTCTACTTCCCGAGGATCGTGTTCGCGTGAACGAAGCCATGCCCGCCGCAGCACCGGTGCTCAGCCTTCGCAAGCTGAGCGTCGATGCCCGCACCCCCGAAGGCCGCAAGCCGGTGCTCCAGGATGTCAGCTTCGAGCTTGCAAGCGGCGAAACGCTCTGCATTGCCGGCGAATCCGGCTCCGGCAAGTCGGTCACCTCGTTGTCGATCATGGGGCTCTTGCCGAAAGCCTCGCTGCGGGTCGCCTCCGGCAGCGTGCTGCTTGGCGAGCGCGACCTGCTCAAGCTTTCCGACCGGGCGATGCGCAGCGTGCGCGGCGGCGATATCGCCATGGTGTTCCAGGAGCCGATGACCTCGCTGAACCCGGTCATGTCGGTCGGCAACCAGCTGACGGAGGCAATCCGCGCGCACCAGGGCAGCGAGAATGCCGAGGCGGTGGCGCTGAAGATGCTCGACGCCGTGCAGATCACCGAGCCGGCCCGGCGGTTGAAGCAATATCCGCACGAGCTGTCCGGCGGCATGCGCCAGCGGGTAATGATCGCCATGGCGCTCTCCTGCCGGCCGAAGGTGCTGATCGCCGACGAGCCGACGACGGCACTCGACGTCACCGTGCAGGCGCAGATCCTCAGGCTGATGCGCGAGTTGAAGCGCGAATTCGGCGCCTCGATCATCCTCATTACCCACGACATGGGCGTCGTCGCCGAAATGGCCGATCGCGTCGTCATCATGCAGAATGGCAGGATCGTCGAGCAGGGAACGGCGCTCGCCATCTTCCAGCGGCCGAAGGAGGCCTATACGCAGCAATTGCTGGCCGCCGTCCCGCGGCTCGGCGCGCTTGCCGGCACCGACCGTCCGCCGCGCATCACCCAGCGCGCCGTCGAGACGCTGCATCCGGACCGCACGCCGGTGCTGAATGTGCGCGACCTCACCGTCACCTATGGCAACGCCGCAAGCCGGTTTTTCAAGGGCAAGCCGCCAGTTGCAGCCGTCGATGGCGTTTCCTTGGATATCTTGCCGGGTGAAACGCTCGGCCTCGTCGGCGAAAGCGGCTCCGGCAAATCGACGACGGGCAAGGCCGTGCTCGGTCTCATCCCCTTCAAGGGCAATGTCCTGATCGACGGCCGCAATATTGCCGGCCTCAGCCAGCGCGAGATGCGGCCCGTGCGCCGCTCGGCGCAGATGATCTTCCAGGATCCCTATGCCTCGCTCGACCCGCGCATGGCCGTCGGCAAAGCGATCGGCGAACCGATGGTCATTCACGGCATCAGCAACCATAGTGAACGGCAGGACCGCGTCGCCGAACTGCTGCGCCGGGTCGGCCTGACGCCTGATGCGGCAACGCGCTATCCGCACGAATTTTCAGGCGGCCAGCGCCAGCGCATCTGCATCGCCCGAGCGCTGGCACTGGAGCCGAAGCTGATCGTCGCCGACGAGAGCGTCGCAGCGCTTGACGTCTCCGTCCGTGCCCGGGTGCTCGACCTGCTGCTCGAACTGCAGGAAACGATGGGGCTCGCCTATCTCTTCATCTCCCACGACATGGCCGTCGTCGAGCGCATGTCCCACAACGTCGCCGTCATGCGCGCCGGCCGCATTATCGAAACCGGCACGCGGCGGGATATCTTCGAGAACCCGAGGAATGACTACACCCACGCGCTGATCGCCGCGGTTCCGATCCCCGATCCGGAGGTCTATCGCGGCAAGGAAGTGCATGCGTGACTGAAGGACTGAGACATGACTAAAATGTCGCGAAGGAGGATGTCGGCGGCGGTTGGCCAGATCGTCGGCTGATCGCCTTTCTCAAATCGTCGACAATCGTTGCGCCGCGTCGATCATTTTCGGGATGACATCACCTCCGTTCTCTGCGAAAAGAATCGCGATGAGAGACAGGGGCGTTCGTCGACAGACGGGCTGAGAAGCACCCTTCGAACCTGAACCGGATAATGCCGGCGGAGGGAGTCGCTCGGGGCCGCGGCACTGCCCGCACGAACCGCCCCGTGCCCGCCCCCGCCTGAAAGGGGCCATATGCAGACCAGGACCACACCAGGAGCTATGCTGAAGGCGATGCGCGAGAAGCCGCCGCTCGTTCAGTGCATCACCAATTACGTCGCCATGAACATCGCCGCAAATGTGCTGCTTGCCGCCGGCGCCTCCCCCGCCATGGTGCATGCCGCTGAAGAAGCCGGCGAATTCGCCGGGATCGCCAGTGCTGTGACAATCAATATCGGCACGCTGTCGACGCAATGGATCGACGGCATGCAGGCGGCGGCGAAGGCTGCGACGTCAACCGGCAAGCCCTGGGTGCTCGATCCCGTCGCGCATTATGCGACGGCTTTCCGCCGCAATGCGGTCGCCGATCTCCTAGCGCTGCGTCCGACCATCATCCGCGGCAACGCTTCCGAAATCATCGCGCTGGCCGGCGGAGAGAGCCGCGGCCAGGGCGTCGACAGCCGCGACCCGGTCGAGCAGGCGGAAAGTTCGGCGCGATGGCTCGCCGAGCGTCAGCGAGCGGTGGTTGCCGTTACCGGCGCCGTGGATTTCGTCACCGACGGCGAGCGGGCCGTGCGCATCGAAGGCGGATCAGCTCTGATGCCTCAAGTCACCGCGCTCGGCTGCTCGCTCACCTGCCTCGTCGGCGCCTTTGCCGCGACGGCACCAGAGGATATCTTCGGCGCGACGATCGCAGCACTTGCAACCTTCGCCATCGCCGGCGAGGAGGCCGCCCTTGGGGCGGCCGGGCCTGGGTCCTTCTCCTGGCGCTTCCTCGATGCGCTGGCTGCGCTCGACGCCGAAACGCTTGACGCCAGGGCAAGGATATCAGCCGCATGAAGGCTTTCGACCTTTCGCTCTATCTCGTCCTCGACCCCGATCTCTGCGCCGGGATCGGCATGGTGGAGACCGCACGCCTTGCCGTTGCCGGCGGCGCGACCATGGTGCAGCTGCGCGACAAACATGCCGGCACCATCAGGATGATCGAGACCGGCCGCGCCTTGAAACAGGCGCTGGATGGGACCGGCGCCCTCCTCATCATCAACGATGATGTCGAGGCGGCAATCGCCATCGGCGCCGACGGCCTGCATATCGGCCAGGAGGATATGGATGCGCGCAAAGCGCGGGCGATGGTCGGTGCCGAGATGATCCTCGGCCTGTCGGTCGAGAGCGAGGTGCTTGCTAACGCCGTCGATCCTGATCTCATCAATTACACCGGCGTCGGGCCGGTGTTTGCGACACCGACCAAGGCCGATCACAAGCAGCCGATCGGCTTTGACGGCCTTGCAAGGCTGGTAAAGGCCTCGCCGGTGCCATCGGTCGCGATCGGCGGGCTCAAGGTGGATCATGTCGCCGAGGTGTTTGCCGCAGGCGCCAGGGGGCTTGCCGTCGTCTCCGCCATCTGCGGCACGCCGGATCCCGAAGCGGCCACGCGCCGCATCGCCGCAGAAATCCGAAAGGCTCGCGCATGATCCGCAACGTTCTCTCGATCGCCGGCTCCGATCCCTCCGGCGGCGCCGGCATCCAGGCCGATCTCAAGGCCTTTTCCGCCCGCGGCGTCTACGGCATGGCGGTGCTGACCGCGCTGACGGCGCAGAACACGCAAGGGGTCAGCGGCGTGCATCTGGTGCCGCCGCAATTCGTCGCCGACCAGATCAATGCCGTCTTTGCCGATGTCCGCGTCGATGCCGTCAAGATCGGCATGATCGCCAATGCCGGCATCGCCGACGCTGTTGCCGGCGCGCTGGCTGACCACCGCGACATTCCGATCGTCATCGACCCTGTCATGATCGCCAAGGGTGGTGCCGCCCTGCTCGCGCCCGAAGCGGTCGACGTGCTGACCCGCCGGCTGCTGCCGCTTGCCACGCTTCTGACCCCGAACCTGCCCGAAGCCGCCGCCCTGCTGCATCAGCCGGTCGCGACAAACCGGGCTGAGATGGCGGCCCAGGCCGAGCGCCTGCGGGCGCTTGGCCCGGCCGCAGTGCTGGTCAAGGGCGGCCATCTCGACAGCGACGAGAGCCCTGACGTGCTTGCCACGGCCGCCGGCCTGCACTGGTTCGAAGCCAGGCGCGTGCCGACCAAGAACACCCACGGCACCGGCTGCACGCTCTCCAGCGCGCTGGCGGCCGAGCTCGCCAAGGGCGCCTCGGCGCAGGAAGCCGTCGCCATCGCCAAGGATTATCTCGCCGGCGCGGTCGCGGCTGCCGAACACCTCGCCGTCGGCTCCGGCCACGGCCCGGTGCAGCATTTTCATGCGCTTTGGAAAGAGGGCGAATAGGCGCTCGCTCAACCAATACTCCGCCAATCGAAACGGCCCGGCCTTTCCGGGCCGTTTTTGCGTTCGGCACCTACTTTGCGTTGAAACCCTGGGACAGCGGCAGGTCGCGCCTTTGGCCGTTTGAAAAACCTTGTTGACAAGCCCAGCCAGATGGCCAAGTCTATGACACTAAAAGGGGATATGTTCCGCAATAACGGAATAACTGGAGGAGTGACAGGTGCCAGACCTGCTTGTGAGCCTATATTCCACTGAGCTCGCCGATCTGAAACGCAAAGCCGACGACGCCGGCGTCTTCATCCGTCCGGCCCTGCCCCCGGAACTGCATCTTATCGTCAGCTGGGTTCGCGAACGGTTCAGCGAGAACTGGGCGAGCGAAGTCGCGGTCGCCTTCTCCCGCCAGCCCGTTGCCTGCCTGATCGCCGTCGAAAGCGGCAAGCTGCTCGGCTTTGCCTGCTACGACACGACGGCGCGCGGCTTCTTCGGCCCGACCGGCGTCGACCCCGACGCACGCGGCAAGGGCATCGGGCTCGCCCTCTTTTCCGCCTGCCTTGAGACCATGAAGACGCTCGGCCACGCCTATGCCTTCATCGGCGATGCCGGGCCGGTCGATTTCTACGCCAAGACTGCAGGCGCAACCATCATCCCCGCCCCCGACAAGGGCATCTACGAAGGCATGCTGAGAAGCACGCCGAAATGATCATCTGATACCGGAGCACCAGAATTGTCCTCGACCCCGCTCGCCCTTTTCGTCGGCCTTCCGAATCCCACCATTTCGGATGACGAATTCGCCCTCTTTCGCGAAACCAATCCGCTCGGCCTTTTCGTCGGCCGGCGCAATCAGCGCGAGCCGGAGCAGACAAGGCGGCTGATCGAGCGCTTCCGCGAAGCCGTCGGCCGCGACGGCGCGCCTGTCTTCACCGACCAGGAAGGCGGCCGCGTTCAGCATCTCGATGCCGGCCCCTGGCCGCTCTTCCGCAGTTTCGGCCAGTTCGCCGAACTTGCACGCCGCGATTTCGATCTCGGCAAAAAAGCACTGCGCCTTTCCTCCCAGGCCATGGGCGCGATGATGACGGAACTCGGCCTTTCCAGCGGCTGCTCACCCGTTCTCGACCTCGTCTTCGAGACGACGAGCGCGGTCATCGGCGCCCGTTCCTTCGGCCCTGATCCCGATTTCATCGCTGCCCTCGGCCGCGAGGTGGTCGATGGCCTGCTCGAGACCGGCAACATGCCTGTCATCAAGCACATTCCCGGCCATGGCCGCGCAACGCTCGATTCCCACAAGGAGCGTCCGGTGGTCGACGCCAGCCGCGAGACGCTTACCGCCACCGATTTCAAGCCCTTCGTGGCGCTGAAGGATACACCCTGGGCGATGGTCGCCCATGTCGTCTACTCGGCCTATGACGCGGAGTTGCCGGCGTCCGTCTCGCCGATCATGCACGACGTGATCCGCAACGACATGGGTTATGACGGGGTGCTGATTTCCGACTGCATTTTCATGGAGTCGCTTTCCGGCACCCTGCCCGAACGCGTCAAACAGGTGCTCGACGCAGGTTTCGACATCGCGCTCCACAGCCACGGCGACATCCCGGAAAGCGAAGCCGCCGCCAAGGCCGCCCGTCCGCTGACGGAAGCCGCGCTGCAGCGGATCGCTGCCGGCAAGGCCCGCCTCGGCAATCTCAAGATCGATGTCCGCGCCGCCCATGCGCAAGTCGAAGACATGTTTGCAAGCGCGCTGGTCTCCTGACCGGCCCATCATCTCTCACCGCATAAGAAAAGGGGAATAAACATGAAAAAATATCTTCTTGCCGCCGCACTAACACTGCTTTCGGGTTCTGCCATGGCGCAGACGGTCCTCACAGTGAATATCGAACCGGCGACGACCTGGGTTCGCAACTTCAACCCGTTCAACCAGACCTCGTCGCGCCAGTCGACACTCGACTTCATCTACGAGCCGCTGGTCGTCTTCAACCGCTTCGACAGCAACAAGCCGGTCTATCGCCTGGCCGAAAGCTTCAAACTCTCCGACGACCTGAAGAGCATCGATTTCAAGCTGCGCCCGAACCTGAAATGGTCTGATGGCAAGCCGCTGACCGCAGCCGACGTCAAGTTCACCTATGACTACCTGAAGAAATTTCCGGCGCTCGACTTCGTCAGCATCTGGACCTTCATCACCGATGTCCAGGCCGTTGACGGCCAGACGGTGCGCTTCACGCTCGCCAATCCGAGCTCGCTCGCCGCCGAGCAGATCTCGCAATTGCCGATCGTTCCCGAACATGTCTGGAAGGATGTCGCTGATCCCGTCACCTTCGCCAACGAAACCCCGGTCGGCAGCGGCCCGTTGACGGAAGTGCCGCGCTTCACCGGCCAGACCTACGACCAGTGCCGTAACCCGAACTACTGGGACAACGAGCACCTGAAGGTCGATTGCATGCGCTTCCCGCAGCTTGCCGACAACAACCAGATGCTGACGGCAACGGCCGACGGCACGCTCGACTGGGGCGTCTCCTTCATTCCCGACATCGACAATGTCTATGTTTCCAAGGATCCGGCGCATTTCCACTACTGGTATTCGCCAAGCAGCATGGTCGCCTTCCTGTTCAACCTGGAAACGGCGAACGAGAACAACAAGAAGGCCTTCAACGACCTGAAGTTCCGCCGTGCCGTCTCGATGGCGCTCGACCGCAAGACGATGATCGACGTCGCCGGCTACGGCTATCCGACGCTGAACGAGGACCCCGGCCTGATGGGCGAGCTCTACAAGAGCTGGGCGGACCCGTCCGTCAAGGCCGACTTCGGCAAGTTCGCAACCTATGATGCCGATGCCGCCAAGGCCGTGCTCGACGAGGCGGGTTACAAGGACAAGGATGGCGACGGCTTCCGCGATAATCCCGACGGCACCAAGATCTCCTTCTCGATCATCGTCCCCAGCGCCTGGACCGACTGGATCGACACCGTCAACCTCGCCGTCGAGGGCATGCAGGCGGTCGGCATCGACGCCAAGATCGAAACGCCTGAGGAAGCCGTCTGGACCGGCAACCTCATCAACGGCACCTTCGATGCGGCGATCAACAGCCTGCCGGCATCGGCCTCGCCCTATTATCCCTACAAGCGCGCCTTCAGCGCCTCGGACAAGGGCAAGACCCGCTTCACCGCGCAGCGCTGGTTCAACCCGGAGGTCGAGAAACTCGTCACCGAGTTCACCCATACCGCCGATCTTGCCAAGCAGAAGGACGCGATGAACAAGGCGCAGCGCATCGTCGCTGAAAATCTGCCGATGATTCCCGTCTTCAACAATCCGAACTGGTATCAGTACAACACCAAGCGCTTCACCGGCTGGTCGACCAAGGAAAACCCCTTCGTCAATCCGTCGATCTCGCGGACCAATCCTGCACGCCTGCTGAATCTGCTCGCTCTCGAGCCGGTCAAGTAAGCATCGCAATCCTCGGGAGCGGCGTAAAGCGCCGCTCCGTCACGACGGAGTCCCTATGGCTTTCCTGCTTCGCCGCCTCGTCTTCTACATGGCAGCCTTCATCGCGGCAGCGACGATCAATTTCTTCCTGCCCCGTCTGATGCCGGGCGATCCCGTGCAGATCATGTTTTCAAGTGCCGGCACCGAATTGCCGCCGGAAAGCCTGCAGGCGCTGAAGCTCACCTTCGGCTTCGTCGACGGTCCGCTCTGGCAGCAATACCTCACCTATCTCGGCAGCATCTTCACCGGCGATCTCGGCCGCTCGATCAAATATTTTCCGCTGCCGGTCACCTCGGTGCTCGGCCATGCGCTCGTCTGGACCGTGGGCCTGATGGGCACGGCGACGATCGTGAGCTTTGCGCTTGGCACCTTCCTCGGCATCGTCGCCGCCTGGCGCCGCGGCAGCAAGTTCGACGTCATCGTCTCCGTCGGCGCGATCTTCGCGACCTCGGTACCGGCCGTCGTCACCTCGCTGATCGTGCTCTTCATCTTCGGCTTCACGCTCGGCTGGTTTCCGAACGGTTATGCCGCCGACCCATCGCTCGATCCGGCCTTCAGCCTGCAATATATCGGCAGCCTCGCCTATCACGGCATCCTGCCGATGGTGACGCTCTGCACCGTGCTGATCGGTGGCTTCACCGTCACCATGCGCAACAACATGATCAACCTGCTCGGCGAGGACTATATCGTCATGGCCCGCGCCAAGGGCCTTTCGGACCGGCATGTGATGCTCTGGTACGCGGCGCGCAACGCCCTGCTGCCGACCGTCTCCAGTCTTGCCATCGCCATCGGCACCATCCTCGGCGGCTCGCTGGTGACGGAGGTCGTCTATAACTATCCAGGCCTCGGCAACATTCTCTACCAGGCGATACTCGCCCGCGATTACCCCGTCATCCAGGGCCAGCTCCTCATCATGACCGCAACCATGCTGATCGCCAACTTTATCGTCGACGTCAGCTATGTGCTGCTCGATCCCAGGCTGAAGGGAGCGTGATATGAAGACCCTGCTTCGAAACCGCAAGGCGCTGGTCGGCCTCGTCATCATCGCCTTCATCGTCCTCGTCGCGATCGCAGCGCCGCTGCTGACGCAGTACGATCCCGCCGCCCGCACCGGGCGGCCGCATCAAGCGCCATCACTCGACCATATCCTCGGTACGACCCGCATCGGCCAGGATGTCTTCGCCCGGTTGATCTACGGCGCCCGTACTTCGCTTGCCGTCGGCTTCGGCGCCGGCCTGCTGATCACGCTTGTCGGCACCGCACTCGGCATCATCTCCGGTTATCGCGGCGGCAAGACCGACGAGATCATCAGCTTCTTCACCAACATGGTGCTGGTCGTTCCGAACCTGCCGCTGCTCTTGGTGCTCGCCGCCTTCCTCGGCCAGGCAAGCCCCCTCGTCATCGCCCTCATCCTCGGCGCCACGTCCTGGGCCTGGGGCGCACGCGTCACCCGTGCCGAAACGCTCTCCGTCAAGCAGAAGGATTTCGTCAAATCGGCCGAGATGATGGGGGAGCCGCAATGGCGCATCATGACATTCGAGATCTTTCCCAACGTGATTTCAATCGTCGGCATCAATTTCATCGGCAGCGTCATCTTCGCTATTATCACCGAGGCGACACTGGAATTCCTCGGCCTCGGCGATCCGAGAGCGATCTCCTGGGGCACCATGCTCTACAATGCGCAGAAGGCCTCGGCCCTTTCGGTCGGCGCCTGGTGGGACATTCTCACCCCCTGCTTCGCACTCGCCTTCCTCGGTATCGGCATGTCGCTCTTGAATTTTGCCGTCGACGAAATCGCCAATCCGCGGCTGCGCACCGGCAATCATCTGAAGCGCTGGTCCCTGCTCGTCCGGTCCGGGGAGGGCCGCCTGTGACGCAGCCGCTGCTCTCGGTGAGGAACCTCACCATCGACTATATCGGCGAGGAGAAGGATTTCCGCGCCGTCAGCGATGTCAGCTTCGATGTCGCGCCCGGCGAAGTCTTCGGCCTTGCCGGCGAATCCGGCTGCGGTAAGAGCACCATCGCTTTTGCCATCAGCCGCCTACACAAGCCGCCGGCGCTGATCCGCAAGGAGAGCCGCATCCTGCTCGACGGCCGCGACGTGCTCGGCCTCGACCGGCAGGCGCTCAGTGCGTTTCGCTGGCGCGAGGTCGCCATGGTCTTCCAGAGCGCCATGAACTCGCTGAACCCGGTGCTGCGCGTCGAAACGCAATTCTACGACATGCTGCGGACCCACAAAGGCATGAGCCGCGCGAAAGCCCGCGAGCGCACCGCCGAGATGCTGACGCTCGTCGACATCGCGCCGGATCGCATGCGCGACTACCCGCACCAGTTTTCCGGCGGCATGCGCCAGCGCATCGTCATCGCCATCTGCATGGCGCTCGATCCGAAGCTCGTCGTCATGGACGAGCCGACGACGGCGCTCGACGTCGTCGTCCAGCGCGAGATATTGCAGCGCATCAACGAATTGCGCCGCAGCTTCGGCTTCTCCGTGCTGTTCATCACCCATGATCTCGGGCTGATGGTGCAATTCTGCGACCGCATCGGCATCATGCTATCAGGCCAGCTGGTGGAGCAAAACACGGCCGAGGCGATCTACAGGACGCCCAAGCACGACTACACGAAAAAGCTCTGGGCCTCCTTCCCCTCGCTGCATGGAGGAGTGCTGTTATGAGCAATACCGTCCTCGCCCTCGACAAGGTGACGAAGACCTTCGGCCACGGCCCATCAGCCGTGCATGCGGCCCGCGCCATCTCGTTTTCGCTGTATGCCGGCCGGGCGCTGGCGCTCGTTGGCGAATCCGGCAGCGGCAAGACCACTTGCGCCCGCATGGCGATGCGCGAATATCTGCCGACGTCGGGCCGGATTCTCTACAAGGGCCGGCCTGTCGAGGCGGCAAAATCCGCCGAGATCGCCCGCTACCGCCGCTCGGTGCAGATGATCTTCCAGGACCCTTTCGCTTCCCTCAACCCGGCCCACACCATCGCCCATCATCTCCGGCGGCCGCTGAAGCTGCATCGCCCGGAGATCAAAGGGGCCGAGATCGACGTCGCGGTCCGCGAACTGCTGCAGCGTGTCAGGCTCGATCCCGATCTCGTCGCGACGAAATATCCGCATGAGCTTTCCGGCGGCCAGCGCCAGCGCGTCAACATCGCGCGCGCCCTGGCCGTCAAGCCGGAGGTGATCGTCGCCGACGAGCCGACCTCGATGCTCGACGTCTCCGTGCGCCTCGGCGTGCTGAACCTCTTGAACGAGATGAAGCAGGAGATGAATCTCGGCCTGCTCTATATCACCCATGACATCGCCACCGCCCGCTATGTCGCCGAGGATATCGCCGTGATGTATGCCGGACAGATCGTCGAATGGGGCAGCGTCGCCAAGGTGATCGACAATCCGCTGCATCCCTATACCCGTCTGCTGCTCTCGGCCGTGCCTGATCCGGAGGTCCGGTTCGACGACCCGAAGGCCCGCCTGAGACCGGACGAGGTGGAGGATATCCGCCGCCGTTCGGCCGTGCCGCAGGACGACATCGTCGAATTCGAGCAGGATCATTTCATGCGGATGATCTGAGGCCACCTTGCTGGCCTCATCTAGCGCCCTATGCTAGGGGACGGTCTCTTTCATATGAGGCGAAACCGTCATGCTGCCCTGGATCCAGCTCGATTCCGCGACAATTCCCGGCGAAAACGGCGAATTGCGGCTGAAGCAGCGCGGCAGCGAGTTCTCGATCATGCTTGGCGCCAACGAGCTGATGAATAGCCGTCTCAGTGGCTCGGAGGAAGCGCTGGCGACCCTTTCCTGGGATCGGATCAAATCGCACCCGAAGCCGAGGGTGCTGATCGGCGGGCTCGGCATGGGTTTTACCCTGCGCGCCGCTCTCGCCGTCCTCCCGGAAGATGCCGGTGTCACCGTCGCCGAACTGGTGCCTGCCGTGATCGCCTGGGCACGCGGCCCGATGGCCGAGGTATTCAAAGGCTGCCTCGACGATCCGCGCGTCGGCATTCATCAGGGCGATGTCGGCGAGGCGATCCGCGCCGGCAAGGCTGCCTATGACGCTATTATGCTCGATGTCGATAACGGCCCTGATGGCCTGACCCGCAAATCCAACGACCGGCTCTACGACTTCGCCGGCCTTCGCGCCGCCAGCGACGCGCTGCGCCCCGGCGGGGTGCTCGCCGTCTGGTCGTCCGGTCCGGACCCCGATTTCACGCGGCGTCTCAAGGATAGCGGCTTTACCGTCGAGGTCGTCAATACCCGCGCCAACCGCAAACGCGGCGCCCGGCATGTGATCTGGCTGGCAGTCAAATCGGGCGGCTGATGGAATGCCTGACAGAAACTTCAGGCGGCGTCCGTCTGCCGCTCACCGTCGGTGCCCTGTCCCCGGAATGCCTGCAGCATGAGGTCGAGAAGCTCCTTGGTGGGCTCGCTGCAGAAGAGGATTTCGGAAATCTGCTTGATGCTCTCATCCGGCAGCTCCCACCATTTGAGCTGCATCATGAGATCGCGGATTTCAGGATTGAAGCGATATCTTATGTGCCGAGCCGGATTACCGCCCACGATCTCGAAAGGCTCGACATCCTTATAAACATGCGAGCGGGCGGCGATGACCGCGCCATCGCCGATGGTAACGCCCGAAAGGATGGTGGCTCCGAAGCCGATCCAGACATCGTTGCCGATAACAACGTCGCCCTTCGTGCCGCTCGGCTGTTTGATCCCCTCGCCGCCGAGTTGCGACAAAAATTTCGCATGTCCGAAAGGATAGGTCGTGAAGCAGTTGGTCTTATGCTCGCCACCAAGCAGGATACTCACATCCATGGCCACGGAGCAGAACCTGCCGACCCGCAACGACGCGCCCTGGTCGTAGGTGAACACCTTGGTCCCCAAAACGCCGTAGGAATACTTTCCGATATATACGCGGCTCGCCCCGAATTCGAGTACGCGATCCTCAGCTACTGCATCATCCATAGACGGTCCCCCAATCGCGGGAGATTGTGCCGGGCAAAGCTTTCGCGAAGCTTGGGTCGACGCAACAAATGCGTGTCAGGTAGGGAACTGCGCAATGAAGCGCGCTCCGACTAACTTCCCGAAGCGATCCTGCGGGCGGCGTTGATGGCGCGGCGGGCGCCGGAGCGCAGTTGCGCGGTCTCGGCGCCGGCAATGACCAGATCGAAGCCGAATTTCAGCAGTTCGCCGGCCCGCTCGCCGTCGCCGGCGAAGGCGCAGGCGAATTTGTCATGGGCGCGGCAGCGCGAAACCGCATGCTGCATGGCGCCGTCGATCTCGGCGGCGTTCGGCGCCACCTGGTCGCCGTTCGAGAGTGCGATCGAAAGGTCGGAAGGACCGATGAAAATGCCATCGATGCCGGCAACGCCGAGGATGCCGTCGATCGCCTCGAGTGCCGCCCGGGTCTCGATCATGGCGATGGCGACGGTGAGTGCGTTGGCGTTCTTCAGATAATCATCGGCCGACAGGCCGGTATGATTGAGCGCCAGCGACGGTCCCCAGCTGCGTTCGCCAAGAGGCGGATATTTCGTGGTCTTGACGAAGGCTTGCGCGTCTTCGGCCGAATTGATCATTGGCGCGATGATGCCGGAGGCGCCGGCATCGAGCAGGCGCGAGGCGGAAGCAAAATCACCGACCGGTATGCGCGCCAGCGCTGGCTTGCCGGCAAGGCGCACCTGGGCGACGGCGTTCGCTGCCGAGGGCATGTCCCACATGCCGTGCTGCATATCCAGCACGATGGCGTCGAAGGCCTCCTGCGCCAGGTGATTGGCGAGCGTGGCGTCGGGAATACCGATCCAGGCGGAGATCATGCCGCCCCGGTGGTGCCTGATCCGGTCCGCAAAGCCGTCGATTTCAGCTGCGCTCATGCCATTCTCCTCAATTCGACAGGCCGTTAGCCGCCAGATATTTCTGCTCGAGGAACTTGTCGATGTCGAATTCCCTCAAAGCCATGCACGATTGCCGGCTCATCCTCTCCGGCGCAGCCGTGAAACAATGATTGTCACAGCGAGCCCCGCGACAGCCATGATGCTTCCCCAGAGAACCCAGATGCTTTGGTTGATCATGAAACTGGATGCGGGATAGGGAAAATAACCGCTTCCCTGGGCGATCCAAATCAGCCCCAGAAGGATCATGAGCAGTCCAACGACGTATCCGACGGTTCGCGACATGCTTCGGCCCTTCCCTATGAATCGATGCCACAATGTCGATCGGCATCGGTCATGACAAGGCTTCTCTCCCGAGAGCGCACATATTCCGGATGCGATGACGCGCCGGCCTCGGTCCGAATGTCATGTCCCGCCGACTTCATCCACCAGCCAGGTGCTGAGCCTCTCGCTATCAACATTTGCCGATCGCGGCGGTATCAGCCAGTAACCGCGGTCGGGCGAATCGAGCGGCGGCCCGGCTTCCACCAGCATATGTGTGGACAGAAGCGTATCGACCAGCCCCATCCAGCCGATCGCCACGCCCTGTTCGCTGAGAGCGGCCTGGACGACCAGCGAGTAAGTGTTGAAGCTGACATCACCGCGGCCGGCATGGAGATCGCGAGTGACGGAGAATTCAGCAAAATAACTTCGCCAGTCGAACCAGGGCGATGGCATCGGCGAGTCGAGATGGATCAGAATCGCCTTGGCAAGCTGCTGCGGATCATCGAACGGGCCGTTGCGATCGAGAAAGCCTCGCGTGCAGACGGGCACCACCTTTTCCTGCAGCAGAAGCGATCCGATAGCGCCGAATTCCGCCTTTGTGCCGAAAACCACCACCACATCTGCGTCGTCACGAAAGCCGGGTTCAAGCCTTTGGGTCGCGACGATCTGTATATCCGTTTCGGGGTGAAGCAGGCGAAAGCCATGCATGCGCGGGATCAGCCAAAGCGCTGAAAAGGCATAGTCGGTTCTCAGTCGGACAACTGGCCTTTGAGCCTCGGTGCGGAAACTGCGCGCCAGGGCATCGATGTCACCAACCGTCTTGGCCGCGACCTGGAAAAGCCGTTCGCCCTCCGCGGTCAACTCGACGCCGCGGTGCTGTCGGCGCAGCAGGGCGACGCCGAACTGCTCTTCCAGCCGCCGAATCTGATAGCTGACGGCGGGCTGCGTCAGGCCGAGACCTGCCGCCGCGGCCGAAAAGCTGCCAAGTCTTGCGACCTCCGCAAAGACGCGCATCCATCCCAGCTCAGGCCGACGGTCTGGCATAAAAATTCCTTTTGGTAAGTATCAAAAAAAGTCTGCTTTACAAGCAGGATGATAATGGCTTTGATAAGATCTGCAAATAGCAATGGGCGTCGATTTCCAGCAAGACCTTCCCCCGCCTTCGAGACCACAGGAGACAATTTCGCATGGTGCGTCCGAATATCCTCATCCTGATGGTCGATCAGTTGAATGGCACTTTCTTTCCCAATGGCCCTGCCGATTTTCTGCATGCGCCGCATCTGAAATCACTGGCAGAGCGTTCCGTGCGCTTCACCAACGCCTATACGGCAAGCCCGCTCTGCGCACCGGCGCGGGCCTCCTTCATGTCCGGACAATTGCCGAGCCGAACCCGCGTCTATGACAATGCGGCGGAATTTGCCTCCGACATTCCGACCTATGCGCATCATCTGCGTGCTGCCGGATACCAGACCGCACTTTCCGGCAAGATGCATTTCGTCGGCCCCGACCAGCTGCATGGTTTCGAGGAGCGGCTGACCACGGATATCTATCCGGCCGACTTCGGCTGGACGCCCGACTATAGCAAGCCGGGCGAACGCATAGACTGGTGGTATCACAATCTCGGTTCGATCACCGGCGCCGGTATTGCCGAGATCACCAACCAGATGGAGTATGACGACGAGGTCGCCTACCACGCCGGCCGCAAACTGTTCGATCTCTCGCGCGGTCATGACAAGCGCCCCTGGTGCCTGACCGTCAGCTTCACCCATCCGCATGACCCCTATGTCGCGCGCCGCAAATTCTGGGACCTCTATGAGGACTGCCCGGCACTGGACCCTGCGGTTGCGCCGATTGCCTTCGAGCGGCAGGACCCGCACTCGCAGCGTCTCATGAAAGCCTGCGATCACGACGCTTTCGACATCAGCGATGAGCAGATCAGGCGGGCAAGGCGGGGCTATTTCGCCAATATCTCCTATGTCGACGAGAAGATCGGCGACATTCTCGGCGTCCTGGAACGGAGCCGCATGGCTGAAAACACGATCATCCTCTTTGCCTCCGACCATGGCGACATGCTCGGCGATCGCGGCCTCTGGTTCAAGATGAACTTCTTCGAAGGATCGGCCCGCGTTCCACTGATGATCGCGGCACCAAGCTGGAAGCCCAGGCGGATCGACCAACCTGTCTCCACGCTCGACGTGACGCCGACGCTGGCGGGTCTTGCCGGGATCGATATCGCCTCGTTGAAGCCGTGGACCGAGGGCGAGGATCTGGCAGCGCTTGCCGAAGGCACCGGCAGCCGCGGCCCGGTACCGATGGAATATGCCGCTGAGGGCTCCGAAGCGCCGCTCGTCTGCATCCGGGATGGCCAATACAAACTCTCGCTCTGCGAGAAGGACCCGCCGATGCTGTTTAATATCGAGGCCGATCCGCAGGAGCTCGACAATCTGGCGGCCGACCCGGCGCATGCCGAGATCTTGGCAAGGCTTGCCGAACAGGCCGGCCGGCGCTGGAAGCTTTCCGATTTCGACGCAGCCGTACGCGAGAGCCAGGCGCGCCGCTGGGTGGTCTATGCGGCGCTGCGCAATGGGGCCTATTATCCATGGGACTACCAGCCGCTGCAGAAAGCCTCGGAGCGCTATATGCGCAACCACATGGATCTGAACGTGCTGGAGGAAAACCAAAGGTTCCCGCGCCAGGAATGAGCAAGAAGCACTGCTGATTTAAGCCGTCTTGCGCGCCGGCGCCTCGCGCAGGAAATCCTCGATGAACGCCTTCTGCAGCAGGATGCCGTCCCATTCGTCAGGGAAGAAGGGCGAGTCGTAGATCAGCGTGAAGGGACCGTCGTAACCGGCTCTCTCGCACATCTCCAGGCACTTGCGGTAATCCTCGGCATCGAGGCCGGCAGTGCCATAATCGGCTTTGGCATGGCAGATTTCCGCCCGGCCCATGATATCGGCAAGGCCCTCGTATTTCGCTGGCGCCGCCCAGTTGCCGAGGTCGCCGTTAAGGCCGACCTTGCCGTCCAGCCGGTCCAGCAGCCAGTTCATTTCGACCGGCGACGGCAGCAGGTCGAACCAGTTCTCGACGACGACACGCACGCCGCTGCCGTCCGCCTTGTCCGCCAGCCAATGCAGATGGCGGGCGGCACGGGCAAGGTTTTCCTCCGTCGGCTTCTGCTTGCCGGCAATGACACGCATCCTCTCAGCCCCTAGGACTGCGGCGATGTCGATCCACTCTGCCATCCATTTTACGTCGCGTTCAGCCGTCTCCGGATGGCTCGGATCGCCGTCCTCGACCAACAGCGTCTGGAACAGCACATTCGAGGCCGCCATCGCGTCGCGCAATTCGCTTATATAGGCGGCATCGAGGCTCGGCAGATGGAAGGAACAGACCTCCAACCGGTTGATGCCGCGTGCCGAGAGCGCCGCCGGCACGTCTATCAGCGCCGTGGCACCCGGGCCATAGGGCTCTTTCGCCACAGCACTTTTGCCGGGATCGGGACTATAGGCATAAACGGCGCCGAGCAGCCGATGCAGCGACCATGTCGAAACCGCGAAGCGTCCGTTTTGCAAAACCTGCACGTGCCTTCCTCCAGGATTTCCTCACGGCATCAATGGCAACAAAAGCCCGTCGGTTCAATTGCCATCAGGCGAAATCGTCGCGGATGACCGCCTCGGCGGCAAGGGCAATCCCCAGCAGCGCCTCATCGCGATGGGCCGTGGCCGAAAGCAGCAGGCCAACCGGCATGCCTGACACACCCGTCCCGCAGGGAATGGAAACGCCACACCAGTCGAGGAAATTGCCGAGCGCCGTGTTGCGTAAGGTCTTGTTATTCGTCGCGAAGAACAGCTCGTCATCCTGCTCCAGCGGCCCGATCGGCGGAGCGACGTGGGCGACTGTGGGAAAGGCGATCAGCCGGTCGCCGACAAGGCGCTCGACATCGGCGATCAGGCGGTGGCGCGCGTCGAGGATTCTGAGGTAATCGGACAGCGTCGTCTTGCTTCCGAGGCGGGTGCGCATAACCACACGGTGATCCATCCTGTCCGCGTCCGGTCCGGCCAAGCGTTCCTGATGAAGTGCGAAAGCCTCCGCCGTCACCAGCGGACCATATCTCGTCATCAGATCGAATATCTCGTCGAAGGCAGGGATGATGGTGCGGGCAACCTTGGCGCCGGCCTTTTGAAGACGTCCCAAAGCCGCCTCGAACGCGGCGACGACACCGGCTTCAGCGCCATCGAAGACGATATTTTCAGGCACGATGAGTTCCAGCCCTTGCAGGGGATGTGCAACGACATCAGGCGCCGTTAGGCCGCGCATTGCCGCGTCGATCCAGACCGCGTCCCTGACACTGCGGCAGAGCGGTCCCAGCGAATCCAGACTCTTTGCCAGCGGATAGACGCCTGCCATTGCGTGGCGGCCGCGCGTCCCCTTGTAGCCGACGATGCCGTTGAAGGCGGCGGGGATACGCACCGAGCCGCCGGTATCGGTGCCCATGGCGACCGGCACCAGTCCGGCAGCGACGGCGACACCGGCACCGGCGGATGAGCCGCCCGGAATGCGCGGCAGATCAGTAGCGCGCGGATTTGCCGGCGTGCCGTAATGCGGATTGATGCCGAGGCCGGAAAAGGCGAATTCGCTCATATTGGTGCGTCCAACGGCGACCATGCCCGCCTGCCTGAGCAAAGCAACGACAGCCGCGTCGCGCTTGGCCGGCATATCCTCTGCCAGAACGACGGAACCCGCCGTCGTCGGCAAGCCTTCAATGTCGAAGAGATCCTTCCAGGCAATCGGAATACCGTCCAGCAATCCAAGCGAGCGCCCTTCCCGCAGACGTCGCGAAGAGGCACCCGCCTCCTCCATCGCCCGGCTTTCGAGCAATGTGGTGAAGACCGCCTTGTCGGCATAATTCGCGATGGAATCGAAGACCGCCTCGGCCACCTCGACCGGATCGGCCGCGCCACCTTGAATGAGGGCGGAAAGCTGTGCGACCGACATCGCGCCGAAGGATTTGCTCATGGGACTATCCAGAAGAGAGATGTTCCTCTCTGGACTACCCCGGATCATTCCGGTGAACCAGAGCTTCACGATATTTTGCATTTATTGGTACGATTTCTTGAACACTGAGTTTGGATATCGCCCCTTCAATTGCCACGATCGAAGACACACATGCTGCTCGCATGCGAAGCCGGTTCGGATGAGGGTGAGAGTTTGCTCTGAGAACCTGGCTGCGCATGTGTTGCAGGAGTAATTAAAATGACAGATTGTGAAACTTTAAGCCGTCGCCAGGATATGGTGACCCTCCATGTAAAAGAGGACGAAACCGCCGGTTTAGGCGAGCGCGATTATGTCGATCATGTCAGCGCACAGAAACTTTCGGCCTTCGAGCGCATTGTCGTGGTCGGAGCGCTGGTTCTCTTGAGCTTTACGGGTATTGCCGCATATTCTTCCGGCAATACGGACCCAATGACGACATCAGCCATTGCCGCCCCGGCCGGCGATAACATGCCGCCGCATCCGGCCTATGGCCATTGCCGCGATAGCAGCCCCTACGCTGAGAGGGTTTGCTGATAGTAAAACCACTGCATAATTCCTTAAATCGGAAACCGATTTAAGGATGAAATTATGCAGTCATTCAAAGTGCTACAGCGTCATTTGCGCGTCTGAAAGACGTGCGGCGCTGTAGATCGCCGGGCGTGGAAACCTTGGCCCAGGCTGCATCGGCGGCAGGAAAAGGGGAAAGGACCATGGCCGGCGACATCGACTACAAGCTTCACCGCTTCATCGACGCCCAGAACGGCGTCTACGAGCAGGCGCTCTTAGAGCTGAAGGCCGGACGCAAGACGTCCCATTGGATGTGGTTCATCTTCCCGCAGATCGCCGGCCTCGGTACGTCGGCGATGGCCGAAAAATATGCGATCCGCTCGGCCGAAGAAGCCGCCGCTTATCTTGCCGATCCGATTCTCTCAAGCCGGTTGCTGCGCTGCGTCGAGGCGATCCTGTCCGTGGACGGCCGATCGGCGCACGAAATCCTGGGTTCACCCGACGACCTCAAGCTGCGCTCGTCGATGACCTTGTTTGCCGCGATCAGCGATCACGGTTCGCCTTTCCATCAAGTGATCGAGCATTTCTATCAGGGAAAATTCGACGGTCGGACGATGGAAATCCTCAGCGCCAGCACAGCATGATATTATGCCGGTCGGCTTAAAATCTGAATGCTGTTCCCAAATTAAATAGTTATCGGCCCGGCCTGCTCTCCAGCGTAGCAATTTCCTCGGAAATTTCGCTCAACCGCTGACGCAGATCGCTGTCGGTGCCGTCATCGACCTCTTCCTCGCCGAAACAATAGCGCGCATCATGGAGCTCCAGCTTGGCTTCGAGCTCGGCGCGTTTGGCATACAGCCGTTTGAGATAGACGTAGTTCATCTCCCTGCCTCCACATCGCCCTCGGGTTAGTGTGAAAACGGCATGGAAACGGTAAGGTTCCCCTCCCACACACTTGCGACGGTCAGGCGAACGAAGCGATCGCCGCGTGGCAGGCCTTGGCGAAATGACTGCAGCAACCGGCAGCGCCCATGGCCTGGCGGCTGACGCGCGCGCCTTCGAGCAATAGCGTCAACGTATCGGCAAGAAGCTGGGGTTCGCGCGCGCCGGCCGCCGAACAGAGCGCGGCCAGGCGATCACGCTGTTCGGCCTTGTGCCGCTCGATCATTTCGTGGGCGGGATGACCCTCGCCCTTCAGCTCGATGGCGGCATTGGCGAGATCGCAGCCGGCGGGCTCGCCGTTCAGACATTGCGCCCGCAGCTCCACCCAGGCGTCCAGCTGGGCGCGCGGATTGCCGGGATAGGCCGTCTCCAGATCACGCCAGATGGCACCCGCCTTTTCGGAGGCGCGGCGCAGCGTCTCGCAGACCAGCTCGTCCTTCGAGCCGAAATGCCGGTAGAGCGTCATCTTGTTGGTCAGAGCCGCGTCGGCAATGGCATCGACGCCGATGCCGCGGATGCCGCGCTCGCGGAAAAGCTCCGAAGCGGTCGAAACGATACGCTCCCTGGGCGGGATGCGATCTTCGGAAACGACTACGGAGATTTCATTCGAAGTTTCTGATTTTTTTGCGGACGTAGTCCTTGACATCAATGTGACCGATCGGTAACAAATGCATTGTTACTTACCGGTAACACCACGAAACGCGAAAGTCAATGCCGAGGGCATGGCAGCGGAAAGTGGAACACGGGCGACCGCCCACGAAAGGAGGACAACCATGACAAAGACCAGAGATGACCTGACGATAGCCGAAGCCCTTCGCGACCCCCTGATCGCCATGGTGTTGCGCGCCGATGGCGTAAAGCTTGAAGACTTCAAGCAACTCCTGGAGACGGCCGCCCGCAAGCGCGAACCGCGCTCGAAATCGGTGGGCAATATGATCGGAGCACTCGCAAGCCGCACCAATCTGCCGGCTATGCCCTGCTTCGGCTGAAGACGCCGCCTGAACAGCTTGGGGATCTCCCTGCCCCCGTCAAGGGCTGCCGTCAAAACCAGACGGCGGCCCTTGCCGCTTTAAAACATGTCGCGCAAAAGTGTTCAGCGGTTTTGCGACAACGGCAAGCGTCAAACAAAGACTTAAGCGCAAGGGGTGAATCCGAACGATCGCGACCCGCTTTAGAGGATCGGCTTGCCGCCGGTGACCGCGATTGTCGTGCCGGAGACATAACTCGACAAGGGATCGGCCAGCATCACATAGGCTGTCGCCAGTTCGGCCGGCTGTCCCGGCCGTTTCATCGGCACCTGCTTGCCAAAATTGCTGACGCTTTCTTCAGGCAGTGTCGAAGGGATGAGCGGCGTCCAGATTGGCCCAGGCGCCACCGCATTGGCGCGAATACCTTTCTCGGCCAGAAGCTGAGCAAGGCCGGCAGTGAAATTCTGGATCGCGCCCTTGGTCGTCGCATAGGCAAGCAGCGTCGGGTTCGGACTGTCCGAATTGATCGAAGCCGTGTTGATGATGGCGCTGCCGGGCTTCATATGGGCGACGGCCGCCTTGGTCAGATAGAACATCGCATGGATATTGACCTTGAAGGTCAGTTCCCATTCCTCGTCGCTGATCTCGTCGATGCTCTTAAAGCTTGCCTGATGCGCGGCATTGTTGACGAGAATGTCGATGCCGCCGAACTCCTTGACCGCGGTCTCGACGATCTGCCGGCACAGAGCCGGATCCTGGATATCGCCGCTGACCAGGACAGCCCTGCGCCCGGCCTGCTCGACAAGCCGCTTCGTCTCATCGGCATCCTCATCCTCGTCGAGATAGGAGATCACCAGATCGGCACCTTCCCTGGCATAGGCGATTGCCACAGCCCGCCCAATGCCGCTATCGCCGCCGGTGATGATCGCCCGCTTGCCCTTCAGCCGCTCGGAACCGCGATAGCTCTTTTCGCCGTGGTCGGGGACAGGGTCCATCTGCGCGGTAAAACCTGGCATCGGCTGTTTCTGGGATGGGAAAGGCGGTGTGGGATAATTTGGCATGGTGACCTCCTGGGTTCAGGGGGTCAAACTCGGGCTGATGCTTGTTGTTCCAAGTCTCGCCGCGGAATGACTACTCGAGCAACCGCGCGCGCTGAGCACGCTCGCGGTCGTCGCCACATCCTAAATTTCCGGTGATATTGAAAACAGAGCCTCATCTGGTCGGCTCAATCCGACTAGCAACCCGCGAAATGTTGCCATTTGCCACAGCGACAGCTATGCCATAGTAATGTAACACGATCGCAGTTTTAACGAGGTACGTGGAATTGGACGGAAAGACATCATCCGCAGTTTACTCCGAAGATGAGGGTGTTGCCGGCGAGGCTGCTGGCAAGGGCGCGCGCCGCGCGCGTGTCAGCGGTATCGACCGGGCGCTTCAGGTGATCGATCATCTTTACGAGACCGGATCACCCGCCGGCGTCTATGCTATCGCCAAGGCGGTGAAGGCGCCGCTGTCGACCGTTTACGTGATCGTCGACGACCTCGTCGAGAAGAACATGCTGACGCGCCAGACCGACGGCTCGATCTGGCTCGGCGCGCGGCTCTACCATTACGGCCTTGCCTATGCCAGGTCGCTGGATTTCATGAGCATCGCCACCCACGAAATGCACGATCTCTGCCGCCAGGCCGGCGAAACCGTGCAGGTCTGCGGCCGTGACGGCGACTATATGCTGGTGCTTGCCATGGCCGACGGCCCAAGCCATTTTCAGGTGGCGTCCCGCGTCGGCACAAGGGTGCCGCTGAACTGGACGGCCTCCGGCCGCCTGCTCGTCGGCCACCTGGCCGAGGAGGAGCGCATCGAACTGTTCAAGCGCTGCGCCCGCTCTTCACCGACCGGCCGCGCCGAGATCGATCCGGGCACGCTGTCGGAAGCCGCCGGCAAGGCCTTCGAGTCGCGCCTGTCGATCCAGGCAGGGGAATCGGATTATGCGGTTGCCTGCATCGCCTCGCCGATATGCGATCGCGATGGCCAGTGCGTCGCCACCATTTCCATCGTGCTGCCGGAACAGAAGGCGTTTTCCGACGAGAACCACTATACGGCGCATGTGCGCAGTTCGGCGGAACGGATCGAAAAGCTGATGGGCTGGCGCAACCGCTGAGCATTGCGCCCGGCCCGCGGATCCTACCTGTAGGAATAGCCGTGGCTGTGGCGCACCAGCTTACGCGCCCGCGGCACATAGCGGCTGGCGGTGAAGGTATCGGTGCCCATCACCGCATAGCGCGGCTCGAACAGCTTGTTGAGGACTGAAACGTCGCCGTTGGAATCCGTTGCCTCGAGATCGGAATCGACCAGATCGAAAACCGTGAATTCCGCTTGCGAGCCGACTGAAAGCCGGTTCTCCATCGACAGCTTGATGACCGATGCCGGCGCATGGGTGACGGCTTCCACCACCTTGTCGAAAGGCATGCCGACGCTGAGCAGCTTCGACATCGTCGTCGCCAGGTCCCAGACCGGGAAGTTCATCGAATGGCCGTGCAGGTCGGTCGAGATCGAGAACGGCAGAAGCCCGCGCGCGATCGCCGCCTCGGCGACCTTGAAGGAGAAGGAGGCGCCGCCATGGCCGATGTCGAGGCGGATACCTTCGGCAGCGCAGCGCTCGGCCAGATTGAAGAGATCCTCATCCTCCATGATGTTCGAACCGGCCTTGCCGTTGAAGCAGTGCGTGACGACGTCGCCGGGGCCGAGGATTTCGAGCACTTCGTCATAGAGCGCCGGCGGCTCGCCGACATGCACCATCATCGGCACTTTCAAGATCTTGGCGATCTTCTTGCCGAGCTTGACCGGGGTGACGCCCCAGGACCCGGTGATGACATGGCTGGCGCGCACCTTGATGCCGACGATGTGCTCGCTGTTTTCGGCATAGACTTCGAGGATGCGGTCGAGATCGATATCTCTTATATCTCTGAGTTCGGCGACGCGGTTGCAGGCGACAAGGCCGATCGAGCCGAGGTTCAGGAAAGCCTTGATGCGCTCGCGCGACGGTTCGATGATATATTCCCGAAAGCCATGGAAATTCGCCTCACCGGCCGAGCCGGCATCGACCAGCGTGGTGACGCCGCGCTCGACGCCGCATTCGGACGGGCGGATGGAAATATCGGTGCCGCCGTGCCAGATATGCACGTGCAGATCGACCCAGCCCGGCGAAATGAAGGCCCCCTTGCCGTCGATGCGCGTCACATCCTGCGAGACGGAAAGCGAAGAACCGATCTCGGCGATCCTCCCATCGGCATTGACGAGAATGTCGATCGCCCCCTCTGCTGTGTCAGAGCCGAAAGCGATCGGTTTGACATTGGTGAGAAGAAGCGGCTTCTTCGCCTGGTCGCCGGACATGAATGCATTCCTTTCGAAGTCTCGGACCGGGATCGCTCCTCGGTCAAAATTCCATAGTTATGTTATATAAATCTTTATAATAGAATAAAGCCGAGGACGCTGCTGTCAAGAAAAATGACGCGGGCGACACCGCTCAGGAAATGTCAGCGGGGCGCTCCTTCTAAAGCACGCCTATATCGAAAGTCCGGCAAATTCGCGTGTGTTTTCAATTCCGAAGGATCGAATAGTCGAGCTGTTCCAGGTGATCCGGATCGGCGATGGCGTCGATCGCGGCGATCCTGCCATCAGCGATCGTCAGCGCCACAACGACGCGGAGCTGGCCCTTGATCTCCACGACGAATCCAAGCTCACCGTCGACGATGGCGATTTCTGCCGCCTGCGCCCGCCCCTTGAAGGCTTCGGCCACGTGAGCTGCGCCGCGCATTTCGCCAATGGTGCCGAAGCGGGCGGCCGTCGCATCCGGCCGGAAGACGACGTCAGGGGCAAGCACCGCGATCAATCCCTCCAGATCGCCATTGCGCGACGCCGTCAGAAAGGCCTCGGCGATCGTCCGTTTACGGCCGAAATCGACATCCGGCGCTTCGTCCACCCCCTGCACTCGGCGGCGGGCGCGGCTTGCGAGCTGGCGGGTCGCGGCGGACGAACGGCCGATGATCGGCGCAATCTCGTCGAAGGGCAGGTCGAACATGTCGTGCAGCACGAAGGCGACGCGTTCGGCGGGCGCCAGCGTCTGCAGCACGACGAGCAGCGCCAGCCCGACCGAATCGGCAAAGGCGGCTTCGCGCTCGGGATCGTTCGCCGGATCGGCGATCCCAGCGTGAACAGGCGCCTCCAGCGGCTCCTCGCGCCGGGTCTTGCGGGCGCGCAGCATGTCAAGGCAGATGCGCGCCACCACCGTCGTCAGCCAGCCGCCGAGATTGCCGACCCCTGTCGTATCGGTGCGGCTAAGCCGCAGCCAGGCCTCCTGAACTGCATCCTCCGCCTCGCTGCCCGAGCCGAGCATGCGATAGGCTGCGCCCCTCAGATGCGCTCTGTTCGCCTCGAACTCTTCGGTCAGCCATTTTTTCTCGTCCATTTGTCACATTCCTCCGCTGCATCCCGTCAAGGCCATGACGAATGAACCCCGGCCGATGTGACAGCGCCGGCGGATCGTCAAACAGTAAACCTATAGAGGAGACTTATCATGCAGGAGAGAATGGGAAATCCCGCCCTCGTCCTTCCAGCAGCCATGCAGGCGCTGGCGGCTCTCAGCAAGGTGCCGGCCGAAACCGGCCTTTCGCCTAAGCTGCTCGAACTCGTCAACCTGCGCGCCAGCCAGATCAACGGCTGCAGCGTCTGTGTCGACGGGCATCCCCGCATCGCAAAGAAGCTCGGTGAAACCGACGAACGGCTCTTCGCCATCGGCGCTTGGCGCGACTCGCCCTATTTCAGCGATGCCGAGCGGGCAGCCCTTGCGCTGACCGAGGCGGTGACCCGCGTCAGCGACCGCGCCGACCCTGTGCCGGATGATGTCTGGGACGAAGCGACCCGGCATTATGACGGCAGGAGCCTTGCAGCACTCGTCATCGCCATTGCCAACATCAATGTCTGGAACCGGCTGAACATCGCCACCCGCCAGATCGCCGGGGCCTGGAAGCCGTAAACGGCGGGACGCCGGCAGCGCGTCACCCCTGCGCTGCCGGCAACCATCAACCCTAGTCAGCAGGCTTCAGGCCATGCGAAACAATCGGGTGTTCAGATGATGCCGCCGCCGCCGGCTGCGGATGCCGGGCGCTCGGCCGCCACTTGTCTGCGGTAGCCGCTGGCGCGATAGACGGCAATCGGGTCGATCGCGCCGCCGGCCCTGCGGCGGGCTTCGGCCAGAATCGGCTCGACATCGGCGCGATAAGCGCGCTTCAGCGTTTCCGATGCCATCAGCGCGTCGTTGTCGTCCTGGTAGGCAGACAGCGCCTTGCGGTCGACGAGCAGTGCCTGTGCATAGGCGCGGCGGATTTCGTTGGCGCTGTTGATCAGGCTTTCGATCGGGTCGGTGACATTGTGCGACTGGTCGATCATATGGGCCGGATTGAAATCGTTGACGCCGCGCTGCTCGGCGTCCACCAGTTCGTTGAAGACGAGGAACAGCCGGTAGGGATCGATCGCGCCAGCGTCGAGATCGTCATCACCATACTTCGAATCGTTGAAGTGGAAGCCGCCGAGCTTGCCGAACTGGATCAGCCGGGCCACGATCATCTCGATGTTGGTGTTCGGCGCATGGTGGCCGAGATCGACCAGGCAATAGGCCTTGGGGCCGAGCGTCTGAGCGATCAGGTAGTTGGTGCCCCAATCCTGCACGATGGTGGAATAGAAGGCCGGCTCGTACATCTTGTGCTCGGAGAACAGCTTCCAGTCGTCGGGCAGCGCCTTGTAGATGTCCGCCATCGAGGCAAGGTAACGCTCGAAAGCCTTGGTGAAATGGCTCTGGCCGGGGAAGTTCGAACCGTCGCCGATCCAGACTGTCAGCGCCTTGGAGCCGAGCGCCTTGCCGATTTCGATGCATTCGAGATTGTGCTCGACTGCCTGTGCCCTTGTTGCCGCATCGGTGTGGCTGAGCGAGCCGTATTTGTAGGAATGGGCCTGGCCGGGCGCATCGGAAAAGGTGTTCGAATTCATCGCATCGAAGCCGAGGCCGAGCGCCTCGCCCTTGGCCTTCAATTCGCTAACATCCGCCTTGTCCCAGGGAATATGCAGTGAGACGTTCGGGGTCGCCTGCGTCAGCTGATTGATGACAGCGCAATCGTCGAGCTTGTCGAAGATGCCGCGCGGCTCGCCGGTACCGGGGAAACGGGCAAAACGCGTGCCGCCGGTGCCCACACCCCAGGAGGGAACGGCAACGAAGAATTCCGCAACCTTCCGGGTGACCGCCTCGATATCGACGCCGCGACGGGCAAGCGTCGCGCCCAGTGCCTCGTAATCGGTTTTCAGCGCGGTTGCCCGGGTGTCGTTATCCGTCGCGACCAGATCTGGCGCAATCCTGGAATCTGTCATCTATTCCTCCCTGGTCGCGAACCATAGGGCACGGTTCGCGTTCAAACGCTTAAATGTCTTCAACGAAGGAGCTACGATGGACGTTGTCCGCATTCTTCTTGCGATCATCCTGCCGCCCCTTGGCGTATTCTTGCAGGTCGGGATCGGCCTGCATTTTTGGCTCAATATATTGCTGACACTCTGCGGCTATCTGCCGGGGATCATCCACGCAATATGGGTGATCCTCCGGAAATAGCTCTATCCGTTTGCTTTACGCGTTCCGGACGCAAAACCGCTGCACACTGTTGCTGGAATTGCTCTAGCGCGTAAAACTCTGCACGTTGCCGGCATCGACGTTGATGATGTTGCCGGTCGATTTTGCCGAAAGGTCCGATGCGAGGAAATAGATCGCCTCGGCGATATCTTCCGGAAACACGTTGAGTTTCAGCATCGAACGCTTGCGGTAATGTTCCTCGAGGTCGTCCACCTCGATCTTCGACGAGGCAGCGCGCTGCTCGCGCCATTCGCCGCTCCAGATCTTCGAACCGCGCAGGACGGCATCCGGGTTGACGGTGTTGACGCGGATGCCGGCATCCGCGCCTTCCAGCGCCAGGCAGCGGGCGAGATGGATTTCGGCAGCCTTTGCGGTGCAATAGGCCGACGCGTTCGGTGAGGCGGCAAGACCGTTTTTCGAAGCGACGAAGATGACGTTGCCGCCGAGTGCCTGACGGCGAAACAGGCGGAAGGCTTCACGCGAGACGAGGAAATAGCCGGTGGCGAGAATATCGATATTGCGGTTCCACGTCGCCAGTTCGGTCAATTCGATCGGCGCGGAGGAGGCAATGCCGGCATTCGAGACGAGGATATCGATGCCGCCGAATTCGACGCAGGTTTCCGCGAAGGAGGCGATCACCGCATCTTCCTTGGTGACGTCGAGCCGGACGCTGCGCACGGCGTCGGCGCCGAACTTCTTGACGAAATCGGCTTCAGTGCCCTCGAGCGCTGCCTGGTCGATATCGGCAAGCACCACGCAGGCCCCTTCGCCGACGAGGCGTGCGGCGGTCGCCCGGCCGATACCGCCGGCGCCGCCGGTGACGAAGGCGACGCGGCCGGCAAGGCTCTTCGGCTTCGGCATGCGCTGCAGCTTGGCTTCTTCGAGCAGCCAGTATTCGATGTCGAAGGCTTCCTGCTCCGGCAGGCCCTGATATTGCGAGACCGTCGAGGCGCCGCGCATGACGTTGATGGCGTTGACGTAGAATTCGCTGGCAATGCGAGCCGTCGCCTTGTCGCGGGCAAAGGACAGCATGCCGACGCCGGGCACGAGGAAGATGACCGGATTGGCGTCGCGCATGGCGGGCGAATTGTCATGCTTGCAGTCGTTGTAATAGCGGGCGTAGTCGGCGCGGTAGTCCTCCAGCGCCTTGTCGAGACCAGCGACGATCGCGTCGACATCCGGCTTGGCCGGGTCGAAATCGACGATCAGCGGGCGGATCTTGGTGCGCAGGAAATGGTCAGGGCAGCTGGTGCCGAGCGCGCCGAGCGGACGCAGATCGCTGGAATTGACGAATTCGAGCACGGCGTCCTGATCGTCGAAATGCCCGAGCTTGCGCTCCTGCTTGCCGATGCGGCCGCGGATCTCCGGCATCAGCCGGGCGGCGATGGCGCGGCGTTCGGCAACGGCCAGGCTCTCAGTGAGCGCGCCGCCAAAAATCGTCTTGCCCTCGGTCTTTTCTGCAAACCAGACGATCGCCTTGTTGATGATGTCGAGTGTCAGCTCATAGCAGGCCTTGGCATCGTTCGCCCAGGTGAAGAGGCCGTGACTCTCGAGCACGACGCCCTTGGCATTCGGGTTTGCGGCCACGAATGCGCCGAGGTCGAGGCCGAGCTGGAAGCCCGGACGGCGCCAGGGCAGCCAACCGATCTCGTCGCCGAAGATCTGCTGCGTCAACTCCTTCGAATTCTTCGACGCGGCGATCGCGATGATCGCGTCGGGATGCATGTGGTCGACATGGGTGAAAGGCACGAAACCGTGCAGCGGCGTGTCGATCGAGGCAGCGCGGGCGTTCAGGTTGAAGGTGCAGTGCGGCAGGAAGCCGACCATGCGGTCCTCGTCCTCGACACCCTTGTAGATGCCCTTCAGCGATTCGAGCTTATCCTGGTAGAGCGTCGCGAAACCGTCGAGCTTGATCGTGCCGACGTCGCCGCCCGATCCCTTGACCCAAAGTACCTTGACCTTGCCGCCGGTCAGCGGGTCGGTTTCCAGCACCTTCGCCGAGGTGTTGCCGCCGCCGTAATTGGTGATGCGCTTGTCGGCGCCGAGCAGATTGGAACGATAGAGCAGCTTGCCAGGCTCATCGAGGCCTGCCGCGTAAGCATCATCCCACCGGTTTTCCAGAAGCCGGACGTTCGCCGCCATGTCATCCTCCCATATGAAATCATCATCGGAGCGCAAAGTTCGCGCCCCTTTTCGCAGACGGTATCGCTCATCAAAACCGGGGTTGTCAATCGAAAACGATCAAATTCGATTATTGTGCAGCGCAATATGAAAATTTATGATCGTTTTTGATTGACACATTGTCATATGTGCGAAATAAACGATCGAAGGAGGAGCCCCATGCACGAACGCGAACGCCATCGCATCATTCTGAGCGCCGTTCAGGAAAAGTCCGTCGTGACGGTTCAGGATATTTCCGAACTGACCGAGGCTTCCGAGGCGACGATCCGGCGCGACATCGCGGCTCTTCATGTTCAGGGCAAGATCCGCCGTGTGCGCGGCGGCGCTGAAGCGGTGCATCCGCCGCAGCTCGGCAATCTCGCCGGGCGCCCCTTCCGGGTATCTGAATCGGTCAATATCGACAAGAAACGCGCAATCGCCCGCCAGGCGGTCGAGCTTTGCGATCCTGGCGATGCGATCATCATCAACGGTGGCACGACCACCTTCCAGATGGTGCATTTCATGGCTGCGCACCGCCTGCAGGTGATGACCAATTCCTTCGCCATCGCCGAACATCTGGTCAAGCATTCGAAGAACACGGTGACGGTGCCGGGTGGCGCGATCTATCGCGAGCAGAGCCTGATCCTCTCCCCCTTCGACAATGACGCGATCCGCAATTTCTACGCCCGTCGCTTCTTCATCGGCGCGCAGGGCGTCGGCCCGCTCGGCATCATGGAAGCCGACGCGCTGATTATTCAAAGCGAACAGAAGCTGATGCATCAGGCCGACGAATTGGTCGTCATGGTCGATTCCAGCAAATTCCATCGCCGGTCGAGCCTCATTCTGTGCCCGCTCGAGCGTGTGTCGACGATCATCACCGATGACGGCATTCCAGAGGAAGCCGTCAGGATGATCGAGAATGCCGGCATCAGGCTCATTGTCGCAAGCCCGGTCGCCCAGGCAATCAAGGAGGATTCCTCGTCGGTCGCATAAGGCGCCGGCCAGGTGTGAAGAGTGTCAATCAAGTGGGAGGATGAAAGCATGAAACTCGCAAAGAAACTCGCAATCGGCGTGGCATTTGCCGTCGCCATGATGGCCGGCACGGCAAGTGCTGCCGACATCAAGATCGGCCTCGTCGTCAAGTCGCTCGGCAACGGCTTCTTCGATGCCGCCAACAAGGGCGCGCAGGAAGCCGCCAAGGAACTCGGCGGCGTCGAGGTCATCTATACCGGTCCGACGACGACGACGGCTGAAGGCCAGATCGAAGTCATCAACTCGCTGATCGCCCAGGGCGTCAGCGCCATCGCGGTTTCGGCCAACGATCCCGACGCGCTCGTTCCGGCGCTGAAGAAGGCTACACAGCGCGGCATCAAGGTCATCTCCTGGGATTCCGGCGTGGCGCCTGAAGGCCGTATCCTTCAGCTCAACCCGTCGTCCAACGAGCTGATCGGCAAGATGTGCCTGACGCTCGTCAAGGACCATCTCGACGGCGGCAAGGGTGACTTCGCCATCCTGTCGGCAACGACCACCTCGACCAACCAGAACATCTGGATCGACCAGATGAAGAAGCAGCTCAAGGATTTCCCGGGCCTCAACCTCGTCACCACGGTCTATGGCGACGATCTCTCGGACAAGTCCTACCGTGAAGCCGAGGGCCTCTTGAAGGCGAACCCGAACATCAAGGTCATCGTCGCTCCGACGACGGTCGGCGTTCTCGCCGCGTCGAAGGTTGTCGAAGACAAGGGCCTTGTCGGCAAGGTCTACGTCACCGGCCTTGGCCTGCCGTCCGAAATGGCCGGCGCGATCAAGTCGGGCGCCACGAAGGAATTCGCCATCTGGAACCCGATCGATCTCGGCTACTCCGCAACGCAGATCGCCTATCGCCTCGTCAAGGGCGAGACCGACGGCAAGCCGGGCAGCGAGATCGAAGCCGGCCGCATGGGCAAGATCAAGGTCGGCGACAACGGTGAAGCCGCCATGGCCGATCCCTTCGTCTACAATGCTTCGAATATCGACCAGTTCTCCAAGGTCTTCTGATCCGGAGCCGACGCATAAAAGCCCGGCGGCCCGATGGCCGCCGGGATTTCTCATTCGACACTGGTAGAAGCTCGATGAACGCTGCCTTTCAACAAACCGCCACGGACAGCAAAACCGGTGATGCGCCCGCCATTCTGGGAATGCGCGGCATCTCCCAGATCTTTCCGGGCGTGAAGGCGCTCGACAATGTCAGCATCGCGCTGCATTCCGGCACGGTGACCGCGCTGATTGGCGAAAACGGCGCCGGCAAATCGACGCTCGTCAAGATCCTGACCGGCATCTACAGGCCGAACGAAGGCGAGATCCTGGTCGACGGCCAGCCAGTGACCTTTGCCAGCGCCCAGGCCGCAATTGATGCCGGCGTCACCGCCATCCATCAGGAAACCGTGCTGTTCGACGAGCTGACGGTTGCCGAAAACATTTTCCTAGGCCATGCGCCGCGCACGCGTTTGCGCACGATCGACTGGCGGGCGATGAACAGCCGCGCCAAGGCGCTGCTGACCGCGCTCGAAAGCAATATCGATCCGACGATCCGGCTGAAGGACCTCTCGATCGCGCAGCGTCATCTGGTGGCGATCGCGCGCGCGCTGTCGATCGAGGCCCGCATCGTCATCATGGACGAACCGACGGCAGCCCTTTCCCGCAAGGAGATCGACGATCTCTTCCGCATCGTCCGCGGCCTGAAGGAAAAGGGCAAGGCGATCCTCTTCATCAGCCACAAGTTCGACGAGGTCTACGAGATCGCCGACGATTTCGTCGTCTTCCGCGACGGCCGCGCCGTCGGCCAGGGCCGGCTCAAGGAAACGCCGCAGGACGAGATCGTCCGCATGATGGTCGGCCGCGACGTCGAGAATGCCTTTCCGAAGGTCGATGTCGCCATCGGCGGCCCGGTTCTCGAGATCCGCAATTACAGCCACCGCACCGAATTCCGCGACATCTCCTTCACCCTGCGTCAGGGCGAAATTCTCGGCATTTACGGCCTGATCGGCGCCGGGCGTTCGGAACTCTCCCAATCGCTCTTCGGCATCACCAGGCCGCTCTCGGGCACCATGATGCTCGAGGGCCGCGAAATCACCATCCATTCGCCGCAGGACGCGATCCGCGCCGGCATCGTCTATGTGCCGGAGGAACGCGGCCGCCACGGGCTGGCGCTGCCGATGCCGATCTTCCAGAACATGACGCTGCCGTCGCTTACCCGCACCTCGCGCCGGGGCTTCCTCAGGGCGGCAGAAGAATTCGCGCTCGCCCGCAAATTTGCCGAGCGGCTGGACTTACGCGCCGCAGCCCTTTCCGTCCCGGTCGGCACGCTGTCGGGCGGCAACCAGCAAAAGGTCGTCATCGGCAAATGGCTGGCGACGGCGCCGAAGGTCATCATCCTCGACGAACCCACAAAGGGCATCGACATTGGTTCGAAGGCGGCCGTGCACGGCTTCATCAGCGAACTCGCCGCCGAGGGTCTGTCGATCATCATGGTCTCGTCCGAACTGCCCGAAATCATCGGCATGTCGGACCGCGTCCTGGTGATGAAGGAAGGTCTCGCCGCCGGGATTTTCGACCGCGCCGAGCTGTCGCCGGAAGCGCTGGTGCGCGCTGCCACCGGCAATGCATGAGGCCCGCAATGCATAAGGTAAGAGCATGGCAAGACTGATCAGAAAACGCGAAACCCTGCTGTTCCTCATCATCGTCGTGATGATCGCGATCTTTTCGACGCGCGCTGCCGATTTCGCAACGCCGGAGAATCTCGCGGGCATTTTCAATGATACCTCCATCCTGATCATCCTGGCGCTCGCGCAGATGACGGTCATCCTGACGAAATCGATCGACCTCTCCGTCGCCGCCAACCTCGCCTTCACCGGCATGGCGATCGCGATGATGAATGCCGCCTATCCCGACCTGCCGCTCGTCGTGCTCATCCTTGCCGCGATCGTCATCGGCGCCTGCCTCGGCGCCATCAACGGCTTTCTCGTCTGGGCGCTCGAAATCCCACCGATCGTCGTCACCCTCGGCACGCTCACCATCTATCGCGGCATGGCCTTCGTGCTCTCGGGCGGGGCGTGGGTCAACGCTCACCAGATGACGCCGGTCTTTCTATCGGTGCCGCGCACGCCGATCCTCGGCCTGCCCGTTCTCGGCTGGGTCGGCATCGTCATCGTGCTCTTGATGTATGTCCTGCTCCGATACACCCAGTTCGGCCGCTCGGCCTATGCGACCGGCGGCAATCCGACTGCGGCCGTCTATGCCGGCATCGATACGGGCTGGACGAAATTCCTGGCCTTCGTTCTGTCGGGCGCGCTGGCCGGCCTTGCGAGCTATCTCTGGGTGTCGCGTTATGCTGTTGCTTATGTCGATATCGCCAATGGCTTCGAGCTCGACAGCGTCGCGGCCTGCGTCATCGGTGGCATCTCGATTGCCGGCGGCGTCGGCTCGGTCGCCGGCACCGTGCTCGGCGCGCTTTTCCTCGGCGTCATCAAGAATGCGCTGCCGGTCATCGGCATTTCACCCTTCACGCAGATGGCGATCTCCGGAACCGTCATCATTCTCGCCGTCGCCTTCAACGCCAGGCGTGAGCGCAACCGCGGCCGCATCATCCTGCGCGACCGCGCCGCAGCCGAGATCAGAACGGAGGCCGCAGCATGAGCATCGTGTCCACACACGAAAAGCGGGTCATTCCCGACCGTCTCGGCACACCCTTCCGCCGCATTGTCGCGAGCTGGGAAGTACTGCTCTTTGCCGTCGCCGTGCTGATCTTCATCTTCAATTCGCTCGCCTCGCCCTATTTCCTCGATGCCTGGAACCTTTCGGACGCCACCTTCAATTTCACCGAAAAGGCAATGATTGCCTTCGCCATGGCGCTGCTCGTCATATCAGGTGAGATCGATCTGTCCGTCGCTGCGATCATCGCGCTCGCCTCGACGGCAATGGGCGCGGCAGCGCAAGTCGGCATCGGCACACCGGGCCTGGTTGCGATCGGCATCGGCACCGGCCTTGCCTGCGGCATCTTCAACGGCGTGCTGGTCTCGGTGCTGAAACTGCCGTCAATCGTCGTCACCATCGGCACGATGAGCCTTTTCCGCGGCATTTCCTATATCGTGCTCGGCGACCAGGCCTATGGCAAATACCCCGCCGATTTTGCCTATTTCGGCCAAGGCTATGTCGTCTGGGTATTCTCCTTCGAATTCGTGCTCTTCATCGTGCTGGCGATCCTCTTCGCCATCCTCTTGCACGCGACGAATTTCGGCCGGCAGGTCTATGCGATCGGCAACAACGACTTCGCCGCCCGCTTCTCCGGTATTCCGGTCGAACGCGTCAAATTCATCCTCTTCCTGCTGACCGGCGTCATGAGCGGCGTTGCCGCCGTCTGCCTGACCTCACGCCTCGGCTCGACCCGGCCGTCGATCGCCCAGGGCTGGGAACTCGAGGTCGTCACCATGGTCGTGCTCGGCGGCATCTCGATCCTCGGCGGTTCCGGCACGATCGTCGGCGTCGTCATCGCCGCCTTCGTCATGGGCCTCGTCACCTTCGGCCTCGGCCTGCTGAACGTGCCCGGCATCGTCATGTCGATCTTCATCGGCCTGCTTCTCATCATCACCATCGCCATCCCGATCATCGCCCGCCGCATCAAGGTCATGAGCTCCCGATGACTTTAGAAAAACACGCCTTCAAAATGCAGCTCAATCCCGGCATGGAAGCCGAATACCGCAGGCGGCATGACGAGATCTGGCCGGAACTGGTCGATCTCCTGCACAAGTCAGGCGCCAGCGACTATTCCATTCATCTCGACCGCGAGACCAACACGCTGTTCGGCGTGTTGACGCGGCCCACCGACCACACGATGGCGAGCCTGCCGGACCATCCCGTCATGAAAAAATGGTGGGCTTATATGGCCGATATCATGGCGACCAATCCCGATAATTCGCCGATCCAGAGTGACCTGGTCACCGTCTTCCATATGCCATGAACGCCACCTCCTATCGCCGCATCGCCGTCATCGACATCGGCAAGACCAATGCCAAGGTCGTCGTCCTCGACAGCGAGACGGGCGCCGAGATCGCCGTCCTGAAGCGGCCGAACATCGCGATCAAATCCGGTTTCTATCCGCATTACGACGTAGAGGCTCTCTGGTCCTTTGCGCTCGATGCGCTGAAGAGCCTTGCGCGCGAGCCTGGCTTTGACGCCATTTCGATCACCACCCATGGCGCATCCGCAGCACTCCTTGGCCGAGACGGCGCGCTTGCCATGCCTGTCATCGACTATGAACACGAATATCCGCAGGAAATCCGCGACGCCTATACGCGGCTGCGCCCCTCTTTCGACGAAACCTTTTCGCCGCACCTCACGATGGGCCTCAATGTCGGCGCACAGCTGCACTACCAGAAGACCGTCTTTCCCAAGGAATTCGTAGAGGTTGCGACCATCCTCACCTATGCGCAATACTGGACGGCGCGGCTGACGGGTGTCGCCGCCAATGAGCTGACTTCGCTCGGCTGTCACACCGACCTCTGGAACCCGAGGGAGGGCCACTATTCTTCGCTCGTCGACAGGCTCGGCATTCGCGACCTGATGGCGCCGATCCGTTCCGCCTTCGATGCGCTCGGCCCGGTCCTCCCTGATATCGCCGCAGAGCTCGGCCTTGCCGCGCCTGTGCCGGTCTATTGCGGCATTCACGATTCCAATGCCTCGCTGCTGCCGCATCTGGTCCATCGGGAAGCGCCCTTCGCCGTCGTCTCCACCGGCACATGGGTCATCAATTTCGGCGTCGGCGGCGATCTCGATCATCTCGATCCGAAACGCGATGCGCTCGCCAATGTCGATGCTTATGGCCGCGCCGTCCCCTCCTCGCGTTTCATGGGTGGCCGGGAATTCGAGATCCTGTCGGCCGAGATCGGCCTTGTCGACGAAAAAGCCGCTCAGGCGGCAATCGGTCCCGTCATCGGCAAGGGCATGATGCTCCTGCCGAATATCGCCTCCGGTTCCGGGCCTTTTCCGGGAAAGGCAAGCCGCTGGATCGGCGCCGAAGAGGCAAGCCGCGAGGAGCGCTCTGCCGCTGCCTGTCTCTATCTCGCCTTGATGACCGATGCCTGCCTCGGACTGGTCAGCGCCAAGGGGCCAATTATCGTCGAAGGGCCCTTTGCGCTGAATGGGACCTATCTCAAGCTGCTGGCCGCCCTGACCGGCCGCGAAGTCATGGCCCTTCGGGGCTCGACCGGCACCAGCCAGGGGGCGGCCCTTCTCACCGGCATCCGGCCGGTATCGGGCGCCGAAACGCATATTCCGCCGACCGATATCCCGGGGCTGGCCGCCTATCGCACCCGCTGGTACGCGGCGATGGAATAGCAGTCTTTCCAAAAGCGACCTTGTTCGTCCCTGCCTTCTCGTTAGTGTGGCACCTCGAAAATCATGTCGAGGAGATAGCATGACAGAGAGATTCGATCCGCGCACCCTTGCAGCCAGGCTTCACAGCCTGCGACACGCCGGCCGGCAGGAGGCAACGGACACTTTCGCGCTGCCCGCCGATCTCCATCAGGCGATGGAGGCGCAGAATTTGCTCACTGCTGCAGACCATATTTCGAGTAATGCCTGGAAAGTCACGGTCTCGCCGCAGGGCCAGGCGGTCACCGCTCCGTTGTATCCCTATGCCAAAGCCGTCTCGGGCGCTGACATTCCCTGGTATCCGGGCCTGAAATTCGAGACCGAGATCGCCGTCCGTCTCGGCGGCGACCTGCCGGTCCGCGCGGGTGTTCCCTACAGCCGCGCCGAGGTGGTCGAGGCGATTTCCGCTGTTTATCTCGGCGCCGAGCTGCTGGTCAGCGCCGTGAAGGAAAGCGGCAGCGTTTCGTTTCTGCTGTTCGTCGCCGACCGGCTCGGCAACAGCGGCTACGTGCTCGGCCCGGAGGTCGACAAAAGCGTCGTCGATACCGCCGCCGGCACACCGCTCAAGGTCACCCATGCCGGCCGCACGATCTATGATGGTCCGGCGCAGCATCCGAAAGGCGACGTTCTCACCTGGCTCGTCGATTATGCCAATGACGGCGTGCGCCCCGAGACATCGCTAATGGCCGGTGCGCTGATCACGACGGGCACGTTGAGCGGCGCGATCGAACTGACCGAACCCGGCGAGATAGACATCATGCTCGGCAATGCCCACCTCAGCTTCTCTGTGTCGAAGGATTGATTTGACGCCGCTTTCCCCGGATTCGGGCCGATCTGGTGCCGGATTGGGAATTGCCATCCGCTTCCGCCTGCGGTAATAAACTTGAGTATTAGTTGAAAGTTTAACTCCGGCGCATGGCCGGAGGCGGAAGTGGAAATGACGTTTCAACCGCGGATGCAGAACAAGATCCAGGGCTTCTCCGTCATCGGCGGTGTGCATCGCCGGCTGTGGAACGGCATCGTCGCCGATGTCTGGGATGTGGAATGCGCCTCCTATGCCGGCGGCTATTATGTCTCGCGCGACCCGCGGCTGTTCATCATGCTCGACAAGCGGGGACCGGGCAATTCGCGTATCAAGCTCTCGCCGAAGGCGCAGGGTGCAATTCAGGATACGGAAAAACGGCCGATCTCCTATGTACCGGCCGGCATGGAAGTCTGGGCCGATCTGACCGACGTGCATTCGGTGCGCCATCTCGATCTCCATTTCGACGCCGACACCATCAGCCGCAGGCTAATGGAGGATATCGATCCGCGCCGTCTGGAAAGTCCGCAGCTTCTGTTTTCCGATGAGCGGGTGTTGTCGCTGGCACAACTGGTCGCCGCCGAATGCCTCAATCCGGAGCCGCTGCACGATCTCTATGGCGACGGCCTGGCATTGGCGCTGATCATCGATGTCCTGAAGATTGTCAAGGCGATGCCGCGCAAACGCAGCAAGTTGGCCTCCTGGCAGCTTCGCCGCGCCACCGAATTCATCGAGGAAAACTGCTTGCGCAATATCCGCCTCGAGGAACTCGCCGGCCTCACCGGCCTGTCGCAATCGCACTTCAGCCATGCCTTCAAGGCCTCGACCGGCATCGCCCCGCATCAATGGCAGACCAATGCCCGGCTCGATAGGGCCAAGCGGCTGCTTGTCGAAAGCGAAAATGCGTTGACCGCAATCGCCGCCGAAACTGGCTTTGCCGATCAGGCGCATTTTACCCGTGTGTTCCGCAAGCATGTCGGCATTACGCCGGCGAGTTGGAAGAAGGCGCAAGTTGCCTGATTGCAACGCTTAACGGGCAATTGCTTGCAACGCGGAGAATTGCCCAAAAACGTTCAATTTTCCCCGATCGCGACAATCCACCCCGGTAAAACTGAGTTAATCACTCATCTTATTCAGGGCTTCGCCGCACGCTAAGTATCGCGCGGCACGAGTGGGGTATAGGACATATGAGCGGGCAGACCAGGGGTCTCATTTTCAAGGTAAATCTATTGGCAGGCGTTGCGGTCGCCGGTCTGATCGCGGGCCCCGCCGCGGCACAGGAAGCGAATTCGACTGAACTCGCGCCGATCGTCATCCAGGGCGGCGGCAACACCGCCACCAGCCCTGTCAAAGGCTATGTCGCCAAGAACTCCTCCGCCGGCTCGAAGAGCGACACTCCGCTCAACGAAATCCCGCAATCCGTCTCCGTCATCGGCACGGAGGAAATGGACGATCGCGGCATCACCAACAAGATCGACGAGGTGTTGCTCTATACGCCTGGTGTCACCGCGCAGCCTTTTGGCAACGACGGCGATACCGACTGGTTCTATATCCGCGGCTTCGACGCGACGCAGACCGGCGTCTTCTTCGATAATCTCACGCTGTTCAGCTATGGCTTCGGCGGCTTCCAACTCGATCCCTTCATGCTGGAGCGCGTCGAGGTGCTGAAGGGTCCGGCCTCCGTGCTTTACGGCGGAGCAAACCCCGGCGGCATCGTAAATCTCGTCCGCAAGCGCCCGCTCGACGAGCCGCTCTTCTATACCGAGATCGGCATCAACAGCAACGGCAACGCCTTCACCGGCTTCGATGTCTCCGACAAGGTCGGCTCCAGCGGAACGATGAGTTATCGCATCACCGGCAAGGTTGCCGGCGGCGACAATTATTCGGATTTTTCCGAGGATCTGCGCGGCTTCATCATGCCGCAGCTCACCATTGCGCCGGATGACAGCACCAGCCTCACCGTCTGGGGCTACCTCGCCGGCCTCGACCAGGTCCATACCGGCAACGGCTTCTTCCCCTATGTCGGCACTGTCGAGGATGCGCCGTTCGGCAAGATCGACCGCGACGCCTTCTATGGCGAGCCTGACATCGACGACGGCAGCTATGTGCAGAAGATGATCGGTTACGAATTCGAACATGAATTCGACAATGGCATCAAGTTCTCGCAAAACCTCCGCTACGGCCATCTCGACAAGCATGAGATCGGCCCCTACCTGAACGGCTGGGTCGGCGGCGTGCCGACGGGTCCGGACTATCAGTTGGCGCGCATCGGCTTCGAAGGCCGTTCGGGGGTCGATAGCTTCTCGATCGACAACAGGATCGAAGGCGAGACCGAAATCGGCGGCGCCACGCATAATCTTCTCGTCGGGCTCGACTACACCTATTATCGCCTGGAAAATTGGCAGGCCTGCTGCGGCTCCAATTCGATCAGCGCAACCGATCCCATCTATGGCACGATACAGGGCGCCAATTTCGTCTATGCGGACGGCGTCGTTACCAAGAACCAGATCGGCGTCTACGCCCAGGATCGGATCCATTTCGGCGATGGCTGGCTGCTGACGCTCAACGGCCGCTACGACTATGTCGATATCGACCAGGACGCCGTAATCGGCACGACCTACAGCACCAACGACAGCGCGCTCAGCGGCCGCATCGGCCTTGCCTATGAGTTCGACAACGGCCTGACGCCCTATGTCAGCGCCGCGACTTTCTTCAACCCGCTTGTCGGCACCGGCGTGTCCGGCGCTCTTGAGCCAGAGGAAGGCGAGCAGTTCGAAGGCGGCATCAAATATGAGCCGACCTTCATCGACGGCTCGCTGACGGCGTCGATCTTCCACATCACCAAGCGCAACAACACGGTCACCAATCCGGCAACCTTCGCGCAGAGCCAGCTCGGCGAGGTGGTTTCGCGCGGCGCCGAACTCGAGGGCAAGGTCAATATCAACGAGAACTGGAAGGTTCTCGCATCGCTCGCCTATACCGACATGGAGGTGATGGAGAACGACGCCAATCCGGCGCTGGTCGGCAATTCACCCTATATCGTCCCGAAGGTGACCGCCTCTCTCTGGATCGACTACACGCTGACGACAGGGACTTTCGAGGGCATGAGCTTGGGTGCCGGCGTCCGCCATCAGGGCTGGTCCTGGGCCGATGAGGCCAATACCGAGAAAGTGCCGGCCGCAACGCTCGTCGACGCTGCGATCCGCTACGAGAAGGAAAACTGGGGCGCCTCGCTCAACGTCGCGAACCTCTTCGACAAGGAATATGTCAAGGGTTGCGGCGGGCTGACCGTCTGCGGTTACGGCGATGCCCGCACCGTCACCTTCAAGCTCAGCAGGAAGTGGTAAGTTGACAATCTTAGTTTAGTTTTGCAGGAACCTGTGGGGAAAGGGAGGGCCTGCCCTCCCGAACCCGTTGCAGCGCCGAACCTGGAGCAGACCATGCCTTCGCCTTTCCTTGCCCTCTCGCGGATAGATTATGCCATCGGGCCGAAATCCATCCTGTCCGGCATCGACCTGACGCTTGAGCGCGGCCGCATTTACGGACTGGTGGGGCCGAACGGGTCGGGCAAGAGCACTCTGTTGAAGATCGTCGCCCGCCAAGTCGGGCCGAAATCCGGCGCCATCTCCTTCGACGGCAAGCCGGCGGGTGACTGGGGCAGCCGGGCCTTTGCCCGGCACGTCGCCTATATGCCGCAATTCACGCCGGCGACCGACGGGATGACCGTGCGGGAACTTGTGGCGCTCGGCCGTTTTCCCTGGCACGGCACGCTTGGCCGCTTCACCGCGATGGATCGCAGCATGGTCGAAGAGGCGATCATCCGCACCGAACTCGAGGATTTTGCCGATCGTCTCGTCGCCAGCACGTCCGGCGGCGAACGCCAGCGCGCCTGGATCGCCATGATGCTCGCCCAGGACGCCCGCTGCCTGCTGCTCGACGAGCCGACGTCGGCGCTCGACCTCGCCCATCAGGCCAGCGTTCTCTCGCTGGTCAAGGAACTCAGCCATGAACGCGGGCTGACCGTCATCATCGTGTTGCACGATATCAACCTCGCCGCGCGCTATTGTGACGCGATCATCGCGCTCAATCGCGGCCGGATCACGGCCGAGGGCACGCCCACCGAGATCATGCAGGCCGATACGCTGCAGTCGATCTTCGGCGTCGGCATGGGCGTCTTCCCGCATCCGGTTCGAAACGAACCGGTCAGCTATCTGTTGTAGGCCATGGCTTTTTTGGCGTTCTTCTCCCGCAGGCAGTTTCTGGCCGCTGCGGCGGCCTCGCTCTCCGCCCCCGCGCGTTTGCGGGCGGCAGAGGGCCTACGCGTCGCAACGCTCGACTGGGCGCTGCTCGAAACCCTGCTGGCAATTGGCGCGAACGTCGTTGCGGCGACCGAACTGCGGCAATTCCGCGAGGTGGCAGTCACGCCTGACGTGCCGGCCACGACCGCCGATCTCGGTCTGCGCGGCACGCCGAATTTCGAGGTGCTGCGGTTTGCACGGCCGGACCTGATCTTCAACTCTAACTTCTATGCTTGGGCAGACGAACGCATGCGCGGGGTCGCACCTGTGGAAAGCCATGCGATCTACACGCCCGGCCAAAGCCCCTTTGCGCTGGCCGAACAGGCCACAGTTGCAATCGGCGAGCGTCTGCAGCTTGCCGCAGCGAGACAGTTGACCGAAGAGCTTGCAGCCCGGCTCGACCGCTACCGGGCTGTCTTTGCCGCCGGCGACGGACGGCCGGTGATCCCGATCAATCTCGGCGATGCCCGGCATTTCCGTGTCTTCGGCTCCGACAGCATGTTCGGCGAGGTGCTGAAACGCGTCGGTCTCACCAATGCCTGGCAGGCTCAGACCAGCTACTCGGCCGCAGCTCCCGTCGGCATCGAGATATTGGCATCGATGCCCGACGCCTGGATCGTCATGATCCCGCCACAGCCGGCCGATGCGCTCGCCACGCTTTCAGCCAGCAGCTTCTGGAATGCGTTGCCGGCCGTGCGCGAGAAACGCGTGCTGATGCTCGGCTCGATCAACCCCTATGGCGCACTGCCGGCCGCTGCCCGTTTTGCCGATCTTCTGGCGGAGGGGCTCAGCCATGCATGGAATGGTTAGCCGCGCCAGGCCCGCGCGAAGCTCGAGCACGCCCGTTATCGGCATGATCCTGGCCTTACTCTGCATCATTGTCTTCGCACTCCTCATCGCGACACGTCCCGAGGTTCCGCACGACGATGCCGATGCGGCCATGCTGAACGGGGTGCTGCTCTGGAACAGCATCATGCCCCGGGCTGCGTTGGCCCTGATCGCCGGCGCCGCGCTCGGCCTTTCCGGCACATTGCTGCAGCGTGTCCTGCGCAATCCGATTGCCGATGCTTCCACGCTCGGCATTGCCTCCGGGGCGGAACTGGCAATGACGGCGGCCATGGGCTTCTCGCCCCTGCTCATCGGATTTTCGCGCGAGATGGCCGCCTTCGGCGGCGGGCTCGCGGCTGTTGCCATCGTGCTGGCTTTGAGCTGGCGGCGCGGGCTCGATCCGGTGACCGTGGCACTCTCCGGCCTGATCGTCAGCCTGATCGCCTCGGCCCTCAGCGTCACGCTGATCCTTTCGCGCGGCGAATATGCCATGTCGATCTACATCTGGGGCGCCGGTTCGCTCAGTCAGCAGGATTGGAACGGCGCGCGCTCGCTCGGGCCCCGGCTTATCCTCGGCTTTGCCGCCGCTCTTTTGCTGGTGCGGCCGCTCCGCATCCTTGCCCTCGACGACAGCGGCGCCAGGAGCCTCGGCCTTGCCCTGCATTCGACCCGCCTGGCGATCGTCGCGCTCGCCGTCTGGCTTGCCGCCTCAGTGATATCAGTGGTCGGCGTGATCGGCTTCATCGGGCTCGCCGCCCCCGCAATCGCAAGGCTTGCCGGCGCGCGCAGCACCGGCAGACTGATGCTGACAGCTCCGCTGACTGGGGCCGGCCTGCTCTTCCTGACCGATTGCCTCACCCAGATCCTCGGCCCCGGCTTCACCGATCTTGCCCCGACAGGAGCCGCAACCGCCCTGCTCGGCGGCCCCTTATTGCTCTGCCTGCTGCCGCGCGTGCATTCCGTTTCGGCCGTTGCCGCCCAGTCGAATGCAGCGCTGAACAGGCTCGTTAGGCCGCTTCTGGCTCTTGGCGCACTCTTTATTGCCCTCGCCCTGATCTTTGCCATCGTCCTCATCCTCGGCCCAGCCGAGGACGGCTGGCATGTTGCGACCGGCTCGCTCTTGACCGATCTCCTGCCCTTCCGACTGCCGCGAACAATCGTGGCGGCCGGGGCCGGGGCCATGCTGGCGGCAGCCGGCTTCATCATGCAGCGCGTCACCGGCAATCCGATCGCCAGCCCCGAAGTGCTGGGCGTCAGCAGCGGTGCCGGTGCGGGTCTGACCGTGGCGCTCTGCCTCTTCGGCTTCCCCTCGCCCGTCATCATGCTGCTTGCCATGGCGCTCGGCGCGCTGGCCGCCTTCCTTGCGATGATCGCCATATCAGCCCGCGCCCAATTCTCGCCGGAACGCATGCTGCTTGCCGGCGTCGGCATCGGCGCCTTTGCCATGGCGATCGTGACGATCGTGCTCGCCCAGGGCGATATGCGTGGCTATATCCTGCTCACCTGGCTTTCCGGCTCAACCAACCGCGCCGGCGCCTTCGAAGCATGGACGGCCATCATCTCGCTCGTCGTGCTGACAGCGCCCTTGCCCTTCCTGAGCCGTTGGCTGACGATCCTGCCGCTTGGCGCCGGCCCCGGCCGCGCTGCCGGCCTTCATGTCGGGGCAAGCCGACTGACGCTTGCCGTCCTCGCCGCGCTGATGACGGCGATCGCCTCCTTCCTCGTCGGGCCGCTCAGCCTGACCGGTCTCATCGCGCCGCATCTTGCCCGCCTTGCCGGCTTTCGCGCCCCAGGCCACCAGCTGACAGCGAGCCTTCTCTTCGGCGCCGGCGTGCTCATGGCGGCCGACTGGCTGTCGCGCGTCGTCATCTACCCCTACCAGGTGCCGGTCGGCCTCTTCGCGGCCCTGATCGGCGGCCCCTATCTCATCTGGCTGCTTTCGCGAAAGGAGGTTCAGCAATGATGGCGGAAGGGATTAGTGCCTACGCCTTCTCGCGGAACATCTCGATGATCGCGGAAAAATCCTTTCCGCCATTGCCCAGCTTCTCGAAGAGCGCAAAAAGCTGTGCTGCTTCCGCGCCGAGCGGCGTGGAAGCGCCGCTCGTCAGCGCCGCTTCCTGGGACAACCTCAGATCCTTCAGCATCAAAGCCGCGGCAAAACCCGGCTTATAGCCGTTGTTGGCGGGCGAAGTCGGCACCGGCCCCGGAACCGGGCAATAGGTATTGAGCGACCAGCATTGGCCTGATGAGGTCGAGGCGACGTCGAACAGTGCCTGATGCGAGAGCCTGAGCTTCTCGGCGAGCACGAAGGCTTCGCAGACGCCGATCATCGAAATGCCGAGGATCATATTGTTGCAGATCTTCGCTGCCTGGCCGGCGCCGGCCTCGCCGCAATGGACGATCTTCTTTCCCATCGCCTCCAGGATCGGCTTTGCCTTGGCGAAGGCGTCTTCCGAGCCGCCGGCCATGAAGGTCAGCGTGCCGGCGCTCGCCCCGCCGGTGCCGCCGGAGACCGGGGCGTCGAGCGACAGGCAGCTTGCGGCCTTGGCCATCTCATGCGCCGTGCGGCTGCTTTCGACATCGATGGTCGAGCAATCGATGACCAGCGTGCCTTGCGCGGCGGACTGCAGGATATCGGTCCAGGCCGTCAGCACGTGTTTGCCCTGCGGCAGCATGGTGATGATGATCTCCGCGTCCTTGACCGCCTGACTGGCATGGCTTGCCGGCTTGACGCCGCTCTCCTCGGCGGCCTTCAGCACCGAAGCCGCGAGATCGAAGCCGAGGACCTCGTGACCTGATTTGACCAGATTGGCCGCCATCGGCCCACCCATGTTGCCGAGGCCGATGAATGCGATCCTTGCCATGGTCTTCTCCTATCGATTGTCTTCGAGGATCATTGCTGCCGCCTTTTCGGCGATCATGATCGTCGGCGAATTGGTGTTGCCCGAGGTGATCGACGGCATCACCGAGGCGTCGGCGATCCTGAGCTTGCCGAGCGCCCTGAGCTTCAACCGGGGATCGACGACGCTGTCCCTGTCGGCGCCCATGCGGCAGGTGCCGACAGGATGGAAGATCGTCGTGCCGATCTCGCCCGCCGCCCGCTCCAGATCGGCCTCTGTCTGATAGGCAGGCCCCGGCTTGAATTCCTCCGGCCTGAAACGGGCAAACGAAGGCTGTGCGACGATCTTGCGCGTCAACCGTATAGAACGGACAGCTATGTCACGATCGCGCTGCGTCGAGAGGTATTTCGGGCTGATCGTCGGCTGAGCGGCAAAATCCGGGCTGGACAGGTGGACCGAACCGCGGCTTTCCGGCCTCAGATTGCAGACGCTCGCGGTGATTGCCGGGAAAGGGTGGACGGGATCGCCGAACTTTTCCAGCGAGACCGGCTGCACGTGATATTGCAGATCAGGCGTTTCCCGGTCGGGGCCCGATCGGGTGAAGATGCCAAGCTGGCTCGGCGCCATCGCCATCGGCCCGGAGCGGCGGACGAGATATTCGAGCCCGATCGCGGCCTTGCCGATCAGCTTCGTCGCCTTCTCGTTCAACGTCGGAACCCCCGTCACCTTGTAGGCCAGACGCAGCTGCAGATGGTCCTGCAGGTTCTCGCCGACACCCTTGACCTCGGTGACGACATCGACGCCGGCGCGCTGGAGAACCTCCCCCCTGCCGATGCCGGACAGTTCCAGAATATGCGGCGAGCCGATCGAACCGGCCGAAAGGACGGTTTCTTTGGCGGCATAGGCGCGCTTCGCCACGCCGCGATGCTGGAACTCGACGCCGGCAACGGCGCCTTCCTCCACCAACAGGCACCGGACCTGCGCCTTGGTGAGCACGGTCAGGTTGGAGCGCCTCATCGCCGGCCGCAGGAAGGCCTTCGAAGTGTTCCAGCGAATGCCGGAGCGTTGGTTGACGTCGAAATAGCCGGAACCCTCGTTGCTGCCGCGGTTGAAATCCGCAGTCTCCGGGATGCCCGCTTCCCTGGCAGCTTGCTGAAAGGCATCGAGCACGGCCCAGCGCACGCGCGCTTTCTCGATGCGCCATTCCCCACCGGCACCATGCATCTCGTCTTCGCCGCGATAAAAATCCTCCGACTTGCGGAAGAAGGGCAGAACATCGTCCCAGCCCCAGCCGCTGCAGCCCATCTGCCGCCAAAGATCGTAATCGCGCGCCTGGCCGCGCATGTAGATCATGCCGTTGATCGACGAGCAGCCGCCGAGCACCTTGCCGCGCGGATAGCTCAGCGCCCGGCCGTTCAATCCCGCTTCCGGCGCCGTGGTGAAGCACCAGTCGGTGCGCGGATTGTTGATGCAATAGAGATAACCGACCGGAATATGGATCCAGTGGTAGTTGTCGCTGCCACCGGCTTCCAGCAGCAGCACCCGGCTCCGGCCATCGGCAGACAGCCGGTTGGCGAGCACGCAGCCGGCGCTGCCTGCCCCGACGATGATATAGTCGTAACGATCCATGCCCCGCATGAGACTCCAGATGCTTGCCGCTTCCCCCTCCCCGCGGCGCGGGGAGAGGAAGAGTCGCAGCGCCGCCGCCCGTCTCTTTCCCGGGAAAGAGTAATTCTTTCCGGAAAGAGAGAGGTCCGCCCGTTCAGCGGCGATAGACGAAGCCGAGTTTCCGCCCCAGCCGCGAGGCGTAGAATTCGCCGATGATGCCGCGGCGAAAGATCAGCACGCAGACCATGAAGACGATGCCGGTGATGATCGTCACCGGGAATTCCGAGGTGGCGAGGTAGTTTTCCAGTACCACCACCAGCCCGGCGCCGAAGAGCGGGCCGATCAGCGTGCCGATGCCGCCGAGCAGCGTCATCAGGATCACCTCGCCCGACATCTGCCAGGCGACATCGGTCAGCGTCGCGAACTGGAAGACGATCGATTTCACCGCGCCCGCGAGCCCGGCAAGCGCTGCCGACATGACGAAAGCGCCGAGCTTGTAGCGCGCTACGGAATAACCGAGCGAGATTGCCCGCTGCTCATTTTCGCGGATCGATTTCAGAATCATGCCGAAGGGCGAATTGATAAAGCGCCAGATGACCAAGATGCCGACGAGAAAGACGGCCAGCACGAAATAATACATGTTGGTCGAACTGTTCAGGTCAATGAAACCGAAGAGATGGCCGCGCGGCACCGACTGGATACCGTCCTCGCCTTCGGTGAACTCCGCCTGCAGGCAGAAGAAGAAGAACATCTGCGACAGCGCCAGCGTGATCATCGCGAAATAGATGCCCTGGCGGCGGATGGCGAAGAAACCCATGACGAGACCGAGAAACGCCGCACCCGCCACGCCGATCAGGATGCCGAGTTCCGGCGGCAGGCCCCATTCTTTCACCGTATAGGCGGTGAAATAGGCGGCACCGCCGAAGAAGGTGGCGTGGCCGAAGGACAGCAGGCCGGTATAACCGAGCAGCAGGTTGAAGGCGCAGGCAAAGAGCGCGAAGCAGAGCAGCTTCATCAGGAAGATCGGATAGAAAAAGAACGGCGCCAAGAGCAGGAGCAGCAGTCCTGCAAGCAGGAAACCCGCCTGCACCGAAAGGGCGGTTCGGCTTTTTTCCGTTTGGATGGTTTCGGTGATGTCAGCCATGTCAAGCATCCCGTCCGAAGAGGCCCGCGGGCCTGATGAGAAGCACGATCGCCATGATGACGAAGATCACGATGTTGGACGCCTCGGGATAGAAGACCTTGGTCAGGCCCTCCGCGATGCCGAGCACATAACCGGTGATGATCGCGCCCATGATCGATCCCATGCCGCCGACGACGACGACGGCGAAGACGACGATGATCATGTTCGAGCCCATCAGCGGCGAGACCTGGTAGATCGGCGCCGCGAGCACCCCGGCAAAGGCAGCGAGACCGGCGCCGAGCGCGTAGGTGAGCGTCAAGAGCACCGGCACGTTGACGCCGAAGACCTGTACCAGCACGGCGTTTTCGGTGGCGGCACGCAGGTAAGCCCCGAGTTTGGTTTTCTCGATCAGCAGCCATGTGCCGAGGCAGACCACAAGCGAGACGACTACCACCCAGCCGCGATAGATCGGCAGGAACATGAAGCCGAGGTTGGCCCCGCCGGCAAGCGCTGCCGGCGTCGCATAGGGCTGGCCGGAAGAGCCGTAGAGATAGCGGAAGGTGCCCTCGACCGCGAGCGCCAGCCCGAAGGTGAAGAGCAGGCCGTAGAGCGGATCGAGATCGTAGAGCCGGCGCAGGAACAGCCGCTCGATGATAGCGCCGGCAAGGCCGACGATAACGGGCGCCAGGATCAATGACGGCCAGTAACCGATGCCGGCATAGGTCAGCAGCAGGTAGGCGACGAAGGCGCCGAGCATATATTGCGCGCCATGGGCGAAGTTGATCACCCTGAGCAGGCCGAAGATGATGGCGAGGCCGAGGCTGAGCAGCGCATAGAACGAGCCGTTGATCAGGCCGATCAGCAGCTGGCCGAACAGCGCCTGCAGGGGAATGCCGAAGATCATCGTCATCTGGTCATACTCCCAGAACCTTGTGCAGCGTATCCATGCGCTGCGGCAGTTCACCGACCGGGAATTCCGACACCATCTGCCCATGATCCATCAGATAGAAGCGATCGGCAATACGGCTGGCGAAACGGAAATTCTGCTCGACGAGCAGGATCGTCATGCCGCGCTCTTTCAGCGTCTTCAGCACCTCGCCAATGCGCTGGACGATAACGGGGGCAAGCCCTTCCGTCGGTTCGTCGAGAATGAGCAGCCTGACGCCGGTGCGCAGGATCCGGGCGATCGCCAGCATCTGCTGCTCACCGCCGGAAAGCTTGGTGCCCGGGCTGGCGCGGCGCTCGTAGAGATTGGGGAAAAGCTCGTAGATTTCGTCGAGCGTCATGCCGCCCCCTGCCACGACGGGCGGCAGCAGCAGGTTTTCCGAAACGGTGAGCGTCGAGAAGATGCCGCGCTCCTCCGGCACGAAGCCGATGCCCCGATGCGCCGTCTTATGCAGCGGCACCTGCATCATATCGCTGCCGTCAAAGCTGATCTTGCCCTTGCGGGAGCGCACGATGCCGGTGATGGTGCGCAGCGTCGTCGTCTTGCCGACGCCGTTGCGGCCGAGAATGGTGATCGTCTCGCCTTCGGCCACGCGCATGTCGACGCCGTGCAGGACGTGGCTTTCGCCGTACCAGGCATTGAGCCCCTGGACTTCGAGGAGAGTGGCCATCAATGCTCCTCCGTGCCCATATAGGCCACACGCACACGCTCGTCCTGGCTGACAGTGGCATAATCGCCCTCGGCGAGGATCTCGCCGCGCTGCAGAACAGTGACATGCTGGCAGATATTGGCGACGACGGAGAGATTGTGCTCGACCATCAATACGGCGCGGTCGCGGGCGACCTCGCGGATGATCGATGAGACGACGCCGACATCCTCCTGCCCCATGCCGGCCATCGGCTCGTCGAGCAGCAGCACCTTCGGATCCAATGCCAGCGTGGTGGCGATCTCCAGCACGCGCTTGCGGCCATAGGAAAGATCGGCGGCGATGTGATCGCGCTCCTTGGAAAGCCCGACGCTGGCGAGCAGTTGCTCGGCGCGCTCGTTCAGCCGGTCGAGTGCCGAAAGCGGCCGCCAGAACTGTGTGGAAAGATTGTTCGGCCGCTGCAACGCCACGCGCACATTGTCGAGAACGGTCAGATGCGGGAAGACCGCCGAGATCTGGAAAGAGCGGACCAGCCCCATGCGCGCCACCTTGTCGGGCGGCGTTTTGGTGATGTCAACGCCCATCAGGGTGATGGTGCCTGAGGTCGGCTGCAGGAACTTGGTGAGCAGGTTGAAGACCGTCGTCTTGCCGGCGCCGTTCGGGCCGATCAGTGCATGGACGCTGGCATCATGCACATCCAGATCGACGTCCTTGACGGCCGTGAAGCCGCCGAAATCGCGGCGGAGACCGCGGGCGGACAAGACCACCCGCGGCTTTTCCTGAGTTTCAATTGCGGAAACCGCCATCGTGCTTACTTCACCAGATCGCAGCCGCTCTTGGCGGGATCGATATAGGCTTCCTTGCCGGAAATGGTAGCGAGCACGTTGAAATAATCCCACGGCTCCTTGCTTTCGGAGGGCTTCTTGACCTGCAGCAGATACATATCGTGGATCATGCGGCCATTGGCGCCGACCGTGCCGCCGCGGCCGAAGACGTCATCGACCGGCATTTCATGCAGTTGCTTGGCGACGGCTTCCGTTTCGTCGGTGCCGGCCTTCTGCACCGCCTTCAGATATTGCGTCACCGCCGAATAAGTGCCGGTGTGGACCATGTTCGGCATCTTGCCGGTGCGGGCGAAGAACTTCTTGGCGAAGGCGCGGCTTTCGTCGTCGCGGTTCCAGTAAAAACCTTCCGTCAGCGTCAGCCCCTGCGCCGCTTCGAGGCCGAGGCCATGGACTTCGGCGAGCGTGAACAGCAGTGCCGCCAGATGCTGGCCGCCCTGGGTGATGCCGAATTCGGCCGCCTGCTTGATGGCGTTCGAGGTGTCGAGGCCGGCATTGGCAAGGCCGATCACCTTGGCGCCGGATGATTGCGCCTGCAGCAGGAAGGACGAGAAGTCCTGGCTTGACAGCGGATGGCGGACGGCGCCGACGACCTTGCCGCCGCTCGCCTTGACGTAGTCGCTGGTCTGCTGCTCCAGCGAGTAGCCGAAGGCATAGTCGGCCGTCAGGAAGAACCAGCTGTCGCCACCCTGCTTCACGAGCGCGCCGCCGGTGCCGACAGCGAGTGCATGGGTGTCGTAGGCCCAATGGAAACCGTAAGGCGAGCAGGCCTTGCCGGTGAGATCGGTCGTCGCAGCACCCGTGACGATGTCGATCTTCTTCTTCTCCTTGCCGATCGCCTGCACGGCGAGCGCCACCGACGACGTCGTCAGTTCCATGATCGCATCCACCTGCTCGGTGTCGTACCACTGGCGGGCGATGTTGGAGGCGATATCAGGCTTGTTCTGGTGGTCGGCATCAACGATCTCGACCGGAACGTCGAGCACCTTGCCGCCGAAATCCTCGACCGCCATCTTGGCGGCTTCGACGGAGGACTTGCCGCCGAAATCGGCATAGACACCCGACTGGTCGTTCAGGATGCCGATCTTGACCTTGCCGTCGGTCGCGCTCTGCGCGAGCACCGCTGTGCTGCTCGCAAGCAGAAATGCAACTGATGCAATGAGATTCTTTCGCATATTCTCTCCTCCCAGAGATTGGCCAAATTGCGGATCTGTTCAAATTTGGCCAGTCGCACTCCTCAGAACGACGGACCCTCACCTTACGATCACGGAAATTCCGCCCTGAGGCAACGGGTGATTTACAACTAATTCCAAACAGTATCTGTTCGTTTTTGAACAGAGAAGATCGCGATGAACAATCCACCGCAGTTTACTTGGGACGATCTGCAGTTTTTTCTAGCCGTCGCCCGCACTGGACAGCTGTCGACCGCGGCGCGCCAGCTGCGATCCAGTCACGCCACCGTCTCACGCCGCATCGACCGGCTGGAGTTCACCCTCAAGGTCAAGCTGTTCGAGCGCAATCCGCGCGGCTATGTGCTGACCGCCATGGGCACGCGCTTCGTCGAGACGGCCGAAAGAATGGAGCAGGAGACCGAGCGGCTGCGCGCCGACCTCGCCGACGGCTCGATGGCGCAGCGCGGCCTTGTGCGGCTGAGCGCGCCGGAGGGTTTTGCCAATTTCTTCTTCGCAACCGTGCTGCCGCAGTTTGCCGCGCAGCATCCGCATCTCTCGCTCGAACTGGTGACGATCCAGCAGATCATGTCGCTGTCGCGTAAGGAGGCCGATCTTTCCGTCGTGCTCGATGAGCCGAAGGGCGGGGCTTATTTCGCCGAGAAGCTGACGGACTACCACCTGCAGGTCTATGGCTCGCGCGATTATCTGGCAAAGGCGCCTGCGATTACCAGCCGCGAAGACCTGCTCAACCATCCCTTCGTCAGCTATATCGAGGAAATGATCTTCGCGCCGGGCCTGGATTATCTCGGCGATGTGCACCCGCGCATCAAGCCGCAGTTCCAGAGCTCCAGCATCTTTGCGCAGCTCACCGCCACTCGAAACGGCCTCGGCCTCTGCATCCTGCCCTATTTCTTCGCCAGCCGTTATCCCGAACTGGTGCGCGTGCTGCCCGAAGAGATCGACCTCAAGCGCCATTACTGGATCACCTGCCACCGTGACCTGAAACAGGCGCCGCGCGTGCGCGCCGTCATCGATTTCCTGCGCGAGGCGGTGCGCGGCGAGGATGCGCGCTTTGTGCCACCCTATGTCACCGCCGCCGGCCCGGCGCGCCGGGCAAGATCGGACATTTAATTAGAGCATGACGTCGTCCGAAAACCGCTCACAGTTTTCGGCATTATACTCGCTATTTCAGGAATTCGGCCCGGTGCGGGGTGAATGCATCGATCAGTCGGCCCTTTTCCAGCGCCTTGACACCGTGGACCAGATTGGGGGGCACGATGAAGCTGCCGCCCTGTTTCAGCACCTCGGTCCGGCCATCGATCGTCACTTCGAAACTGCCTTCGGCGACGTAGCTGGCCTGAATGTGCGGATGCGAATGGGCCGCACCCACGGCGCCGCTTTCGAAGGCCACTTCCACCAGCATCATCTCGGGCAGATAGGTCATGATGCGCCTGATGACGCCGGGCTCGGGATTGACCCATTCGGCGCCTTCGGCCGATACGAACAGATCGCTTGACGACATTTCCGCCTCCTCATTCCAGAATCGATCGCGGGCAAAGTGGATCATGCCGACGCTTTTGAAAAGATGGCGCGGCCCGTCTTTTCGAGACTGCCCCTTCTGTTGACGCGGTGGGCTGGCGGGTCTATGGCCAACTTAAGCGAGGCAAGCCAGAATCGGGATGAGGAGACGCGGCCATGCAGCATACGCGCGAGGTTTTCGACTGGGCCGATCCGTTCCGCCTGGTGGAGCAGCTAACCAGCGAAGAGCGCATGGTGCAGGACACCGCACACGCCTATGCGCAGGAAAAGCTGGCGCCCCGCGTTCTCGACGCCTTCCGCAATGAAAAGACCGATCCTGAGATCTTCCGCGAAATGGGGGAACTCGGCCTGCTCGGCCCGACGATCTCGCCGGATTATGGCGGCGCCGGCCTCGGTTACGTCGCCTACGGCCTGATCGCCCGCGAGGTCGAAAAGGTCGATAGCGGTTACCGCTCGATGATGAGCGTCCAGTCCTCGCTCGTGATGGTGCCGATCGAAACCTTCGGCTCCGAGGCGCAGAAGCTGAAATACCTGCCGAAACTCGCCACCGGCGAGTGGATCGGCTGCTTCGGCCTGACCGAACCGGATCACGGCTCCGACCCCGGATCGATGGCGACACGCGCCAAAAAGGTCGACGGCGGCTACAGCCTCACCGGCTCGAAGACCTGGATCTCCAACGCGCCGATCGCCGATGTCTTCGTCGTCTGGGCAAAGACCGAGGACGGCCTCATCCGCGGCTTCATCCTCGAAAAGGGCTGGAAAGGGCTTTCGGCTCCCGCCATCCACGGCAAGGTGGGCTTACGCGCCTCGATCACCGGCGAAGTGGTGATGGACGGGGTCTTCGTACCTGAAGAAAACCTTCTGCCTGATGTGACCGGCCTCAAGGGACCTTTCACCTGCCTCAACTCGGCTCGTTTCGGCATCGCCTGGGGCGCGCTCGGTGCTGCCGAGGATTGTTATGCGAGAGCGCGGCAATACACGCTGGAGCGCAAGCAGTTCGGCCGGCCGCTTGCCGCCAACCAGTTGATCCAGAAGAAGCTCGCCGACATGGCGGCGGAGATCTCGCTCGGCCTTCAGGGCTGCCTGCGGCTCGGCCGCATGAAGGAGGAAGGCCATCCGCCGGTGGAGCTGACCTCGATCCTCAAGCGGAACAGCTGCGGCAAGGCGCTGGAGATCGCGCGGGCGGCCCGCGACATGCTCGGCGGCAACGGCATCTCCGACGAATTCGGCATTGCCCGTCACCTCGTCAACCTCGAAGTGGTCAACACCTATGAGGGCACGCACGACATCCACGCGCTGATCATCGGTCGGGCGATCACCGGCATTGCCGCCTTTGCGAACTAGCGCATTGGCGCGAAAGGGCGAATTGCCACGCGCCTGACAATGTGCAACCTTCCCTCACGACGGCAAGAGCCGGCAAAAGGGGGATCATGCATGTTTCTGCTTCTTGCATTGCTGATTGGTGTCATTGCCGGGCTTCGCGCCATGACGGCGCCCGCCGCCGTCGCCTGGGGCGCGGCGCTTGGATGGTTCGACGTGTCGCAGACGCCGCTTGCCTTCATGGGTTACCAATGGACGCCGTGGATCCTCACGCTCCTCGCCGTCGTCGAACTGATCACCGACCAGTTGCCATCGACGCCGTCGCGTAAGGTGCCGGTGCAATTCGGTGCCCGGATTGTCACGGGCGCGCTGGCCGGCGCCACGCTCGGTGCCGCCAGCAGCCTGCTTTTCGGCGGGCTGATCGCCGGCGTGATCGGCGCCGTCATCGGCACATATGGTGGCGCCGCCGTCCGCAGCAGGCTTGCCGCCTCCTTCGGCAAGGATCTGCCGGCCGCTCTCATCGAGGATGCCGTCGCCGTCATCGGCGCGGTGCTGATCGTGGGGGCCGTCGCATGAAAAGTTTCGACGCGATCGTTATCGGCGCCGGCCAGGCCGGCCCGTTTCTTGCCGCCAGGATGGTCGAAAAGGGCATGAAGGTGGCGCTGATCGAGCGCAAGTTCCTCGGCGGCACCTGCGTCAATGCCGGCTGCATGCCGACGAAGACGCTGGTCGCCAGCGCCCGCGCCGCCCATGTCGCAAGAAACAGCGCTGCTTACGGCGTCAATATCCCTGGCGAGATCGCCATCGACATGAAGGTGGTTAGGGCGCGCGCCGAAACCGTGACGATGAATGCCCGCAACGGCTTGATCGGCTGGCTTACCGGCATGGAGGGCATGACCGTTATTTACGGCCACGCCCGTTTTGAGGATCCCAAGACCGTCAGCGTCAACGGCGAGACGCTGACCGCACCGCGCATCTTCCTCAATGTCGGCGCGCGGCCGGTCATCCCCGACCTGCCCGGGATCAACAATATCGACTATCTCACCAGCACCTCGATCATCCATCTCGACACGCTGCCCCGGCATCTGGCCGTGATCGGCGGCAGTTATATCGGACTGGAATTCGCGCAGATGTATCGCCGCTTCGGCGCCGAAGTCAGCGTCATCGAGCATGGCCCGAAGCTCGCATCGCGCGAGGACGAGGATATATCCGACGCGATCGCCGATGTCCTGCGCTCGGAGGGCATCGACATTCATACCGGCGCCAGCGACATCGCCTTCGCGAACAGCAGCGACGGAATAACGGTCGCCACCGATTCAGCGAGGATCGATGCGAGCCATGTGCTGATTGCCACCGGACGCAAGCCGAACACCGACGATCTCGGCCTCGATGCCGCCGGCGTCATCACCGACGGACGCGGCTTCATTACCGTCGACGACGGGCTTGCCACCAATGTCGACGGCATCTGGGCGCTCGGCGACTGCAACGGCCACGGCGCCTTCACCCACACCTCCTACAATGATTTCGAGATCGCCGCCGCCAACCTGCTCGACGGCGACGATCGCAAGGTCTCGAGCCGCATCCCGGCCTATGCACTCTACATCGACCCGCCGCTTGGCCGTGTCGGCATGACGGAGAAGCAGGCGCGTGCCTCGGGACGAAGGATCATGATCTCGACCCGACCGATGAGCCGCGTCGGCCGCGCCAACGAGCGCGGCGAGACCAAGGGTTTCATGAAGGTGATCGCCGACGCCGAGACAAAGGCAATCCTCGGCGCGGCGATCCTCGGCATCGAAGGCGACGAGGTGATCCACGGCATCATAGATGCGATGAATGCAGGAACGACCTATCCCGCATTGCAATGGTCGGTGCCGATCCATCCGACGGTGTCGGAGCTGATCCCGACGCTGCTTGGGGATTTGAAGCCGGTTTAGCTATGAATTGATGCTTCGAAATCGACAGCTGGAGGCGGGCTGAGTGTCTATCGAACTGCTGATCGAGCACTATGGCCTGCTGGCGATATTTCTAGGCGCCGCCTTCGAAGGCGAAACAGCCGCCTTCCTTGGCGGCGTGATTTCCCACCGCGGGCTGCTGACCTATTGGTCGGCGTCGCTTGCGGCAACGGCAGGCTCCTTCGCCGGCGATCAGATCTGGTTCTTCGCCGGCCGTTATGCCGCTCGATGGGGTCTCGTCCGCCGGCTGATGGAAACACCGGCGCTGGCGCGCGTAACCCGGCTTCTGGAAAGATATCCGACCGGCTTCATCCTTGCGTTTCGTTTTCTGGTCGGGTTGCGGACGATCAGCCCGATCGTTATCGGGACGACACGAATAGCGACCGGAAAATTCATCATCCTGAATGCTGTGGCCGCGCTGGTGTGGGGGCAGCTGTTCACGGCGCTCGGTTATCTCTTCGGGCACGGCATCCAACAGACATTGGGCCACCTTCCGCTTCATCGCCATCTGCTGATCGCAGTCGGAGCCGCGGCTGTCGTCGCAGCCGCGGTTCTTGCCTTTCGCAACATGAAACTGAGCGCCAGACACTCGTAGCGGTATGGCGTCCTAGAACAGGATGATTTTAGGCCGGGTCGGCCTAAAATCTGAATCCTGTTCTAAATTATATAGTTGGAGCATGATGTCGTCCGAAAACCGATCACACTTTTCGGCATCATGCTCTAGTCCATCACGATCTGCAGCTTCACGTCGCTCGGCCGGGCCTCGACGGCGCGATCAAACGCCGTGATCGAATCCTCGAACTTAAAGGTCTCGGAAATCAGCGGTTTCAGATCGACGCGTCCCGAGCCGAGCAGCGCGATCGAGCGCTCATACTGGTGCGCGTAGCGGAACACCGTCTCGATGCGGATTTCCTTGGTGGATGCCGTCGAGACGTCGAAGCCGATCGGGTTGACCGGCAGGCCGACGACGACGATGACGCCGCCCGGACGCGGCAGCGCCATGATCGTCTCCCAGGCCTTCGGCGAGCCGGAGCATTCGAAGACGACATCGGCGCCCCAGCCGTCGGTCAGCCGGGCAATCTCTTCGGCCAGGTTTTTCTCGCGGATATTGACCGGAATGACACCCTGGTATTGTGCTGCAATATCGAGCTTCGGCTGGGCAAGATCGGCGACGATCGCGCGGGCGCATCCGCCGGCAAGCGCCGCGATCGCCACCATCGTACCGATCGGCCCGGCGCCGAGGACGACGGCAGTATCACCAGGCGTAATCTTCGCCTTGGTGGCCGCCTGCATGCCGACGGCGAAAGGCTCGACCATGGCGCCTTCGGCAAAGCTGACATTGTCGGGTAGCTTGAAGGTGTAATTGGCGGGATGCACGACCTCTGGCGTCAGCACGCCATGGATCGGCGGGGTCGCCCAGAAGGTGACGGCCGGGTCGATATTGTACATGCCGAGCCGGCTTGCTTTGGAGTTTGGATCGGGAATGCCGGGCTCCATGCAGACGCGGTCGCCGACTTTCAGATGCGTGACGCCGGCGCCGACCTCGACCACCGTGCCCGCCGCCTCATGGCCGAGCACCATCGGCGCGTTGACGACGAAGGGGCCGATCTTGCCGTGGGTGTAATAATGCACGTCCGAACCGCAGACGCCGACCGTGTGGATCCTGATCTTCACCTCGCCGGGGCCGGTTTCGAGCGGCAGATCGATATCGCGGAGCGCAAGCTCATGCTGGCGCTCGAGGACAAGCGCGCGGACTTTGGTCATCGTCGGTTTCCTTCCCTAGTGGCTTGCCCATGACTCCATCGGGCAGCGTCGAAGCCGACTATAAGGCCCGAAGCCTTCCCAATTCAACCAGATTGAAAAGGCTTTTGCTCAACAAATGATAAAATGCTCAAGCAGATCTGCCGGAGGATATAGCACCGGCAGCGGCCCGCCCGAAAACGGCGCCAGCCTGGTCCGACGGCGAGCGGCCCTGTAAGGGCATTTATAAGATTTTTATATAGATGGCCCGTCGTCCGTCTCGAACCTTTATGCGCTTCGGCTCCATATTGATGGCCGAGAGATCGAAAAGATCATCTCCACGCCAGAAAGCATGAAAGGCGGCCTCCCAGCGCCCTTTGTCTTGTCTGACTCCAACAAGAACAACAGGAGTCACGATCATGATGGATATCATTCTACTTGGCACCGCGATCATATTCTTCGTGCTGTGCTTTGCCTACACCCGAGCCTGCGACAGGCTTTGACAGGAGAACCGACGATGACCCTCGATTATGTCTTGAGCGGTGCCGTGACCGTGTTTCTCACCGTTTACCTCACCTACGCTCTCCTTCGCCCAGAACGCTTTTGAAGAGAACCAGCGCTTCTGAGGTCGCGCATGCGCAACCGAGAAGCAGCCGGGTATTGAAAGTTTACCTCCATGACCCTCAACGGATGGCTTCAGATCCTGCTTTACTGCGGGATCGTCCTCGTGCTCGTCAAACCGCTCGGCGGCTACATGACGCGTGTCTACAATGGCGAGCGCACATTCCTCTCTCCGGTCCTCGTTCCGATCGAACGGGGACTTTACCGTATTGCCGGCACCAGCGAGCGCGAGGAGCAGCATTGGACCTCCTATGCCTTCGCGATGCTGATGTTCAACCTGCTCGGCGTCCTCGTACTCTACGCGCTCCTGCGCTTCCAGGATATCCTGCCCTATAATCCGGCCCGCATGGCCGCCGTCCCGCCGGAGCTTTCGTTCAACACCGCCGTCAGCTTTCCCACCAACACCAACTGGCAGAATTACGGCGGCGAAAGCACCATGTCGTATCTGACCCAGATGGCCGGCTTCACGGTGCAGAACTTCCTGTCGGCCGCGACCGGCATGGCGATCGCTGTCGCCTTCATCCGTGCCTTCGCACGGGCTTCGGGCAAGGCGATCGGCAATTTCTGGGTCGATATGATCCGCGGCACGTTCTACATCCTGCTGCCGATCTGCATCGTGCTGACCATCGTCTACGTCTATCTCGGCGTGCCGCAGACGCTTGGGCCCTATGTCAATGCGACCACGCTCGAAGGTGCGCAGCAGACGATTGCCGTCGGCCCCGTCGCCTCGCAGCTTGCGATCAAGATGCTCGGCACCAATGGCGGCGGCTTCTTCAACGCCAATTCGGCCCATCCGTTCGAAAATCCCGACGCGATCTCCAATCTCATCCAGATGGTCTCGATCTTCGCGATCGGCGCGGCTTTGACCAACGTCTTCGGCCGCATGGTCGGCAACCAGCGCCAGGGCTGGGCGATCCTTGCCACGATGGGCGTGCTGTTCCTCGCAGGCGTCATCGTCACCTATTGGGCGGAAGCTGCCGGCAACCCGCTGATGCACGCTTTCGGTCTTGGCGGCGGCAATATGGAAGGCAAGGAAGTCCGCTTCGGCGTCGCACTGTCCTCGCTCTTTGCCGTCATCACAACGGCCGCCTCCTGCGGCGCAGTCAATGCCATGCATGGCAGCTTCACCGCGCTTGGCGGCCTCATCCCGCTGATCAACATGCAGCTCGGCGAAATCATCGTCGGCGGTGTCGGCGCGGGCTTCTACGGCATCCTGCTGTTCATCATCGTCGCCGTCTTCGTCGCCGGCCTGATGGTCGGCCGCACGCCGGAATATCTCGGCAAGAAGATCGAGGCGAAGGAAATGAAGATGGCCGTTCTCGCCATCCTCTGCCTGCCGCTCGCCATGCTGGTCTTCACCGCGATCGCCACGGTGCTGCCTTCCGCCGTCGCCTCGATCGGCACCGCCGGCCCGCACGGCTTCTCCGAAATCCTCTATGCCTATACCTCGGCTGCGGCCAACAACGGCTCGGCTTTCGGCGGCCTGACGGGCAATACGCCCTGGTACAACATCACGCTCGGCATCGGCATGCTCGCCGGCCGCTTCCTGGTCATCATCCCGGCCCTTGCCATCGCCGGCTCGCTGATCGCCAAGAAGACGGTTCCCGCATCGGCAGGCACCTTCCCGACCGACGGTCCGCTCTTCGTCGGCCTGCTTGTCGGTACGATCCTGATCGTCGGCGGCCTGACCTTCTTCCCGGCCTTGGCGCTCGGCCCTGTCGTCGAGCAGCTGGTCATGATCGCCGGCCAGACCTTCTGAGGTGATGCCATGATCCTCCGTCACAGGCTTCGCAACGCCTTCCACCCTCGTCCCGGTGCGCCGGGACGAGGGAATGGCCCGACGACCCGCGCCTCCGACATCATCCTGGTGATGATGGCAGGCCTCCTCGTCATCGCCGCCATCTTCAAAATCTTACAGGGCTGACCGGCTTCCGGTTCGCCATCCTCGTTTCAAAGCTGGAGTCTCTTATGAGCCAGGCAAAATCCGCGAGCGTCATGGATTCTCGCATCCTCATTCCGGCCGTGGGGGCCGCTTTCAAGAAGCTCAACCCCCGCGCGCTTGCCAGAAACCCGGTCATGTTTGTCGTGGCCACGGTCTCGGTGCTGACCACCGTCCTCTTCCTGCGCGATCTGGTGGCGGGCAACGGCAATCTCGGCTTCTCGTTCCAGATCAATCTCTGGCTCTGGTTCACCGTGTTGTTTGCCAATTTCGCCGAAGCCGTCGCCGAAGGCCGCGGCAAGGCGCAGGCGGATTCGCTGCGCAAGGCGCGCACCGAAACTCAGGCGAAGCTGCTCACCGCCAATAATGGCAGCGGCTACCGCATGGTGCCGGGCACCAGCCTCAAGGTCGGCGATCTCGTGCTCGTCGAGGCCGGCGACATCATCCCGTCGGACGGCGAGGTCATCGAAGGTGTAGCCTCCGTCAACGAAGCGGCGATCACCGGCGAATCCGCCCCTGTGATCCGCGAATCCGGCGGCGATCGCTCGGCGGTCACCGGCGGCACACAGGTGCTGTCCGACTGGATCCGCGTGCGCATCACCGCCGCTGCCGGCTCGACCTTCCTCGATCGGATGATCGCGCTCGTAGAAGGCGCGGAGCGGCAGAAGACGCCGAACGAGATCGCGCTCAACATCCTGCTTGCCGGCATGACGCTGATCTTCGTGCTTGCCACCGCGACGATCCCGAGCTTTGCCATCTATGCCGGTGGCTCGATCCCGATCATCGTGCTCGTCGCCCTCTTCGTCACGCTGATTCCGACGACGATCGGCGCGCTGTTGTCGGCGATCGGCATCGCCGGCATGGACCGCCTCGTCCGCTTCAACGTGCTCGCCATGTCCGGCCGCGCGGTCGAAGCCGCCGGCGACGTCGACACGCTGCTGCTCGACAAGACGGGCACGATCACCCTCGGCAATCGCCAGGCGACGACCTTCCGCCCGGTTCGCGGCGTGTCCGAACAGGATCTCGCCGACGCCGCTCAGCTCGCCTCGCTTGCCGACGAAACGCCGGAAGGCCGTTCCATCGTCGTGCTCGCCAAGGAGAAATACGCGATCCGCGGCCGCGACATGGCAAGCCTCAAAGCCACCTTCGTGCCCTTCACCGCCCAGACACGCATGAGCGGCGTCGATCTCGAAGGCGCTTCGATCCGCAAGGGTGCGGTCGATGCCGTGTTGACCTATGTCAACGGCGACGCATCTTCGAAGAACGGCAGCGAGGTCGTGCGTGAACTGCAGTCGATCGCCGACGAGGTCGCCAAATCAGGCGGCACGCCGCTGGCCGTTGCCCGCGACGGCAGGTTGCTCGGCGTCATCCAGTTGAAGGACATCGTCAAAGGCGGCATCCGCGAGCGCTTCACCGAGCTTCGCCGGATGGGCATCCGCACCGTGATGATCACAGGCGACAACCCGCTGACGGCGGCCGCCATCGCCGCCGAGGCCGGCGTCGACGATTTCCTCGCCCAGGCAACGCCGGAGATGAAGCTGGCGCTGATGCGCGAGGAACAATCGAAGGGTAAGCTCGTCGCCATGTGCGGCGACGGCACCAACGACGCGCCGGCGCTCGCCCAGGCCGATGTCGGCGTCGCCATGAACACCGGCACGGTCGCCGCCCGCGAGGCCGGAAACATGGTCGACCTCGACTCGGACCCGACGAAGCTCATCGAGATCGTCGAGATCGGCAAACAGCTGTTGATGACGCGCGGCGCGCTGACGACCTTTTCGATCGCCAATGACATCGCCAAATACTTCGCCATCATCCCGGCGATGTTCCTGACCTTCTACCCGCAGCTCGGCGTCCTGAACATCATGGGGCTTTCGACGCCGCAAAGCGCCATTCTCTCGGCGATCATCTTCAACGCGCTGATCATCATCGCGCTGATCCCACTGTCGCTGAAGGGTGTGCGCTACCGTCCGATCGGCGCCGGTGCGCTGCTGTCGCGCAACCTGCTGATCTACGGTGCCGGCGGCATCATCGTCCCCTTCATGGGCATCAAGGCGATCGACATGGCTGTCGCAGCCCTCGGCCTTGCCTAACTGAACATTCGAAGGAGTAAGACAATTGAAAGAACTTCGTCCGGCGGTCGTCATGATCGTTGCCACCACCGCCATCACCGGCCTTCTCTATCCGCTCGCCATGACCGGTGCCGCCCAGGCCCTCTTCCCGACCCAGGCGAACGGCAGCCTGATCGAGAAGAACGGCCAAGTGATCGGCTCGACGCTGATCGGCCAGGCCTTCACCAGCGACAAATATTTCCACAGCCGTCCCTCGGCCGCCGGCGACGGCTACAATGCGGCTGCCTCCAGCGGCTCGAACCTCGGTCCGACCAGTCAGAAGCTGATCGACCGCGTCAAGGGCGACTATGAGGCCGCCAAGGCGACGAACCCGACAGCCGACGTGCCCGCCGACCTCGTCACCGCTTCGGGCAGCGGCCTTGATCCCGATATCTCGCCGGAGGCCGCCTATTTTCAGGTGGCGCGCGTCGCCAAGGCGCGAAGCCTTGACGAGGCCAAGGTCAAGGCGCTGGTCGACGGTGCTGTCCAAGACCGCGAAATCGGCCTTCTCGGCGAACCCACCGTCAATGTTCTGGCGTTGAACCAGAGCCTTGATGCTTCTATGACTGAGTGACCCTGGCAGGCTGGGCGCGGGTTTGGCGACGAGGCCAACCCCGCTCTCCGTCATCCTTGGGCTTGACCCGAGGATCCATGCCCATGGCTGCTGACGGATGCGGTATGGATGCTCGGGTCAAGCCCGAGCATGACGGAGGGTGGGGCGAGCGGAAGGAAACCATTCACGGCGTTGGGCGCCCGCGTCAGGAATGCCATCCGCGAGCTGAACCAAACAATGCCGGCCCCTCGGCTGTACTAACTTGACGAGGGACCGAGAAGCGTAGCGCTCATCCTCAAGTACAGCCACCCGCAGAAAGACCGAACCACATGCCAGACGACAATCGCGACCAGGCCGGCAGGCCCTCGCCCGATGCGCTTCTCGAAAAAGCCCGGGCTGAGACGCGCGGCCGTCTGAAAATCTTTCTGGGTGCCGCCCCCGGCGTCGGCAAGACCTACGAGATGCTCGTCTCCGGCCGTGCCAAGATCGCCGACGGTCTCGATGTCGTCATCGGCGTCGTCGAGACCCATGGCCGCAAGGAGACCGAGGCGCTCGTCGCCGGCTTCGAGATCATCCCCCGTGTCGAAATCAGCTACAAGGGCCGGCCGCTCGAGGAAATGGACCTTGACGGCATCCTCACCCGCCGGCCCGATCTCGTGCTGGTCGACGAACTCGCCCATACCAATGCCGAGGGCAGCCGCCATCCGAAGCGCTACCTCGACGTCAAGGAATTGCTCGATCGTGGCATCGACGTCTATACGACGTTGAACATCCAGCATGTCGAAAGCCTGAACGACGTCGTCTCGCAGATCACCCGCATCCGCGTGCGCGAGACGGTGCCGGACTCGATCATCGACCTTGCCGATGACGTCGAGATCATCGATCTGACGCCGGATGATCTCATTAAGCGCCTGCATGACGGCAAGGTCTACATGCCGCGCACCGCCGAGCGGGCGCTGACCAATTATTTCACGCCGGGCAACCTGACGGCGCTGCGCGAGCTCGCACTGCGCAAGACCGCCCAGCGCGTCGACGACCAGTTGCTCACGCATATGCAGGCGCATGCCATATCAGGCCCCTGGGCGGCGGGCGAACGTGTCCTCGTCTCGGTCGACCACCATCCGCGCTCCGCCTCGCTGGTGCGCTACGCCGCCCGCATGGCCTCGCGGCTGCGTGCGCCCTGGGCCGCCGTCTATATCGAGACCAACCGCTCGATCAATCTGACGGAAGCCGAGCGCGATACCGTCGCATCCACGCTGCGCCTTGCCGAGCAGCTCGGCGGCGAGGCGATCACCCTTCCCGGCCGCGAGGTAGCCGAAGAGCTCGTCCGCCACGCCACCGCCAACAACGTCACCCACATCGTCATCGGCGCCCCGAAGAAGCCGACATGGCGCGATTGGTGGCACCGCTCGATCACCGACGAGCTGATCCGCAAGACCGGCGAGATCAGCGTCCATGTCATTTCGGGTAATGAGAAGGACGGCACCACCGCGCGTGGCGTCAGGGCGGCCGCTACCGCGCCGCCACTGGATTTCAGGGCCTACCTGCTGGCGACCGGTTATGTCGCCATCGCGCTCGGCGTCAGCGTCGTGCTCGACCAGGTGCTCGACGTGCGCAACCTCGCCCTCGTCTTCCTGATGGCGGTGCTGACCTCGGCCGTCCTCCACGGCCTGCGGCCAGCGCTTTACAGCTGCATCCTCAGCGCGCTGTCCTTCAACTTCTTTTTCCTGCCGCCGCGCTACACGCTGACGATCAGCGATCCGGAAAGCGTGCTTGCCCTGTTCTTCTTCCTGGGCGTCGCCATCATCGCCAGCAACCTGACCGCGACCGTGCAGCGCCAGGCCGCCGCCGCCCGCCAGCGGGCGCGCACGACGGAGGACCTCTATCTCTTCTCGAAAAAGCTCGCCGGCACCGGCACGCTCGACGATGTGCTCTGGGCAACCGCCTTCCAGCTCGCCTCAATGCTGAAGGTCCGCGTCGTGCTGCTGCTGCCGGAAGAGGGCAGCATCGCCGTCAAGGCCGGTTATCCTCCTGATGATACGCTCGACGATGCCGATATCGCCGCCGCCCGCTGGGCCTGGGAGCATAATCATGCCGCCGGCCGCGGCGCCGATACCCTGCCCGGCGCCAAACGCCTCTATGTGCCGCTCCGAACCGGGCGCACCGCCGTCGGCGTCATCGGCCTCGACAGCGACCGCCGCGACGGACCGCTGTTGACGCCCGAGCAACAGCGGCTGCTCGATGCGCTCGCCGACCAGGCGGCCCTTGCCATCGAACGCATCCAGCTTGTTGCCGATGTCGACCGGGCAAGACTTGCGGCCGAAGCGGACCGGTTGCGCTCGGCCCTGCTGACATCGATTTCGCACGACCTGAAGACCCCGCTTGCCGCCATCCTCGGCGCCGCCGGCACGCTGCGCGATTATTTCGCCTCGATGCCGGAGGAGGACCGCAGCGATCTGCTGTCGACCGTCGTCGACGAATCCGAACGCCTCAACCGCTTCATCGCGAACCTGCTCGACATGACCAAGCTCGAATCCGGCGCGATGGAGCCGAACCACGCGCTGCATTATGCCGGCGATATCATCGGCAGCGCCCTGCGCCGGGCAGCAAAGATCCTCGATCATCACAAGACCGAAATGAGCATTCCCGCCGACCTGCCGATGGTGCGCGTCGATCCTGTCCTCTTTGAGCAGGTGATCTTCAACCTGCTCGACAATGCCGCGAAATACGCGCCCGACGGATCGGTGATCCACATCGAGGGCTGGGCAGATGCCGACAACGTCGTCGTGCAGGTCTCGGACGAAGGCCCGGGCATTCCGCCGGCCGATCTCACCCGCGTCTTCGACACCTTCTACCGCGTGCGCAAGGGCGATCAGGTGCGCGCCGGCACCGGGCTTGGCCTTTCCATCTGCCGCGGCTTCATCGAGGCCATGGGCGGCACGATCACCGCCGGCAACCGGACGGGCCGTCCGGGCGCCGTCTTCACCATCCGCCTGCCGAAACCCACCGACATTCCGAAACTGGATGAACTCCGATGACCGGTTCAGCCGTCAAAATCCTCGTCGTCGACGACGAGCCTCCGATCCGCAAGCTGCTCCGCGTCGGCCTGACCGCGCAGGGCTACGAGGTGCAGGAAGCGCCGAACGCCAGCGCCGCCCGCCAGTCGGTCGCCGACGTCATGCCCGACCTCATCGTGCTCGACCTCGGCCTGCCCGACAAATCAGGCCACGACCTGCTGCAGGAGTGGCGCAACGAAGGGCTTTCCATGCCGGTCGTCATTCTCTCCAGTCGCACCGACGAGGCCGGCATCGTCAAGGCGCTGGAAAGCGGCGCCGACGATTACGTCACCAAGCCCTTCGGCATCAACGAACTCGGCGCCCGCATCCGCGTGGCGCTGCGCCACCGCCTGCAGCAGCAGGGGGAAAAGGCGATCTTCCAGACAGGCGGGCTGTCGATCGATCTCGTCAAGCGCATCGTCAAGGTCGACGGCGCAGAAATAAAACTGTCGCCGAAGGAATACGACATCCTGCGCGTGCTTGCCCAGCATGCCGGCAAGGTGCTGACACACCAGTTTCTTCTAAAGCAGATATGGGGGCCGGCGGCTGATGTGCAGTATCTGCGCGTCTATGTCCGGCAACTGCGGCAAAAAATCGAGCAGATTCCGGACCAGCCGCACTATATCACCACGGAGACCGGCGTCGGCTACCGGCTCAGGGAACCGGACTGACGTCCCTTCCCTCCTGCTGCCCGAACAGTATCGAGCCCGAACAGCATCGAGAATGACATGAACCTTCCCAACATCATCAGGCCGGAACACAGCTTCATCGGCGTGTCGGCGCAGACCAAATGGCGCGCGCTGCAGACCATAGCCGACAAGGCCGCCAAGGCTTTCTCCGTCGACGGCCACACCATCCTGAAGGCGCTGGAAGTGCGTGAGAAGCTCGGCTCGACGGGGATCGGCAACGGCATCGCCATCCCGCATGCGGCGATCGACGGCATGACCAGCCCGCGCGGCCTGCTCATCCGCTTCGCCCAGCCGTTGGAGTTCGAGGCAATCGACGATATCCCGACCGACATCGCCTTCGTGCTGCTCTTCGGAGAAAACAATCGCGGCGAATATCTGAACGTGCTGTCCGCCATCGCGCGCCGCCTGCAATCGGACGGCGTGCTTGCCGCCATGCGCAAGGCAAGAACGGTCGACGAATTCTATTCCGATTTCATCGCCGATTCACGGGTGTGACGCCCAAAAACCGCTCACACTTTTCGGCACTATAAAAAGGCGCGGCCCGAAGGTCGCGCCCGCTCGTCTGCAATCAGACTAAGTTAGAGCGGTTCAGCTTAACGCAGAACCGCTCTAATCTCTTGATTTTACGCAAGTCCGGACGGAAAACCGCTTCGCACGTTTCCTGGAATTGCTTTAGAAATCGCGCTGGAAGCGCAGGAAGCCGAACACTTCGTCGTCGCCTTCGTCCTCATCGTGATATTGCACGCTGAGCTTCGAACGCAGGTCTTCGACGATCTGGTAGTCGATGGTAACACCGGTCGTGTAGGCGCTGCCGCCGGTGAAGCCGTTGCCGTCAGCCTCGAGAGCGATGTTTTCGAAGTACTGGAAGCCGGGAGTGACCTTCCACTTGTCGTTGATCTTCAAGGCGTATTCTGCTGCGATCGTCCATTCGGACTCTTCGTAGTAGTAGTTGGCGCCGCTTGCCCATACGCCGGCGATGCCGAGCGTGCCCGGGCCGATGTCGGCATAGACGATACCGCGGACAGCGACTTCGCTGGTGTCGGTGTCATAACCGGCAAGCAGGTAAGCGCTGATGGCGCCGGCCTTGTAGGAGACCTGGCCTGCGACACCAAAGTTATTCGGGCCTTCGCCCGGCTTGGTGGCGTAGTCATCTTCCAGTTCGTCGACCGAAATGCCGGCCGCGAAAGCGCCGGACTCGTACTGATAACGGATCGAGTTGTGGGTCGTCTCGTTGCTGGCGAGCGTATCTGTCTCGCCGCTCATGTCGTCATCCCACCAGCTATACAGCTTACCGGCGCGGAAACCGGCAATGTCGAGATAGCCCTCATCCAGCAAAGCTTCCTGATCGGAGGCGTTGTCGACATTGTAACGCAGCGTGATGACGCCGGTGAGCGTACCATACTCGGTGTCGTTCTTGGCCTGGAAGGTGACCTGACCGCGAGTCCAGAAGTTTACGTCGGAATCGCCGGATATCTGCTCACCGAAGCGCACTTCGGTACGGATGTAACCGCCGATCGAAAGGCATGTTTCCGTTCCCGGAATATAAAAATAGCCGGTACCGTAGGCGTCGCAAACGCGAACATATTCCACGGGCTCGGGTTCCGCCGCCACGATGGCGTCGGCTGCGCGGGCTCCGGAGGCCGCGGCAAGGGCGGCAACGGAGGCAAAAAGGATAGTTCTGATATTCATTTTGAATGGCCCTAACAGGTTTGGAATGCGAGGCGCACTTCAAGGGATGCCCCCGCGTAGCGGTCGGCGAATACGGCCGCACGGGAGCCATATAGGAACCCGCAAGTGCCATCGCGGCAAAAACTTGGCAAAAATCTGCGGAGAATGGCGCTTTCGTGGAGGAACTGTGGCCAAAAAAACACGGCCCTGCGACGGGACGACAGCGGCGGCCGATTGGCCGCGGCCAACTTCGGCACGTCTATTTCAAAATCGACCCTGAAATGGAACGGCATTCTAACGGTAGCGCCGGAACCGGAAGAACCTTTGTTTCATTATACGACTGACTTGATAGTGTTTAGGCACAAACACGGAGGGTTCCCCAATGCAGACACAACGGCTCACCCGGCTCATCGCAGCCGCGGTCATGGCAGGCAGCTTCGCAATCGGGAGCATCGCTCCTGCATTCGCGGATCAGACGCTTCTTAACGTTTCCTACGATCCGACTCGCGAATTGTATAAGGATTTCAATGCCGCCTTTGCCGCCAAGTGGCAGAAGGACACCGGTGAAACCGTGACGATCCAGGCATCGCATGGCGGCTCCGGCGCTCAGGCCCGCTCCGTCATCGACGGCCTCGACGCCGATGTCGTCACTCTGGCTCTCGAAGGCGATATCGACGCCATCGCCAAGAAGACCGGCAAGATCCCGGCCGACTGGAAGACCAAGTTGCCCAACAATTCGACGCCCTATACGTCGACGATCGTCTTCCTGGTCCGCAAGGGCAATCCGAAGGGCATCAAGGATTGGGGCGACCTGATCAAGGACGACGTGCAGGTCATCACCCCGAACCCGAAGACCTCGGGCGGCGCCCGCTGGAACTTCCTTGCCGCCTGGGCATGGGCCAAGCAGGCGAATGGCGGCGACGACGCCAAGGCGCAGGAATATGTGACGAAACTGCTGCAGCACGTTCCGGTTCTCGATACCGGCGCCCGCGGCGCCACGACCACCTTCGTCCAGCGCGGCCTCGGCGACGTGCTGCTCGCCTGGGAAAACGAAGCCTACCTTTCGCTTGAAGAGCTCGGTCCCGACCAGTTCGAGATCGTAACGCCGGCCTTCTCCATCCGCGCCGACCCGCCGGTCGCCGTCGTCGACGGCAATGTCGACAAGAAGGGCACACGCAAGGTCGCCGAAGCCTATCTTAATTACCTCTATTCGGACGAGGGCCAGAAGATTGCTGCCAAGCACTACTATCGGCCGACCAAGCCGGAAGCCGCCGATCCGGCTGACATCGCCCGCTTCCCGAAGCTGACGCTGGCGACTATCGACGACTTTGGCGGCTGGAAGGACGCACAGCCGAAATTCTTCGGTGATGGCGGGGTATTTGACCAAATCTACAAGCCGGCCCAATAATAGACTTCATGAAAGCACATAGCCCCACGCGGTGGCGGTTCAAGCGGCCGAGTGTCATTCCGGGTTTCGGAATGGCGCTCGGCCTTACCTTGACCTGGCTCACCCTTCTGATCCTCATCCCGCTCTCGGGCCTTGCCGTCCGGTCGAGCGCGCTCGGCTGGGAAACATTCTGGTCGATCGCGCTCGATCCGCGCACGCTGAACGCATTGCGCATCAGCTTCGGCAGCGCCTTCATCGCCGCGATCGTCAACGCCGTGTTCGGCATCATCCTGGCATGGGTGCTGGTGCGCTACCGCTTTCCCGGCAAGCGCGTCATCGATGCCATGGTCGACCTGCCCTTTGCGCTGCCGACCGCCGTTGCCGGCATCGCGCTGACGACGCTCTACGCGCCGAACGGCTGGATCGGCCAGTTCCTGACGCCGCTCGGCATCAAGATCGCCTTTACACCGGCCGGTATCGTCGTGGCGCTGATCTTCGTCGGCCTGCCCTTCGTGGTGCGCACCGTGCAGCCGGTCATGGAGGAAATCGACAAGGAAGTGGAGGAGGCTGCGGCAACGCTCGGCGCCAATCGCTTCCAGACGATTTTCCGCGTACTGCTGCCGGGGCTGGCGCCCGCCGTGCTCACCGGCTTTGCGCTCGCCTTTGCCCGCGGCGTCGGCGAATACGGCTCGGTCATCTTCATCGCCGGCAACCTGCCGTTCAAATCGGAGATCGCGCCGCTGCTGATCATCATCAAACTCGAAGAGTATAATTACGCCGCAGCGACCGGCATTGCGGCGATCATGCTGATCATCTCGTTCGCCATGCTGCTCGTCATCAATCTCATCCAGAGCTGGAGCAGGCGGAGGTACGGTTATGGCGCTTGATGCGACCGCTCAACCAACGAAGCTGCGTTCGGTGACCACCGAAAACAGGATCGCACGCTTCACCCTGATCATCCTCTCGCTCGTCTTCCTGTTGCTGATCCTGCTTCTGCCGCTCGCAGCCGTCTTCGTCGAGGCCTTCCGCAAGGGAGCCAGCCCCTTTCTCGAGGCGCTCGCCGACGCCGAGACCTTCTCGGCGATCCGCCTGACACTGATCGTTGCCGGCGTCAGCGTGCCGCTCAACCTCATCTTCGGGGTTGCCGCCGCCTGGGCGATCGCCAAGTTCGAGTTCAAGGGCAAGGCCTTCCTGACGACGCTGATCGACCTGCCCTTCTCGGTCTCACCCGTCATATCGGGCCTGGTCTTCGTTCTGCTGTTCGGCTCCAGTACCTGGCTCGGCCAGTGGTTCAGCGCGCACGACATCAAGATCCTGTTTGCGGTGCCGGGGTTGATCCTCGCCACCATGTTCGTCACCTTCCCCTTCGTCGCCCGTGAGCTGATCCCGCTGATGCAGGAACAGGGAACGGCCGACGAGGAGGCAGCCCTTTCGCTCGGCGCCAGCGGCTGGCAGACCTTCTGGCACGTGACGTTGCCGAATATCAAATGGGGCTTGCTTTACGGGGTACTGCTCTGCAACGCCCGCGCCATGGGCGAATTCGGCGCCGTCTCGGTGGTGTCAGGCCACATCCGCGGCCAGACGAACACCATGCCGCTGCAGGTGGAAATTCTCTATAACGAGTATAATTTCACCGGCGCTTTTGCGGTCGCCACGCTTTTGGCCTTGCTCGCGCTCGTGACTCTTGTTTTGAAGACGCTGCTGGAAATGCGCTATAGCGCGGAAATCGCCGCCAGCCGGCGGCATTGAAGGAATTGGAATGGAAGTACGCGTTCAAAACATCCGCAAGGAATTCGATCGTTTTCCGGCGCTGCACGATGTCACGCTCGACATTCGCTCCGGCGAGCTGATCGCACTGCTCGGCCCATCGGGCTCCGGCAAGACGACATTGCTGCGCCTGATCGCCGGCCTGGAAAGCCCGACCGAGGGACTGATCTTCTTCGGCGACGAAGATGCCTCGAAGAAATCGGTGCAGCAGCGCAATATCGGCTTCGTCTTCCAGCATTACGCTCTGTTCCGCTACATGACGGTGCTCGAAAACGTCTCCTTCGGCCTGAAGGTCAGAAGCGGTGCGCGGCGGCCGCCGAAGGCCGATATCCGCCGGCGGGCGCTGGAACTGCTCGAACTCGTGCAGCTTTCCGGCCTTGAGAAACGCTATCCGGCGCAGCTTTCCGGCGGCCAGCGCCAGCGCGTGGCGCTCGCCCGCGCCATGGCTGTCGAGCCGAACGTGCTGCTGCTCGACGAACCCTTCGGCGCACTCGACGCCCAGGTGCGCAAGGACCTGCGCAAATGGCTGCGCGAGATCCACGACCGCACCGGACACACCACCGTCTTCGTCACCCACGACCAGGATGAGGCGCTGGAGCTTGCCGACCGCGTCGTCGTCATGAGTCAGGGCGCGATCGAACAGGTCGGCACGCCGGACCAGGTCTACGACAATCCGAATTCTCCCTTCGTCTTCGGCTTCATCGGCCAGTCGAACTGCCTTGAGGTCGAGGTTGCCGACAGCGACATTCGCTTCGACGGCCGCTCGCTCGGCCTCAATGCCGAAGGCGAGCCGGATGGCACGGCGCAGCTCTACTTCCGCCCGCATGACGTCAGGCTCTGCGAATCAGCTGAAAACTGTATCGCCGGCCAGCCGGTCTCCAGCCGCCGCGTGGCCGGCACTCGCCATATCGAACTCAATATCGGCAATGATCGCCCGCATATCGAGATCGAATTGCCGCCGAGCGAGGCCGACAGGCTTGACCGCAACCGGGTGGCTTTCAAGCCGACCCGCTGGAAACTGTTCCGCAGCTGATGGAGATAGGGCGGCGACCGACTGCGCCGCGCGTCTTTTCGAGAGCCGCAAGGAGCTGTAACACTTTGAATTGCTGGATGATTTTATCCTTAAATCGATTCTGATTTAAGGAACATGCGGGAGGTCACCGCCGGAATCGCATTTGGCGAGAGTCCCTTGGGCTTTTTGTGATCTGAGGTTGTTTGTATTTCAGTCATATGACGAGTAAAACGTTTTCACTTAATCACAAAGGGCTGGACTAATCCCATAGGAGGCACTTGGCGTTGAGGGCGGAGATTTCCTTTGGAAAATCCCTGATCGGGATTTTGTTCGTAGGACTGGCAGCTGCAAGCTGCACGACGACATCGAAACCGGCGGCAACGGCGGCGAACACCAAGACGAAGCAGGGTCAATCGGCAAAAGTTACGTTCAATTATACGGCCAAGGATCGCGACTGCCTGCAACGCGCGATGTATTTCGAATCGCAGCATTCGGACAAGGACGGCTACATGGCTGTCGGGACCGTTGTCATGAACAGACTGACTTCCGGCGCCTATCCCCCTTCCATCTGCGGCGTCGTGGCGCAGAAAAAGCAATTTGCGCCCGGCGTGATGACGCGCGAAGTCAAGCCGCAGGCGGAACCCGAGCTTGCGAGCGCGGCCGACGCGATCCTTGTCAAGGGCGCCCGCCATCCAGCGGTGAAGGATGCGATGTTCTTCCACACGAATGGACTGAAATTCCCCTACGACAACATGCACTATGTGACGGTCGCCGGCGGCAACGCCTTCTACGAGAAGCGCGACTCCAACGGCATGCTTCAAACGCCGCCGCCGCTGCCCTCCTACGAGGTGGCAATGAATTATGTGCCCGGCGAAAGCATGCTGCCGCCGCAATTCGAGGCATTGATACCCTCGGCGGTTCCCATTCCTCTGCCGGCTCCGGACCCCATGGCGACGGCGAGCACGGCGCAGATGCAGATCACTGCACCGGTGACCGCGCCGGAAACATCGCCGGCAACATCGGTCGAGCCTGAGCCGGGAATGCCCATCGCGATCCCGACGCCCCGGCCCGCCTATGACAGCGTGATGCTGCGCGAAAGCCTTCCGGCGAACGGCGGCTAGTCAACCACCCTTCCGGTTTAAGAGTTAGGTGGAAGCGCGCCTAGGCGCGCTCTTCCCAGACCTTCGCCAGTTCTACGATCGTCTTGACGGCCTTTTCCATATCCTGGCGGCTCACCCATTCGAGCGGCGAGTGGAAGGCATGGCCGCCTGCGAAGATGTTCGGGCACGGCAATCCCATGAAGGAAAGGCGCGAGCCATCCGTGCCGCCGCGGATGCTGCCGCGCACCGGCGTCATGCCGGCCCGGCGCACAGCCTCGATGGCGTTCTCGACGATCTCGGGGTGACGATCGAGCACCACCTTCATGTTGCGATACTGCTCCTTCACCTGAAAATGATAGGTCGAGCCGGGATAGGCAGCCATCACGTCCTTGACGATGGCTTCGAGCATCGTTTCCTTTTCCGTCAGCCCCTTGTCGGTGAAGTCACGGATGATGAAGCTCAGCGACGCCTTCTCCATCGAGCCGGTGACGCCGATCGGATGGATGAAGCCCTGCCGGCCTTCCGTGGTCTCGGGAGCAATATCCCTCGGCAGCCGGTCGATGATGGCGCCGGCGATCTTGATGGCGTTTTCCATGCGGTCCTTGGCGAAACCGGGATGGATCGCCACGCCTGAAATGCTGATCTCGACGCCGTCGGCCGAAAAGGTCTCGTCCTCGATATGGCCGGCCGTCTCGCCGTCCATCGTATAGGCGAAGTCGGCACCGAGTTTCTTCAGGTCGACGTTGTTGACGCCGCGCCCGACTTCCTCGTCGGGGGTGAACAGGATCTTGATCGTCCCGTGCCTGATATCAGGATTGTCGACGAGCATCGCAGCCGCGGTCATGATTTCAGCCAGTCCGGCCTTGTCGTCGGCGCCAAGCAATGTCGTTCCGTCGGTCGTGACGATATCGTTGCCGATCTGGTTCTGCAGTTCGGGATGGTCGCTGACGCGGATCACCCGGCCCGTGTCGCCGGCAAGCTTGATATCCCCGCCGGCATAGTTCCTGACGATCTGCGGCTTGACATCGGTGCCGCTGAAATCGGGTGCCGTATCCATGTGCGAGCAGAAACAGATGACCGGCACCGTCTTGTCGCTATTGGCCGGAATGGTGGCGTAGACATAGCCGTGTTCATCGAGATGCGCGTCCGCCAGACCGATCTTCAGCAGTTCATCGACCAGAACCCGGCCGAGATCCTTCTGCTTGCCGGTGGTCGGCTGCGTCGACGAGGCAGGGTCGGATTGCGTGTCGATAACGACATATCGGAGAAAGCGGTCGAGAACAGTGTCGGTCATAGCATCCAGTCCAGCAAGAGCACACGGACGATATAGCCCTCATGGGCGACGGGGCAAAAGATTTTTCCGCTCGCAGTGCGGGAGGAATGACCGTTCAATCCGTTTCATGCGCTCCTGTCGGATGCCGGAATCGATACCACATGCGAAACCAGCCTGCCGTCACTGACCTCATGCACGAGAAAGGATGGACCGTCGATCACCGGAAGATCGGCCCGGCTTTCCAGCAGAAGCGGATTGGGCGGGCAGAGGGAGCCGCAGGTCTGGACGGGGATCGTCCCCAGCCGACCAAATGCGGGTCGGTGAACATGGCCGCAGAGAATCGCCAGCGGCAGGCAGTGCGTCGTCTCCAAGGTGCTGAGAAGCGCATTGCCGTTCCTGCATCCAACCTGGTCCAGCGCCTCGATGCCGATTCTGAATGGCGGCTGATGCATGAACAGGAGGGCGGGAGTCGTCACATCCGCAAGCGCGCTCACCAGCCATGGCAGATGCGGCAGGACATCGCCGTAGCTCCGACCGGGGACGGTCACATCGACACCGAACAGGGTCAGGCCATCGACGGCTGTGCGGAAATGCATCGGTCCCGTCGCATTGATCCACGTGCCGACGGAGGCAAGCTCGGAGCGCATCAATTGCAGATCATCACCGTTGCCCGGCAACAGATGAACAGGGCAGTCCAGCGACCGCAGGCTTTCGGCGACCAGGCAATAGCCGTGCCGCCATCCGTCGTCCACCAGATCTCCGGTGACAACAAGCACATCCGGGTGGAACGTTCCCAGCCAGCCTATCGCTCGCTCCAGCGTCCGGAGCGACGAAAGGTCCGGCCTCGCATGGATATCGGATATCTGCGCAACGAGCATGTTCTGCCTCCCCGCCCCTGCCGGAGACACTATGCCAAATTCGGCAGCAACGGGCCACCGGCCCAGCGGCTCAGTCGACGCGTTTTCCTTCGCCGTCGAACACGTGCAGATACTGGGGCGGGAAGGCCACATTGACCTTGGGACCTGCCTTCAGCGCTTCGCGGTTCAGTGTGAAGATCTTGAACGGCAGGCCATGCAGGGCAAGGTGGAGGATGATGCCGAAGCCTGTGGGCTCGACGAGTTCCACATCGGTGGCGAGCCCCGCCCCGCCATCGCTCATCAGCACATGCTCCGGACGGATGCCCAGCGTCACCTTCGCACCGTCGACAAGCGGCAAAGGCTTTGCAAGCGGCACGATCGTGCCGTCCTTCAGCTTCACGTCGCCTGCATCATAGGTGGCCTCGAGGAAGTTCATCCCCGGCGAGCCGATGAAGCCGGCAACGAAGAGATTGGCGGGGCGGTCGTAGAGCTCCAGGGGACTGCCGACTTGCTGGACCACCCCGCCATGCATGGCGACGATCCGGTCCGCCAGCGTCATTGCCTCGATCTGGTCGTGGGTCACGTAGATCGAGGTCGCCTTCAGGTCGCCATGCAGTTTCTTGATTTCGGCGCGCATCTGTTCGCGCAGGCGCGCATCGAGGTTCGACAGCGGTTCGTCGAACAGGAAGGCCTTCGGCTGGCGCACGATGGCGCGGCCCATGGCAACGCGCTGACGCTGGCCGCCGGAAAGCGCCTTCGGCCTTCGTTCGAGCAGCGGATCGAGGCCGAGCTTGGTGGCCGCCGCGGCTACCGCGCTGGTGATTTTCTCCTTCGCCACCTTCCGCAGCCTGAGGCTGTAGCTCATATTGCCGGCGACATTCATATGCGGATAGAGCGCATAGGACTGGAACACCATGGCGATGTCGCGGTCCTTGGGATGCAGCTCGTTGACCCTATTGCCGGCGATGCGGATCTCGCCTGATGTGACCTCCTCCAGCCCGGCGATCATCCGCAGCAGTGTGGACTTGCCGCAGCCGGACGGGCCGACAAGCACGACGAATTCGCCGTCCTGGATTTCGAGGTCGACGCCGTGCAGCACCTGCACATGGCCATAGGCTTTGCGGATATTGCGGATATCGATCGATGCCATTTGTTTAACCCTTGACCGCGCCGGCCGTCAGGCCCTGGACGAGATAGCGCTGGATGAGCAGGAAGAAGAGGCCGGCCGGAATGAGCGCCATGACGCCCGCCGCCATCATCTGCCCGAAATCCACCGAGAATTTCGAAACGAAGGTGAGAAGGCCGACCGGGAAGGTCGCCGCGTCGTTGCCGTTGATCAGCATCAGCGCGAAGAGCAGTTCGCTCCAGGCGGCGGTGAAAACGAAACCGAGTGTGGCGGCGATGCCCGGCAGCGTCAGCGGCAGGATGATCTGGCGAAACGCCATGAACTGCGTCGCCCCGTCAATCTTCGCCGCCTCTTCGAGATCCCTCGGGATGCCGTCGAAGAAGGACTGCATCAGGAAGGTGGCGAAAGGCACGTTGAAGGCGGTGTAAACGATGACGAGCCCGGTCAGGCTGTTGGTCAGATGCAGAGGCGACAGGATCTTGAAGATCGGCGCTACCAGCATCACCAGCGGGAACATCTGGGTCAGCAGCATCAGGGCGACGATCCAGTATTTTGCCCGGAAATTGAAGCGCGACAGCGCGTAGCCGGACAGCGAGGCGCAGATCGTCACGGTGACGGCCGTCGAGGCCGAGACGATCAGGCTGTTCTTGAAGAAGGTCGGAAAGGCGCTGTGCCGCAGCACGAAAGCATAGTGATCCCATGTCGTGCGCGACGGCCACATGCGCACGCCCTCGCTATAGAGCAGATCGTTCGGCGTCACCGACACCTTGAGCAGCCAGAACAGCGGAAAGAGCGCGAAGGCGATGTAGCAGAGGATCGCCAGACGGTGTGCGACGGTGGGAATGACGGATCGTCTCATGATCTCAATCCTTGTTCAGCAGCGTCTGCCGGAGCAGGATGATCAGCATCGAATAGGCAAGCAGCAGCACGAGCAGCACCAGCGCGATCGCCGAGGCATAACCGAAATCGAGTCGCCGGAAGGCCGTCGTGAAGATGTAGCTGGCGACGATCTGCGTCCGGTCCGCCGGCCCGCCATTGGTCATGACGACGATGAGATCGGCGAAGTTGGAAATCCAGACGGTGCGCAGCAGCACGGTGATGGCGATCGTCGGCGCCAGAAACGGCAGGGTTATCGAGCGGAAGCGCTGGAACCAGCCGGCGCCGTCGATCGACGCCGCTTCATAGAGATCGCGCGGGATCGCCTGCAGCGCCGCAAGCAGCGTGATGGCGAAGAAGGGAATGCCCCACCAGACATTGGCGACGATCGGCCCCCACATCGCATAGTTGGGATCGGAGAGGATATTGCCCGGCTCATGCATCAGCCCGAGGCCGAAAAGCCAGTGCGGGATCGGCCCGATGACGGGATTGAACAGCCAGGCCCAGTTGAGGCCGGCTAGGAAAGACGGCACGGCCCAGGGCAGGAAGACCAGCGCCTGCGCGATTGCCCTGCCCTTAAAGGGCTTGTCGAGCAGCAGCGCCAGGATAAGCCCGAAGACGAACTGCAGGACGACGGAGGCGCCGGTCCACCACAGCGTGTTCCTCAGCGCCCCGTAGAAGGCGGCATCGCCGGCAAGCTCGCGGAAATGATCGAGCCCGACGAAGCCGCCGGAAAATGGATTGAGCAGCTGGATATCGCGGAAGGCGTAGGAAATGCCGACGGTCAGCGGCACCAGCATCACCGCAATGATTAGGATCAGCGACGGTGCGCTGTAGAGATAGGGCTCCGAGGCATCGGCAACGCGACGCAGCCACGGCCTGCGGTCGCGACGCATGTCGAGCGTATCGGCGGAAATGGTCATCGGATTGCGGTTTCCATTATCTTACCCGGTTGGGAATTCATGGGTGGGTCATGCTTTTGAATGGGGAGGTCGGAGCCCCTCATCCGACCCTTCGGGCCACCTTCTCCCCGAGGGGAGAAGGGAACGGAGGCGCTGCTGCGAATCCCTTCTCCCCAGCGGGGAGAAGGTGCCGGCAGGCGGATGAGGGGGCCTCCAGCTCGACGCCCCCTTTTCCACTTACTTCTTGCTCAGGAACTTCTGCTGCGCCTTGGTCAGATAATCCGCCCACTGGTCTGCCAGATCCTTCGCCGAGATATCGCCGAGCAATGCCTGCTGCGAGGTCTTGATCGCCAGCGAATCCTTGAAGAAGGCGAAATCCTCGAGGTAGGTCGGCATGACTGTTGGTACCGTGTTCGGGTCCGCCAGTTCCTCGAACCAGCCCTTGAACTGGTCACCGGCATAGAAGGGATCCTTCTCGGCCGCCGTATAGGCCGGCAGGGCGCCGATCCGCTTGTTCCACTCAAGATTACCTTCCGGCCCTTCGAGGGTGGCGATCAGCTTCCAGGAAAGATCCTTGTTGCCGCTGGTCGTGAACATCGACCAGCCGCCGTAACCGATCGTCGGGAAGGACTTGCCGTCGGGGCCTTTCGGCAGCGGCGCGACACCGAAATCCTCCTTCTTCATGCGCTCGGCGATGGCGATCAGCGCGTCCGGATCCTGGTCGAGGAATGCGCAGGTGCCGGAATAGAAGCCGGCGACGACTTCGTTGAAGCCCCAGTTGACGCTGTCCTTCGGCGCATAGCCCTTCTTATAGAGATCAACCATCCATTCGATGCCCTTGGCCCAGCCGGGGCTGTTCATCGTCGAGGTGCCGTCCTCGTTGAAGTACTTGTTCGAACCGGCCATCGTGGCGGCGAAGATCATCCAGCCGTTGAGACCGCCTGGTCCGCCGCGCATGCAGTAGCCGTATTTGCCCGGCAGTTTGGAGACCTTTTCGGACGCGTCGGTGAACTCCTCCAGCGTCTTCGGCGGCGCGGTCACACCGGCTTCGGCAAGCAGCTTCTTGTTGTAGAACATCGCCCTGAGATAGAAGCCGTAGGGCAGCATATAGGCGGTGTTCTTGACGTCGCGGCCGAGCTCGAGGGCGCGCGGCGTCAGCTCCTTGGTGTGCTCCCACTTTTCCAGGTAGGGCTCCAGGCTCTCGAGCATGCCGTTATTGGCATAGAGCGACAGCCAGGTATCGGGCATTTCCATCACATCGGGCACGTCGCCGGCCGACACCATGGTCGCGAATTTCTGGAAGGCTTCGTTCCAGGGCAGCGAGATGATGTCGACCTTGGTGCCGGGGTTGGCGGCCTCGAACTTGCCGACGATCGATTTCAGCGTTTCGGTGCGCTCCGGGCTGGTGATGACTTCGACAAGCTTGAGCGTCGTATCGGCAAGAGCCGTACCGGCCATCATCGAAGCGAAGAGCGTTGAGATTATTAGCTTTTTCATGGCTCAGTTCCCCCTTATTAGGTTTCTCTCGGGTTTCAGGATTGTGAGGCGGCGAGCGCCTCCTCAATGTCCCTCCACAAAGCCTCGGTTCCTTCGAGGCCGACATGGAGGCGTACGGATCGCGCGTGGATTCCGAAGCTTTGCGCGGAATTCGGCTGTGCCTTCTGCTGAAGCACCACCTCGCCCGGTACGATCAGGCTTTCATGCCCACCCCAGCTTACACCCAGTTTGAAGAGATTGAGGTGGTCGGCGAAGGCGCGGATATCGATGCCTTCCCGGAAGATGAAGGAAAACAGGCCCGACGTGCCGTTGAGCCCGACGGGCAGGCGGTTGGCGAGCCCCGGATGGCAGACCGTCTCCACCACCTCGAGCTTCTGCAGGCGCCTGGCGATTTCGAGGCCGGATGCCTCATGGGCTCTCATGCGCAGCGGCAGCGTGCGCAACCCGCGGATCAGGAGCCAGGCGTCGAACGGCGAAAGCTTGCCGCCGAGATAAGGATAGGCCTCGGCCTTGACGCGCGCGATCATTTCCTTCGAGCCGGCGATGACGCCTGCCACCACATCGCTGTGGCCGCCGAGATATTTCGAGGCGGAGTGGATGACGAGATCGACGCCGAGCGTCAGCGGCCGCTGGAAGAACGGGCTCGCCCAGCTATTGTCGATCATCGAAACGGCGCCGTGATGCCTGGCAAGTGCGGCGAGCGCGCCGACATCATGAGCTTCCATCACCCAGCTCGTCGGGCTTTCCAGGTAGAGTACCCTGGCGCCGGGCAGCGCCTTGGCGACCGCCTCCTCGTCGCGCCCGTCGACATAGGTCACCTCGATCTTCATCCGCTTCAGGATGGTGCCGAACAGGCGGAAGGCATCGGGATAGACATGTTTGACAGCGACGATGCGGTCGCCCGGCTCGACGAAGCTCAGCACCGCCGACGAGATTGCCGCCATGCCGCTGGCAAAACCCAGCGCATCCTCCGCACCTTCGAGCTTGGCCAGCATTTCCTCGAAGGCGCGCACCGTCGGGTTCAGGCCGCGCGTGTAGATCGGCCGGACCTTCTCGCCGCGATAGGAAGCGATCATGTCGTCATAATCGGAAAAGGTGAAAAGCGAGGTCTGGAAAATCGGCGGCACGACGGCGTCGGCGAAGTTGCCTTCGTCATGCGCGGCGATGAGGGAAGCAAGATCGAACGGTTCAGAGCCGTTACTCATTTGGACATTTCCTTGATGTCTTCCTCGACGATATCGAGAATTTTCAATGTTTCGGCGCGCGCCGCCTCGGGATCCCCGGCAGCGATCGCGTCGAAAAGGGTGCGGTGAAAGGGAAAGGACCGGCGCGCGAAATCCTGCCGGTCGAACGGATGCTCCCAGAAGCGCTCGAAAGTCTCGCGCATCTGCTCGAGAAGCTGGCGAAACAGCGGATTATGGGTGGCGTCGTAGACGGCGAGGTGGAAGGCCAGATCCTCCGGCCCGGACGTGCCTTTCTCCAAGTGCACACGCTCCATCGCGTTCAGCTTTTCCTCGATGACGACGAGATCCGTGCTTGTGCGTCGCCGCGCCGCAACCATGCCCGCCTCGCATTCGATGCCGCGGCGAACCTCCAGCGTCTGCAGCAGCGCATCGCGCAGATGCACCGTGTCGAACGACAGCGGCATATGGATCGTCGCCCTGGAAACCGGTTTCAGCAGATAGGTGCCGCTGCCCTTGCGCGTCTCGATGACGCCGAGCGCCTGGAAGTGACGAATCGCCTCGCGAATGGTCGAACGGCCGACGGCAAGGGCTGCCATCAGCTCGCGCTCGGCCGGCAAACGGTCGCCCGCCTTCAACCTGGCTTCTTCGACATAATCCGCCAGCGCATCGGTCACCTGACGCGCGCGGTCCATGACGGGAAGCGGCCGGATCACCGGCCTGTCACTGCTATTTGCCTTCATGGTTCCCCATTTTCTTATCAGGCAGCCGACCTCTCGAATTGGTCTGACATCTTAGCATTTCGCATAGGGCGGAAAACGTCAAGTCGGCAACGTCCATTTTTGGTCCCGCTCCTCCACGACGTCCCTTAGGCCCCTCCGAATGGCCTCTCTTTCCTTGTGCCGGTGCTACATTTACAGAGGTCAAGCAGCCATTCGGCCACGACCTTGCCATGGCGATCGATGTGTCGCTTTGCGTTGCGAGGGGAGGTCGCGGAGCCGGCATTCCCATCGGCATGCCTGCTAGCGGATACGTCCGATCCGCGACAGCAAAATGGCCGGCAGGATGCCGATCAGCACGATGGCGAGTGCTGCAATCGAGGCTTCCTCGTAAGTGCCTCTGGCAGCCTCTCCATAAAGATGAGTTGCGAAAGTCTCGACATTGAGTGGCCGAAGGAGGAGTGTCGCCGGCAGCTCCTTTACACAATCGACGAAGACCAGTAGCGCGGCAGCTGAGATTGCCGCCTTTGAAAGCGGCAAATGCACGTAGCGCAGGGTGCCTGCGGTGGACTGCCCCAGCGAACGTGACGCATGATCAAGCGACAGGGAAATGCGCGATAGACCGGCTTCCATGCTGCCGGCGGAGATCGCCAGAAACCGCACGATGAGCGCATATATGACGGCAGCACCCGATCCCATCAGGAGCAGACCAGTGGACACATCAAACAAGGAAAGCGCGGTGCGGTCGATAAACTGGTCGAGCCCGCCAAGGATGATCAGCACGCCGATGGCGACCACGGTGCCGGGAGCCGCATAGCCAATCGTGGAACAGCGCAGGAGCCAGGAGGACGGCTGGCCCGGCCGCAGGCGGGTCGCGTAGACGGCGAGAAGGCCAAGGATGACGGTCGTGATTGTCGCCAGGGTGGCGATAGCGATCGTATTCACGGCCTCATCGATGATCCGTGGGGATATGCCGGCGAACCGATAGCGTTTTGCCGCTTCGATCAGCAGATAGAGCGCGGGCGCGGCGAAGCCTAGGATGACAGGCAGAAGACCGCCGAGAAACAGCAGTACGCCTTTTCCCAAGGATACCCGCCGCGGTTGGAAACTTCGCATCCGGCGCACATCGATCGAGTAGCCCTGCTTGCGTCGCGCCCATCGCTCAACCGCAACAATTGCGACGACGATGAGAAGAAGGGCAAGGGCGATCTGCGACGCTCCCGATAAATCGGAGCGGGTGATCCAGGTCGTGTAGATGGAAACGGTGATCGTCCGGACACCGAGGAATTCGGCGGCGCCTATATCGTTCAACGTTTCCATCAGGGCAAGGCTGATACCCACGGCAACTGCGGGGCGCGCGAGCGGCAGAGCGACCCGCCAGAAGACCGCGCGGCGAGATATGCCGAGCGTGCGTGCCGCGTCGACGAGATTGCCGGATTGCGTGAGGAACATCGCGCGCGTGGGGATGTAGACATAGGGGTAGAGCACGATTCCGAGAAGCAGGATGCAGCCAGTCATGGAACGGACGTCCGGAAGGCGAAACTGGCGCGGGGTCTCGTAGCCTAGCAACCAGCGCACGGCATCCTGCACCGGACCGATCGGATGCATTATATCCAGATAGGCATAGGCGACGATGTAGGTCGGAACGGCAAGCGGCAGAAGCAGCATCCACTCCAGAGCATGCCTGCCGGGAAAATCATAGGCGGTCACCAGCCATGCCGTCGTCGTGCCAACCACAGCAGTGATGACGCCGACCCCCGCAAGGAGAATGACGGTGTCGAGAAGCGCGACGGGAAGGATGGTCGAGAAAAGATGTCCCCAAAGACCCGCCGAACCCTTCGAGGCTTCGATGAGTAATCCCCCGATCGGCAACATGGCTATGAGGGCGATAGTGGCGGCAATCGTCAGCCATGCGCTGCCAGGGCGCTTTGCAGAACGGGCGGGCACCGAGCTCGGAAACATCCCTTGGTCCGTTTTCGGGGGAAGGCGCCTGTCAGCGGCGCCTTCCCTGTCCTTAGTTGTCGAAGCCGACCTTGTCTACGAGTTCACTCGCCTGCTTGCGATGGCTGACGATCTCGGACAAGGGCTTGCTGTCGATTTTTAGTTCGCCAAAGGATGCGATGATCGGATCGGCCGCGACGCCTGCCTTCACGGGATATTCGTAATTGGCCTCAGCATAGATCTTCTGTGCTTCGTCAGAGACGAGATATTCGAGAAGTTTGACGGCTTCAGCCTTGTTCGGTGAATGCTTGGCGATTGCCGCGCCGCTGATATTCACCTGCGTCCCGCCGTTCTTGAAGGTCGGCAGGATGACCTTGATGGCGTCGCCCCACTTGACCTGCTCTTCACCACCCTTGCCGGACCGCATCAGGCCGACATAATAGGAGTTGGCGATACCGATATCGCAAATGCCGCCGAGGATATCCTTGGCCGAATCGCGATCGCCGCCGGCTGCCTTACGGGCGAGATTGGCCTTGACACTTGTCAGCCATTTCTCGGTTTCTTCCGCGCCGTAATGAGCGATGTAGTCGGCAAACAGTGCCGTATTATAAGGGTGTTGACCCGAGCGTATGCAGACCTTGCCCTTCCACTTGGGATCGGCAAGCTCCTCGTAGTTGAATGTGCTAATGTCAATGTCCTTGGCCGCGTAGAGCACGCGCGCGCGCATCGAAAGTGCAAACCAGTTGCCCTTGGGATCACGCAGCTGTTCCGGGATTGCCGAATTCAGAACAGGCGATTCGACTGGTTGCGTTACGCCTTTGTCGACCAGATCGACAAGGTTGCCGGCATCGACGGCCATCAGGATGTCAGCCGGGGAGCTGGCGCCCTCGGAGGCGACACGCTCTGCCAGGCCATCCTTCAGGAAAATCGTATTGATCTTCGTCCCGGTCGATTTGGTGAACGCCTCCAGAAGAGGTGCGATCAGAGCCGGCTCTCTCGTTGTGTAAAGGTTGATTTCTGCGGCCGCAGCGATGCAAGACGACATCAGCGCCGAAGCAGCAAGCAGCATGGATGCGAGGATAGAGCGCGAATTCATTATGTCCCTCCGAATGAATGCGCATCCCTTGAGCAGTTCATGACCCTGAAAGTCAAGTTTTCCCTGGAGCTTGATGCCGAATATCACGGAAACTTGATGAGGAGGTCAGCAGCATGGGCCAGCGCAGGTCAGCTGTCAAAAAGCCAAGAGCCGCTCGGGGAGGATCGATATCTGAATATTCTCTGCGTCGACCGGGAGCCGCTCCAAAGCTCTCGCCTTAAGCGGCACATCGAGGCCATCAACCTTCAACGTTATCTGCTCGAATTCGCCATGCAAAACACGGTCCTCGATACGAGCGGCAATTCCCGAGCCGGGGGACAGCGAAATCGCATGCGGGCGGATATAAACGGTCACGGAGCTTGCGGGCGGACGATCAAGCGCATAGGCGAAGTTACCGATCGCGGTCTCGATCCATCCGCCACGGTAAACGCCGGGAACTTTACTGGACGCGCAAAAGAACTCTGCCGCGTAAGGATTCGTTGGACGGTCGTGCAGATCATAGGCGGAACCGGACTGGACGATTTCACCTGCCCGCATCAGAACCACCTGATCACCGACGGAAAGTGCTTCCTGGGGATCATGCGTCACGATGATCACGGTCGTGCCGAGTGCCCTCAAGAGGCTCAAGGTGTCGCTGCGTACCTTTCCACGCAGGCCCTGATCCAGATTGGAAAAAGGTTCGTCCATCAGGACGATACTCGGCCGAGGCGCCAGAGCCCGGGCTAGTGCAACACGCTGCTGTTCACCGCCCGAAAGGGTGTGCGGATAGCGATGCGTTAGATGTTCGATTCCGACCTTGCTGATCATCTCCTCTGCTCGCGCGGTTGCTTCGCCTTTCGGATGTCGCTTGAGACCAAAGAGGATATTGGCTCGTACAGTCAGGTGCGGGAAGAGAGCATAGTCCTGAAAGACGAATCCGACGCCACGCGCCTCCGGTTCGACGAAAGTGGTCGAGCTGGCGACCTCGCGGCCTTCGAGGAGGATGCGGCCGGATTCCGGTATCTCGACACCGGCAATCATGCGCAGGAGCGTAGACTTGCCGCAACCGGAATGGCCCACGAGCGAAACCGCATCTCCGCGCCGAATATGAAGAGAAAGATCCTGCACGGCTGCAGTGATACCAAAGCGACGGGTAACATTTTCCAGCCGTACTGCGATTGCGTTCATTTCAGCTTCATGCTCGCCGGTGGCTTCCAGTGCAAGTCCTGAAACACCCCTAGAACATACCGAGGCAGGTCGGGACAAGCGCAATCTGTTCCGCAAGCACGGCAAGCTATTTGCCGTTTCAAAGTTGCGGCAAAAACTTCTCGCCGGCATCTTTCCACCTATCGCCACAGATGACCGTTCCGGAATACCGCGCCAATCGCAACGGCCGCGATCACCTTAAGTGCCGTCACGCCGGAGATTGCACCTTGTCTCGCTTTTCCGAGATACGCAGTGGAACCGGCTCTCTCTTCAATTGTTCCTCTCGATCAGCAGGGAGCTCTCAAATGACCTACGTCGCATCGCCAAGCTACGACCGTAACGACGCCAGCCGCGCTTCGAACCTCCGTCAGTGTCTCGATACCGCCAGACACCACCTCGATGAGACTTCGCACAACTCGGAAACCGAGAAAATCGAAACGCTCGTGGCTTCCGCCATCGAGGCGGGTTGGGAAGAGGATGAAGTGCGCGAGGCACTGAGCGCCGGCGACGAGCCGGGAGACAAGATACAGGAGCGCAAACCACCCGTCCCAACGATTGGGGTGGTCCCTTCGTCATCTTTCTGACCAGTGGCAGACGCTAACGCGGTCCGGGCAAGCGGCGCCATGTATCTCGCCGCCTAATCACCTGTGTGGATAGTTGGCCAATCGCTACCACTTTGGCGCCGAGTGGTGTTCCGTCGGGCGTGCTCAAGACGCTCGACGTCCGGCAGGACCAAAGCGCGCAGAAGCGGCCCGCGCGTTGGATCTCCTGGCTCATTGGAGGCCAGTTGGCAAGAAGACCCGTTCAAACCCTCCGGTGTGATCCTCTCTCCAGCAAACCATCTGACTGTGGCCTGACAATCATCGGTGCCGACCTAGTTAGTCACCGACGGCCGGGGATGGCGGCCGTCGGGCTTTTGAAAACTCGAAATCAACGACAAGAGGATCAGTTGATGAAAAGGACGTTCTTATATTATTGCGCTTTGTTATCCGCGCTGTCGGCGGTGACAGCTTCCATTGCCGGCGCCCCCGCACTCGCGGAAGAATTTGTTGCTTCGCAGAACAGGACGGTCGTCGAAACCAAGAAGGGCAGTCTCGTCGGCGCACTCGACGATGGCATCTACAGCTATCTTGGCGTCCCCTATGCTCGTGCCGACCGCTTCATGCCAGCCGAAGAGGTCGCGCCTTGGCAAGGCATCCGTCCCGCAGTCACCTATGGCGAGAACTGCTTCATCCCCCGAATGAAGGAGGTGGCCGGCGACGAACTCTTCAATCCGCACCGCTATCTGCCGATGAGCGAAGCCTGCCAGTTCCTGAACATTTGGACGCCTGCGATCAAAGACGGAAAGAAACGGCCTGTCATGGTTTGGATCCATGGGGGCGGCTTCACCAATGGCTCCGGCATCGAGCTGACCTCGTATGACGGCCACAATCTGAGCAAAGACGGCGATGTCGTCGTCGTCACCCTCAACCACCGGCTCAACGTGCTCGGCTTCCTCGATCTTTCCGCCTATGGCGAGAAGTACAAACGGTCGGGCAATGCCAGCGTCACCGATCTCGTCGCTGCGCTGAAATGGGTCCACGACAACGCCGAGGCCTTCGGCGGCGACCCCGGCAACGTGACGATTTTCGGCCAGTCCGGCGGTGGCTACAAGGTGCGCGCCCTGATGGGGACGCCGTCAGCGAAGGGCCTCTTCCAGAAGGCCATCGTCCAGAGCGGCTCGCGGACCGATTCCGTCATCGATCAAGCGTCTTCGCGCAAGGTGGCCGAACTGACGCTCGCCAATCTCGGTCTCAAGGCCAGCGACATCGACAAGCTTGCCGACGCAGACTATTACGATCTCCTTGCGGCGGCCGACAAGGCCGTCAAGGAGGCGACCGCCCAGGGCGCGAAGGACGCCCGCTATGCGCCCGTTCAGGACGGCGACTACATTCCAGCGAACCCTGTCGGGACACAGTGGGTCGACCAGGCCAAGGACATTCCGCTGATGGTCGGCAACACCCTCAACGAGTTCGAGACGGTGATCAATCACAAGGCGGGCGAGCTGCTTGCCGACAACAAGAACGGCTGGGACGATGCGAAGGCTCAGGCCAAGCTGAAGGAGCGCTTCGCCGACAAATCCGACGCGGTCGGCAAGGCATTCATGGCCGCCTACCCCGAGAAAAAGATCGCCGACGCCTATTTCCTCGACCTGCGCTTCCGGCCGGGCGCCATCCGTGATCTCGACCTGAAGGCGAAGCAGAACGGGGCTCCGGTCTACTCCTACATGTTCGCCTACGAGTCACCGGTCCTGGATGGGATTGCCATGGCCTGGCATTGTGCGGAACTGCCCTACGTGTTTGCGAACGCCGCCTTGGTCAAGACGTCGACCGGCGGGGGCAGCGACGCTCTTACGCTTTCCAAAAAGGTGAGCCAGGCCTGGGTCAACTTCGCGCGCAACGGCAAGCCGAGCGCCGAGGGCTTGCCCGAGTGGCCGGCCTACACAACCGACAAACCAGCGACCATGGTCCTCGACAAGCAACCCCGCGTGGCGGTCGATCTCGATCGCAAGCTGCTGCAGGCAGCAGGCGCCCTTTAACGCCAATTGGACATACGGCGCCGGCTGACATAGACCCGGCCGGCGCCGGCAGGGGCATTTGCTGGCCGTGCGTCAGCTATCGACATCCGTGGAGATCGTCACCTCCTTGAAGGCGTCGAGCTCAGCCAACCGCTGGACCAGCGCCTTGCGGATCGAGGCATAGCTGCCGGCGCCGAGCGCCAGCCGCTTCGGAGCCGAGTGCTGTTCGGCAGCCTCGATCATCGCCTGCGCCATCTTGACGGGGTCACCCTTGGCTTCGAACGTGCCGTCGGCGATGGCGCGGCGGATTTCGCCGGCCGGCGTCGCGTCATAGGCTTCCATCGGTTGCGGCGCGACCAGGCCGCGCCCAAAATCGGTCCGCGCCGGACCTGGCTCGGCAATGATGAACTCGATGCCGAAGGGAGCGACCTCCTGCGAAACGGCTTCGATGAAGCCTTCGATGCCCCATTTGGTCGCGTGGTAGAGGCTGAAATTCGGATAGGCGATCTGCCCGCCTTCCGAAGACACCTGCAGGATGCGGCCGCCGCCCTGCGCCCGCATATGCGGCAGCGCTGCCCGGATTACCTGGATCGAGCCGATCAGGTTGGTATCGATCTGATGGCGGATCTGTTCGTCGCTCACCTCCTCCGCAGCACCAAACAGGCCGTAGCCGGCATTGCTGACGACGACGTCGATCCGGCCCATCGCTGCAAAAGCGGCGTCGACGACTGCGCGCACCGCCCCATCATTGCTGACGTCAAGCGTCGCGATCCACAGGTTCTCGCCGTAAAGCGACACCAAATCGTCGAGCGCTTCCGGCCTGCGCACTGTCGCCGCGACGCGATCACCGCGCGCCAGCAGTTTTTCGGTCATGATGCGCCCGAAACCGGAGGAGGCTCCCGTTATCATCCATGTCTTTGCCATTGTCTTACCCTATCACGCCGCGGATTTGCGGCTGCTCTTGAAGGTAAAGATAGATGAGCCTATTCTTGCTTCCATCCGTCGAATGCTGCATGAGTTGGTGAATTTTAGCCATGAATTACAGGCCGACCCTTGCCGAACTGAGAGCCTTCTCTGCCATCGTCACCCATCGCAGCTTCCGCAAGGCCGCCGACGAGTTGGGTCTGTCGCCTTCGACGCTCAGCCATATGATGCGTTCGCTCGAAGCAAATATGGGCGTTCGGCTTCTCAACCGCACGACCCGCAGCGTCGCGGCGACGGAAGCCGGCGAGCGCCTTGTCACCCGTCTGACGCCGCTGTTCAGGGATTTCGATCTGGCGCTCGAGGAGGTCAACGAATTCCGCGGCCATCCCAGCGGCACATTGCGGATCAATACCAGCGAGATCGCCGCCCGGGTGCTGCTCGATGCTGCCGTCCCGACCTTTCTCACCCGCTATCCCGATATGTCGCTCGATCTCGTCACCGACAATCGGCTCGTTGATGTCGTTGCCGACGGTTTCGATGCCGGCATAAGGCTTCGCGAGGCGGTGCCGCTCGATATGATCGCGGTGGAGTTCGGCGGCGATACCCGTTTCGTCTCAGTCGCTTCGCTGGCCTATCTCGCAGCGCATCCGGCGCCGCAGACACCGGACGAATTAAAGACCCACGCCTGCATCCGCTTCCGGCTGCCAAGCGGCAAGCTCTTCCGCTGGGAGTTCGAAAAACACGGCCACGAGCTTGCCGTCGACGTTCCGGGCGTGCTGACGCTCGACCATGTCGAGCTGATGGCGCAGGCAGCGGCAAAGGGGCTCGGCATCGCCTATGTCTCGGATCGCACTGCCAGGCCCTTTCTCGAAAGCGGCGCGCTCGTCACCGTGCTGGACGACTGGTGCCCCGCCATTCCGGGCCTCTGTCTCTATTATCCCGGCCACCGTCACGTGCCGCAGGGTTTGCGGGCTTTCATCACGGTGCTGACCGAGGTCGAACGTCACGGTCGATAGGCGGCCTTGGCCGAGTTCTGCCGATATCGGCCGCCTTCAGAATGTTTCGATCCGGGAGCTGATCCAGCGAACAAAGAGTGAGGCAGGCGGGGCGAGCCGCTCAAAGCTGCGCGCGACCAGCCAGTAGGCGCCGTGGGCAACGGCAAGGTCGGACAGGCGAAGCAACCGGCCCGCCCTGATCTCTTCCTCGGCAAAGATGTCGTCCATCAGGGCTATGCCTTGCCCGCGCAGGACCGCCTGCATGACCAGCCCGCCATCGGCATAGACCGGCCCCCGCGCGATTTCCGGCATGGCGATGCCTGCCGCCTCGAACCAGCGGAACCAGACGTCGCGGGTCTCCTCATGCAACAGCGTATGACGAAGCATGTCTTCGGGGCGGACGATCGCTTGCCCTGCATTGAGCAGCGCAGGCGCTGCGACCGGCACCATCCGGACATCGGCGAGATGTCCGCTCTCCGTCCTCGGCCAGGCGGTCACGCTGGCGCTATGGCGGATGGCGATCTCGGCCTGCCCGCCCCGGAACTCGATCAGGCGTGAATCGGCGTCGATCGTCACGTCGATCTCAGGATGCCGCTTCCGAAATTCCGGCAGGCGGGGAACGAGCCAGCACGCCGCGAAGGAAGGTTCCACGCTGATCGTCACCGCTGCCGTCGCCGGTCGGCTGCGGATTTCTTCCAGGCATTCGTCGATCCGGTCGAAGGATGACGTCAGGATCGCCAGCAACTTGCTGCCCGAGGCGGTCAGATGGACGCCGCGATGGCGGCGCTCGAAGAGCGCCTCGCCCAGCAACGTCTCCAGCTCGCGGATCTGCCGGCTGACCGCCGCCTGCGAGATGAACAGTTCCTGCGCCGCCAGCGTGAAGCTTTCGAGGCGGCCGGCGACCTCGAAACTCCGCAAAGCCGTCAATGGCAGGCGTCCGCGCTTCATCCATAACCTCAAGTCATTCGAGACCGACGATAAGCTCGTTTGAAGGCGCGAGGCAAGAGGCGACATATGATCGCAAAGGAGAGATATCGATGCGCAGGCGGATATTCGAGATCATATTGAACGTCATCCGGCTGGCGACGTTTCAGCCATGGCCAGGTGAAAGCGCGGGCCGAAGTGACAATGGCGACAGCACCGACTGTCGCCATGACATCAGCCCGGCACCGGTTCCAGATCGATCAGCGCCTTGATCGGCAGGTGGTCGGAGGCGATGCGCGCCAGCGGCGTATCATGCGCTTCCACCTCCGAGATGATCCCCTTGCGGTTGGCGATGATCCGGTCGAGCGCCAGAAGCGGCAGGCCGGCGGGAAAGCTCGGTACGGCGGGCGGCAGCGGTCCGAAGGCCGATTGGAAGGTGTTGAGCGAAGAACGGTCGCCGAGCCGCCATTCGTTGAGGTCGCCGAGCAGGATGGTCGGCATCTCGTGCCGGTTGTTGATCAGTTCGACCAGCGTGCGGGCCTGCTGGGCCCTGTTGTGGCGCAGCAGGCCGAAATGCGCGGCGATGATGCGCAGCACCCCGCCCTTCTCGAGTTCGATCTCGGCAACGAGCGCGCCGCGCGGCTCCAGCCCCGGCAGTTTGACCTGATGCACGTCATGCACCAGCCCCTTCTTGAAGAGCACGACATTGCCGTGCCAGCCATGCGCCTTCGCCATGCCGGCAACTGGCACCGGGATCAACCCCGTCTCTCGTTCCAGCCGGCCGAGATCGAGAATGCCGGTGCGCTCGCCGAAGCGTGTGTCGGCCTCCTGGAGCGCGATCACATCGGCGCCGATTTCATGGATCACCCGGCTGGTGCGCTCCGGATCGAAGCGGCGGTCCGTGCCGACGCATTTGTGCACATTGTAGGAGGCGATCAGCGTTCCCGCCCTGCGCGGCCTTGCCTCCGTATGGGCTGCGTCGAGCCGCTTTTTCCTGCTCCTGATCGAGGCGAGAATGCTGGCGGGAAGGTTGTCTTTTCTGCCGTGCATCGGAAGGCGCACTTGTTCCGTTGATCGAAAAGGCTACTCACTCCGCAGTATAGGCGGCCGAGCGGAACTTGCCATGTCCGATCACAAAAAATCCTTCAGAGATAGGGCGAACCCAGCCATAGCACCTTCTCGAGCAGCCGTACCGGGAAGGGTCGCGCGCGCAGGCTCTCGAGCGTCACCGGCGTTGCCGTTTTCAAGGTTTCCTCGATGTGCTCGTCGATCTCGGCGGCAAAGCCCTCGTTCAGCACTTCGAGATCGACCTCGAAATTCAGCCGCAGAGAACGGGGGTCGAGATTGGAGGAGCCGACATAGGCCCAGGTGCCGTCGATCGTCAGCAGCTTCGAATGACTGAAGCTGCCGGTGGAGCGCCAGATGCGGCAGTAGTTCTTGAGGATCTGATCGAATTGCGCCGTCATCGCCCGGTCGACCAGAACGAGGTTATTGACCGCGGGCACGACGATATCGACTTCGACGCCGCGCCGCGCCGCCGTCACCAGGGCGCTGATGAGTTCGCGGTCCGGCAGGAAATAGGGCGACATGATGCGGATCGATTGGCGCGCCACGGAAAAGGCGCCCATCAGCATTTTATGGTTGGTCTCGACGCTGCGGTCCGGGCCGGACGCGACGACGCGCATCAAGATGGGATCGCCGGGGCTGCGCTGCGGCGGTTCGATGCGCCAGGGCTCGTCGTTCAATAACTCCTGGGTGGAGAAGCGCCAGTCTTCGGCGGCGAGGTCGAAAAGGTCGGCCACGACAGGGCCGGTGACGCTGAAATGCGTGTCGTGGGCAAAGCTCTCGCCCGTCGCCTCCTCGCTGAAGCCCGCCCTGATGTTCATCCCGCCCGTCAGCGCAATTTTCCCGTCGACGATCAGGATCTTGCGGTGGGTGCGCAGATTGGCATAGGGCAGCCGCAAGCCCATGATGACATTGCCGTTGAAGACAGCGACCGTGACGCCACCTTCCTTTAGATGGCCAAGAATGCTCGGCACCGAATAGCGTGCACCGACCGCATCGATCAGCACCCGGACCTCCACACCACGCCTGACCGCCGCGATCAGCGCATCGGCGATGCGAAGGCCGACCGCATCGCGGTCGAAGATATAGGTTTCGAGCAGGATGCTGCGCGTCGCCTCGTCGATGGCGGTCTTCATCGCCGCATAGGCCTCGTCGCCGGTCTCCAGCATGTCGATCGTATTGCCTGATGTCAGCGGATTGCGCGTCACGCGGTCGCCCAGCGTCTGCAGCGCGGCAAAGCGGCGGCCGAACTGGCTGATCACCGTCTCGGCCTCGGCGTCGAAGGTCTCCAATTCGTCGAATTCGGCCGCAAGCAGCAGTGCGTCGCGCCGCACGCTCAACGATTTGCGACGGATGCGATTGATGCCGGCAATTGCATAGAGCACCGCGCCGATGATCGGAGACAGAATGATGACGCCGACCCAGCCGATCGCGGCACGCACCTCCTCCTTGGTCATGGCGGCATGGATCGCCGCGGCCGCCCCCATGGCGACAGAAACGACAAAGAGGATATGCGGCCAGTAGGTCGACAGGAGATAGAACATCGCTGGCGAATATAGCCGGGAAACGGAGGCGTTCAATCGCGCCGCCCTTCTCTCATGACGCGAAATTTTTCACCGTGGTCATTTTGCCGGCTCGGGGATCGATGGCGAAAAGCTCCGGAATGGGCCCGCACATTCCCGAACGGGAACAATGCCGGCACAGATCGATTGATCCCGGGGAGATGAGACCGCCAGCATGACCATAGCCGCAAACGTCGGTCCCGCCTTGGCGCGCGAAGTCGCGAACGCGACAAGCATTGGCGAACTCCGGCATCAGGCCGAAGGCTGCACCCGTTGTGATCTCTACAGGAATGCCACTCAAATCGTCTTCGGCGAAGGCCCTGTCAAAGCCGAGATCGTCCTTGTCGGCGAGCAGCCGGGCGATCAGGAGGATGTGAGCGGCAGACCTTTTGTCGGTCCCGCCGGCCGCCTGCTCGATCGCTGCCTGGAAGAAGCCGGTCTCGACCGCCAGCGCTGTTATGTCACCAATGCCGTCAAACACTTCAAGTTCACGCAGCGCGGCAAACGGCGGCTGCATGCAAAACCGAATGCCGGTGAGATCAGGTGTTGCGCCTGGTGGCTCGGTGCAGAGCTCAGCATCTTGCAGCCGAAGCTCGTCGTGACGCTCGGCGCAAGCGCGCTTTATGCGCTGCTCGGGCCGAAGGTGAAGCTGACGCCGGAGCGCGGCCACATCCTCTATCCGGCAAACCGTCCGCCTGTCCTGGTCACCATCCACCCCTCCTATCTCTTGCGCATTCGCGACGAGGCGGACCAGCGCCGGCAGCGCCGGGATTTCGTGTCAGATCTGCACAAGGCGGCGGCGTATCGGTCCCAGTGAAGGCCGATTCTCAACCCTAATATGCTGCGATGCGAAATATTTCCGGTTGCGGCGCGATTTCGCTTGAAAGAGTTCCGCTCCTCTGGAACCATCCGAAGAGTATCGCGTTCGAACGACGGCATCATGTGACTGGAGATCAGCGATGGCAGAAACTCGGGAAGAGTGGATCAAAAAACGTGCATATACCCTCTGGGAAGAAGAGGGTTATCCGACAGGGCGAGATTCCATCCATTGGGAACAGGCACGACACGAGCGCGACGCGCTTGAGGGCTCGGCTGCGTCTTCCGACGGCAAAGAGGTCAAGCCCAAGGCGAAGCGCACTGCGACGGGCGCCAAGACGAATGGCGTGGTCACGCCGGCGCCGAAGCGGACCGCGAGCCGCAAGACCGCGTCCTGAACACTAGAATACTGCGCATCTCGATTAAAAAGGGCGTCGTCTCGACGCCCTTGGTCCTTTGTTGTCATATGCCTGAATTGGTCGTGCGATATTGAATTGCAGGGGTGGGCTTCCATGCGGGGGTGAACAGAGGCCGGATGACACTGCAAGCTTTGAGGCTTCCAAAAAAAATTGAGCCTTGCCCCGGTAACGGGGAACAAGAGGATACGATGACTGTTTATGGCCGAACGGGAAAGTTGCCATGAACGACGGTCACACCGAAATCCTCCTTTTTACCGGCAAACGCGCTTCGACTGCGATCGTGTGAGAGATGGAGATGTCGCTCCTGCTCATCGCCGCCCTGCTCTACCTCGGTCTCGCGCTCGGGTTCATCCTTGTCGTCGACAATCTCGTCGGGCTGGTCTTCCGCGATCCGCGCGCGCCGGTGCAGCTGGTCTCCGTCTACATCGCCTTTGCCGCATCGCAGAAACTCTATCGAAAATAACAGTCCGCAGGCGCTCTCCGCAGACTGCTAAAGTGTTGAACGCCCGGCAGTTAAGGATATTTCGACCGCGCCCTTTCCCTCCTATCGCAAGCCTCTATGTTGACGGTTTGGAAGGGCTGAAGCCCGAGACGACCGATCACACCGGTGCGGCGGACGACAAGGAAGCGATTTTGAATGGGAAGCGTCGGGAACGGCTGGCCGAGAGGCGGCGGCGAAATCGGCGAATTGATACGGCATCCGGCTTTCCACGCCGTCGGCCTCGGTCCGGTCGAAAGCTGGCCCGCGTCTCTCAAGCATATCGCCGAAATGGTGTTGAATTCGCGCCAGGCCAAATTCGTTGCCTGGGGCCCGGATCTCGCTTTTCTCTATAATGACGCCTATGTGCCGATTTTCCCCGAACGGCATCCCGATGCCCTCGGACGACCCTTCCGTGAGGTTTGGGCGGACATCTGGGAACAATTCTCACCGATCATCGCCAGCACGCTGGAAGGCAGTGCGCAGCTCTTCAAAGAGCTGCTCATCCCGATGCGCCGCGACGGCCGCACCGAGGACACCTGGTTCACCTTCTCATACACCCCCCTGCGCGACGATGACGGCAGGGTCGCCGGCATCCTCTGTGCGGCCCTTGATGTCACCGACCAGGTGTCGGCCAAGCGCGGCGAACAGATCGCACTGGAAGAACTGCGTGCAAAATCGGAGGCGCTTGCGGTCGTCAACCGGGCGGGGGCCACGATCACCGTCGAGCCCAGTGTCGAACGCCTCACCCAGATTGTCGTCGATGCCGGCGTGACGCTGACCGGCGCGGAATTCGGCGCCTTCTTCTACAATGTCGATGATGGTGAGGGCGGCAGCTACATGCTCTATGCGCTCTCCGGTGTCGATCGGAGGAACTTCGAGAAATTCCCGATGCCGCGCAATACCAAGGTCTTCGCGCCGACCTTCAACGGCGAAGGTATCGTGCGCTCCGACGACATCCTGCTCGACCCGCGCTACGGGCAGAATGCGCCGCATGCAGGCATGCCGAAGGGGCATCTTCCGGTCAGGAGCTATCTTGCCGTACCGGTGAAATCCCGCGACGGCAGCGTCATCGGCGGCTTGTTCTTCGGTCACGGCCAGCCCGGCCGTTTTTCCCAAGCGGCCGAGGCGAGCCTCGTCAGCCTCGCCGGCCAATCGGCCGTCGCGATCGACAATATCCGGCTCTTCCGTGCCGCCAAAGTCGAAATCGACCAGCGCCGCGACATGGAAGATCAGTTGCGGAAACTCAATGAAATGCTCGAGGTCCGCGTCGCGGCCGAGATTGCCGAACGCCAGCAGGCCGAAGCAGCACTCCAGCAGTCGCAGAAGATGGAATCGATCGGCAAGCTTACCGGCGGCGTTGCCCATGACTTCAACAATCTGCTGCAGGTGATCTCAGGCAATCTGCAGCTTCTCGGCAAGGACGTGGCAGATAGCGGCCGGGGTAAGGAACGCATTTCCAACGCGCTTGCCGCCGTCGAACGCGGCTCGCGGCTGGCAAGCCAGTTGCTCGCCTTCGGCCGCCGCCAGCCGCTGGAACCGAAGGTCATCAACATCGGCCGTCTCGTCACCGGCATGGACGACATGCTGCGCCGCGCGCTCGGCGAGGAGATCGAAGTCGAGACCATGGTCTCCGGCGGCCTCTGGAACACCTTCGCCGATCCGATCCAGATCGAAAACGCACTGCTCAACCTGGCGATCAACTCCCGCGACGCGATGGATGGCGCCGGCAAGCTGACGATCGAGGTCGGCAACGCCTTCCTCGACGATTCCTACAGCCGCACCCATCCTGAAGTCACCGCCGGGCAATATGTCGTGCTCGCCGTGACCGATACCGGCGCCGGCATGACACAGGAGGTGATGGAGCAGGCCTTCGAGCCCTTCTTCTCGACGAAACCGGAAGGCAAGGGCACCGGTCTCGGCCTGTCGATGGTCTATGGCTTCGTCAAGCAATCCGGCGGCCACGTGAAGATCTACAGCGAGATCGGCGAAGGCACGACCGTCAAGCTCTACCTGACCCGCTCGTTCCGAAGCGAGGATCGCGTCACGGCCGCCGACAACGTGCCGGCCGCCGGGGGCACGGAAACCATTCTTGTCGCCGAGGACGACGAGGGCGTGCGCGCCACCGTTGTCGAGATGCTGTCGGATCTCGGCTACTACGTGTTGAAGGCCAAGGATGCGCAAAGCGCGCTCACCGTGATCGAAAGCGGCGCCCATATCGACCTGCTCTTTACCGATGTCGTCATGCCAGGGCCGTTGCGGAGCCCGGAGCTTGCGCGCATGGCGCGCGAGCGTCTGCCTGATATCGCCGTGCTCTATACATCGGGCTATACCGAAAATTCGATCGTCCATGGCGGCCGGCTCGATCCCGGCCTCGAACTGCTCTCCAAGCCCTATACGCGCGAGGAACTCGCCCGCAAAATCCGCCACGTGCTTGCCAACCGGACGCAACGCCGCCAAGGGGCGAGCGATGCCGCAGTGGCCCCTGCCAAACACCCCGAGATCGCCCGCGAAAAGCTGAAGCTGCTGCTTGTGGAAGACGACGCCTTCATCCGCATGGATACTGCCGAGATTCTGCAGGATCTTGGCTATGACGTCATCGAAGCTGATAGCGGCGAAAGGGGCGTGGAAATCCTCGGACACACCATCGTCGACATCATCGTCGCCGATGTCGGCCTGCCCGGCATGTCGGGTCAGGTCTTTGCCGCCAAGGCCCGCGAGGCCTTTCCGTCGGTCGGCCTGGTCTTTGCCACCGGCAATAGCAGCCTGCCGGATGCAAACCGTCTCCCCGGTTCGGTGCTGCTGTCGAAACCTTTCAGCAGCACGGCGCTCGACCAGGCGGTCAAGAACGCCGTCCGGCAGCGGCCTGGCGCCTAGGCATCTCTGTTTCTTTGCTGCAACCTCTGCTTTACGCGTCGGCGCCGTCGAACTCGGGATATTTGCGCATCAGATCCACCTCGCTGGTGCAGCTGTCGTCGCGCGCCGTCAGTTCGATCGAGATCGTGTCGGCAGGATGGAGACGGCTATCATCGTGATGATTGCCGCCACCATGATGGCTGACGCCATCGTGGTAGACGGGAACGCGCGCACCGCTCTGACTGACCAGCACGGCATCCCGCTCGAAGCCCCGCTGCAACAGCCAGTCACGCGGCGCCATCAGACGAATGTCGACCTCGTAGGAACGTCCCTTCCCTTGCTTGAGGCTGACTGTATAGGTGACCGGCGATACCTGGCCGTTCACGTCGATCGCGCCGTTTCCATCGGCTTTGATGATGTGTTTTTTCATGTTCTCGGCTCCTTCTTATGTGCAGCTCATGTAAGCTTCTCCCATTCGAAACCTGGGAAAATCGGCTTTTGTCCGAATCTGGGCCTTGCGGACCACGACCGCGGCCGGAACTTTTGGGCGCCGTGCCGGTTCAATTCCTTTGCAAACCAGAGGAGGCCGAGATGCCGAAAGGTGACAAATCCGACTATACCGACAAGCAGAAGCGCAAGGCCGAGCACATCGAGGAGGGCTACGAGGATCGCGGCGTCTCCGAGAAGGAAGCCGAACGCCGTGCCTGGGCGACGGTCAACAAGGAAAGCGGCGGCGGCAACAAATCCGGTTCCGGCCGCGGCAAGAAGGATACGCATGAATCTTCCGAAAAAGGCGGCCGCATCGGCGGCGCGGCATCCGCCGCACGCTCGAAGGAGGAACGATCCGCTTCCGCGAAGAAGGCCGCTGCGACGCGCAAGCGCAACGAACACCACAGCCACCATTAACGGCAGATGCGGCAAGCGGGGCTTCCACCAGCCGCACAGGGAGTTTGACCCATGGCCAAATCGAAGAAGCAATGGTCGCAGGACGTCACCGAACACAGCGATGCAATGGACTTGAAGGAAGGCGTGTTCAAATCGGACGATCCGAAGAAGATTGCCCGCTCCGTCAAGCACTCCGCCGAGGAGAGCGATCGCCGCAAGTCTAGCCCTTATCGCGCCGCCATGTCGATGCTGACCTTCTACATCAACCGCGCCGGCGACCAGCTGACGAAAAAGCGGCGCGGCACCCTTGAAAAAGCCAAGGACGAATTGCGAAAAGACTTCGGCCGTCAACCGAAGGATTGAGAGCGATGGCATACGAACTTTATTATTGGGACGGCATTCAAGGCCGCGGCGAATTCGTGCGGTTGGCGCTGGAAGAAGCCGGCGCCGACTATATCGATATCACCCGCCAGTCCGGCCGTGGGCGTGGTACCGGCGCCATGATCGACATCATGGAGAGCGAAAGCGAACCGCACATTCCTTTCGCGCCGCCCTTCCTGAAGGATGGCGACCTCATCATCCCCCATGTCGCCAACATATTATTTTACCTCGGTCCGAAGCTCGGCCTTGCGCCTGAAGACGAAGGCCTTCGCCACGTCGTCAACGGCCTGCAGCTGACCGTCACCGATTTCGTCGCCGAAGTGCACGATACGCACCACCCGATCGACATGTCGCTCTATTACGAGGACCAGAAGCTAGAAGCAAAAGCCCGCGCGGCCGCTTTCATCCGCGACCGCATCCCGAAATTCCTCGGCTATTTCGAACGGGTGCTGCGGCAGAACCCGAAAGGCGCCAATCATATGGTCGGCGATGCGCTCACCTATGTCGACCTCTCGCTCTTCCAGGTGATCGAGGGCCTGACCTATGCCTTTCCGAAAGCCATGGCGAAGCGCAAGGCGGAATATCCCGGCCTCTTGGCTCTGCATGACGCAGTGGCTAAGCGGCCTAACATTGCCCGCTATCTCGCTTCCCCCCGCCGCCTCGCCTTCAACGAGGAGGGGATCTTCAGGCATTATCCTGAGCTGGACGGTGCGAGCTAAGACGAGCAATTTCAGGAAAAGCGAGAAGCGGTTCCGTCCGGAATTGCGTAAAAGCAAAAGGATAGAGCCGTTTATTCGAGCGGCACCGCCGCATCGAAGAAATTCCCCCACGGGTCTCTCGGCTGAGTCTCCAACCGTTGCGGCACGTTTCCGAGCGTGAAAGCGGCGGGACCGCTCACCTCGTTCAATTCCGACCAATCCAGCGGCATCGAAACCGGCGCACCCGATCGCGCCCGCGTCGAATAGGCCGCGACGGCCGTGTTGCCGCGGCCGTTGCGGAGATAGTCGATGTAGATATGCCCACCGCGTTTTGCCTTCGTCGCGGTTGCCAGATATTTCTCCGGCGCGTCTGCCGACATGCTTTCGGCCAGTGAATGGGCGAAATCCTTCACCTCCGCCCAGCCGGCCTTCGGCGCAAGCGGCGTGACCACATGCAGCCCCTTGCCGCCCGAGGTCTTGACGAAGGCGGCCAGGCCATGGGCTTCCAGCCGCGTCTTCAATTCAAGCGCTGCTGAAATCACAGCGCTCCAGGCCACGTCCTCGCCGGGATCGAGGTCCATGGTGATCATGTCGGGTCTTTCCCAATCGTCGGTCGTGGCACCCCAGGGATGAATTTCGAGCACGGCCGACTGCACCAGCGCCACGAGACCGTTGAAATCGCCGATGCGCAACAAGTTTTCGCCGTCCGCATCCTGCGGATCGGCGATCTCCTCGATATGCGGATTCATGCCCTTCCAGGCATGTTTCTGGAAAAACCGCTGGTAGCTTTTTATCCCGTCCGGCAGTCGCAGCAATGCCAGCGGCCGATTGACGACATAGGGCGCCATGAATGGCCAGACCGCTGCGTAATAATCCGCCAGCGCCCGCTTGGTCACGCCCTCATCCGGCCAGTAGAGCCGGTCGGGATGCGTCAAAGACACGTCCGATGTCGGCGGATTTCTGGGGCTCATTCTTCGATCTCGCGTGTCAGGAAATCAAGTAGCCTGTTTTCCTCGGCCCGCAAGCCCCGCAGCGGCTCGTTGCCGCTCTCGATCAGCGGATGATCGTTGCCGGCGAGCGCGATGATCGCCGGATGAATATAGCTCGAACGCGAGATCGCCGGTGTATTGTGCAGTGTCTCTGCCGCGGCTTCCGACATCTGCTTGACCGTCGGCCGGCCGCCGCCGGTAATCGCCTCGCGCGCCGCCCCGAAGGCCGCCAGCGAGCCGGCCCAGGTGCGGAAGGTCTTCGCCGAAATGGGAATGCCCGATATCTCGGCGAGATAGGCGTTCAACCGGCCGGAATCGATCGGCTTCAGCGCCCCGCTTTCATCCTTCCAGACGAAGAGCTGGCGACCGGGCAGGTCGGCAATTTCCTCCAGGATCTTCTGCAGCCGGGGATGTTTGAGGCTGCGCTGGACGCGCTTGCCACCCTTGGCGCGGAATTTCAGCTCGATCTGTCCGTCGACGATCTTCAGGTGGCGCTTGAGCAGCGTCGTCGCGCCATAGGTGCCGTTCTCCCGGACATAGGCCTGGTTACCGACGCGCAAATGCGCCTCGTCGAGCAGCGTTGTCAGAGCGGCCAGCACGCCGTTGACATCCTCCGCGCCGGTGTCGAGATGGCGCAGCACGGTGCGGCGTATCCTCGGCAGCGCCCGGCCAAATTCGATCAGCTGATGGAATTTCCCGGCACTGCGGAAGGATTGCCATTCCTTGTGGTAGCGATACTGCTTGCGTCCGCGCGCATCGAAGCCCGTCGCCTGTAGGTGGCCGTTGTCGTAGAGGCAGATCCAGACATTCTCATAGGCCGGTGGCAGGCCGAGCGCGCCGATGCGCGCCCGCTGCAATTCATCGGCGAGCGTCCGGCCATCCGGCATCACATAGCTGAAGCCCTTGCCCTTCCTTCGCCTGCGGATGCCTGGTTCGGTATCGCTGACATAGATGAGACCAAGTTGGGTGATGGCTTCGGCATTCATGTTCTATGCTACTTGCTCCTGCGACCGAATTGGAACCAGCGGCGGCGCTCGGCTTTTGTCGCGTCCTTCGGCGGCTCGGTCTGTCCCTTCGGTGCAAAGACCGCCACGCTTTGGGCATAGACGATGACCGGATTCTCCGGCTCGTGCACCTCGAAGGCACCCGTCTCCGTCCCCGTGTCGAGAATTCTCGACCACTGTTTCAGCCCATTCACGACAGGCAGGTGAACCTCGCAATCGCCGCCGGCATTGAAGATGAGGAAGAGGTCGTCCATCGTCTCGGTGTCTGGTGCATTCACACTCCTCGAGACATAGACCCCTAGCACCTGCAATCCGTCGTCGTTCCAGGCCCCATCGTCCATGAAATTGCCGTCCGGCTTGTACCAGGCGATCTCTATGCGGCCGTCCTCGGCGGTCTCGCCGGTCAGGAACCGCTCCTGCCGCAAGACGGGATGGGCCTTGCGGAAGGCGACGGCCTGCCGACAGAAATCGAGGAAGGTATCGTCGAGCCCCGCCCAATCCGTCCAGCCGATCTCGTTATCCTGGCAATAAGCGTTATTGTTGCCGCCCTGGCTGTTGCCCACCTCATCGCCGGCAAGGATCATCGGAACGCCCTGGGAGAGCATCAGCGTCGCCATCATGTTGCGGCGCCGCCGCGCCCGAAGCCTATTGATGTCTTCGTTATCAGTCACTCCTTCGGCACCCATATTGTCCGAATGATTGTCCGAATGTCCGTCCCTATTTTCCTCGCCGTTCGCGTCATTGTGCTTGTCGTTGAAGGAAACGGTGTCCATCAGCGTGAAGCCGTCATGGGCCGACAGCAGATTGATGGATGATGTCGCGCCGCGATCCGAGTGGTTGAACTGTATCGCCGAGCCGGTGATGCGCTGCGAAATCTCCGACACCATACCGCCGTCGCCCTTCCAAAAGCGGCGCACGTCGTCACGAAACTTGTCGTTCCACTCACGGAAAGGATGCGGAAAGCCGCCAACCTGATAGCCGCCATCGCCGACGTCCCAGGGCTCGGCGATCAGCTTGACACCGGCGAGGATCGGATCCTGGCGGATGGCGCCGAAGAAGAGTCCCTGCCGGTCGAATTCCATATCCTGGCGGCCGAGCGTGCTGGCAAGGTCGAAGCGGAAGCCGTCGATATGCATGACGCCGACCCAATAGCGCAGGCTGTCGAGGACCATACGCATCACCATAGGATTGGCGGCATTCAGGGTGTTACCGGTCCCTGTTGTATCGAAGGTGTGGCGAGGATCGTCGGGTGAGAGGGTATAATAGCTGGCATTGTCGAGCCCGCGGAAGGAGAGCGTCGGGCCTTTCTCGCTGCCTTCAGCGGTGTGATTGTAGACGACATCCATAATGACTTCGATGCCTGCGGCATGGAACTTCTTCACCATGGTCTTGATTTCGGTGATCTTGTCGCCGGACATGTAACGAGATTGCGGCGCAAAGAAGCCGAGCGTCTGGTAGCCCCAGTAATTGCTGAGGTTGTTTTCCAGGAGATAGCGATCGTCGAGGAAATACTGGATCGGCAAGAGCTCGATCGCCGAGATGCCGAGCTTGACGAGATGGTCGATGATCGGATCGCTGCACATGCCGAGAAAGGTGCCGCGCAGCCGGTCTGGCACCTTCGGATGGGTCATCGTCAGGCCGCGCACATGCGCCTCGTAGATGATGGTGTCGGGCCAGGGACGGCGGATCGCCTCTTCACCCGCCCAATCGAAGTCCGGATCCTGCACCACGCCCTTGACCATGAATGGCGCGCTGTCGCGCTCGTCGAAGGAAAGGTCGTCTTCGCCGATCTGATAACCGAACAGCGCGTCATCCCATTTGAGCTCGCCCGTCACCTGTTTGGCATAGGGGTCGAGCAGGAGCTTGTTCGGATTGAAGCGATGGCCGGCTTGCGGGTCATAGGGACCGTGGGCGCGATAGCCGTAGACAGTGCCCGGTCCGACGCCGGCAATATAGCCCGACCAGATGTCGCCTTCGCGCTTCGGCAGCGGCAACCGCGCGACCTCCTTCTTGCCATCCGGCGAGAAGAGGCAGAGCTCAATCTGTTCTGCATGCGCTGAGAATACCGCGAAATGGGTGCCCGAACCCGTATATTCCGCCCCGAGCTCCGGCTTGAGGAAGTCGAGTTCTGAAAATGAATAGCTCATGGCGCCCCGCTCGATAAAAAGACCATGCGGGAAACGTAACGCCGGCGCGAAAGTTCCCTTGCCTTGCAAGGGAAGATCTTTTGAGGAGGCGGAGATTAAGGCATCAACTGGCCGCCATTGACCTCGATAATCTGGCCGGTGATGTAGCCCGACAGCGTCGGCGAGGCGAGAAAGAGATAGGCCCCGACACAATCTTCCGATGTGCCGACAAAGCCCATCGGGATCGACCTGCGCTGCAGCTCCATCTGCTCGTCATTGGTATAACGCTCGTGAAAGGGCGTCGCGATAACACCCGGTGCCACCGCGTTGACGCGAATCCTGTCGGCGACGAATTCCTTGGCGTGACCGCGGGTGATCGTCGAGACGAAGCCCTTGGACGCCGCATAGAGGATCGCACCATTGCCGCCGCCATTGCGCGCGGCGATCGAGGTGGTGTTGATAATGAAGCCACCCTGCTTCTTCAGCCAGGGATGCGCCGCACGCGTGGCGGCCAGCACCGAGCGGGCGTTGAGGTCCATGACCGCGGAATAATGCGCGTCGGTATATTCCGAGGTCGGCTTGCGCCCCAGCATGCCGCCGGCATTGTTGATGAGCCCGTCGAGGTGACCGAAGGTCTTCGCCGTCTCCTCGACGACACGCTCGGTCTCGCCTTCCCTCGACACGTCGCCCTGGATCAGATGCACCGTGCCGCCGGCAGCCCGGATCTCTTCGGCAAGTTTTTCCGCCGGTTCGCGGCTGGCATTGTAATGCACGCCGACCTTCGCCCCCTGCGCGGCAAAGGCGCGAGCGAGTGCCGCACCGATCCCGGTCGAGGCGCCGGTGATTAGCACGGCCTTGCCGGCGAGGTCCGGCAGCTTGATGGATGCGAGCGATTGCGCAAGTTCGACCATGGCGACGATAGCCTCCCGAAAAACCAAGGACATAGGTGATGAAACGAATAGGAGAAGTCTTATCAGGGGAAATCGACGAAGGGCAATGCACGAAAGCGGGAGATTTGCGTCGCTCATGCAAGCGGCCATCGTCACCGATGGCCGCCTGAGGTTGCCTGCAAGAACCGAAAAGGGTCTCGTTACGGAGCCACGCCAAAGGCCGGCTGTGGTTTCTGGCGGGCGAGAGGCGGAAATGCCAACGCTATTGCCGCAGCCCCCAGCCCGACCATTGCGGAGCCGATGAACAGCCAGGAATAATTGGCGAAAGTGTCGAAGATCCAGCCGCCGATCAGTGGGCCGAAGGCCATGCCGAGGCTGGAAAGCATCGTCGCTGCGCCCAAGACGGTACCAATGATGCGCTGGCCGAAATATTCCCGCGCCAGCAGCGCATAAAGCGGCATCACGCCCCCATAGGCGCTGCCGAAGACGATGGCGAGCGCATAGAATTCGGTAAGCTCGCTGACGAGGAGATAGGTCGCGAGTGCGGCTGCCTGCACCAGCAGGCCGGCGACCAGCACCGGCTTTACGCCGATCCTGTCGGCGAGGCTGCCATAGAGCAGTCGGCCGCCGAGGCCCGCCAGACCCTCAACGCTGTAGATGCTGACCGCCGCCATCGGTGCGATGCCGCAGATCGTCGCATAGTTCACCATGTGGAAGATTGGGCCTGAATGGGCCGCACAGCAGGCAAAGAAGGTCAGGCCGAGCACGATGAATTGCGGCGACCGGAAGACTTTCGACAGCTGCGGCCTGGCGCCTTCCGCGGCAAATCCGGTGTCGGCATCTGCGGTCTCGGCAGGCGGACGCCTGACCAGCAGCGCAGCTGGCACCAGCAGCACCCAGGAAGCAATGCCGATGATCAACATGGCCGGCCGCCAGTCATAGGCGGAGATCAGCCAGCGCGCGAAGGGCGAGATCGTCATCGGCGCGACCCCCATGCCGGCGGAGACCAGCGACACGGCAAGGCCGCGGTGCTCGTCGAACCAGGCGGTCGTCGCCGCGATCATCGGCGCGAAGAAGGCGCTGGCGGCCAGTCCGACCAAGACACCGTATGTCAGTTGGAATTGCAGCAGGGTCTCTGCCCGGCTCGCCAGCACCAGCGCCAGGCCGAGCAGCACCGAGCCTATCAGCACGACCGCGCGCGGGCCGAAGCGGTCGCTTGCCGCCCCCCAGAGGAAGCCGCCGAAGCCCATGACGATGAAGTTCAGCGTCATCGCGCTCGCTATGCCGACATGCGACCAGCCGGTCGCGGTTGCGATCGGCTCCTGAAAAATCGCCAGCGAGAACATCGCGCCGATTGCCACGCATGACATCAGAGCGCCGACGGCAACGATGACCCAACGATAGGAAACACCCATGGCTTCATAACCTCCATGCCGACAGAGTGATCGCGACGCATGCGGCAAGCATCCGCGCCCGCGATCTTAAGACGTTTGAACCGCCGCGAATTCGACAGCGCATTCACATCTTTTTTCGCCGCACGATGTTGTCGCTAAAGCGTGCGAAACATCACCAATGCGTCGACATAGCCCTGCGTCGGATGAAGGAAGACACCAGGAAGCCGGCCGACGATCTCGAAGCCGAGAGATTGCCACAGCAAAACCGCGCGTTCATTGCTGCTGACGACGAAATTGAACTGCATCGCCCGAAAGCCGCGCAAGCGGGCGTGCTCCAGGGAATGCTCATGCATCAGCCGCGCGACGCCGCGGCCGCTCGCTGCGGCGTCGGTCATGTAGCCGCAATTGCAGACATGCCGGCCACCGCCTGCCTGATTGGCCTTGATGTAATAGGTGCCGAGGATGACGCCATCCTCTTCGGCGACGAAGGTCTCGCGGTCCGCTCCCATCCAGTAGGCGAGCGCATCGGCTTCGGTCAGATCGCGATCGAGAGCATAGGTTTCGCCGGCGCCAATCGTCGGACCGATGATCCTCCAGATGGCGCTTTGATCGTTCTTGTCTGCGGGTCGGATCAGCATCCCGATCTCTAACGAAACCGCGCGCTCCGCGCAACGGGACGGTAGCCTCCGGCAAAAGCTGGAAGCGTCGCTCCCTCAGACCCTTTCAAGCGCGACTGCAATCCCCTGCCCGACGCCGATGCACATGGTCGACAGCGAGTATTGTCCGCCGGTCTCCAGAAGCTCGAGGGCCGCCGTGCCGGTGATGCGTGCGCCCGACATGCCAAGCGGATGGCCGAGTGCGATCGCGCCGCCATTGCGGTTCACCCGCGCGTCATCATCGGCAATGCCCAGCGCGCGCAGCACCGCCAGCCCCTGGCTGGCAAAGGCCTCGTTGAGTTCGATCACGTCGAACTGCTCGGCAGTCATGCCGAGCCGCGCCATCAGCTTGCGCGAGGCCGGGATCGGACCTACACCCATCACCCTTGGCGGAACCGCGGCAGCCGCGCCGCCGAGGATGCGGGCGATCGGCGTCAGGCCATATTTCCGCGCCGCCGCTTCGGAAGCGACGATCAGCGCCGCCGCCCCGTCGTTGACGCCGGAGGCATTGCCGGCCGTCACCGTGCCACCTTCCTTCTTGAAAGGGGTCGCGAGTTTGGCCAGCGTTTCGATCGTCGTCGCGCGAGGAGGCTCGTCCTTGTCGACGACAACAGCATCGCCCTTGCGCTGCGGGATCACCACCGGAGTGATCTCCTTCGCCAGCCGTCCGTTTGCCTGGGCGGCAGCCGCCTTCGCCTGACTTCGCACGGCAAACGCATCCTGATCCTCGCGGCTGACATGATAGTCCTCGGCGACATTCTCACCGGTCTCCGGCATGGAATCGACGCCATACTGCTTCTTCATCAGCGGGTTGACGAAGCGCCAGCCGATCGTCGTGTCGTGGATTTCGGCCGCCCGTGAAAAGGCAGTCTCGGCCTTCGGCATGACGAAGGGCGCGCGCGACATGCTCTCGACGCCACCAGCGATCATCAGCTCGGCCTCGCCGGAACGAATGGCGCGCGCCGCCGTGATTACCGCATCCATGCCGGAGCCGCAGAGCCGGTTGATCGTCGTGCCGGGAACCGCGATCGGCAGGCCGGCCAGCAGGGCCGACATGCGCGCGACATTGCGGTTGTCTTCACCCGCCTGGTTAGCGCAGCCGAAGATCACATCGTCGACGGCTTCCCAATCAACGGCGGCATTTCGTTCCATCAGCGCCTTCAGCGGGATCGCACCGAGATCGTCGGCCCGCACCTGGGACAGCGAGCCGGCGAAGCGGCCGATCGGCGTTCTGACATAGTCGCAGATAAAGGCTTCGGTCATGGCTTTTTCCTCAGAGTTGCGGGACGACGAGGTCGCCAACCGGCCCCTCGACGTGCAGCGGAGCACCGGTCATCGCCTGCAATTCCTCTTGCGACATCGCAGCCAGCTTCTCGCGCAGGACGAAGCGTCCCTTGACGATGTCGATGACGGCATGGCTGGTATAGACACGGGTGATGCAGGCGACGCCGGTCAGCGGGAAGGTGCATTTTTCCACCAGCTTCGGCTCGCCTGTTTTGGTGACATGCTCGGTGATGACGCAGACCTGCTTGGCGCCGTGGACAAGGTCCATGGCGCCGCCGACGGCCGGCACGCCTTTGCTGCCCACCCGCCAGTTGGCAAGGTCGCCATTCTGGGCGACCTGATAGGCGCCGAGGATCGCGACGTCGAGATGGCCGCCGCGCACCATGGCGAAGCTGTCGGCGTGATGGAAGAAGGCAGCACCCGGCTTCAGCGTCACCGCTTTCTTGCCGGCGTTGATCAGGTCCCAGTCCTCCTCGCCGGCCGCCGGCGGCTCGCCGAAATTCAGGATGCCGTTTTCCGTGTGGAAGATCGCCTGCCGGCCGGGTGGCTGATAGCGGGCGACCATTTCGGGAAAGCCGATGCCGAGGTTCACATAGGCGCCGTCGGCGATGTCCTGCGCGGCGCGCCAGGCGATCTGCGCATTGGAGAGCTTGATGTCTTCGCGAGTATCGATGGTCATACGTAGGCCACTCCGGCTCGAATGAGCTCTTCTTCCTGCTGGGGACGGGGGACGGCGACGACGCGGTCGACGAAGATGCCTGGTGTCACCACCTGCTCAGGATCGATGCCGCCGGCCGGCACGATGGATGAGACCTGGACGATCGTCTTTACCGCCGCCATGCACATCAGCGGATTGAAGTTGCGACCGGCCTTGTTGTAGGTGAGGTTGCCCTGGATGTCGCCGATCGCAGCCTTGACGATCGCGAAGTCGGCCTTCAGCCAGCGCTCCTGCACGTAATGGCGGCCATCGAATTCGGCGATAACCTTGCCGTTGGCAAGTTCGGTGCCGTAGGCCGTTGGTGTATAAAAGGCCGGGATGCCGGCCCCGCCGGCGCGGATGCGCTCGGCAAGCGTTCCCTGCGGCACCAGCTCGAGCTCGATTTCGCCGGCCAGATATCTATCCGTGAAGGCGCGCGGATCCGACGACCGCGGGAAAGAGCAGATCATCTTCCGCACCATGCCGGCATCGATCATCGCGGCGATGCCGATGCGCCCGTTGCCGGCATTGTTGTTGATCACGGTGAGGTTTTTGGAGCCCTTGTCAATTAAGGCATGGATGAGCTCGATCGGCGCGCCCGAGCCACCAAAACCACCGATCATGACGGTCGCGCCATCACCGATCTCAGAGACGGCTTCCGCCGTGCTCCCGACTGTCTTGTCCATGCGGGATCTCTCCTTGGCTAAATGCGGCCGGGAACTCCATCCCGTCCTCTGGCGCAGACATAAAGCGCGGCATCTCGGGCGGCAATGTATTTTGTGCGATATTTGACATTTGTTCGTATACCGCACAGAATGGGATGAAACTATTGGAGACCGAACCCATGCGCGAAACGGATTTCGTCAGCGGCTTTGCCCGCGGCCTGAAGGTCATCGAAGCCTTCGGCGAAACGCGGCAGCGGCTTTCGATCGCCGGGGCCTCGAAGCTGACCGAGCTCGACCGCGCCACCGTGCGGCGCTCGCTGCTGACGCTCGCCGAGCTCGGTTATGCCGATTATGACGGCAAGTTCTTCACGCTGACACCGAAGATCCTGCGGCTTGGCCATGCCTATCTCGCGGCGACGCCGCTGCCGGCGCTGCTGCAGCCGCATCTCGATCATCTCTCGGAAAAGGCCGGCCAGAGCGCCTCGGCTTCGGTGCTCGACGGCACCGACATCGTCTATATCGCCCGCGCCTCGCAGCGCCGAGTCATGTCGATCAACCTCACCCCCGGCAGCCGCCTGCCCGCCTACTGCGCCTCGATGGGGCGCGTGCTGCTTGCGGCCCTTGCCGAGAGCGAGGCACGCGCCATCCTTGCCCGTAGCGAGCTGAAGCAAAACACTGCGAATACCAGGACCGACCCCGATGATCTCATCGCCGAATTCCGTCGGGTCCGCACTGAGGGTTACGCCATTATCGATCAGGAGCTGGAAATCGGCCTCTGCTCCATCGCCGTGCCTATCGACAACGACCGCGGCGAAACGGTCGCGGCGATCAATATCGGCGCGCCGGCCGCCCTCGTCCCGGCCGCGGAGATGAAGGAACGTTATCTGCCGCTGCTGAAGGAAACACAGGCCGCATTGCGGCCGCTGCTGCGCCGCTGACAATAGACTTCGTTCCGAGCGGCCCCAGCCAGCACCGGGGCCGCTCGTAATCGGTCAATGCGTCAGGTCGAGCGCGGCTGTGAGATCACCCATCGGCGGCCGGTCGTTGTTGCGCAACGCCTTGTCGCGGGCGAGGATGCCGGGCAGCACCGGCAGATCGTAGCGCGCGGTGATGAAGCGGATGATCGAGGTCGTGTCGTACTGGGTATGATCGACCATGCCGCCCTTGGCGAAGGGCGAGATGATGAAAGCTGGAATGCGGTTGCCCGGGCCCCAGCGATCGGCCTTCGGCGGCGCGACGTGATCCCAGAAACCGCCATTCTCGTCATAGGTGACGATGACGAGCATATGGCCCCATTGCGGGCTCTTTTCGAGATGGGAGACGACATCGGCAAGATGCTGGTCGCCGCTCGAGACATCGGCATAACCGCCATGTTCGTTGAGGTTGCCCTGCGGCTTGTAGAAGGAAACCGCCGGCAGCTTGCCATCGTCGATATCCCTGAGGAAGGCTTCGCCGCCAAGGCCGCCGTCTTTCAGATGCTCGGCGCGCGCCGGCGTGCCGGGCGCGAAATTGGCGAAATAGTTGAACGGCTGGTGATGGAACTGGAAGTTCGGCACCGGGGTGGCATTCTTGCCGTCCAGGACTGCCTGCCAGGCGCCGCTATACCAGGCCCAGCTGACACCCTTCAGCGACAGGAGGTCGCCGATGGTGATTTCGTGCTGTGGCGGCAGCGTCGTTGCCGCCGCCGGATCGGCATAGGCCGCATCGCCGTCCTTGGCCGGCGGATTGGCGCTCGGCTGGTAGGGCGGCTGCATGGTGTTGACGGCGTAGAAGTCAGGCGTCAGCGTGCCGTCGGAGACAAATTTCGGTGCGCCCTCCAGCGCCGACTTCGGCGCGTTCTCCGCCACGGTCAGGGATGTGCCGTCCGCATCGACCTTGGCGATGGTGGGCTTGGCCGGGCTCTTGTCGGCATCCGGATAATAGGGCGCGCAGGCGCAGACCAGCGCGAAGTGGTTGAGGAAGGAACCGCCGAAGGCGCCCTGGAAGAAATTGTCGGCAATGACGTATTTCTTGGCGACCTGCCACATCGGCAGGATGGAGCCGTCGTAATGGCCCATGACCAGGCTGCCGGAATCGGCCCAGGCGACGAACTTGTCGTTCCTGCCGCCGTCGATCTGCATCTGCTCCTGGTAGAAGCGATGCCAGAGATCGCGGGTGATGACAGAAGGAGCCTGGGCGAAGCCCTGCGGATCGTCGATCGCGAAGGAGGCATTGGCAAGATGGGCCGACTGCGCCTCGGTGACGGCAGGCGAGACACCCTTGGCGGTGAGGCCGCCCCAGGCCGGCGGCAGCTCGGAGAGCGGCTGGCCGTCGCGGTCGAGCTGGCGGGCGCGATCGGCAGTGACGTTGGAGAGCCCGTCGGTGCCGGGAAAGCTGCCGTAGAGATTATCGAAGCTGCGGTTTTCGGCATAGATGATGACGACATTGTCGATCTTGTCGTAACCGGCCGGCGCCGCATGGGCTGCCGTCGCCATCGCAAACGGCACGATGGCCGATCCGGCGAGACAGATCGAATGGAGGAGTTTCAGTCTTTTCACGGAGAGTACCTCATGGCTAAGGGGCGTTGGCTAGAGGGAGCGGAGAACGCTCGGGGCACCTCGACGCTATTCCGGCCTTCTATCAACTTTGTGACACCAGGGGTTGCCGTGATGCCGCAGGAGGATCGCCGTCATCAATTTGTTGCAAGGAGGTTCGATCATGGAGGAAACCAGCGCCAACTTATTGGAATCCTTATCATGACGACGAAGATCATCTGGCTTGTGCGGTCCGGCCTGGCCGTCGGCATGGGTGCCATGGCGCTTGGTCTTGCCATTTTTCCCCTGCGGCAAAGCAGCGCGGCGACCGCCGCCGGCCTGCATCCCGGACCGATGTCGCGCACTGAGGCTTTCGCCCGGGCCGAAAAGCTGACCGCGCTCGGCCGCAAGATATTCTTCGATACCTCGCTGTCAGCCTCGGGGCTCCAGGCCTGCGCTTCCTGCCATAATCCGGCACACGCCTTCGGCCCGGCATCGGCCGTGCCGGTCGAAATGGGCGGCGAACATATGGACCAGCCGGGGCTGCGCGCCGTTCCGACGCTGCGTTACCTGCAGGCCGTGCCTGCTTTCACCGAGCACTATTACGATTCCGAGGACGAGGGCGACGAAAGTGTCGACAATGGCCCGACGGGCGGCCTGACCTGGGACGGCCGGGTCGATCACGGCGCCGATCAGGCAAAAATCCCGCTGCTCTCGCCTTTCGAGATGGGCAACAGGGATGCGGCCGAGGTGGTGGCGAAGCTGCGCAAGGCCGCCTATGCCGACGACATCAAGGCGGCCTTCGGTCAGACCGTTTTCGACGATCCCGAGGATGCCTTCGCAGCCGCCGCCGAAGCGCTCGCCACCTTCGAACAGAGCGGCCCGGATTTCTATCCCTATTCCAGTCGCTACGATGCCTTTCTCGCCGGCAAGGCGACACTGACGGCGCAGGAGTTGCGCGGGCGGCAACTGTTCGAGGATCCCGCCAAGGGCAACTGTTCGAGCTGTCACTTAAGCGAGCCCGCCAATGACGGCGAGCCGCCGCAATTTTCCGATTTCGGCTTCCTCGGGCTTGCCGCACCCCGCAACATGGCGATCCCGGCCAACAGCGACCCGAACTACCACGATCTCGGCCTTTGCGGCCCTCAGCGCACCGACTTTGCCGGACGCAGCGACTATTGCGGCCTGTTCCGCACCCCGACGCTGCGCAATGTCGCGTTGAAGCAGAGCTTCTTCCACAACGGCTATTTCCACTCGCTGCGCGACGTCGTCTCCTTCTATGCGACGCGCGACAGCGATCCCGGCCGCTGGTATCCCAAAAATTCAGACGGCACCGTCCGCAAATATGACGACCTGCCGCAAGCCTATTGGAACAATCTCAACCAGGATCCGCCCTTCGGCAGGAAACCGGGCGACGCGCCTGCCCTCACCGACCCCGAGATCGACGACATCGTCGCTTTCCTCGGAACCCTGACCGATGCCGATCTGCAGCCTGAGGCGACCGGGCATTAGGAATGACGTCTTTCTCAACAATAACAATCAAACCGTCGAAGCATTCCCACTTGATGTATCATAATTTCCGATATACATCATTTCATCGGAAATACTGGGGGAATGATGGAACGTTCGTTTTTGACGATTGCCGCCGGCGAGAATAATGATGCGATACGCGCGCTTTCGGCGCCGGCGCGGCTGGAGATGCTCAAGCTGCTTTGCGCTAAAGGGCCGATGAATATCAACGATATCGCGCGTGCTCTTTCGCTGCCTCAATCGACCGTCGCCACCGGGATCCAGATTTTGGAAGACGCCCGGCTTGTTGATTCCCAGCTGACGAAGGCCCGCAAGGGAAACCAGAAGATCTGCTCGGCGATCTACAGCGAAATTCTGATCAGCTTTGAGGAAAGTGCCGCCCAAAGGGCCAACAATATCATCGAAGTCGAGATGCCTGTGGGGTTGTACACCAGTTGCGACGTCCATGCGCCGTGCGGTCTTTGCTCCACCGAGAGCGTCATCGGCCCGCTCGATGTTCCCGACTATTTTCTCGATCCGCAGCGCATGCAGGCCGGGCTCGTCTGGTTCGGCAGGGGATATGTGGAATATAAATTTCCCAACAATGCCAAGGTGTTGAACAAGGATATCCGCGCCATCGAATTTTCGCTGGAGCTGTCGTCGGAAGTGCCGGGCACCAATCCGGACTGGCCGTCCGATATAACCCTCTGGGTCAATGGAATGGCGATCGGCACCTGGACGTCGCCCGGCGACTACGGCGACAAGCGCGGCGCCTTCACGCCGGCATGGTGGAAGCTCGAGGGCTCGCAATATGGGATGATGAAAACCTGGCGGATTTCCACGCGCGGAACCTTTATCGACGGTATCGCCGCCTCGAATGTCACGCTCAGCGATCTCGCCCTTGCCCAGCACTCCTCCATCCGGCTTCGGGTCGGCATCGCCGAGAATGCCGGCCATACCGGCGGCGTGAATATTTTCGGCCGCGGCTTCGGAAATCACGGGCGTGATATCATCATGCGGCTGCACGTCTGAAAAATATAAATCGGAAATCTTGATTTAAATATCTTGATTCTTTCCAGTTTTGGTCGCCGATAAAATCGCCCAAACAACTGAAATTAAACAATTTTCCCCAATATTCATATTAGTATGATTAAAATCGCAACTTGGTTGACAGAACGACATTCCTGATATCAAGTTAGAGGTAAGAAAACAAAATACCTGATATATAAACGGGAGGATCCGTTGAAGACGAACGTTGTGGTTCACCGCGATTTCCGCATCGCGACCATCGATTCCAGGCTTTACAGTTCATTTCTCGAGCATCTCGGCAGGGCGATCTACGGGGGCATTTATGAGCCCGGACACCCGACGGCCGACGAGGACGGATTCCGGCGGGATGTCCTCGATCTGGTGCGTGAGCTCGACACGCCCTACTGCCGTTATCCGGGCGGCAATTTCGTTTCGGCCTATAATTGGGAAGACGGCGTCGGCCCCCGTGAGGAACGCCCGGTACGCCTCGACCTTGCCTGGCGCACCCGCGAAGCCAACCAGATCGGCGTGAATGAATTCGTCGACTGGTGCAAGAAGGCGAATACCAAGCCGATGCTTGCCGTCAATCTCGGATCACGCGGCCTGGATGCGGCCCGCAATTTCCTCGAATATTGCAATCATCCTGGCGGCACCTACTGGTCGGATCTGCGCCGCAAGCACGGCTGGTCCAATCCGCACGATGTCAAATTGTGGTGCCTCGGCAACGAGATGGATGGTCCCTGGCAGGTCGGCCACAAGTCGGCCTATGAATATGGCCGGCTGGCGGATGAGACGGCGAAGGCCATGCGCGGCTTCGACAAGTCGCTCGAGCTCGTGGTCTGCGGCTCGTCCAATTCCGACATGAAGACCTATCCCGAATGGGAAGCGCAGGTCCTCGAGCAGTGCTATGACAGCGCCGACCATATCTCGCTGCATATGTATTTTGCCAACCGCGAGAAAAATACGCTCAACTATCTCGCCCGCGCGACGAAGCTCGACCGCTACATCACCACGATCGGCGGCGTGATCGACTACATCAAGGCGAAAAAGCGCTCGAAGAAGACGATCGGCATTTCCTTCGACGAATGGAATGTCTGGTATCATTCCAACCAGCAGGACAAGGAGATCCTGGCGCGCGACGAATGGCCGGATGCGCCGCATCTCCTGGAAGACATCTATAACTTCGAGGACGTGCTCCAGGTCGGCGGCATCTTGAACACCTTCATCCGCCGCTCCGACCGCGTGCGCATCGCCTGCATCGCTCAACTCGTCAACGTCATTGCCCCGATCATGACCGAGGACGGGGGTGCCGCCTGGCGCCAGACCATCTATTACCCGTTTTATTACGCCTCCAGATATGGCCGTGGAACGGCGCTGCAGCTGGTCGTCGATGGCCCGACCTATGACAGCGACGAGGAAAATGACGTTCCCTATCTCGACGTGTCGGCAGTCTATTCCGAGGACGGCAAGACGCTGACCTTCTTTGCCGTCAACCGCCATCCGAGCACGGCGCTCGATCTCGATGTGCGGCTGGAAGGCTTCGGAAATGCCCGGGTGGTCGAGCAGGTGGAGATGACCCACGGCGACCTGGAGGCCGTCAACACGGCAGCGCGGCCGAAGACGGTCGCCCCCGTCAATGTCGAGAGTGGAAAGATCGAGGATGGACGGCTGCGGGCGGCGTTGAAACCGTTCTCTTACAACGTCATCCGGCTGTCGGTGTGACTGCCACCGCCGGGTAGCCCATTGGGGCGCCCCCGGCTAGAACAGGATGATTTTAGGCCGAGGCGGCCTAAAATCTGAATCCTGTTCTAAATTAAAGAGTTAGAGCATGATGTCGTCCGAAAACCGCTGACACTTTTCGGCATCATGCTCTGGGATATTCGGCTCGCTGCGAGGAGGCAGGGAGCCGGAGGGATGGTTCACCGAGGTCCTGGACCTGACTGTTCAAGTCCTGAGGCTTCTGCGAACCGACAACCGCGACGTGCCCATGCGTGCCTTTACGGCCGTGGCATGATCGCTTCAAGGGAGGAGTTCATGCAACAGTGGAAGAGGTTTGCATTCGGCTTCGTGCTGGCCACGTTCGGCCTGACCGCAGTGGCCGGTGCCCAAGAATACACCTCCTTGCCGCGCAAGGAGACGCTCATCGTCGAAAATCCGGAAGGGACGATTAAAAATCCCGGCTGGTTCAACATCTGGGTCAATGGCGGCGGCGGCGTATCGACCGGCCTGCAGCAGCTGACCATGGATACGCTCTGGTATATCGACCCCGAACAAGGGCTTGGCGGCGCGAGCTGGGACAATTCGCTCGCCGCCGACAAGCCGCAATATAATGCCGACTTCACCGAGATGACCGTGAAACTGCGCAAGGGGCTCTTCTGGAGCGACGGCGTCGAGTTCACGGCAGACGACGTGGTCTATACCGTGAAGACGCAGATGGATCACCCCGGCATGATCTGGAGTGCTGCCTTCTCGGTGCAGGTGGCAAGCGTCGAGGCGACCGACCCCTCGACGGTCGTGTTCAAGCTGAGGAAGCCCAATTCGCGCTTCCACGCTATCTTCACCGTTCGCTGGAACGGCGCCTGGATCATGCCCAAGCATGTCTTCGAGAAAGTCGAAGATCCGCTTCGTTATGATTTCGCCAATCCCGTTTCGCTCGGCGCCTACAAGCTCAAGTCCTTCGATCCCCAGGGCAAGTGGTATACCTGGGAGAAGCGTGACGACTGGCAGCGGACCTCGCTTGCCCGCTTCGGCGAGCCGGCGCCGAAATACGTGACCTATACCGATCCCGGCCCGCCGGATAAGCGGACGATCGCCCAGCTCGAGCACAATCTCGATATCATTCACGACAACACGCCGGAGGGCATGTTCACGCTGAAGGAAAAATCCAAGACGATCGAGACCTGGTTCCCGGGCTTCCCCTTCGCCCATCCGGACCCGACGCTTCCGGCGGTGATCTTCAACACCCAGAATCCGCCCTTCGACAACGCCGATGTACGCTGGGCGCTGGCCCTGCTGATCGACATCAAGGCCGTGGATATGGCGAGCTACCGCGGGGCGGCGACGCTTTCGGCGCTCGGCGTGCCGCCGACGGCGGCCACGATGAAAGACTATCAGGCGCCGATGCAGGATTGGCTGAAGAATTTCGAGATCGATACCGGCAAGAGCAAGATCAAGCCTTATGACCCGACGGTCGGGCAACAGATCGCCGATATTCTGCGCAAGCAGCCGAAGTTCAAGGACCAGATCCCGACCGACCCACAAGCGATCAGCGGTGCCTTCGGCTATGGCTGGTGGAAACCGGACCCGAAGGCTGCCGGCGAACTGCTGGAGAAGGCAGGCTTCAAGAAATCCGGCGGCAAATGGCTGACCCCTGATGGACAGCCCTTCAAGATCCGCATGACGGTGGAAGGCGACACGCGCTCGGTCTTCACCCGCGCCGGAACGCTGATCGCGCAGCAATGGGCGGCCTTCGGCATCGACGCCAAAGCCGTGCCGGCCGCGAAACTTTGGCAGACGGCGCTACAGCCCGGCGATTTCCAGGTGGCGATCGCCTGGAGCGTCGAAACCTGGGGCGGCGATCCCGATCTGTCGTTCTTCCTCGATAGCTGGCATTCGCAGTTCGTGGCCAAGAAGGGTGACAACCAGCCGCCGCGCAACTGGCAGCGCTGGAGCAATCCGGAGCTCGACAAGATCATCGAGAGCATCCGCGGCATCAGCGCCGACGATCCCAAGGGCATGGAGCTCGGCAAGGATTATCTGAAGCTGGTCGCCCGCGAAATGCCGACGATCCCGCTGATGTCGTATAACGTCTTCACCTCGATGGATACGACCTATTGGACCGGCTATCCGACGATATCAGATCCCTATACCGATCCGGTGCCGAATTGGGCCAACTCCAGGCTGATGATGGTCAAGCTGAAGCCGGCGCAACCGAAATAATCCTCCCAACGCCGGCGCGAGTGTTGCGCGCCGGCCCCCTAATCGACGGGCATGTGGCATGTCCGTCGATCCTTTCCACTTGATGAAGGGAACCAGAGAGGAACCACTGCCCTATGACGTCCTATCTGATCTTTGTGCTGAAGCGGTTCGGTCAGTTTCTGCTTGTCGTATTTCTTGGCGTGACCATCACATTCTTCGTCACCCACCTGACCCCGATCGATCCGGTCGAAGAAAGCATAGGCGCCATCACCCAGATGGGGCAGTCCGATCCCAATGCGATCGAGCTGATGCGCCAGTCGCTTCGCGAGCTTTACGGCATGGAGGGCTCGATCTGGCAGCAATATCTGAATTTCTGGCTGCGGCTTGCGACCGGTGATCTCGGCCCCTCGCTCTCGGCCTTTCCCACACCCGTTTCCACCATCATCCTGCGGTCCCTGCCCTGGACGATCGGGCTGATGACGGTGTCGACGCTGATAACCTTCGTGCTCGGCAATGCGATCGGCGCGCTCGCCGGCTATTACCGCAAGGACATGGTGCTGAAGGCCGTCAGCCTCGTCTTCATCGCCCTGCTTCCCATTCCCTATTACATTCTGGCATTCGTGCTTCTGATTGTGTTCGGCTATCTCTGGCCGGTGCTGCCGATCAATGGCGGCTACGAGATGAACGCCAATCTGGATCTCTCCTTTGCCCTCGTCTTCGATATCCTGAAACACTCGATCCTGCCGGCCTTGTCGCTGATCCTGGTCGGCGCCGGCAGCTGGCTGATCGGCATGCGGGCGCTCGTTTCCAACATCATCACCGAGGATTACGTCGTCTTCGCCGAGCTCGGCGGCGTTCCGAAGCGAAAGATCCTGCGTTCCTATATCGCCCGCAACGCCATGGTGCCGCAGTTCACCGGGCTTGCCATGTCGCTCGGCGCGATCTTCAACGGCACGGTCATTACCGAAATCGTCTTCGGCTATCCGGGCATCGGCAACCTGCTGATCGAAGCGGTGCATGCCGGCGATTACAGCCTGGTGCTCGGCCTCAGCGCATTGTCGATCGTCGGCGTCGCCGCCGCGGTGTTCATCATCGACATTCTGAGCCCGCTGATCGATCCGCGCATCAAGGTGGAATAGAGCATGTTTACGATTGTCCGCGACCTCGCGCGCCAGAATATGGAATTCCTCAGCGGCCTGCTGCTCTTTGCCGTCATCGTCGGATTGATAGTGGTGTCCTATTTCTCGCCTTACAGCGCGACCGACATCTATCTTCTGCCGCCCGATATGCCACCGGACGGCGAGTATTGGCTCGGCACCACGTCGCGCGGCCAGGACGTTTTCTGGCAGCTGACGACCGCCCTCAGGAACACCCTGTTTTTCGGCATCGGCGTCGCCTTCATTTCACGCATCATCTCGCTGGTCGTCGGCCTTGTCGCCGGTTATGCCGGCGGCGCGGTCGACCGGGTGCTGATGGCCATCAACGACAGCGTCATGGTCATCCCGCAATTTCCGCTGCTGATCCTGTTCTATTTCGTGCTGAAGGACAGCATGACCTGGACGGCGCTGATCCTCATCATGGCCTCGCTCGGCTGGTCCTACGACGCACGCCTCATACGTTCGGTGGCGATCAGCCTGAAGACGAGATCCTTCACCACCCAGAGCGTCTATTCCGGCATGAGCATGCGCAAGATCCTCGTCGAGGAGCACCTGCCCTATGTTCTGCCGATCGTCTTCGCCACCACGATGAACAACATGATCTGGTCGATCGGCATGGAGATCACCCTGTCGGTGCTCGGCTTCACCGATATCGAGACGCCGACCATGGGCATGATGATCTATTGGGCCAATGCGCATTCGGCGCTGATATCGGGCATATGGTGGTGGGTGGCCGCCCCCGTCGCCGTCATCGTCGTCCTCTTCCTGGCGCTCTTCCTGCTCTCCATGTCGATGAACGAATACAATGATCCGCGCAGCCGGCTGAACCGGATGGGAAGTTAGTATGGATCCCTTGGTCGAAATTGAGAATCTGAAAGCCTATTACCGTGCCTTCCTCTATGGCGTCGATCGCGAGGTGCGAGCTGTCGACGATATCAGCCTGACCATTGCCCGCGGCGAGGTCTATGGCGTCGCCGGTGAATCGAGCAGCGGCAAGACCACCCTGATCAAGACCATTGCCGGCGCGATCCGGCCGCCGCTGCGGGTCGTGTCGGGAAAGGTGACATTTCATTTCGACGGCGGCACCCAGGATATCTACGCGATGAAGCCGGAGGATCGGCTGGCGCTGCGCTGGAAGCATCTGTCCTACATCATGCAGGGCTCGATGAACGTGCTCAATCCGGTGCGCCGGATCCGGCATTCCTTCACCGATTTCGCCTTTCGCCACATGAAGGTCAGCGGCCCGGTCTTTTTGGAAAGGGTCGCCACGCATCTGCAGCGGCTGAAGCTGGATCCGCACCTGCTCGATGCCTATCCTCACGAACTGTCGGGCGGCATGCGCCAGCGCATGACCATCGCGCTGGCGACGATCCTGACGCCGGAATTCATCATCGCCGACGAACCGACGACCGCGCTCGACGTCATCGTTCAGCGCGACGTGCTGTCGATGATCCGCGAAATCCAGCGCGAGATGGGCTCGTCCTTCCTGTTCGTCACCCATGACATGGGGGTTCACGCGACGGTCTCCGACCGCATCGGCATCGTCTATGCCGGGCGTCTTGTCGAGGAAGCGCCGACCCCCAAGCTCTTCAATATGCCGCTCCACCCCTATACGCAGCACCTCGTCGGCAGCCTGCCGCGGATCGGCGATGCGACGGCCCGCCCTTCGCTGGAGGGTCGTCCGCCGAACCTCGCCATGCCGCCGGAGGGTTGCCGGTTCCACCCGCGCTGTCCGAAGCGCATGGACATCTGCTCGCAGAAGGTTCCGCCGCTCGTCACCGTCGAGCCGCAGCGGCGCGTGGCGTGTTTCGCCGTTACGGGAGATCAGGTTTGAGCGCTCTTCTAAGCCTCTCGCATGTCACGAAAGTCTACCGCCAGGGCGGCATGCTCGGCCGGCGGCTGATCACGGCGGTCAAGGATGTCAGCTTCGAACTGGGCGCGGAGCCCGAGATCCTCTCGATCGTTGGAGAATCCGGCTCGGGAAAATCGACGATCGCGGCGATGATCCTCGGCCAGACCGAACCGACGGAAGGCGAGCTTCAATTCAGCGGCAGGACCGTCGCCATCCATAGCAGAGCCGAACGCAAGGCTTTCATGAAAGAGGTCCAGCCGGTTCTGCAGAACCCCTTCGAAGCTTTTAATCCGCTGAAGCGTGTCGATCGTTATCTCTTCGAGACCGCCCGCAATTTTTCGTTTTCGGGAAAACGGCCGGACCGGCAGCAGGCGGAGAAGATCGCGGATGCAGCCCTCGTCCATGTCGGCCTGACCCTTGAAGAAGTGAAAGGCCGGTTTCCCCACGAACTATCGGGCGGCCAGCTTCAGCGTGTCGCCATCGCCCGCGCGCTGATCCCACAACCCCGCCTGCTGGTCGCCGATGAACCGGTCTCCATGGTCGACGCATCGCTGCGCATGGCCATCGTCAATCTCTTCGGCCGGCTGAAAAACGAGCTCGGTCTTTCCATCGTCTACATCACCCACGACCTCGCCACCGCCTATTACATCAGCGACAACATTATCATCATGCGCAAAGGCGAAATCGTCGAGCGGGGACAGGCGCGGGCCGTGTTGGATGATCCGCAGCATGAGTATTCGCGGGCGCTCAAGGATGCGGTGCTGGCTGCGGATTTTAGTGCGGCGGTGTGAGTGGTGTGAGGAGATGTAGCGAGTGCGAGCGTCTATCACCGGGTGATTCTTTGAGGTGGACGACGCGAAAAGGTGTTATTCACTCAAGCCAACTAATGACAGCGACAGACAAAGTAAGCAACTGCGCAGTCTGGCTGACGTTTGAGGTGGCTGGCCTTGATGAGAGCAGAACCTCAGATCTCCGTCATTTGAGGTCTGGCGCAGCTGAACGGAATCGAACCGTCAGGCCCTGAGTTGATTTGACGAAACCCTTGATAAGTGTGCCACTGCGGGGCACGGTATCAAAAAGGAAGGAGCAGGAGGTTTGTCGGGGCGACCCCGCCGGAACTCCAACTGTATCGATTCTAACACCATTGCGGGATTTCGTCGTAGATCTTCTTGAAATGATCGTCGAATTCTGTTGTCGAGACGTTTTCGAGCCAGTGGAGATTGGGATATATTCCGAGCATCACGCTTAGGATCGCTTCGCTGCCCGCAGTCGCACTGCGTATCGCAGATCCGGCAGCATCCTCTGATATCGAAAGGTGCCGATGCTCGAACAGGGCTGCCGCAATAGCCTTGGCTCGAAATGGTGCCGGCGGATGTGACAGGGCGTGTAGTGAAGCAGAATGCCAATTGGACCGGTCTGAAACACGAAAATAAATAAATACCATTGTCAGGACGAAACCCGCTATCGCTTTCTGGTCGGGAAGCAATTTCGCTCTGAGGATTTTTGTCATCTCGAACTCGGCCTTGAGCGTTAGCTCCCGGTCAATGACCTTGATTGTTCTCTCGAGGGCAAAGCTGTCTGCTATGATCTCTCTCGCCTGGGAGGCAATGGCACCCACAGAGCCAGCTTCCCTCGGCTCTGTCTTGTCAACGAAAATGGAGGCCCGGTCCCTTCCCCCGCGGCGTCGCCCATGGTCATACCAAAGATGACCTGCCTCATGATAAGTCACGAAGCGAAATAGGACGCTCAGGATTGCCAGAAACAATATCTGTCGCTCAGGATAGGCAATCCACGACGTTGTTTCGGACTTCCAGTCAAACGGTACGCCTTCACCGAGAAGCGTACGTGGCGTTTCAACCGATCGTTCAACGGCCGGGTTCCATCTTGCTTCCAGCGGTCCCTCAAATGAGGGAAATACACCGCTTTCGGCCGCATTTGCGGCAAGTCTGCAAAGCAGCCAAAACATCCCCGCGTGCATCGCTATAATGTCCATTTCGTCCTGTATAGCGACCGCCTGCATCTCCACTCCCTCAACGAAGGTGAAGCAGCATTCATGGGTCTTCTTAACTGACCTGCAGATCTCGCGACCCTCAATGTGAAACGGCACCAGGAAACCCGATGCGTCGTCCGGTCGGGGATCGAGCCGCGGGGGGATACCAAATCGTCGCAAGATGACGTCAAGTGCGTCCATATCGTCCAAACTTGCTTGAGGGTGTGAGACCCATGCGTTGGTGGATCACAGCTGTGGTCGAGATAGCCTTAGAGTACGATGCCAGTCCGCTCTTCAATCTGTTTTTGAGAAAGCCCTTGGCGAGGTCCTGCAAAAGATCGAGCGTGAAGCCTTTTGCGGACAGTGCGCCCTCCTTCGTTTTTCTCCAGATTTCCGCGTCCCTGACACTTTCCAGGAAGTCATGCCCGGACCAAGTTAGCCGGGTCGGCACGATATGGTCGAAGGCGTATTGATCATCGGGAACGGCATCACCTTCTATTAGCCGGGCCTCGACAAGCAATCGGAGATGCTCGGCGATAACTTGTGGCTCATGATTCTCGGCTTCAATCTCGACATCGCCACCGAGGCCCTGGTCGAATTCCTCGATCTGCATAAGGAGATCCCGCACCAAGTCCATATCGCGCTTCAAAACGATCCTCCGAATGTTGTTGAGAAAAGAGACGACTCGATTGATCGACAGCTGCAACAAATACTACCTTAGATACATGATCAAAACACCTTTAGACAGACGCGTTTCTGTGGTGCTTGAGGGCGAAACCGTCGAACTTCGCCTCAGTGAATTGCGGGGCATGCCTTATGTGGTCTTACTCGGCGAGCCAGGTATTGGAAAATCCACGGCCCTTGAATATGAGGCGAGTCAAGAAGACGGGGAGATTCTGACGTGCCGCGAAGCGATGAACGGGATCCCGCTCGCTGCTTCCTCGACAGCGTATCTCGACGCGCTGGACGAATATCGCGCCGGAGAAAATGGCAAGGACAAGCTTTTGCAACTTGCCAATGCGATCACTCAAAGCGGGGTCGCGCGTTGGCGCCTCACCTGCCGTGCGGAGGATTGGCGTGCGGCAGCCGATATGCTCGCCATGCGGCGAGCCGCAAAAAACCAGCTAGTCACGGTTGCGCAACTTTTGCCGCTGGACGATACCGAGGCAGAGATCGTCTTATCCGGCCTCGGTGAAACTGATCCGGAGCGGTTCCTTAGGGATGCACGCGCTCGCGGAGCCGGCGCGTTCCTTGAGAATCCGTTGAGCTTGCAACTCCTCCATTCGGTCGTCGCATCTGGCGGCGTATGGCCGAGCACCCGATTCGAGCTGTTCGACCGAGCCATTTATGCGCTTGTTCACGAGCATGATCCTCAACGCGTCACTGATCGGCGGCCGCCAGTCGATGATATTATCGATGCAGCAGGACAATTATCATTCTACTTGCTGACGACCGGCGCGCGGGCACTTTGGCGCTCGAATGCGCTGGCCGTTGGATCGTGTGCGAAAGACTTTGTGATTGTCCAGTCGCTTCCGATTGACCCCGAGTTGGCGGGGTTTTCCTTGGATACGGCAATATTTCGCGGAGAGGGCCAGAGCTTTGAGCCGTCGCACAGAACGATCGCGGAATTTCTGGCGAGCCGCTTTCTTGCAGAGCGAGTTACCGGGCAGCCGACAGGCGTCATTTTTCCTTTGAACCGGGCGACTGCGCTCATCACCGGCAACGATCAAAAAGCACCGAGCGAGCTGCGAGGTCTCTACGCCTGGCTTGCGGCGCATCTCTCACAAAGGCGCGACGAGAAGGCAGCATTGAGACTGATCGAGCGGGATGCGGCCACGGTCCTGGCCTATGGCGACGCAGCCGCCTTTACCACGAATGGGCGCAGGGCAATCCTCGTCAACCTTGACCGTGACGACCCGTTTTTCCTCTCCTCGCGGGATACGACTACGGTATTTGGTGGTCTGGCTGGGGATGACCTCGTTCCCGACTTCCTATCGATTCTGGACAGTGAGGTCACAAGCCATCTGCAGTTGACCGTCCTTCAGGCGCTTGCCGATGGCCCCCCGTTGGTTGGAATGCAACTCAAACTGCACGACATCGCACTTTCTTCGTCCCGCCCCCTTTGGCAGCGTCAAAGAGCGGCTGAAGCCTGGGTCAAAGGAAGCTCGGATCCCGATAAGGCAAGGCGCAGGTTGATCTCGGAACTATCTCAAACAACCAAAAGCTATGATCAGGTTTCCTTGAGAGCCGTGCTCTTATCGGACATCCCCACGCGGGAGCTATCGCACCAAGAGATCTCGGACCTACTTTCGGAGTTCAACGATCTGCCGCCGGCCGCGGACGGCGAGATTGAGGAAAGTGGTAACCTCTATTCGCTTCTTTTGAAGCTCAGGAAAGCGCCCCGTCCTGATCTCTTCGACCAGCCGATCATCCACAAGTCGACTGAAGATCGAGGTCTCAAGCTGGAAGTGCGGCACTTTCTACAGGCGGCCCTGGCCTACGCGATCAATGAGAACCTAGAGATCGGTGCGAAACGGCTTTGGTCGTGGATCAAGAACACGCGCGACTACGAGTGGGATCGGCTCGAGGAGGAGCTTGCCAAGACGATAGGCGCTTGGATCGATGTTGACAAGGGAAAGCGCGAACTTGAGCTTTTCACTGTCCTCCTGGAAAGCAGCCCTGCCGACGAGGGGCCGTGGGTGGCGACCAATCACTACATCACGATTGCTCGCAGGGTTCCCGACGACACACTTATAGAGAACCTCCTCGATCTCGCCAGCAAGACGCCCGTTGGCGCTCGGCGCCGGCGACTGTTCGAAGTTGCAGCCTACGCGGTTCGCAGTGAATCCCAATGGCCCATATGGGAGGGTCGCATCGTCTCGGCGCTCGAAATGGAAGAAAACTTTTCGGACTTCATAACGGGGCTGCGCGCAGATCCTAACAAGAGCTGGAAGGAAAAGGAGAAAAAGCGAAAGGCAAAAGAACTCGCCGAAACCGACGCGGCCCGCGCCCACAACATCGCATCGCTTGAACCGAAGCTCAACGCGATCGCTGCCGGCAGAGTAAGCGAGTTTGGTGCGCTGAAATGGGCATCCGAACTCTACCGGAACGCCGTGATCTCCAAAAAAGAACCTCCGCTTGCCAAGATCGAGCACTTCACCAACGCCCGGATCACATCCGCTATCGCCGAAGGACTCGTCCAGTTCGCAATCCATACTGACATCAAGGTCGACGCCGGTGAACTCGGTAAAGCTGAAGCGACTAACGGATCCTACGTCCAGGAATATGTCGTCGCAGCCGGCCTGCACCAGGCGCTCCTCGCAGGAAGGGACGAGGAGATCGGCAACTGCCCGCCGGTTATCGCGATCGTAGCTCTACGGCAAAGCTACTTCAGCGGCGAAGAACAGCCATCGCTCGCCAATTGGGGAGTACAGCGCCTTGCGCACGATCCAGAGACAGGCTCAGAGCAGATCCTTCGCTATTGGAATTCGGCGCTTGACGCCGGAGACAAGGACCTTGATGCGATCCACCACCTGGCTTCATCGAGCGAGCGGGATTTCGTCTCTGGTCTGTTTAAACGGCTCCTGCAGGAGCGTCCGAATCTGCCGCACATGGCGTTGCGCCAAGCCCTGACGGCGTCAGCGAAGCTTTTGACGAAGGTCGAGATGGGCGATCTTACCGAAGGTGCGCTTGCGGGAGAGTTGGATATTTCCGGCAGACAATTGTGGGAATCTGTTGCCCTGACGCTCGACCCGGAAAAGTTCGAGACCTCCCATATGCCCGAGGAAATTCATGCGGCATTGCTGGCTCCAGATGGCGGCCTTGCAAATCGGCTGCACGAAATCTGCCCGCAGCCCGACCGGCTCGACCGGCTGCGGATCTCCACCCTGGCTGGAATTTCCCCATTGGAAGACAGGGATTGGGCCCGCCCCGATGGCCCAAGCGGTATCATCAGGGCGGCGATCAATCGTCTGAGCGCGTCAAGTGATCCTGATTCGGGCAAGACCCTGAAGTCCCTCATCGTCCCATCTGATCCAAGCTGGCGGTCGCTGCTCACTCATGCAGCGGCAGAACACGCGCGTCTCATGCGCGACAATCTGTTCGTCGCGCCATCTGCTGCCCAGTTGAAAGCGGCCCTCGCCGGCGGCCCGCCGGCGAGCCCAGCAGATCTTGCGGCTGTCGTGCTCGAAGAGATCGAAAGGTACAGGAGCACCCTGCGGACCGGCAGCGAAATGCCATGGAAACGCTATTGGAATACGGACCACAATGGCGCGGCCGACAAACCCCAAATTGAAAACGAGGACCGGGACCGGCTGCTGGAACTGTTTAGAGTTCGGCTGGAACGATACGGCGTGGCAGCTTCCTTGCCCGAAGCGCGCCGCGGAGAAAACACCCGCGCAGACGTGCTGCTTCTCTCACATGCAGGAAAGAACCTGCCAATTGAGGCAAAGCGCCACTTCAATCCCGAACTTTGGATTGCCGCCGAAGAACAGCTCGCCGGTTACGCTGCCGATGAGGATGCGTTCGGCTACGGCGTCTATCTAGTGTTTTGGTTCGGAACTGAATATCGCACGCCCGCAAGGCGCGACCGGAAGAAACCGCCGGCCAGCGCGGAGGAATTGGAGGCGATGCTACGGTCCGACCTCCCCTCGACCTTAGAAGGAAAAATATCTGTCATAGTTCTGGACGTTTCGCGTCCGGAGACGATGACCAAGCCAAAACCCACCGGGAACAAGAAAGCGCGCGCGTGATCAAGTTCAACGATTGGTGCGATACCTTCCGAAGGCGCGGTAGGCGTTCACCTGCTTCGCGTGATGTCGGGAGACCCCGCATGGCTAAATGCGGGTATCGCTGCGATAGCCGCCGCGGTCCCCGGCCACTACGCCAGCGAGGAGCGCATAACCGGAATCTTGCGGCGCCTTAGGAAGCCGGAGGCTGCCCAGTTCGCCGAAGGCAAATTGCCTACGAGCAAACCCATCCGCTCCGGCGACCTTCCCCATGCGGTGTTACTCGCGTTGCGAGAAGCGCCGAGACGGATAAAGTCGACATCTCCTATCTGGGGCCGAACGACCTCCGGCTTGAGTAGCGTTCACGATCAGCCGTCGGAAGCTCTCCGCGCCATAGGTTAGGACCCAAGGCTTACGGGAGCTTCTGATTGCGGCTAAATTCACAGGGAAGTCGGATTTGCTTCATCGAGACGATCTAGCCCGGTTCATAGCGCATTTCGATGCAGCTCGACAACAGGCCTACGAGCCGGCAGCGCCACCGGATATCTTAGCAGCCGACGACGGTCTCTTTACGGCTGAGCTCTTTCGGTTGACTCAATCGCTCCAGATTGCGGCAGTTGCCGGCGATGCCGAAATCGGCCACGCCGTCGTCGCCCGCATGATCGTTGACCAGATGGGCGACAAACGCGGTCTTGATCTGGAGCATGCTCTCGAATGGCGCCGCGCAATCACTTGGTGCCTGCTTGCCTCGGTAGGTGAGCATCGTTCTGGAGCCCTTACCACGCGCTCAAAGGAGGTTGGTAGCGCTTGCAAAAGGCTTAAGAAGCGGGGCGTCAAAATCTCCATAAACACCTTTGGCGTCGAAATTACCGATCGGCTTACGGCCGATGTCACCGCTCGGATGGAAGGTTTGGTCCGACATCTAGGGGGCACGGAGGTCGTCCAACAAGTCTGCGCTCTTGTTTCAGCGAACGACATGCTCCACGATGGCATGTGGTTACTGGGCAATCGCATTCCGGGCATTCACTCCACAAGCATGCCTGCTTTCCCCGTTGGATGGATCTACTCGCTCGGACTTCGCTTTCTCCGCAAGCGCAGTAGGGCCCGCAAACCAGCGGCGCTATGGAAATCGATTGTCGAGCTAGCCGTCGATTTCGCAGCGGCCCTCGACTGTCAGCGATACAGCCAATTTGAAGAAATTGACGTTCACGCGGCCCAAGTGGAGCGGGTTCTGAGGGATTCGCTCCTTTGGCGGGAGCTATTCGTTCTCCCGCAACTGCCCGCGGTTGCTCTGCGTGGGTTGAATGACGCGTTCGTTGCTTTGATCACAGATGAGGACCAATCGTCATTGCCATGGGATGTCGAATCGGCAATTCGGGAAATTGATGAGCTGCTTTCGAGATCGCTCAGCGACCGCCCAACCCTGCATCCAAGACACGGAGCCGCTTCGCGCTACCCGACATTGCTCAAGATGGGATTCGGTGCGAATGGCATGGTCAACCCGACTTATGGAAATCCCATCGGTGGCGGAAATCGCAATCAGAGTGATTTCCTGTTTTTCGATCATGGGGATGAGACTGTGTTGACGATGCCTGCTCCGTTTCTCCGAGAAGCGTTCTGTCTGATTGTGTTTACGGCAATAGCAAAGAACCTAAATTCCAAAAGATCGTCGAAGCTGATCGGCAGTATCTTCGAATACACGCTGGCAACAGCATGCAAATCCAAGGGCGACGTCGTCATTGGCGGGGCACAATACTCCGATGGTAAGCGCAAGCTGGAAATCGACGTTGGCGCAAGAGAAGGAAATCAAGTCGTGTTCTTTGAAACAAAAGCCAAATCCATTACGGCGATGGCCAGGTCAGGCGACTTGATGGCGTTCTTCTCCGATTACACCAAAAGTTTCCTGGCTATGCTCAAGCAGCTGGTGCGCCATGACTCTTCGCTTCGAAAAGGCCTCACCCCGTTGGCGGGGAAAGAGGAAGACCTCGACCAGCTTAGATCCTTCAAAGTTGCGGTCTCGCCCCTCTCCTACGGCCCAGCAAGCGATAACATGCTCGGAAGCTCGCTTGTAAGGTCGTTCCTCAACGTTCGACTTCATCCCCTCGAAATCAACGACAGAAATCAGAAGATCACTGATGACTTCAATAAGGCGTTCGACGATATCCGAACGCTCATAACTGATGTTGTTCCTATCGGAGCAGACGGCAAGCGCGACGCTTTTGCATATTTTATCGATGTGATCTGGGTTGATCTCGGCCAAGCGCTCTATGCGATCGACCGCGCCCATTCTGTTGCCTTCGCTTTCAAACCTATTCAATACATGACGTATTTGACGCGTGACTTCTGGACTGAGGCGGCCTTCGCCGACATCCAGGGCATAACTGCGAAGTATTGGCGTCCGGTGGCGAGTTCGTAATTCTTAGTCCTGATGAGCTGCACAATATCGGATTACTCAAAGGTCCAGCGCCTACCGACTGTCGCTGATTTCATCTTCGCCATTCTTGTTACTGGCCTCACCTCACGCGCCGGAAGCGTCTCCGATTATCAGTATATTGTCTGCGATATTTAGGGGCAGCTAAACCGAGTTCGGACCGCTCCCGCCTAGTGCTTGAAGCAATTTTCGCGATGCCACTGGAGAAAATGAGGATGTGGCCGCTCAAACGGTCTTGAAGGGACGATCGCCCTTCCAGACGTGTTGATGAGGCCTTGGATGCTCTCCGGATCGTTGGCTTGCCGCGAGATCAGGATATCGAGGTCATCCGAGAGACCGATCAGGCCGCGGTCGAACATCCAGTGTGCTGTGCCAGACAGAGAAATGCCGTTGGTGAGGATGTCGGGTCCATTTGCTTCGACGGGGCGGATATGCGCAGCATCGACTTCCGCACGTCCGCCACCGTTTATGAGCTTCAGCCCAGTGATTGCGCACCGTTTGTCATAGACCTGCAAAACGAGCCGGCGAAACAGCCGATCGCGAACGATCCGCGACGAGAGCTGTGTAGCCCTGTCGCGCTCGTGCTCAAATAGGAACGGCGCCTGAGTTCCGCTTCAAATCCGTCCGCTGCAAGCGTTACTGCCGGCTCAACCAACCGAGGCAGTTCAGGCTCATGCTCGTCCAGGCCAATCGACACGATGCGATTGAAATCTGCTACGGATATGGGGCGCACCGCGGCCTGTGCTCTGCCGGAAATCCGCCCCTCCTCATTCAGCACGCCTCGCTCAATGACACCGCCCGGCCCACTGAACGGAACGGTATTGATGAAATCGAGGTAGCTGCCCGGCTCGATGAGTGCCAAATACATGCCGAACGCCTTCGGATCCGGAACGACTCGGGCCACCTTAGCGATAGCAAAATAGCCCCGGGTCGCCGCGACTCTGCGCGGCTCGTAGTAAATGATCCAATCCCCGAGGCAGGCTTTTACGCGACCGAGATACTGGCTCGGGAATTGGTATTGTTCTGCCGGGCTATCGTCATAGATCGAATCTGACCGGTGAATGAAAACGCCGAATCCCATGCCCGATGCCTAGCACGACTAGGTGGGTTCGGAATACGGGATCAGCAATAATTGGCGAGGAAGAGCTGCAGGCGTCCGTGTTTCGAAGAGTGCAACTCATGATCAAGCCGCAGGCCACCAACCAGTTTGAAAACCCTCGACTCGCCAACTCGGTTTGCAGACGAGCGGCAACAGACGACGACTCGCGCAAAGTTTCAATTGACCGTTTCCGATGGCGAGGCGACACTTGCAACCTGTAGCGAGGCAGGAGGAAAACGATGGACGACACAGACCGCTGGCGCGACATGGCAAGCGCACCGAGAGACGGCAGCCGGATCCTCGTCACGATTCGCCCGTCCGAACAGGGGCCGGCGGAAGTTGACCTCGCCTATTGGTCGAATGGCGATCAGTTTGGTGCAGAAGGCTGGCGCGCCTCTGATTCCTCGCCCGGGCACATCATCGAATATGCCGAGCCGGAATTGAAGTGTTGGATGCCGATGCCCTCGGCCAATCGCACCTCGATGCCCTCCCCTTGGGAAGGCGACGATGACCAGGAGCTTCACGGCTCAGGGATCTGAGAACGCGCGCTGCCATGTTGCGATGTTTCGATATGTGGCGGGTGGCAAATCCAGTTGAAAATGACCAGAGACCACCAACTCAGCGCCGCCTTGAAGGCAATTGCGCGAACGGCGTGTCGCCGATACAGGCGACCGTTCCACCTCAACGTAGATGCCGTGCCTAATCGTGATTGGACATCGGCTGCGACCTGAGCGACGCTATCTTTGGGAGGCGGACCATCTATTTTTCCGGAGATAGGAGGCCGAAATGGAACAGTACGCACTCGATCAGTTGAAAACCATCGCCAAGGTCAGCACGACCTGCAAGCGCCTCGAAATAACGCGGCGCGAAAGGCTTGAACGCTGGGCCGAAAGTCTCGAACGCAGCCCGAGACCGTTTCTGAAGACGCTACACGAAACCGAATATCAGCCGATGGCAGATCGGCTTGCTCTCAGGGATGACGGCACCCCGATCTCCGTTGCATTCGCTGATCCCATTCTGCGGGCGGCAGGAATGGAAAATGACAGCTATGGAGAAGCCAAACGGTTCTTCGAACTCAGCGATGAGCAATTGCACGATCTGGTGTGCTTCTGCCATTTCGGTGAACGCGTCAGCGCGGCAGTCGTCGCTCGCCGTTTGCGGAAGATGTCAGGTTCCAAACCAGACGGGTTTTTCGCTCAGCTTCGTGCGTGGTTTGCCTGATTGAGGCCAAAGGCCACCATCTGACGTGCTGGTCGGGGATGCATCGATCCCCGTCGGCGCCCCGTCGCGGGTGGCACGAACAGGCCATGGTCACGGCCTCCGTTGGGGCATGGCCGGCACTCCAACGACCATTAACTGATTGCCGACAATGCGCTTTCCGTAGCCGACGTGACAAATGCAGAGGTGTAGGTTCCGCGCGACAGTTGGGCTTTAAGCCTCAATATTGTCGAGCATCGAATTCTTCAATCGTTTCCGGATCCTGCTTGCCGGGAGGAGTGTCTCGTACTTGTGACCAGAGGGTGACGTCAGTGACGTTAGCCTGCTTGGGCTTCCGGAACAGGTTGAAAAGCTAGGGGCCTGATTGCGAACGCAGCAAAGAGGCCTCTGAGGTAGCACAGACGTCTCCAATTCTAGAAGCGCCTACATATCCGCGTTGTCGTTGAACGGCAGTCCGCGAGTTCTCCATTCGTCCCTCAATATATCTTCCAGGTCCTCGACCGTGAATTCGTCGAAGTTTGCCCAGAGCTGCACGGCCAGCGCCTTCAAATTCGACGTTGTTTCTGGGTCAGCTTCGGCTGCCGCGGCAAGCCGATAGATTTCCTGGCGGAGTGTATCACTCTCTGTCATGTCGCTCCTCATGGCACTGCGCCAGCGCCTCCTGTTGGATGGCAGGCACGAACAAGGTAATCCCTAAGTTTGTCGCAGGATGCCGGCCTCCTTCGCCGCAGCCTCAAACGCAGCTCGCGCTTCCGCACCGGGAACAACGCCATTCGCCGCGTCCAGGCATACCTTCCGCGCTGTCGCGTAGCTCGCGCTTCTGTTGTCGGGCCAGGATTTCTTCAAAAATGCGACCGCCTCTCGAGCGCTCCTGATGACGTGAAAACGATCATCTATCTTCAATTCGACGTTCGCATCCCAAATGCTGATCATGGCGTCCTCCGTGGGGCAGGCTTCCCACAAACGTATATTAGGAAGATCTGTTCCAAGCGGACGATCCGGCCGGAATTTTGGCAGCAGCATGAGGCTCTTTCGTTTTAACCCACAACCGCTCGCGATAGCCGTCGCTGTTGCGCTGCGTCCTACCGCCGTGCTTCGAAAGCTTCGCCTTATCTTCGGTGAAGCGCCTTCGATTCGGCTCTGAAGGTGCATTCAAGAAAATGGCGAAGGATGTCGATCCGGCCATGCGAGTCACGTCCCCAAATCGCAAAACGACCCATCCCCACGCAAAGAGCCCCGCGGTTGTTGCCACCGCGGGGCTCCTTGACGCCTCACCCGGGAGAGGGGGTCAGGCGGCCTGTACCTTGCGGGCGGTGCGCGCCCATTCGGGCAGCCAGTCGCCGTGGGTGGCGAGCAGATCGTCGACCAGCGACCAGATCTGGTCGAGGTCGAGTTCGGCGGCCGTATGCGGGTCCATCATCGCGGCGTGATAGATGTGCTCGCGATTCTCGGTCATCAGCGCCTGAAC
>NZ_JAOYTI010000004.1:0-522710 GCF_025847085.2 Rhizobium sp. BT-226 | reverse complement strand
AAACCAGCATCCGCCAATCCGCTTGAGTTTCACCAGAACGAAAGACTTCGTCGCCAGCAGCGCCGCCGCCCTCGTTCAGTGAGGGGGCTTATAGAACTAACCCCTGTAGACAGTCAACAGCGCTTTTTGAAAAATTTGATTTTTCTTTCAGGCCATTGTTTTTCCAGGCAAAATTTCGGGCGACACTCAAAGCGGTCCTTTCCCGGATTCCGACCGGCCTTACATGGCCAGGAAAGATGAATGTCTTTCGACTTTTCGTGGAAAGAACGCTCTTTTGTCTTCTGCGCCCCGACATCATCACAATCTGCTGGTCTTAAGAGACACATGATTCACACAGGCAAATGCAGGCAGACTGCCTTTTCCTGAGTGATTTGACTTCCATGCCCAAAATATGCACATCTTTCGCCCCAGCCAGGATGGCCGATAAATGCTCCCACAGACGCCTGATGTAAGGACGCGGACCCGACTGCCATGATGACGGAGAAAATGATGATCCGCTCGTTGGGCAACGAGCCTCCGCTTCTGGCCGACGGCAGGCGCGCACCCGACCGCCGCGAGGTTTCCTTGCGCTGGCTCTCGGGCACGTTCCTCACCGGCATTACATCATCCGTCCTGATGGGTGTCGCCCTTTTTGCCGCCCTTGACGGCCGCCAGCAACTGGCGATCCCCGCCGAAGCCTATGCGAGCGTCGCGGCAGACGCGCATGAGGATACGACAGTGGTCCGCGGTGGCCGGCTGATCGCGCCGGCCATCGCCGCAAAACCGTCCGACCGTGCCATCATGGAAGTGTCCACCGTCGTCCATGACGGCGAAAAGGAAGTCGTGCGCCGCCAGCCCTTCGCCCATGTGAAGATGACGCTGGCCGCCAACCATGTGGCGACGGAGGACTATCCCGACTTCGATCCTCTGGCGATCTTTTCCGCCGACGAGCCGCAGCCCGCACCGCAAAGCCGCACAGGCGCGCTTTACGGCTCCGACGTCGAATCCGAAGTCAGCCTGAAGACCATTCCCTTCCCGACCGGCAAGACCAGCATGCAGATGGCGTCCGGCCTGTCGCTCGAGGAGGTCGAAGAGAATGTGCGCTCCAACGGCTCGGTGCTGACCGACGGCAACACTCAGCTCGCAGCCCTTTATTACGTCGATCCGCGTCGTTTCTCCAACGAGGACGCCGATGTCGATCTGACCGCCGGTCTGTCCGCCCGCGTGCTCGAACAGAACATGACGGTCTCCGCATCGGAATCGATCACGCCGCAAACCGAAGAATTCGCCGACGACATCCTGCCAGTGCGTGTCGACACGCCGATCGCCAAGGCGTTGACGGATTCAGGCTATCCGCAGCAATATGCCGATGGCATTGCCGGCTATATCGCACAGCAACTGGGTTCTGGTGATCTCGACAAGGGTGACGTGCTGCGCATCGGCATCATTCAGAAGGGCGAACAGGCAAAGATCATTCGAGCCAGCGTCTATCGCGGCACGCGCCATCTCGTCACCGTGGCCGTTGACGACAAGGGCAGATATGTGCCCGGCAGCGAGCCGCCGATGTTGGATGCGATCGCCACCGCCTTCGATGACAATTCCTTCGCACCGCCCCCCGGCCAGAACCTGCCGCGCGTCTATGACGGCATCTATCGTGCTGCCCTTTCCTACGGCATGACCAAGGATATGACGGCGCTGATCATCAAGCTGCTCGCCAGCAATGTCGATTTCCAGGCGCAGCTGAGGCCGACCGACAGTCTCGAGGCCTTTTTCTCCGTTGCCGACAGCGCCGGTCAAGCGACCGAAGATTCCGAACTCCTCTATGTCAACGCCCGTTTCGGCGATACGCAGACACGCTTCTACCGCTTCCAGGATCCCGACGACGGCACGGTCGATTATTTCGACGAGAACGGCAAGAGCATCCGCCAGTTCCTGCTGCGCAATCCGGTGCCGAATGGCATCTTCAAATCGGGCTTCGGCATGCGCCGCCACCCGATCCTCGGTTTCGCCCGCATGCACACCGGCGTCGATTGGGCTGCACCCCGCGGTACGGCGATCATCGCCGCCGGCAACGGCACGGTTGAAAAAGCCGGCTGGGATTCCGGCGGTTATGGCAACCAGACGATCGTGCGCCATGCCAACGGCTATGAATCCTCCTACAATCACCAGAGCGCCATTGCCAAGGGCGTCGTCCCCGGTGCCAAGATCCGCCAGGGCCAGGTGATCGGTTGGGTCGGCACGACGGGCGAATCCACCGGCCCGCACTTGCATTACGAGCTGATCGTCAACGGCACCAAGGTCGATCCACTGCGCATTCGCCTTCCGGGCGGAAAATCGCTGCAGGGCGAGGCGCTGGCGAAATTCGAAGACGAGCGCAAGCGCATCGATACGCTGCTGAACAACCAGACGCCAGACCAGGTGGCGAGCAAGTAATTTCCATTAAACCGACAATGACCCGCCGGTCGGTACTCCCGCCTAACGAAAAATGGCGGCCGAAGCCGCCATTTCTCATTCATCCGGCAAACTGGATTCACGCCGCTTCGCTCACCGTCTGCCTCGTGCTGAACTGCAGCCGGTCCGAACCGCTCGTCACCGTCACCGTTGATCCATCCGGCACCTGGCCGGACAGGATCTGCTCGGCCAGCGGATCCTGCAAGAACTTCTGGATCACCCGCTTCAGCGGCCTTGCGCCGTAGACCGGATCGTAACCCTTGTTCGCCAGCCAGTGGCGGGCTTCCTCGTCGAGATCGATGACGATCTTGCGCTCGGACAGCAGAGCCACCAGCCGCTTCAGCTGGATATCGACGATCGCGCCCATCTCCTCGCGCTTCAGGCGATGGAAGAGGATGATCTCGTCGATGCGGTTCAGGAATTCCGGCCGGAAATGGCCGCGCACGACCTCCATCACCTGCTCGCGAACCGTGTCGCTGTCGTCGCCGTCCCTCAGTTGCGTCAGATATTCGGCGCCGAGGTTCGAGGTCATGATGATCATCGTGTTGCGGAAATCGACCGTCCGGCCCTGGCCGTCCGTCAGACGTCCGTCGTCCAGCACCTGCAGCAATATGTTGAAGACGTCGGGATGCGCCTTTTCGATCTCGTCGAACAGCACGACCTGATAGGGCCTGCGGCGCACGGCTTCCGTCAGCGCTCCGCCTTCATCATAACCGACATAGCCGGGAGGCGCACCGATCAGCCGGGCAACGGAGTGCTTCTCCATATATTCAGACATGTCCATGCGCACCATCGCCGTTTCGTCGTCGAAGAGGAAGCGGGCGAGCGCCTTGGTGAGTTCCGTCTTGCCGACGCCGGTCGGGCCAAGGAAGATGAACGAGCCGATCGGCCGGTTCGGATCCTGCAGGCCGGCGCGCGCGCGGCGAACGGCGCGCGACACGGCCTGAACCGCATCGCCCTGGCCGATCACCGATTTCGCCAGCTCATCTTCCATCCGGAGCAGCTTGTCGCGTTCGCCCTCCAGCATCCTGTCGACCGGAATGCCGGTCCAGCGGGAAACGACATGGGCGATATTGTCGGGGGTGACCACCTCCTGCACCATCGCGCCGCGATCGCCATCCTGCTTCTCGGCATCGACGAGCTGCTTTTCGAGATCGGGAATGACGCCGTAGGTCAGCTCGCCGGCACGCTGGAATTCGCCTTTGCGCTGGGCGATCGCCAGTTCGTTGCGGGCATCATCGAGCTGCTTCTTGAGATCGGCGGCAAGGCCGAGTTTCTGCTTTTCCGCCTGCCAGCGGGCCGTCAGCGCATCGGCCTGTTCCTCGAGATCGGTCACTTCGGTTTCAAGCCGCTTCAGACGGTCGGCGGACGCGACGTCCGTTTCTTTTTTCAGCGCTTCGCGCTCGATCTTCAGCTGCATGATGCGGCGGTCGAGTTCGTCGAGCTCTTCCGGTTTGGAATCCACCTGCATGCGCAACCGCGCCGCCGCCTCGTCCATCAGGTCGATCGCCTTGTCGGGCAGGAAACGGTCGGTGATATAGCGGTTGGAAAGCGTCGCAGCCGCGACCAGCGCCGCATCGGCGATGCGCACCTTGTGATGCTGCTCGTATTTTTCCTTCAGGCCGCGCAGGATCGAGATCGTATCTTCGACCGTCGGTTCGTCGACGACGACGGGCTGGAAGCGGCGGGCAAGGGCCGGATCCTTCTCGACATGTTTGCGATATTCATCGAGCGTGGTCGCACCGACACAATGCAGCTCGCCGCGGGCAAGGGCGGGCTTCAGGAGGTTGGAGGCATCCATCGCCCCATCCGCCTTGCCGGCGCCGACCAGCGTGTGCATCTCATCGATGAACAGGATGATCTCGCCGTTTTCCGCCTGGACTTCATTGAGCACGGCCTTCAGCCGCTCCTCGAATTCGCCGCGGTATTTCGCACCGGCAATCAGCGCGCCCATGTCGAGCGCCATCAGTTTCTTGTCCTTGAGCGATTCCGGCACGTCACCGTTGACGATGCGCAGCGCCAGGCCCTCGACGATCGCCGTCTTGCCGACGCCGGGTTCGCCGATCAGCACAGGATTGTTCTTGGTGCGGCGCGAAAGCACCTGGATGGTGCGGCGGATTTCGTCGTCGCGGCCGATCACCGGGTCGAGCTTGCCCTCGCGGGCTTCGGCGGTGAGATCGCGTGCGAACTTCTTCAGCGAGTCGAAACCCTGCTCGGCATTGGAGGAATCCGCCGTCCGGCCCTTGCGGATGTCATTGATGACCTGGTTGAGGCCCTGGGCCGTCACGCCTGAATTCTTCAGCGTCGAAAAGGTCGAGGTGGAGGATTCGATCGCCAGTGCCTGCAGCAGACGCTCCACCGTGACAAAGCTGTCGCCGGCCTTTTTCGCCGCCTCTTCGGCGGTCGAAAGGACCTTGGCGAGCGGTTGTGCCAGATAGATGTTGCCGTTGCCGCCGGAGATCTTCGGCAACTTGGCGAGAGCTGCGTCATTGGCAAGACGGGCGGCCTTGGCATCGCCGCCGGCGCGCTCGATCAGCGACGCCGCCATGCCCTGATCGTCGTCGAGCAGGACTTTCAGCACATGTTCGGGCGTAAATTGCTGGTGACCCTGTGCCAGCGCATAGGTCTGGGCGGACTGGATGAAACCGCGCACCCGCTCCGAATATTTCTCGATATTCATATTCTACCTCCATGGATCGCCCTGCCCTGAAGAGGCGCAGACCGATGATTGAGATCGACCCCCTGAAAAGGCAGGTCGCGCTTTGCCCGTATGGGATTCGGGCGAAGCAGTTCGGAGAGAATATGGTAGCCTGTTCTGCGAGTTTAAAGAGCCCGTAAAACGAAAATCCCCGGCACAAGGCCGGGGATTTTCAAGCTAATTCGAGTAGACGGCATGAACTTCACGCTCTCCCCTGAAGGGGAAGCGAGATCCTCATTCCGATGCGACGTCAGCCAGCACTGGCGCCTCGGCAGAGGCGCCCTCGCCTTCAGCAGCGGCTTCTTCGCCCTCAGCACCGCGGCGGGGGCGACGGGGACGGCTGCCGGTGCTGCGGCGGCGGGGCTGGCGTTCACGTGGCTGGCCGCCGGCACCTTCCTCGTCCATGGCGACTTCGGCCGGAATGCCTTCGATCTCCGGCTGTGGGCCGGTTCCATCGATCAGTTCGGACTGGGGTGCCGGTGCAGGCGTCTGAGCGGCTACCGGCTTCGGCTGTGCCTGCGGCTGGTGCTGTCTGCTCTGCTGCTGGTGCGGCCTGCTCTGCGGCGGCTGGACGATAACGACATCGTCGCCGTCATTGTCATTCTCATTCTCATTGTTGTCCATATCGTCGCCGTCGCGGTCCGCACCGTCGCGATCATTGTACTCGCCGCGGTCGTCGCGCTGGAAACGTTCCTGCATCTGCGCCTGGGCGCTGGCAATGATACGATTGTAATGTTCAGCGTGCTGGAGATAGTTCTCGGCCATCACGCGGTCGCCGGAGCTTTGGGCGTCGCGGGCGAGCTGCGCGTATTTTTCGGCGATGTGCTGCGCCGTACCGCGAATCTTCACATCGGGGCCGGAACTGTCATAGGACCGGGTCAGCGGATTGCCGCCCTTGCGGTTGAAATTGTTGTTATTGTTATTTCCACCGCCGCCACCGCCGCCGTTGTTATTGTTACCACGCCCTCGACCGCGCTTGTTCTGCTGTCCTGGCCTCATAGATCGTTCACCTGAATTCTCTGTTTGTGATGGATACATGGCACCAACCGCCATGACCGGAAAACCGGGTCAGGACCTTTGTGCCGCGAGCATACTGCGCCTTTGCGCCGACCTGCCGCTTGGTTCTCAAGTCAGTTTGACTGATTCACGCATTGGGTCGTGTTCAACCGTTGAAACTCTCGTTTAAAAGAGCGGACCCCCGAGGCAAACCAAGTACCGAACGAATCTCGTTCATTCCTATCTGCCCAACACGTGACCGCAACCTATATTGCTTCACCGGGAAATCCAAGCCTTTTCTTCGCAATAACAATAATGTCCTGTTCAATGCCGCATTATCGTCTTTCACGCGAGCGCAAACACGAGCACCCTGTCGTTCTGACCATAATCTTTCACGGATTTGAGGCACCTGAAGCCTTTCGCTTCAAAGATCGCCGTCACGTCGTTTCGCTGATCGTAGCCGATCTCCAGTCCGACGACCCCATCGGGCCTGATGAACCTTGCCGCATCCTTGGCTATGGCTTTGTAAGCGTCAAGCCCATCCGGGCCGCCATCCAGAGCCGCAGCCGGATCAAATTTCGTCACTTCGGGAGCGAGATCGTCAATGACATTGGAAGCAATATAGGGCGGATTTGAGACAATCGCGTGAAAGGATCCCTGGATCTTCTCGAACCAATTCGACTGTACGGCCTCAAAACGATCCTGCAACCCGTTTCTTTCTGCATTCGATCTTGCCGTCAAAAGTGCATCCGCCGATATGTCGCTGCCGACACCTGACGCATCAGGACATTCGCTCAAAAGCGCAAGGCATATCGCCCCTGTCCCGGTTCCCATGTCAAGGATATGGAGACGGTTTTGCGTCTTTGCAAGGTCTTTGAGATAGACGAGAACCGTATCGACCAGGATTTCCGTATCCGGCCGCGGTTCTAGCGTTTCCGCCGAAAGCCGAAGCGGCAGGCCGTAGAATTCCCGCTCGCCGAGAATGCGATGCACCGGCTCATGACCGAGCCGCCGCTCCAGCGCCTTGAAAATCACTTCGGCCTGCTCGGCAGAAAGCCTCTCGGCCGATCGCGTCAACAGCTCGGTCGACGACAATTTCAGAAGACCCGCGACAAGCAGCCGCGCATCGGTCGCCGGGTCGACGATACCTGCTTCGGTGAAGCGACGGCGCGCTTCGGCAAGCATATCGGCGACCGTCGAGCTCATTGTTGCTCGCCGAGCTGCGCCAGCTGGCTGGCCTGGTAATCGGCCATCAGCGCGTCGACGACCTCCTCGATCTCGCCTTCCATCATCCGGTCGAGCTTATAGAGCGTCAGATTGATGCGATGGTCCGTTACCCGCCCCTGCGGGAAATTATAGGTGCGGATACGCTCCGAGCGGTCGCCGGAGCCAACCTGGCTTTTGCGATCGGCAGAGCGCTCGCTGTCGGCTCTCTGCCGCTCGGCATCGTAGAGCCTGGAGCGCAGCACCTGCATCGCCTTGGCGCGATTTTGGTGTTGCGATTTTTCCGAGCTGGTGACGACGATGCCGCTCGGCAGATGGGTGATGCGCACCGCCGAGTCCGTCGTATTGACGTGCTGGCCACCCGCACCCGAAGAGCGCATCGTATCGATGCGGATATCTTCAGCCCGGATCTCGATGTCGATCTCCTCGGCCTCCGGCAGCACCGCAACCGTCGCCGCCGACGTATGGATACGCCCGCCCGCCTCGGTTTCCGGCACACGTTGCACGCGATGCACGCCGGATTCGAATTTCAGCTTGGCAAAGACCCCCCTGCCGGTGATCGTCGCGATGATTTCCTTGTAGCCGCCGGCTTCGCCCTCGCTTGCCGAGAGCACCTCCACCTTCCAGCCCTTTTCCGCCGCAAAGCGCTCATACATGCGAAAGAGATCGCCGGCGAAAAGAGCAGCTTCAGAGCCGCCGGTGCCGGCGCGGATTTCGAGGATCGCGCTCTTTTCGTCGGCTGCGTCCTTCGGCAGAAGCAGGATCTGCATCTCCTGCTCGAGCGACTCGATCTGTTCCTTCACCTCGGGCAGCTCGAGCTCGGCGAGGTCGCGCATCTCGCGGTCGACCGACCTGTCCTCGAGCAGCGTTTCGAGATCGGCAAGCTCGGCGACCGCCTTCTCATAGACGCGGATCTTCGTCACGACAGGCTGCAGCTCGGAATATTCGGATGCGAGCTTCACATAGACATCGGCAGCCGGGCCAGCCGACATGCGCGCCTCGATCTCGCCGAAACGACGTTCCAGCTCGCGCATCTTTTCAACGGGAAGCTTCGCCACCCTTCACTCCGATTCTTCTTAATCTCTGTCTAAAGGGGAATATTGTGGCTCTCGGCGAAGCGGGCAAGCACCTCGCGCATCGGCATCAAGGCGTGGTGATCGTCCAGCACCTCGTCCATCGCCTTCGTCAGTGCCCCGACATCGAGCCCGAGCAGCATCGCCTTCACCGGTCCGATCGAGGCCGGCGACATCGAGATCGAGCGGAAGCCGATACCGAGCAGCGCCATCGCCGAGATCGGTTTGCTGGCGAGCTCGCCACAGAGCGTCACCGGCGTCTTGTTCCGCTCCGCCCCGCGCACGATATCGCGCAGGATGCGCAAGAACGGCTTGCCCAGTGGATCGAAGCGGTCCGAGACCCGTGCATTGCCGCGATCGACCGCCATCGAGAACTGGAAGAGATCGTTCGAACCGACCGAGACGAAATCGACCGCCTCCATTAGTTCGTCGAGTTGCCAAAGCAGTGCCGGCACCTCCAGCATCGCCCCGAATTGCAGCTTGCGCGGCAGCCCGTGGCCGAAGCGCGAGAGGTGCTGCACTTCCTTCTGCAAGAGCTCGCGCACCATCTTCAGCTCGGAAACCTCGGTCACCATCGGCACCATCAGCTTCAGCTCGGTGTCGGCCGATGCCTTCAGCAGGGCGCGCAGCTGGGTGCGCAACAGTCCCGGCCGGTCGAGCGACAGCCGGATGGCGCGCCAGCCGAGTGCCGGATTCTCTTCTTCATGGCCGCGGAAATACGGCACGACCTTGTCGCCGCCGATGTCGAGCGTACGGAAGGTGACGGTGCGGCCCGCCGCCTGCTTTATCACATTGCGATAGAACTGCTCCTGCTCCTCCGCCTTCGGCATGGTGGAGGCGATCATGAACTGCAGCTCGGTGCGGAACAGGCCGATCCCCTCGGCACCCGATTCCGAAAGCTGCGGCAGGTCGACCAGCAGGCCGGCATTCATCATCAGCGCGATCCGCTGCCCATCCTTGGTCACCGGCTCGACGGCGCGCAGCGCGCGGAACTGCTCCTGCCGTCTGGCGCGGAAGCGAACCTTTTCCTCGTAGGAGCGCCGGTGATCGGCCATCGGCCGCAGATGCACATGTCCCTCGTCGGCGTCGATGATCACAGCATCGCCGTTCTCGGCGAGCGCCACCACGCCAGCTGCCTGACCGATGACCGGAATGCCCATGGCCCGCGCAACGATCACCACATGGCTCGTTACCGCCCCTTCTTCCAGCACCAGCCCGCGCACATTGGCACGCGGATAATCGAGCAGTTCGGCCGCTCCCATGGCGCGCGCCAGGACGATCGCATCGCTGGGGAAACCTTCCCCGGTCGTCCGGCCGGTATAACCCGTCAACTGTCTGAGCAGCCGGTTCGCCAGATCCTCGAAATCATGCATGCGTTCGCGCAGATAAGGGTCGGTCAACCGCATCATCCGCGCCTTGGTGTCGCTCTGCACTTTCTCGACTGCTGCTTCCGCCGTCAGGCCGTTGCGGATTGCCTCCTCGAGCTTGCGCACCCAGCCCTGGTCATGCGCAAACATACGATAGGTTTCGAGCACCTCGCGGTGTTCGCCCTCCATCGACACGTCGCGACGCGACAGCATGTCGTCGATCGAAATCCTGAGCGAGCCCATGGCTTCGGCCAGCCGCCGGATTTCCTTCTCGGCATCCTCGTTCAGCAAGTTGGTGACGACGATGCGGGGCTCATGCAGTACGACGTAACCGAGGCCGATGCCGTCATTATAAGTATCGCCGTCGACGGTGACCGAACGCGTCAGGTCGAGTTCGAGGCCCGGCTTGGTGATCTTCTTGAGCTCGCCGGTGGCGATCATCTCTGCCAGCACCATCGCCGTCGTCTCGAGCGCTTCCAGCTCTTCCTCGCGATAGTTGCGGCTCGCCTTGTTCTGCACGACGAGAACGCCGAGTGAGCGCCCGGTCCTGAGGATCGGCACGCCGAGGAAGGAATGGTAGATTTCTTCGCCCGTTTCCGGCAGGTAGCGGAAGGCAGGATGCGACTGCGCGTCGGAAAGGTTGAGCGGCTGGGCCGAGGCCGCGATGGTGCCGACCAGGCCTTGCCCCATCTTCAATTGCGCCAGGTGCACAGCCTCGCGGTTGAGGCCTTCGGTCGCATAGAGTTCGAGTACGCCGTCGGCGCGCAGCACATAGACGGAGCAAACCTCCGCCACCATGTTGCCGGCGATCTGGCGAACGATCCGGTCAAGACGCTCCTGCGGCTCCAGCGGCTCCGCCATCAACTCGCGCAGCCGCCTGAGCAGCACGCGCGGACCGCCGGAAAGGTCTCTCATGGCGTCTCAAGCTCCCGAAACAACGCACTTGGTCCCGGCGGGCCAGCCTCATCTCCTCAACCTGAAGGGGCAGGCCGCCCGCTGGGAATCAATTCTTATCCAGACCGTAGCAGGAATGCAAAGTCCTGACAGCGAGTTCTGCATAGGGACCGTCGATCAGGATGGAAATCTTGATCTCGGAGGTGGTGATCGCCTTGATGTTGATGCCTTTTTCGGCAAGTGCACGAAATGCGGTAGCGGCAACGCCCGCATGGCTGCGCATGCCGATGCCGATGACCGATACTTTCACCAGCCCCGATTCGTTCTGCACGACATCGTAGCCGATCTTCTCCTTATGGTCGCCGAGCACCTTGATCGCCTTCTCGACGTCGCCCGACGGTACGGTGAAGGTCATGTCGGTCTTCGACCCGTCCTCGGAAATATTCTGGACGATCATGTCGACATTGATATGGGATTCGGCGAGCGGCCCGAAGATCGCCGCGGAAACGCCCGGCCGGTCGGCAAGACGGCGAAGCGAGATCTGAGCCTCATCCTTGGCATAGGCGATGCCGGTGACTACTTCCTGTTCCACGATTTCATCCTCGTCACAAATCAGCGTTCCGGGCGGGTTCAGCAGATCGCCCATGCCCGGAGCATCGGGATCTTCGAATGATGAGCGCACGAAGGTGCGCACCTTGTGTACCATGGCAAGCTCGACCGAGCGCACCTGCAGTACCTTGGCGCCGAGCGAGGCCATTTCCAGCATTTCCTCGAAGGCGATCTTTTTCAGCCTGCGCGCCTTCGGCACGATGCGCGGGTCGGTGGTGTAGACGCCGTCGACATCAGTGTAGATATCGCAGCGGTCTGCCTTGACGGCTGCCGCGATTGCGACGGCCGAAGTGTCCGATCCGCCGCGCCCGAGCGTCGCGATACGGTTGTCGGGTCCCAACCCCTGGAAGCCGGAGATGACGGCGACCTGCCCCTCGCCCATCCGCTTGACGATGTCGGAGCCGTCAATCTCCATGATCCGCGCCGCGCCATGCGCGTTGTCGGTGCGGATCGGGATCTGCCATCCCTGCCAGGAACGCGCATTGATATCCATCGCCTGCAATGCGATTGCCAGCAGCCCGGATGTCACTTGCTCGCCGGATGCGACCACCGCATCATATTCCCGCGCATCGTAAAACGGAGAATTGGCGCCGATCACCTTCGGCGTGCCCTGGACCCAGCCAACCAGTTCATTGGTTTTGCCGGACATGGCCGAGACGACCACCGCCACCTCGTGCCCGGCATCGACTTCGCGTTTTACGTGGCGGGCAACGTTCTTGATGCGGTCCAGGTCAGCGACGGACGTGCCGCCGAATTTCATTACGATGCGTGCCATATGCCTCTACCACGACTGGCGCCGGGAAAGCGGAAAACCGGACCCGGCATCACGAAAGCTCTGGGGCAGACCGCTTGGGCCAAAGAACCGGATTGCCAACTTCTGGAACCGCTCTAAAAGCCCAGGCCCCAAAGGCCCCAAGTTGCGGCGTCTCTTAGCGAGTTTGGCGGGGGGAGGCAAGCGCACGCGATAAAAGCTATTGGCGAGCGGGTCCGCGCTCGCCAATCCCCTGATCTGCGCCCCTTGACTTATCCCCTCGATCATCCGACTTCACATGTCAGAACGCAAGGAGTGGACGATGACGGAAACCGCCAGAAGCACGATCGACCAGGGCGAAGTGGACCGCTTCTCGGCGATGGCGGCGGAATGGTGGAGCCCGACCGGCAAATTCAAGCCGCTGCACAAGTTCAATCCCGTCCGGCTCGCCTATATCCGTGACAAGGCCTGCGAGAATTTCGGCCGTGATCCGAAAAGCGCCCGCCCGCTCGAGGGCCTGCGCGTGCTCGATATCGGCTGCGGCGGCGGCCTGTTGTCCGAACCCGTCGCCCGCATGGGCGCCTCCGTCGTCGGCGCCGATCCGTCCGAGAAGAATATCGGCATCGCCTCCACCCACGCGAAGGCCTCCGGCGTTTCGGTCGACTATCGCGCCGTCTCCGCCGAGGAACTCGCGGACGCTGGCGAGACCTTCGATATCGTCTTGAACATGGAAGTGGTGGAGCACGTCGCCGATGTCGAATTCTTCATGACGACCTGCGCAAAAATGGTCCGCCCCGGCGGCCTGATCTTCGTTGCCACCATCAACCGCACGATGAAAGCGGCAGCGCTTGCCATCTTCGCCGCCGAGAACATTCTGCGCTGGCTGCCGCGCGGAACGCATCAGTATGAAAAACTGGTACGCCCGGAAGAGCTGGAAAAGCCGCTGGTGGCGAGCGGCCTTGAGATCACCGACCGCACCGGCGTCTTCTTCAATCCGCTGTCGAACCAGTGGAACCTGTCCAAGGATATGGACGTGAACTATATGCTGCTGGCAAAGCGGCCTGCATAGCTCCGACCATCAATAATTCGGCTAACTTTTAACAGTGCGACATGCAGGCCGAAACTGCAGAAGCCAGACGCTCGGACTGCATGTCAGTTCACGTCTTCCGGCAAGACGGGAATGGCGGCGATCTCAATGCCCTCTTCGAGAAGCGCCTGTGCTTCATCGACCGTCGCCTGGCCGATGATGCCGCGGGCGTCCGCCTCGCCGTAGTGAATCTTGCGGGCCTCCTCGGGAAACTGCGTGCCGACGTCCTCGGAATTGGCCTTGACCGCCGCAACGGCCTCTTTCAGCTTTTGCATGGCCTCCTGGCGCATGGCATCCATCGCCAGCGTCTGCCTCTCGTCCTTCTTCCGCGCCGTTGATACCGAAGGCGCCATCAGCAGCTTGGACACGGCGGCGGAATGGCAGACCGGGCAGGTGAGGAAACCCGTCGCGACTTGGCGGTCGAAATCGGCGCTTTCGGAAAACCAGCCTTCGAATTCATGGGCATTGTCACAGGTGAGCGAATAGCGGATCAAGCGGCGACGCCTCCGGCGATTGCCCCCGCAACCTTCTCGACCGAGAATTCCCGCCCATTCCTCAGGTTCGGGATCTTGTCATGCGCAGCCTTGACCGCACTCGGATCGATCTCAGCGACGATGACCGCCTCGCCGGTGGCGCCGGCCGACGCCAGCACCGTGCCCCAGGGGTCGATGATCATCGAATGGCCGAAGGTTTCGCGGCCGTCCTCGTGCCGGCCGGCCTGCGCGGCGGCGATGACGAAGACACCGTTCTCGATTGCGCGAGCCCTGAGCAGGATCTCCCAATGCGCCTCGCCGGTCTGCTTGGTGAAGGCGGCAGGAACTGTCATCACCTCGGCGCCGGCAACCGCCTGAGCGCGGAAGAGTGCGGGAAACCGCACGTCGTAGCAGATCGCAAAGCCCATTTCGGCAAAGGGCAGCGACAGGACGCGGGCCTCCGAGCCGGCTGTATAGGCGGCACTTTCACGCCAGCTCTCGCCATTGTCGAGGTCGACGTCGAACATATGGATCTTGTCGTAGCGATTGAGAATTCTGCCGTCGGGACCGAACAGGAAACCGCGATTGGCGATCTTGCCGTCGGCAAGGGCGATCGCCGTCGAGCCGACATGCATGTGGATGCCGAGTTCCCTGGCGAGCTCCGAGCCGGTCTTGACGATGATGTCATGGGTCTCGTCGGCGAGCACGGCGCGCGCCGCCGCGCGGTCGCGCTGCAGCATGCCGGTCATCTCCGGCGTCTGCACATAGGTCGCGCCCTGGCCAGCGGCCTCGCGCACCAGCCGCGCCATGGCGGCGGCATTCTTCACCGGATCGACCCCGGAACACATCTGGACGGCAGCGGCCTTGAAGCTCATCGGTTCTTCCTCAGGCTGCCAGCATCGGATCGAGCTTGCCGGCCCGATCGAGCGCAAAGAGATCGTCACAACCGCCGACATGATCGGCGCCGATGAAGATCTGCGGAAAAGTGGTACGCCCGTTCGACTTGCCGATCATCTCCTGGCGAAGATCCGGCGAGTAGGTGGCATCGTGCTCGACATATTCGACACCCTTTTCTTCGAGAAGGGACTTGGCGCGGGTGCAATAGCCGCAAAACTGCCGTGTATAGATTGTGACGGGTACCATAATCTCTCCAGACCGATGCCGAGTATTTCTGTCATATAGGTTCGGAGAGAGCCCTTGCAAAGGTCAAAACCGTTATGTCGGTCGCACCCGCCTTGCGCAGTGTCCGGCTTGCTGCAGCGACCGTCGCCCCTGTTGTATAGACGTCGTCGACGAGGACGATGCGCTTGCCGAAAATGTCGTTTTCGCAACCCTTGGCGATCGCAAAAGCGCCCCTGACATTGTCTTCGCGCGCCTTGGCGCCAAGACCGACCTGCTGGCTGGTGCGCTTGACGCGCATAAGCGTGGCGGCAAGCAGCGGCTTGTCCGAGAGCCTTGCCATATGGCGGGCAAGCTCGGCTGCCTGGTTAAACTTGCGCGCCAGCATGCGGCTACGGTGTAGCGGCACCGGGATCAGCGCATCGCAGCTTTCGACCGTCCCGTCAGAAGCGCGCAGCATCCAGGCGGCCATCATCGGCGCTAGATCGGTGCGATCGCGATACTTGAGCCCATGAACAAGATCGCGGACGGCATGGTCGTGGGTCGCAGCCGACCGCAACCGGTCGAAGGGCGGCGGGTTGGCGATCGCCTCGGCGCTGAGGATGCCGACGCCGAGATCGTGCGAGAAGGGAATGCCGAGCACCTCGCAATAGGGCCGTTCAATGAAGCGGATGCCGGACCAGCATTTTGCGCAGAGGCCGCGATGGCCGCCTGTGGAAATACCGCAGACGGAGCAGGCGGGCGGATAGAAAAAATCGGCAAGCACCGAGAACGGCCGCAAGAGATGCGCCCGCAAGAATTCTGCCGGTCTTTCGAAATCGATTGGCCCCATGCCGTCGAGACTAGCGTGTTCTTAGCGAAAGGAAAATCGTCTTGCCGCACAGGCGGCGCGGGACTAAGGACATCGTCATGGAAACGATCTTTGACAGAGCCCTGGTCGCCGCACATCGCCATCGCGCGCTTGCAAACAACGACCCGAAAGCCGCCTTCCTGCTTGACATTGCCGCGGAGGAAATGGGCGAAAGGCTTTCCGTGGTCGAGCGGACTTTCGATACCGCCGTCGAACTGCATGGCGCAACCGGTGCTGCCGCCCGTGCCGCGCTGGCGACGGGCAAGATCGGCACGATGATCCGCGTCGAAAGCGAGAAGGCCTATGTCCGGCCGGGCGAAACCTTGATCGAGGCGCCGCTCGAGGACGTGCCGCTCGAACCGCAATCAGCCAATCTCATCCTTGCGCCGCTCAGCCTGCATCTGACCAACGATACGCCGGGTGTCTTCATCCAGATCCGCCGCGCCCTGAAGCCGGACGGCCTTTTCCTGGCCGCGATCCCCGGCGCCGGCACCCTGCAGGAACTGCGCGAGGTGCTGCTGGCTGCCGAGGTCGAGATGACAGGCGGCGCAAGCCCGCGCGTCATTCCCTTCGCCGATGTGCGCGATGTCGGCAGCCTCATGCAGCGCGCCGGCTTCACGCTGCCGGTGATCGACGCGGAAAACTATACCGTGCGTTATGATTCGCTTTTTCCGTTGATGCGGGATCTAAGAGCGATGGGCATGAGCAATCCGCTCGCAGCCCGTGGCCGGATACCGCTGACGCGTGCTTTCTTCCTGCGCGCAGCGGAGATCTATGCCGAACGCTATGCCGATCCCGACGGACGCATCCGCGCGACCTTCTCCATCATCTATGTCTCGGGATGGGCGCCGCACGAGAGCCAGCAAAAGCCGCTCAGGCCGGGCTCGGCCAAGGCGCGCCTTGCCGACGCGCTGAAGGTGGACGAGCACAAGCTCAGACAGTAGCAGCTGGCTGCTTCTTCAATTCACGGTCAGATTGTTGTTGACCACGTTGAAGACGTCGTGCAGGGCGCCGGAGAAGATTCCAAGAGCCGAAACGAGAGCGCCGCCAATGAGGGCGGCGACCAGGCCATACTCGATCGCCGTCGCACCTCTGGTATCTGCAACAAATGCTTTCAAAAGACGCATGACCCCACCGCTGCGAGAAACCGACAACAAACGACCAATTCCACGACCATCGGGACGACGGCCGGTATTCTTCAGCAACCGGCGCCGACGCCGTAGCCCTGGACGACGCAGACCGAGCCGGGCGTATCCTGGAGGACGCTGCGGCGGATCGTATAACGCTTGCCGCTTTCGCTCTTGGGGATCGATCCTGTCGTGATCGTATCGAAATCCGCCGGAGCACTGGCAAAGACGCTTTTCTTCGAGGAATCCGCAAGCATCGGCGTCAGGATCAGCGTCAGCGCGACCACCGCCGTGCCGAACAGGAGGGCGATATTCAGCGCACCCGTCCTGCGCGAGGCAGACGAGGCCCGTTCCTTTTCCCGGACAGCTTTCCAGAAATCATCGTCCATGACGTCAAGCCTTTTTAATACACGCACGCCAGATGCTTGATTGAGGCCGATCTTTGGCAGAAGGTGTTAAACGATCCATTAATATCCACAGCCGAAAACGGTGTGGCACAATAATAATCAGATAATGCTAAAGTAAATCCTGCAACATCGGGATGAGCGGCTCGTCGGCCGGCGGCATCGGATAATCGCGCAGCGCCTGCGGGCGCACCCATTTCAGCGCCTGGCCCTCGCGGCCCTGGGGAATGCCCTCATAGCGCCGGCAGATATAAAGCGGCATCAAAAGATGGAAGGTCTCGTAGGAGTGGCTGGCAAAGGTCAGCGGCGCGAGGCAGGCGATCTTGGTGTGGATGCCAAGCTCTTCCTCGAGCTCGCGCACCAATGTTTCCTCGGGCGTCTCACCCGGTTCGACCTTACCGCCGGGAAACTCCCACAACCCGGCGAGCGACTTTCCCTCGGGGCGCTGTGCCAACAGGATACGCCCATCGGCATCGATCAGCGCACAGGCGGCGACCAGCAATATCTTCCGGCCCGCCTCGCTCATCGCGGCTCCTGCTGCCAATAGCAATAATGATAGGCGTCGCGAAAACCGAGGCGCTCATAGAGTGCGATGGCCGGACGGTTGGACAGCTTCACCTGCAGCCAGGCCGAACGGGCGCTGCGCATGCGCGCCCAGCGCAGCGCCGAGGTCAGGATTTCGGTGCCGAGCCCCTCGCGCCGCCGCGCCTCGGAGACCGAAAGCGACATGATGCCGGCGAGGTCGTTGTCCTGGACGCAGAGCACGGTCGCAAGCGGGCCGTCCACCGCGTTCTCGATCATGAACAGGCCGGATGGCGGCTTGATCGCCGAAATGATCTCGGCAAGCGCCGGCTTCAGCGTCAGCGGCGCCTGGTCGACGGCAAGGTTGGCGTCAACGAAGCGGCCGACATCATGGGTCGGCAGGTGATCAAGCGTATCCGGCAGCTCCGCCTCGGCAAGGTCGCAGGTCATCACCACCGTATCGTCGAAGCGCGTCCAGTTCTGCGCGCGGAGAAGTTCGATCAGCACCGGCGAGGCAAGCGGCGTCTGGCGGACCACGGCGGCGCGACCATAAGCTTCGAACTTCCGGCTCGCCTTTTCCAGGCGGATTTCGACGTCGCGATGATCCGAGGGATCGAGCGGCACGATCGAGTTCAGCCGGTTGGACGGGTGGCCGGCCGTCAGCCGCACCTGCCAGCTGCCGTCATATTGCACGGATGCCGCCGGCCAGGCGCGGAAACCGACGGCCTCCAGCCTGCGCACCAGCGGCAGATTGTGTGAGGAAATGGATGCCTGCGCCAATGAACGATCAGCTCCGATAGTCGCCATTGATCGCAACATATTCCTTGGTGAGGTCGCAGGTCCAGACCGTTGCCGAACCAGTGCCGAGCCCGATATCGACTTTGACGGGGATATCCTGCGCCTTCATGACGTCCGAGGTCGCCGCCTCGGAGTAATCGGGATCACGCTCGCCATTGACGGCGACCCTGATGTCGCCGAACCAGATGGCGAGCCGGTCACGGTCGGCCATCTCGCCGGATTTGCCGACGGCCATGACGATACGGCCCCAATTGGCGTCTTCGCCGGCGGCCGCGGTCTTGACCAGCGGCGAATTGGCGATCGACAGCGCGATGCGCTTGGCGGCGGCATCGCTCTCGGCACCCGTCACGGTGATTTCGAGCATCTTGGTGGCACCCTCACCGTCCCGCACCACCTGCAGCGACAGATCCTTCAGCACTTCGTTGAGTGCGGCCCGGAAGGCGGCAAGGCGCGGGTCGTCGGCGCGTTCGATGTGGGCCTGGCCGTCCTCGGCCGCGGCACCCGTTGCAAACAGCATCAGCGTGTCGGACGTGGAGGTGTCGCTGTCGACGGTCATGGAATTGAAGGTCGGGCCGACGCCATCGGACAGAAGCGTCTGCAGCGCGGCAGGCGCAATGTCGGCATCGGTGACGACGAAGGAAAGCATCGTCGCCATATCAGGCGCGATCATGCCGGCGCCCTTGGCGATACCGTTGATCGTGACAGTCACGCCGCCGATCTCGGCGCTGCGGGTCGAAACCTTTGGGTAGGTGTCGGTCGTCATGATCGCCTTGGCGGCCTCGAACCAGAAATCGCCGGTCGCTTCGACCTGCATCCGGTCGAGGACGCCTGCGAATTTGGTGGCATCGAGCGGCTCGCCGATGACGCCGGTCGAGGCCAGATAGACTTCGTTTTCGGCGCAGCCGACGGCAGCGGCAGCCGACTTCGCCGTCAGTGCGGTCGCCTGGCGGCCCTTCAGGCCGGTGAAAGCATTGGCATTGCCCGAGTTGACGACGACGGCGCGGGCACTGCCATGGGGGAGATTGGCCCGGCAGAAATCGACCGGCGCCGACGGGCACTTCGAGCGGGTGAAGACACCCGCAACTGCCGCCGGCCTGTCGAAGACCATCATCAACACGTCGGTACGGTTCTTGTACTTGATGCCGGCGGACGCGGTCGCCATGCGTACGCCGCGCAACGGCGGCATCGAGACGAAGGATTTCGGAGCGAGCGGAGAGACGGAACCGGACATGATGAGACCTGCCAATGGGCATTTCCAGGCGAAAAATGGAACCGGCTCGCCATCGGGAAATGCGACAACAACGACGATAGTGAAGGGCCCGGAAGAACCGGGCCCTGATGCGAATACTACTGCTTCGGCGCCGGGGCGCCGGGCTCGCTGCCCGGCTCCGGCTGCTTGTTGGCCTGGTCGTAACCCTTGCGCAGCGTCTCGTCCGTGATCTCGATCTTGGCGGACGTCTTTGCCTGGTTCAGAAGCGCAAGATACTTGTCGCGCATGACGAGCTGACGAACCTGATCCTGCACCTGCTCGAAGGGCGGCGGCGGAGCGTCGCGCTTATCCTCGACCTTGATGACGTGGAAGCCGAAATCGGTCTTAACCGGCGTCTTGGAATAGGTGCCCTTCTCAAGCGCAAAGGCTGCGTCTTCGAATTCCTTGACCATGCGGCCGCGCGAGAAATAGCCGAGATCGCCGCCTTCCGACTTGTTCGGATCGGTGGACTTTTCCTTGGCGAGTTCGGCGAAATCCTTGCCGGCGTCGAGCTGCTTGATGATGTCCTTGGCTTCGTCTTCAGTCTTGACGAGGATATGACGGGCGTGGACTTCCTCCTGCTTCGGCAGGGCGGCGACTTCCTTGTCGTAGCGGGCCTTGACTTCTTCAGGCGTCACGATGTCGACGACATGTTTCTTGAAATAGGCATTGTGCAACTCGCGGTCGGAGAGATACTGCATGCGCTTCTTGAATTCGTCGGTCTGATCGAGCTTCTCGGTGGCAGCGTCGGCGGCGAGCAGCTTCACGTCGATGGCGGCGGAAAGGGCTGCGACCTTCTTCTGGTCATCGGGAAGCTGCGCCAACTGCGGGTCGAGATTGGCGACGGCGAGGTCGAGTTCCGACTGGTGGATCTCCAGGGTGCCGACCTTGGCGATGACGGCGTCATCGGCATAGGCCGGGGCCTGGAGCGCAACAAAAGTTGCAAACGCCAGAACGGCAAGTTTGTTGGTGCTCAACATGAAATACCCTTCACAGTTACATCGCCGGTTTCAGCATCCCCTGAATCCAGCCCAAAATAGCCATCAACACCGGATTGTGGCCTTTCTGTATCCGCCAAATCCGTTGACATCATTCGACCCCCCTCTTATCTGTCACGCAACCTCGCGTCCAGAACAGTTTCCGGGCGTTTTAAGGCGCGCGCCTGATTTTCGGCTGGGCCGCGGACAAGCAACGCCGGGGATGAATATTGAGAAAGGGCCAGTCATATGGTCAGCTTTGGCGGTATAGCCCGCAAGTTATTTGGGTCTTCCAACGACCGCCGCGTGCGGTCTTACCAGCCGAACGTCACTGCCATCAACTCTATCGAAGAGAAGACGAAGGCCCTGACGGACGAGCAGCTGGCGGCAAAGACCGCGGAGTTTCGCGCCCTGCTCGCCGAGGGCAAGACGCTCGACGACATTCTGATCCCGGCCTTTGCCGTCGTGCGCGAAGCCTCGCGCCGCGTTCTCGGCCTGCGACCTTTTGACGTACAGCTGGTCGGCGGCATGATCCTGCATTCGAATGCGATCGCCGAGATGAAGACCGGCGAAGGCAAGACCCTCGTCGCCACCCTGCCGGTTTATCTGAACGCGCTTTCCGGCAAGGGCGTGCACGTCGTCACCGTCAACGATTACCTCGCCCAGCGCGATGCCGCCACCATGGGCCGCGTCTACGGCTTCCTCGGCATGACCACCGGCGTCATCGTCCACGGCCTTTCCGACGAGGAACGCCACGCGGCCTATGCCTGCGACATCACCTACGCCACCAACAACGAACTCGGCTTCGATTATCTGCGCGATAACATGAAGTACGAGAAGAACCAGATGGTCCAGCGCGGCCACAACTTCGCGATCGTCGACGAAGTGGACTCGATCCTCGTCGACGAGGCGCGCACGCCGCTGATCATCTCCGGTCCGCTCGACGACCGCTCCGAACTCTATAACACGATCGACGCCTTCATTCCGCTGCTGTCGCCCAGCGATTACGAGATCGACGAGAAGCAGCGCTCCGCCAACTTCTCCGAAGAGGGCACAGAGAAGCTGGAAAACCTGCTCCGCCAGGCCGGCCTCCTGAAGGGCAACGCACTCTACGACATCGAGAACGTCGCGATCGTCCACCACGTCAACAACGCGCTGAAGGCCCACAAGCTCTTCCAGCGCGACAAGGACTATATCGTCCGCAACGACGAAGTCGTCATCATCGACGAGTTCACCGGCCGCATGATGCCGGGCCGCCGCTATTCGGAAGGCCAGCACCAGGCGCTCGAAGCCAAGGAAAAGGTGCAGATCCAGCCGGAAAACCAGACGCTGGCCTCGATCACCTTCCAGAACTACTTCCGCATGTACGACAAGCTCGCCGGCATGACCGGTACGGCGCAGACGGAAGCGGAAGAATTCGCCAACATCTACAATCTCGACGTCATCGAGGTCCCGACCAACCTGCCGATCAAGCGCCTCGACGAGGACGACGAGGTCTACCGGACCTTCGACGAGAAATTCAAGGCGATCATCGAGGAGATCCTCGACGCCCACAAGCGCGGCCAGCCGGTGTTGGTCGGCACCACCTCGATCGAGAAATCGGAACTGCTCGCCGAGCGCCTGCGCAAGCAGGGCTTCGACGAATTCAAGGTGCTGAACGCCCGCTACCACGAGCAGGAAGCCTATATCGTCGCCCAGGCCGGCGTGCCGGGCGCCATCACTATCGCCACCAACATGGCCGGCCGAGGCACCGACATCCAGCTCGGCGGCAACCTCGACATGCGCATCGAGCGCGAACTCGGCGAAGTCGAAGCCGGTCCGGAGCGTGACGCCCGGATCCAGGCGATCATCGAGGAGATCAAGGAACTCAAGCAGAAGGCGCTCGAAGCCGGTGGCCTCTACGTCATCGCCACCGAACGCCATGAAAGCCGCCGCATCGACAACCAGCTGCGCGGCCGTTCCGGCCGTCAGGGCGACCCCGGCCGCTCGAAGTTCTACCTCTCGCTTCAGGACGACCTGATGCGCATCTTCGGCTCCGACCGCATGGACAGCATGCTGACCAAGCTCGGCCTCAAAGAGGGTGAGGCGATCGTCCATCCCTGGATCAACAAGGCCCTGGAGCGCGCCCAGAAGAAGGTCGAAGCCCGCAACTTCGACATCCGCAAGAACCTCTTGAAGTATGACGATGTTCTCAACGATCAGCGCAAGGTGATCTTCGAGCAGCGCCTCGAACTGATGGAATCGACCAATATTTCCGAGACCGTTTCCGACATGCGCCGTGAGGTGATCGAGGACATGGTCGAAAAGCATATCCCCGAACGCGCCTATGCCGAACAATGGGATGCCGCCGGCCTGAAGACCGCTGCTTTGAACATTCTCAATCTGGACCTGCCGATCGAGGACTGGGTGAAGGAAGAAGGTATCGGTGAAGACGATATCCGTGAGCGCCTGACCGAAGCCACCAATGCTGCCTTCACGGAAAAGGCCGAGCGTTTCGGTGACGACATCATGCATTATGTCGAACGCTCGATCGTCATGCAGACGCTCGATCATCTCTGGCGCGAGCACATCGTCAACCTCGACCATCTGCGCTCCGTCATCGGCTTCCGCGGCTATGCCCAGCGCGATCCGCTGCAGGAATACAAGTCGGAAGCCTTCGAGCTCTTCACGGCGCTGCTCAACAATCTGCGCGAGGCCGTCACTGCCCAGCTGATGCGCGTCGAACTGGTGCAGCAGGCCCCTGCCGAGCCTGAACCGCCGCTGATGCAGGCCCATCACCTGGATCCGACGACCGGCGAGGACGATTTCGCGCCGGCGATCTACCAGGCATCGGAAGTCATCGTTTCTCCTGAAAACCGCAACCCGGATGACCCAGCCACCTGGGGCAAGGTCGGGCGCAACGAGACCTGCCCCTGCGGCTCCGGCAAGAAATACAAGCACTGCCACGGCGCCTTCGAGCAGGTCTGAGGCAAGCCCGCAAAGATCCGCGAAAATGCCGCCTCCGGGCGGCATTTTCTTTTCTGCGGCAATGCCGGAAAGCCGGAATTTCAGCCTTGGGCGGCAGACCCGATCCGGAACCGTTTCTTAACCCTGTTCTGTCAAGACTTCAGGGGCGATTTGCCTGACCTCAGAGTTTTGCGTGTTCATCATGGCGGTCATAGAAACAGCGGAGAAGATGCTGCCCGCGGGCCTGCGCCCGATCGGCGGCCGCACGCTGCGCATGCTTGCTGCCGTGCTGACCGAACGCGGTGAGAGGGCGGCCGCCCAGCGCATGGCGCTGACGGCCTTTTCGATTCGTATCCTCAGCGCGGCACTTGCCTTCGTCTCCCAGATCGTGCTCGCCCGGCTAATGGGCGAATATGAATATGGCATCTTCGTTTTCGTCTGGGTGCTGGTCGTCGTCTTCGGCGATCTCTCATGTCTCGGTTTCCACACCGCGATCGTCCGCTTCCTGCCGCAATACAGGGCAGCGGGCGCTTTCGAGGAAATCCGCGGCCTGACCGGCACGGCTCGCATCTTTGCGCTGCTGTCCGGCACGGCGGTGCTCGCCGTCGGCATGCTCGGGCTGCATTTCTTCGGCGACATGATCCAGGTCTATTATCTCGTCCCGATCTTCATCGGCCTGCTCGCCATGCCGATGATCGCGCTCGGCGACATTCTCGAAGGCACGTCACGGGCAAACCATTGGCCGGTGATGGCGCTGAGCCCCGTCTATATCGTCCGCCCGATCCTTATCATCCTCTTCATGCTGATCGCGATTGCCGTCGGTGCCGAGCATACGGCCGTCACCGCGATGCAGGCAGCGCTCGCCGCCACCTTTGTCACCGCGCTTGGCCAGTATGCCGCAACGCTCTACCGCCTTCGCCGGCATTATGACGACGGCCCGCGCAAGGTCGATTTCCTCGCCTGGTTCAGCGTCGCCTTCCCGATTTTCCTGATCGAGGGCGTGAGCTTCCTGCTCACCAATTCCGACGTCGTCGTCGTCGGCATCTTCCTCGAGCCGCACGATGTCGCCATCTATTTCGCCGCCGCCAAGACGATGGCGCTGGTGCATTTCATCAATTTCTCGGTCAAGGCAGCCTCCGGCCCGCGCTTTTCCTCGATCATTGCAGAAGGGGACCACGCCCAACTGGCAGCCGCTGCCATCGACGCCGCTCGCTGGACCTTCTGGCCGGCGCTCGGGGTCGGCCTTGTCGTGCTTGCGGCCGGTCATCTGCTGCTGTCGCTCTTCGGCGGCGCCTTCACATCAGGTTATCTGGTCATGGCGATCCTGCTCGCCGGCATCCTCGCGAAATCGCTGGTCGGCCCAGCCGAAACGCTGTTGATGATGGCAGGCAAGCAGAACCTCTGCGTCGCGCTCTATGCCGGCGCATTGACGGCCAATGTCGGCCTCAACCTCGCTTTAATCCCGCATTACGGCATCGAAGGCACGGCGATCGCCACGGCTTCGGCCATGGCCGTCGAGGCAATCCTGCTGCATGTCGCCGTGCGCCGCACCCTCGACATCGTTCTTTTCGCCTTCGCCAGCCCCTCCGCCGCAACGCCAGAAATGAGAGTTCGATAGATGGTGCGTGTTCCCCCCGTTACCGAAAGCACCGACAGCGCCGCAAACCGCATGGTGCATGATCTCGCAGCGCTGCATTTCGAAGCGCCGCAGGCCGAGGCTCGCGCCGAGATCGGCCGGCCGGGGCGCGAGCTCTGCCTCTATCCCGGCAAGCTCGGCTATGAGCTTCAGGATGAGCTCGATTTCCTGTCCAACCGGGCGATGGAACCGAATGTCTTTTTCTCCGGCCGCTTCCTCGCCCCCGCCATGCCGCGGCTCGAAGACCGGCAGGTGAACTTCGCCCTGATCCGCGACCACAATGCCGGCCGCAGCCGCATGCGCTTCCTCTTGCCGTTTTCGGTCGACAAGCCGGGCTTTGCCGTCGGCCCATCGATCATCCGCGGCTGGTCGAACAGTTTCGGTCCGCTCGGCACGCCGCTCGTCGATGGCGAGGATGCCGCCGAAACCCTCGACAACCTTTTCGAGGGGCTGACCGCGCGTGATCTTAATCTGCCCGGCATATTGGTACTGCCGGATCTCAGGCTGAACGGTATCTTCGTGCGCATGATCAAGGCCGTGGCGCTCAGCCGCAATCTTCCCGTCACCGTTACCAATCCCTACCTGCGCCCGATGCTGCAGAGCGAGGAAGAGGCGCCGGTCTATCTCGGCAAAACCATCTCCTCCGCGCATATGCGCGAGATGCGCCGCCAGTGGCGCCTGCTGGAGGAACAGGGAACCGCGGTCTATGCCGTCGCCCGCCAGCCGCGCGAAATCCATACCCGCTTCGAAGAATTCCTGGCGATGGAAGCGGGCGGCTGGAAGGGCAAGCGGCGAAGCGCTCTCGTCACCGATCGCTATCATACGGCCTTCGCCCGCGAGGCGGTGTCGAACCTTGCCGCCGTCGATGCCGTGCGTATTCACACGATCGATCTCAACGGCAAGGCGATTGCCGCCATCGTCGTGCTGATGATGGGCGGCGAGGCCTATACTTGGAAGACCGCCTATGACGAGAACTATGCCCGCTATTCGCCGGGCAAGCTGCTGATGAGCGAACTCACCGAATGGCATCTCGACGACGCCAACATCGTCCGCTCCGATTCCTGCGCCGTCTCGGATCATCCGATCATGAGCCGTTTCTGGCAGGAGCGCGAGGAGATGGGAACGCTGGTGATCGGCCTGACGCAGAACAGCGACCGCGACATGCGCCAGGCCACCGCCCAACTTCACATGTATCGCAGCACCCGCAATATGGCGAAGATGCTGCGGGAAAAGATCATGTCGCTTGCCGGTCGAGGCTAACCTTCAGCCGCCGCTCTTTCGCGCAGCAGCCGGCGGATCACCTTTCCGGTGGTCGTCAGCGGCAAGGCATCGATGAATTCCACTTCGCGCGGATATTCGTGCATCGAAAGCCGCGTCTTCACCCATTCCCTGATGTCGGCGGCCAGCGCCTCGCTTGGATGATGGCCTGGTGAAAGCACGATATAGGCCTTGACGATCTCGGTGCGCACGGCATCGGGCTTGCCGACGGCGGCGGCGAGCTGCACGGCGGGATGGCCGATCAGGCAGTCCTCGATCTCGGCCGGCCCGATGCGATATCCCGACGAGGTGATCACGTCGTCGTCGCGGCCTTCGAAGGTCACATAGCCCTCGGCGTCCTGCCGGCCGATATCGCCGGTGAGCAGCCAGCCTTTGGCGAATTTTCGTTCCGTCGCCGCCGCGTCGTCCCAGTAGCCGAGAAACATGACAGGATCGGGACTGGCGATGGCGATCTGGCCCGGTTCGCCGACGGGCAATTCGTCACCCGCCTCGCTAACGATCGCGACACGATGTCCGGGCACCGCCCGGCCTATGGCGCCCGCTTTGGTGACGCCATAGGCCGCACTCGAAGCGAGCACGAAATTGCACTCCGTCTGGCCGTAGAATTCGTTGACGGTGATGCCGAGCGCATGCCGCGCCCACTCATAGGTCTCGCGCCCGAGCGCCTCCCCGGCCGAGCCGATGGTGCGCAGCACCAGATCATAGTTCGAGCGCGGATCGGCAACCGATCTCATCAGCCTTAGCGCCGTCGGTGGAATGAAGGCATTGCGCACCTTCATTTGGGCCATGATGCGATAGGCCATCCCGGCATCGAATTTCTGCGCCGGCGACGAGACCACGGGAATGCCGAGCAGAAGGCTCGGCAGCAATGCATTGAGCAGACCGCCGGCCCAGGCCCAGTCGGACGGCGTCCAGACCTTATCGCCCGGCCGCGGAAAACCCTCATGGGCGAACTGCATGCCGGGAATATGGCCGGGCAGGACGCGGTGGCCATGCAACGCGCCTTTGGGTGGCCCCGTCGTTCCCGACGTGAAGATCATCAGCGCCGGGTCGTCCGGACCGGTTTTGGCGATGTCGAAGACAGAGGGATGGCCATCCACCAGTTCGGCGAAAGCAGTCGCATCGGCCCTCGTCCCGTCGATGCTGATGACATGTTTCAGCATCGGCAAGCGATCGCGGATCTGCCGGATGCGTTCGAGACCGAAGCCATTGGTGACGACGGCCGCGGCACCTGCCGCCTTCAGCCGGTATTCCAGCGCCTCGACGCCGAAGAGCAGCGCCAGCGGCAGCGCGACAGCGCCGATCTTGTAGATCGCCACATGTGCGATCACCGTTTCGCAGGATTGCGGCAATAGCAGCGCGACGCGATCGCCGCGTTTGATATCAAGTGAAACGAGCGCATTTGCAAATGCCGACGAACGGTCGGCGAGCGCGCGATAGGTCATTGCGCGGTGATCGCCGTCGGGGCTGAAATGCTCAAGGCAGACGCGCTCGGGATCTCTCGCGGCCCAGTCGTCGCTGACGGCGCGGCCGATATTAAAATCCTCCGGAATCCGCCAGGAGAAATCGCGATAAAGATCGTCGTAGCGATCGTGGGACGGCAGTTGCATGGTCGGATTCCGATAAAATGCTGCATCAGCTAACATCTTGCGGCGCGGATGTGCAAGCTGCAGCCCGAATCGACAGCGATGAGCGCGGCCTCAGAAGTCTCGATCACGGATCATTGTGCGCATGCAGCATAGAATTCTTCATTTGCCACCCTGCGATTTTGGCTGTCTCGCGCTAAATCATGGACACCGCCTGGGGGTCATCCAATTCATCACGGAGTCGTTTCATGGAATACGCAAAATTTGGCAAGACCGGTCTCGAGGTGTCGAAGATCTGCTTAGGCTGCATGACCTTCGGCGATCCCGGGCGCGGCAATCATGCCTGGAGCCTCAGGGAAGAAGAAAGCCGGACGATGATCAAGCAGGCGATCGACCTCGGCATCAATTTCCTCGACACCGCCAACACCTATTCCAACGGTTCCTCAGAGGAGATCGTCGGCCGTGCCATAAAAGACTTCGCCAAACGCGAGGACATCGTGCTGGCGACCAAGGTGTTCAACCGCATGCGGCCGGGCCCGAACGGCGCCGGCCTGTCGCGCAAGGCGATCTTCGACGAGATCGACAACAGCCTGCGTCGCCTTGGCACCGACTACGTGGATCTCTACCAGATCCACCGCTTCGACTATACGACGCCGATCGAGGAAACACTGGAGGCGTTGCACGACATCGTCAAATCGGGCAAGGCGCGTTATATCGGCGCCTCCTCCATGTATGCCTGGCAATTCGCCAAGGCGCTCTACGTCTCCCGGCTGAACGGCTGGACCGAATTCGTCAGCATGCAGGATCACCTGAACCTGCTCTACCGTGAGGAAGAGCGTGAAATGCTGCCGCTCTGCGAGGATCAGAAAATCGCCGTCATTCCGTGGAGCCCGCTTGCCCGCGGCCGCCTGACCCGTGACTGGGACGAGACGACGGCACGCAGCGAAACCGACGAATTCGGCAAGACGCTCTACACCCAGTCCATCGATGCCGACCGCAAGATCGTCGGGGCCGTCGCCGAAATCGCCAAGGCCCGCAACATCTCCCGCGCCCAGGTCGCAACCGCCTGGATCCTGCAGAAGAGTGCGGTGACCGCCCCGATCATCGGCGCGTCCAAACCGAACCACCTGACGGACGCCGTTGCCTCGCTCTCGGTCAAGCTTACCGCCGAGGAAATCGCGGCCCTGGAGGCACCCTACATCCCGCACGCCATCGCCGGCTTCAAGTAGCCGCTGGCTTCTCGGTCCTCAGGCACATGCAAGATAGATCCCTCTCCACTTGGAGAGGGAGATCGAAACTAGCGCCATCCTCGATTGAGATTATTTCTGGCTTTCAGGATCGAGCTGCCGGCGCATCGTCACCAGAAACTGCTCGGCAAGCGCCCTGTCCTCGACCGCGCGGGCAAGAATGACAGCACCCATCATCGATGAGAGTGTCGTCGTCGCATTGGCGCGGCGCTCCTCTTCCGTTTCGCCGGGAACGATATCGGCAAGCGTGTCGACCAGCACGGACAGCCCATCGCTGAAGACCGCGCGGACTGCGCCGCGGCTGCGGCTGACTTCCTGGATCAGCGTCGCAAAGACACAGCTGCCGCCCGGATCGTCAACGGTGCGCCAGTGGATATAATGATCGAGAAGCGCTGCCAGCGGCCGGTCCGGCGATTCGGCGATATGTTCCTTCCAGCGCGTTTCGACCTTGTCGATCAGCTTGCGGCTGACCTCAAGCGCCAAATCGTCCTTCGAACCGAAATGACCGTAAAAGCCGCCATGCGTCAGCCCCGCCGCCTTCATGATATCGGCGACGCCGACCCCGTCGAACCCGTTTTCGCGGAAAAGCACGCCGGCAACGCTCAGGATCTTTTCGCGGTTTTCGGCAAATTTTTCGCGGCTGACCCGCATTGTCGTCTCCAGAAATAGTCGCTTGACAAAATATATGACGTCCATCATCAATACGCAAGAAATATGATGGCCATCATGTAAATCGGTCCAGTATCTTCTCGAAGCTGAATTCAAACGGAATCTTGCCCATGGTTTCCACCGTCCTCGCCTCCACCCTTGCCCGGCGCAACATCCACTACGGCTGGGTCGTCGTTGCCGCGACCTTCCTCACCATGCTGGTCACCGCTGGCGCTATGGGCGCACCCGGCGTGCTCATCAAGCCGCTGCAGGATGAGTTCGGCTGGGAGACCTCGCAGATTTCCTCGGCGCTGGCGATCCGCCTGATCCTGTTCGGCTTCATGGGTCCGTTCGCCGCCGCCTTCATGAATTATTTCGGCGTGCGCAAGGTCATCGTCTTCGCGCTGGCGCTGATCGGCGCCGGCTTCATCGGTTCGCTGTTTATGACGACGCTTTGGCAGCTGCTGCTGCTCTGGGGCATCGTCGTCGGCTTCGGCACGGGCCTGACGGCGATGGTGCTCGCCGCGACGGTCTCTTCCCGCTGGTTTACCAAGCACCGCGGCCTCGTCGTCGGCATGCTCTCGGCAAGCTCGGCCACCGGCCAGCTCGTTTTCCTGCCGCTGATGGCCGAGCTGACGGAACGTTACGGCTGGCGCTCAACGGTGTTTTTCGTCTGCGCCATGATCATGGTCGCAGCCCTTGCCGTGCTGGCCTTTATGCGCGACCGCCCGGCCGACCTCAACCTGCCCGCCCTCGGTGAGACGCAGGTGACGCCGCCGCCGGCAAGCACCTCGCTTGGCGTCGCGCTGATGACGCCGATCACCGTCCTTGGGGAAATTTCGAAGACCTCGACCTTCTGGATCCTCTTTGCCACGTTCTTCATCTGCGGTCTCAGCACCAACGGCCTGATCCAGACCCATTTCGTCACCCTCTGTGGCGATTTCGGCATCGTGCCGGTGGCCGCGGCAAGCGTGCTGGCCGTCATGGGCATCTTCGATTTCTTCGGCACCATCGGCTCCGGCTGGCTGTCCGATCGCTTCGATAATCGCTGGCTGCTATTCTGGTATTACGGCCTGCGCGGCCTGTCGCTGCTCTACCTGCCCTTCAGCGATTTCAGCTTTTACGGCCTCTCCATCTTCGCCATCTTCTACGGTCTCGACTGGATCGCCACCGTGCCGCCGACCGTCAAGATCGCCGCCGACCGCTTCGGCCCTGAAAAGGTCGGCCTCGTCTTCGGCTGGGTCTTTGCCGGCCATCAGCTGGGAGCCGCCACCGCCGCCTATGGCGCCGGCCTCTCGCGCACGGAGCTTTCGAGCTACCTACCCGCATTCTTCGTCGCCGGCGCCTTCTGCCTCTTGGCCTCGATCCTGGCGATTACGCTGAAGAAGTCCGGCCTGAGCAGCCCGGCACCGGCCGCCGCCCATTGATATCGGACAAGATCCGGCCTCGAGCGAGGCCGGATCTCTCTACCGGATCAGTCCGATAACTTCGCTTGCCCGTCTTGCGCGTCCAGGCGCTCGCATGTTAGACAGCCGCCCGTTCATATCCGTTGCCCCATTGGCGGAATTGGTAGACGCGCTCGACTCAAAATCGAGTTTCGAAAGAAGTGCTGGTTCGACTCCGGCATGGGGCACCACTAAAATCTTCAAGCTCTTTGTCAGATAGTTCAAGCAACGCAAGCGGGCTGCGTCGTCTCGCGCGGAAGATCTGCGAAAACCCCGCCCACAATGTGAGAGAGCGGCGAGGACAATATCGTGTCACAGAACTTCAAAGACTTCGTATTCGACGCCGCCCGGACACCTGCCGCCCTTGGCAACCGCGACAATGCTGTTGAGCCACCCATGCGCAGGCGCGGCGGTCTCGAAATACGGTGTCGTGCGCAGATAATATTCCGAAGCGTCGACCGTTTCGCCGCGCGCCAAACGCTCGTCGACGGCCTGTGACGCACGCCTTACGCCGCGATAGGTCATGAGGACGAGGCCCCCGTCGTCGGCGACGAGGAGGAGCCTGACATCTTGCTGAAATGTGCCGTCGGCACGAGCGAGCAGGAGATCCGATCCGATCAGCGGCGATACTTCTCCTTTCAGGCGCTCCCCTTGGAAATGTCCGCCCGAGACAGGAAAAATGCGCCGGCCGCCGGCCGGCGTCTGCCCAAGCTCCAGCGTCGGATGAAGCGCGATGAAGAGTGTAAACAGGTGCTGAGATTGCAGGGACACGGTAAATCTCCTATTCTTGGCTGCCTCCAAATTGCGCCAGAGCGTTCCGCCTTCAAAACGCGCTTTGCTTGTCGTCATCGCAAGATAAATTGATCGTGAAGGGAAGCTGATCATGCGACCGTCATTGGAGTCTCTGCGCGTATTGGAGGCGTGTGTCTCCGCCGGCAGCTTCGCGCGCGCAGCCGAACGCTTGTTTCTGGCACCGGCGGCGATCAGCCTTCGTATTCGCACCCTGGAGGCTGAACTCGGTCAGCCGCTATTTATCCGCGGCGGTCGGCGAGTGGTCCCGACGGCCGCCGCCTCCGTTCTGGCAAATCGGGTCCGGGAGGCATTAACCGGGATCGGTGAGGCGCTCGCAGAATTTCAGGCGGCGACGCCGCCACTCAGGCTCACGGCGCCGCCGACTTTTGCGTCACACTGGCTTGCACCGCGTCTGGCACGCTATCCTACGCCTGGAGCTTCCGTCATCGAGGTCGACGTCTCGGCGGAAATACGTGATCCGGGCGCATTCGACGTCGCCATAAGGACGGGTCGCGGTGGATGGGCCGGGCTGGAAGAATATCGGCTCGCTCCCGTAGAAGTGACTCCGATGCTATCGCCTTCCCTGCTTGGAACACAGACGCTCGCCGCGCCGGAGGCGCTGACTGACTTCGAGCTTTTGCCGCACCCTGATTGGGAGCAATGGTTTAAGGAGGCTCAATGCGCGACCCCGCAGGGTTTGCGCTTTTTGGCGGTCGATTACCCCACGCACGAGTTGGATGCCAATGCGGCGCTGGCAGGCGTGGGTGTGGCGCTGTTGTCGCCGTCGCTGTTTCGGCCACTTTTGACCGAGGGCCGGTTGATCGCGCCGTTCCCATACGTGCTGAGCGGGCCAGCCTGGCATTTTGCGCTCATCCGCGCCAATGACGCGCGCCAAGCGCCGCGGCAGCTCTGCGCATGGCTTTGCGAGCAGGCACGTGAAGTCGCATGATTCCGAACCAAAGGCACTGTGAAGGCTTGGGCGTGATGGGGCGCCGGCGCTGGCGGCTGTGCGCCAGCGAAAGACGACGCTGCATTACCGCCCGTACCCGATACAATTCTTATTGGCCAGGTCGCTTTGGCGGCGATCTCCGGTCCCCCGAAAAGTCAGATATGAGCCCGTCATACCCCGTTCGGCTGGGAGGCTTGTGAAAATACTCAGCGCCTAAGCGAACCTTACTTGTTCTTCAGCAGCCACATCTTACCGGCCATCGTGATGCCGTAGACATCTTTTGATGCGTCGTCATCCAGGTGCCGCCTTTCGAGAAAACCCGGCTCCTTCAACTCGCCCAGTGTCTTGGCAGTGACCGACTTTATTTTCTGAGGCCGCTCTTTCCACCGGTCAGTTTTTGCATAAGTCACTGTCGCGTTCTCGTGCGTCCATTTATTGGCCGGCTGAGGATAAAGGTCTCCATCCCTGGCGAGTTTAAGTGCGGCGATCTGGGACGGCGTAAGCTCAATCATACTAAAAGATCCTGTGCGGGCGGTGTTTGCGCTGGGAACGCGCTGTTACCAAAGGCGTGCTCATAACACCGACAGACGACTTTCACCACTGCATTGAAATATTCGTGCCACAAAAGGCGAAAACCCGGCTCGTCGGAACCGGGCTTCTTCTTTATCGCATATTTTTTCGTTAATTGCAGCGTCGGACCGTCCTGGTGACCTCGCCTTCGTCGGTCTGGCGGGTGACGCTCCTGGTTTCGCAGCCATTATCGCGATAGCGGCGGTGCTCACGTTCGCGCACAGCACCGAAAGTGACGCCACGTTCGCTGATGGTGATGCCGGGTTGTACCCGCTCATGGCGATAGCCGTCGTCATAGGAACGCTCCCTCACATAAACGCTGTCGGCAAGAACAGGCGCAGCAAACGAGCAGGCGGCAAGGGCCGCCACAGTACAGTTCAGGATGATCTTCCGCATGTCGTTTCTCCTTGTCTGATGAAAGGGCAACGAGACAAGACGCAACTGGTTCCAACATCGGTGATGGCCCGACCGTGCCGTGGACGACGTCTGCGCCGCACTAGGCCAGGACTGAGAACGAAGGCTTCAAACAGTAGCCCAACCCCAAATCAACTGTTTAATTTTGCTTGCGCTTCGTCCAAAGTGGCCGCCGCGATCACAAGAGAGGGCGGACGTGCATCAGGAAGTAGGACTTATCGCGACGGTTGCTGTCAGTTTCGTTTTTGCAGCAATCCTGGGCTATGGTGCCGACCGGCTTCGGCTGCCGCCACTCGTCGGCTACCTGATGGCGGGCATCCTGATGGGGCCGTTCACGCCGGGCTTCGTCGCCGATACCGCCCTTGCCGGCCAGCTTGCCGAAATGGGCGTCATCCTTTTGATGTTCGGCGTCGGCCTGCATTTTTCCGCCTCCGACCTGCTCGCCGTGCGCGGCATCGCCGTGCCTGGCGCGATCGGACGTATTATCCTCGCGACCCTCTTGGGCATCGGCCTTTGCAAACTCTGGGGTTGGAGCCTCGGCGCCGGCATCGTCCTCGGCCTCAGCCTGTCGGTGGCAAGCACCGTCGTGCTCTTGAAGGCGCTGGAGGAGCGCAATCTCGTCAACGCGGCAAGCGGACGCGTCGCCGTCGGCTGGCTGATCGTCGAGGACCTGGTGATGGTGCTGGCGCTGGTGCTGCTGCCGGCGCTCGCAGAGCTTCTGGGTGGCAATGCCGCCAATGCGACCAACCACGGCCTCGGCGACCTGCCGCTGGCGATGACGATCGGCCTGACGCTGCTGAAGGTTGTGGCCTTCGCCGCCATGGCGATCTTCCTCGGCCCTCGCATCGTGCCCTGGCTGCTGACGATGATCGCCCGCACGGGATCGCGCGAACTCTTTACGCTGACGGTGTTGGCGATCGCACTCGGCATCGCCTTCGGCTCGGCGGCAATCTTCGGCGTCTCCTTTGCACTCGGCGCTTTTTTCGCCGGCGTCGTCATGAGCGAATCCCAGCTCAGCCACAGGGCGGCGGCCGACTCGCTGCCGTTGCAGAATGCCTTCTCCGTGTTGTTCTTCGTCTCCGTCGGCATGCTCTTCGATCCCTCGATCCTGGTGCGCGAGCCGCTGGCCGTGATCGGCGCGCTGGCGCTCGTCATCCTTGGCAAGGGCATCATCACCTTTCTCATCGTCATGCTGCTCAGATATCCGATCAGCATGGGACTGACATTAGCCGGCGGCCTTGCACAGATCGGCGAGTTTTCCTTCATCCTCGCCGGCCTCGGCGTCTCACTCGGGCTTTTGCCGCATGAGGGCCAGGATTTGATCCTGGCTGCCGCGATCCTGTCGATCACACTCAACCCAATCGTGATCTTCGCAACCGACGGCCTGAAGAAAGTTATCCATTCGAGGTGGCCCTCCCTCTGGGAAAGCTACGGCAGGAGCAGGCAGAAGGCGCTCGGCAAAGAACTGGAAAAGATCAGGGCGCTCGGCGAAGAGCGCGAGCGCCAGCATCAACTGAAGATGCAGCAGCTGATCGAGACTTTCCCGCTGTTCTCCCAAGTCAACGAGGACGCGCAGGAGGAGCTGCTGCTGCTCTTCAAGGCGAAATCCGCACCGCCCGGCGAACGCGTCATCCGCCGCGGCGACCGCGGCGACAGCATGTATTTCATCTCGTCCGGCGCGGTGGAAGTGCGGCTCGCCAGTGGCGCGATCCGTCTGGAGCCGGGCGCCTTTTTCGGGGAAATGGCGCTGCTGACCGGCGCACGGCGCACCGCCGACGTCATCGCAGTCGATTTTTGCCAGTTCGAGGTGCTCGAGCGGCGCGACTTCAACATGTTCATGTCCCACCATCCACATCTGCGCGCCGCCGTCAGCGAAATGGCCCAGAAGCGGACGGAAATGAACGTCCTGCGGCAGCAATGGGAAAAGTCGATGGACCTGTCCTGACGCCAACATCACCGCATGTCAGCGGCAATTACGCTGCCGCGATTGCCTCAGCCCGCCGGCCAATAGCCGTCGGAGCGGAAATCCTCCGGGATCGGATCGAGCCGCGACAACGTCTCTGCTGCGAAATCGATCTGCAGCGACAGGTATTTAAGTGATGCCAGCATCGGCACGCCGGTCGCGAATTCCCGAATGCGGGACAGATGATAGCCGCTCTCGCTGATCCGCCGCGCAGCCTCAAGGCGCACATCGTCTCTGCTTGGTCCGCGCCGCTCTTCGGACCAGTCATCCATTTGCACGGCCTGCCCACGGCCGCCTTCGATCACTTTGAACATTCTCATGCCACCTTGCACGTCGACCCTCAATCAGCTTGCCGCAGAATGGCCGATTCGCAATCCCGTGAAATCTTGGGAGAGGCGCTGACACCCGTCATCACGAAAATTTTTTGACGGCGGTGGCAGGAAGGACACGGGCGAGCATTTACAGCGCCGCGCACGGCCCCTAAAGCTCTTTTGCACTGCAACAGGAAGGAAACGGAATGCTCCGCAGACTTTACGACTGGACCATGTCTCTGGCCGCGCGCAAATCGGCCGAAATCTGGCTCGCCGTCATCGCCTTCGTCGAAAGCTCCGTCTTTCTCGTCCCCGCCGATGTGTTGTTCCTGCCGATGGCGCTTGCCAGGCCGGAACGCTCCTATCGCTACGCGCTGGTCGCGACCGTCGCATCCGTACTCGGCGGCATCGCCGGCTGGGCGCTCGGCTTTTACGCCTATGAGACGGTGGCGCGGCCGGTTCTCGAATTCTACGGCAAGCTCGATGCCTTTGAGCAGATGAAGGCCTACGTCACCTACGAGTGGATCCTGCTGCTGCTTGTCACATCAGGTCTTGCGCATCTGCCGCCGATCAAGATCGTGACGATCCTGTCTGGCGTCATCCACGTCAATCTGGGCCTTTTCATTGTTTCGGCGATTATTGCACGCGGCGCGCGTTTCCTCTTCCTCGCTTGGCTGCTGCGCCGCTACGGCGAGCCGATCCGTGACTTCATCGAGAAGCGCCTCGGCCAGATCGTTGGCATCGGTGCCGCTACGGTGATCGTGCTATATGTCGGCTACCGCTCTTTCGCTCACTAGCGAGGATGATTTTCGGCCGAACAGGCCTAAAATCTCAATCCGCATCTCATGCTCTACTAAACTCGCGGAGCTCCGCCATGACTATTTCCTCGCCGCTCGCCCGCCCCGGCTTTGTCTATTCCATATTGCTCGCCATCGGCATGGCGGCGGCGGTCGGCACGGCGCTCGGTTTCCAGTATATCGGCGGCTATATTCCCTGTGCGCTCTGCCTGTTGCAACGGCAGCCCTATTATTACGCCATCCCGATCGCGATCCTGGCCGCACTCTCCGAGCTCGTCGGACTGCCGAACTGGATCACCCGGGCGCTCATTCTCGCGGCCGGCATGTTGATGCTGGTGACAGCAGGCATGGGTGTCTATCATGCCGGCGTCGAATGGCATTTCTGGCCGGGCCCGGCCACCTGCTCGACGACGGCAAGCAGCATGACGACCAATGCCGGCGATCTGCTCGGTGAGCTCAACACCATCAAGGGCCCGTCCTGCACCGATGCGGCGCTGCGCGTGCTCGGCCTGTCTTTTGCGGGCTGGAACGTGATTGCCGGAATCCTGCTCGCGGCCTTCGCCTTTGTCGGCGTTCGCAAGGCCGCCGCATAAAATTATGCAGCATTCGAAGGGCTGCAGCGTCCATTGCGCCCCTGAAGGGACGCGTGGCGCTGCAGACAGTTCGATCAGGGCTGCAGTTCGGTATCCCAATAGAGATAGTCGAGCCAGCTTTCATGCAGATAGTTCGGCGGGAACAGCCGGCCGTTATTGTGCAGATCCTGCACCGTCGGCTGGTAGGGCTTCTGAGCCGGGAACATGCCTGCCTGCTTCGGAAGCTTGCTGCCCTTGCGCAGATTGCAGGGCGAGCAGGCTGCCACGACATTCTCCCAAGTCGTCTCGCCGCCATGGGCGCGCGGGATGACGTGGTCGAAGGTCAGGTCGTCATGGGCGCCGCAATACTGGCATTCGAACCGGTCGCGCAGGAAGACGTTGAACCGGGTGAATGCGGGATTGCGGGACGGCTGAACGTAAGTCTTCAGGCACACGACACTCGGAAGCCGCATCGAAAAGCTCGGCGAGGAAACCGAATGTTCATATTCTGCAATGATGTTCACACGGTCGAGAAATACCGCCTTGATCGCGTCCTGCCAGGACCACAACGACAAGGGGTAATAACTCAGTGGCCGGTAGTCAGCGTTCAGGACGAGCGCCGGCAGGGCCTGTGGGGAGACTGCAATCGTCAAGGGACTCTCCTGATCGATTCGGCATCTGCACCTGTATATTAGGCCGGTTGTTACAGGATTGTGAAGTCCAATAAATTCAGAGGATAAAGGCAATTTGAAGAGTGTTGCCGATCAGCCGATCGGCACCATGTCACGGCGCATCCTCGTGGCGTAGTAGGCCCAGAAAAGCCGTGCCGCTACCGAGCGCCACGGCGACCAGACTGCCGAAAGCTCAGCAAGCGTCTTCGCCTGCGGCCGTGCAGCGAGACCCAATGCTGCCCCGACGGCATTCTGCAGCGCGACATCGCCGGCCGGGAAGACATCGGCATGGCCGCCGCAAAACATCAGATAGACCTGTGCCGTCCACGGTCCGACCCCCTTCAGCGCGGTTAGTTCGCCAAGCGCCTCGCCCGGCGGCTTCAGGCAGAGCCCGGAGAGGTCGAGACGGCCGGAGGCGACCGCTTCGGCGATCCGCGACAGCGTCTCCGCCTTGGCGCGCGACAGACCGAATTCGCGCCACGCCTCGGCGTGAAGCAGTGCGTAACCTTCGGCCGTCAGCAAACCGTCCGCCGGCAGCATGCGCCGCCAGATCGCCTCGGCGCTGGCGCGCGACACCATCTGCGAGACGATGATATGGGCAAGACCGGCAAAGCCGGGCTCGCGCAACCTGAGCGGAATGGCCCCGGCCTCCGCAACGATCGGCGCAAGACGCGGATCGAGGCGAAGCAGCGCTTCGAGCCCCTGCGTGACATCGTCTTCGTTGCGAATGATCTGCACTTTGCCTCGCAGTGGTTCAAAAGCCGAATCCATGGCAGAAGAAAGCATGACCACGAGTGAGCGTCAAAAACCTGTCTTTCGTTTTGCGCCGAGCCCCAACGGACCGTTGCATCTCGGGCATGCCCTCTCGGCCCTTCTGAACCGCGACATGGCGCAGGCCGAACAAGCGCGCCTGCTGCTGCGCATCGAGGATATCGACCAGACGCGCTGCACGCCCGAGTTCGAGGCCGGCATCCTCAGGGATCTCGAATGGCTTGATATCAGCTGGGAAAGCCCGGTGCGGCGCCAGTCGGAACACTTTCCCGAATATCAGGCGGCGTTGCACGCACTGATCGAGCGTGGACTGGTCTATCCGGCCTTTCTGACGCGCGGCGAGGTGAAGGCCCGTGTCGCCGCCTACGAGGCGTCGGGTGAATCCTGGCCGCGCGATCCCGACGGCACTCCGCATTATCCCGCAAATGATCGCGAGCGTCCGGCAGACGAATGGCGGGACATGCTGACCTCCGGGAAGACACATGCCTGGCGGCTCGATATGCGCAAGGCGCTCGACCTGATCGGCGAACTGCTGTTCTGGACGGAAACCGGCGACGGCAGGACAGGTGAGATCGCCGCCGAGCCCGACGTCTGGGGCGACGTCATCCTGTCGCGCTCGGATGCGCCGTCGAGCTATCATCTTTCCGTGGTTGTCGACGATGCGCTGCAGGGCGTCACCCATGTCGTGCGTGGGCTGGACCTCTTCCACGCCACATCGGTGCACCGGCTGTTGCAGGTGCTGCTCGGCCTGCCGCAGCCGGTCTATCACCATCATCGTCTCATTCTCGGCGAGGATGGCCGCAAGCTTTCGAAAAGCCAAGGCGACACCGGGCTTGGCGAATTGCGCGCCCGGGGCATGTCAGGGGCGGATATTCGCCGCCTTGTCGGGCTTTGATTGCCTTTCGACACGTTCTCTGCCGACGATCGAAAGTGTGTGCGAAAACATCCGGAAGACGCGGAACTTGATCAGCGCTGCATTGATCTCCGCCCCGATGATGAAGATGACGCCGACCATGTAGAGGAAGATCAGCACGATCATGACAGAGGCGAGACCGGCATAAGTTGCCGTATAATTGGCGAAGGTCGCGAGATAATAGGCAAAGATCAGCGCGCCGGCGAGCCAGAGAAGCAGCGTCAGCAGCACCCCGGGAATGACGTCGAAGACCCTCCGCTTGCCGGCCGGCAGCCAGAGATGCATGACCAGCAATCCGACGGTCAAAACCACCAGCGTACCGTAGATGCGCCAGCTGAAGACGATGTCGAGCGTATCGGCAAACAGCGGAAACCATTTCCTCGAATAATCGAGCGCCAGCGGCAGGGCGACCAGCAAAATGCTGATCGCCGTGAAGATGATGACCGCGATCAGCACGTAGCCCAGGCTGGCGAGACGGGTGAAATACCAGGCCCGCGTTTCCTGCACCCGATAGGCGCGATTGAGCGAAATGCGCAGCGCCTCGACACCGTTCGAAGCGAAATAGGCGGCCGCCAGCACCGAGATCGTCAGCAGCCCGCCGCGCGGAATGGTCAGCACCTGCAGCACCTGGTCGGCGAGCGGTTTGGCGATCGCCTCGGGCCAGGTGTCGAAGATCAGATGGATGGCGGTCGAGGAGAACTGATCGGCGCCGAGGAAGCTTGCAAGCGCCGTGCCGAAGATCAGGAAGGGGAAAACCGCAAGCAGGCTCGACAGCGCCACATGGCTTGCCATGGCAAAGCCGTCGTCCTCGACCATGTGACAGATCGCGTCATAGACCACGTCGTAGATCGTGCGCAGCACCTTCGGCATTCCGTCTCCGGCTTTCCAGATTGTATCCTCTGGCCGAATATGGGAAACGAGTCCCATTTTGTACAGGAATCATTCCATGGCGGGAGAGCGCACCATCGTCGTGACCGGATGTTCGTCCGGTATCGGCGCTCATTGCGCGCGGGCGCTGAAAGCCGATGGCTGGCGTGTCTTCGCGACGGTGCGCAAGCCGGACGATCTTTCGGGGCTGGAAGCAGAAGGCATCGAAGCCTTACTGATGGACTATGCCAGGACCGAGACGATTTCCGATCTGGTCGGCGCGGTTCTGGAACGCAGCGGCGGTCGCATCGACGCCCTCTTCAATAACGGCGCCTATGGCCAGCCGGGCGCCGTCGAGGATCTGTCGACGGCAACGCTGCGCGCGCAGTTCGAGGCGAATTTCTTCGGCTGGCATGAACTGACGCGGCAGGTCATTCCGCCGATGCGCAAACGTGGCCAAGGGCGGATCGTGCAATGCTCGTCGATCCTCGGCGTCGTCCCCTATCGCTATCGCGGCGCCTACACCGCTTCCAAGTTCGCGCTGGAAGGCCTCAGCATCACGCTCCGCATGGAGCTGCAGGGCAGCGGCATCCATGTCAGTCTGATCGAGCCGGGACCGATCGCCACGCGGTTTACCGCCAATGCGCTCGCAAAGATCAAGGAGCATATCGATCTCGAGAATTCGCCGCACGCGGTCGATTACATTAGACAATTGGCGAGACTCGACGGATCGGGGCCGGTCAACCGCCATAAACTCGGCCCGGAAGCGGTCTATTCCGTGTTGAAACACGCATTGAACTCGAAAAATCCGAGGCCACATTATCCTGTAACGACTCCGGCTAAGCAGGGCATGTTCCTGAAGCGGCTGCTTCCGGCAGACCTCTTCTACCGCCTGATGCGCTGGATGGACTGACTGAGAAAGCTGAATCCATGTCCACGGTCACCTATATCCTCGCGATTATCGTCATGGGCGTCGTCGCCCTCGTCCTGATCCGCGGCCTCTTCAACATGATGAAGGGCGGCGATCCCAACCGTTCCAACAAGCTGATGCAGCTTCGTGTGCTGTTGCAGGCGATCGCCGTCATCCTGATCATGGTGACGCTGTGGCTGACCGGCGGCGGCCGCCCGACGTGACCGGACTTCAAGGGGGAAACCGTGGTCAAGCTCAACAAGATCTACACGAAAACAGGCGATGACGGCACGACCGGGCTGGTGTCCGGCCCGCGCCGGCTCAAAGACGATCTGCGCGTCGAGGTCTACGGTACGATCGACGAGGCCAATTCCGCGATCGGCCTGGCGCGGCTGCACACGGCCGGCTTGCCTGAACTCGATGCCATGCTGATGTCGATCCAGAACGACCTCTTCGATCTCGGCGCCGATCTCGCTACCCCTGACACTGGTGAGCCGCCGGCCTACGAGCCGCTGCGGATCGTCGAGACGCAGGTCGACCGCGTCGAGCACGATATCGACCAGTTGAACGCCGGTCTGGAGCCACTGAAATCCTTCATCCTGCCGGGCGGCAGCCCGGCTGCCGCCCATCTGCATCTTGCCCGCACGATTGCGCGCCGAGCCGAGCGTTTGATGGTGGCGCTTGCCCGCACCGACGGCGAAATCGTCGGCGAGCCGGCGATGAAATATGTCAACCGGCTCTCAGATTTCCTCTTCGTCGCCGCGCGTCATGCAAATGACCGGGGCCATGCGGATGTACTTTGGGTTCCGGGAAAAACCAGATAGGCTTGCCTCGATCACGATCGCCGGGGGGCCTTTATGTTCATACCACTTCACGATGCCAATACGCTGAAACATATCAAGGTCCAGTGGGTGACGCTCGCACTGATCGCCCTGAATATCGCGGTCTGGCTTTTGACCAGCCTGGAGAGCGAGCAGGCAGCCCAGGCAACGACCGTCGGGCTCGGCTACATCCCGGCAATCGCCTTCGGCCACGCGGTGCTGGCGCAGGGGCTCGAAATCGTACCGGAGCCGCTGACCTACCTGACCTACGCCTTCGTCCATACCGGCTTTTGGCATTTGGCCGGCAACATGATCTTCCTCTGGGTCTTCGGCGACAATGTCGAGGATGCGATGGGGCATCTGCGTTTCCTGATCTTCTACCTCGTCTGCGCCGCCGCCGGCGCGCTCTGCCACGGCCTGCTGACCATGACCTCGGAAGCGCCGCTTGTCGGCGCATCGGGGGCGGTCTCCGGCGTCGTTGCCGCCTATGTCATGCTGCATCCGCGCGTCCGGGTCTGGGTGCTGGTGTTTTTCCGTGTGCCTTTGCCCCTGCCGGCCTTCGTGCCGCTGCTTTTGTGGATCGGGCAGCAGTTCTTCATGCTGGCGATTGCACCTGATGGCGACGTTTCCTGGGGCGCGCATGTCGGCGGCATCCTCGCCGGCGCTTTCCTGATCCTGGTGTTGCGCCGGCCTGGTGTGCCGCTCTTCGACCGGCAGATCGTCACGCCCCGCGCCGTAAGAAACGACCCAGGCGCCGGACCGGCCATCGCGGCCGGCACGGACGGGCGGACGGCGCAGCGCTTTCCCTGGGGCCGACGCTAAACGACGATATTGACGTGAACGTAAACGTCCATATATTGCCGAGGCAAATCGCCTGCCGGCGTCATGGAAGCGTTGAATTTGGAGGAAAAGCGCGTATCCATGTCGCCATTCGACAATCGGAGCGGCGCCCAAGCGCGCATTTTCTAAAAAAGTCTCTGAAGCCAGTTTCTCCTGAAGGAAGGACCCCATGAAGATACTCGTCCCAGTCAAACGGGTTGTCGACTACAACGTGAAGATCCGTGTGAAGCCGGATGGCACGGGTGTCGAGCTTGCCAATGTGAAGATGTCGATGAACCCGTTCGACGAGATCTCGGTGGAAGAGGCGTTGCGGCTGAAGGAAGCCGGCAAGGCCGAGGAAGTGGTGGTGGTGTCGATCGGTCCGGCCAAGGCCGAAGAGACGCTGCGCACCGCCCTTGCCATGGGCGCCGACCGGGCGATCCTGGTCGAGACCGACGATGCGGTCGAGCCGCTCACCGTCGCCAAGATCTTGAAGGCTGTGGCCGATGCCGAACAGCCCGGCCTGATCATCGTCGGCAAGCAGGCGATCGACGACGACAGCAACCAGACCGGCCAGATGCTGGCGGCGCTGATGGGAATTGCCCAGGCGACCTTCGCCTCGAAGATCGAGATCGGGGATGGCAAGGCTCAGGTGACCCGCGAAGTCGATGGCGGCCTGCAGACGATCGAGATCAAGCTGCCGGCGGTCGTCACCACCGATCTGCGCTTGAACGAACCGCGCTATGCCTCGCTGCCGAACATCATGAAGGCGAAGAAAAAGCCGCTCGACAAGAAGAGCCCTGATGATTTCGGTATCTCCACCACGCCGCGCCTCAAGGTGTTGAAGACCGAGGAGCCGTCCGGCCGCAAGGCCGGCGTCAAGGTCAAGTCGGTCGCCGAACTGATCGACAAGCTCAAAAACGAAGCCGGCGTGCTGTAATCAGGTTGGAACAGGAGCCATCATCATGACCATTCTTCTTCTGGCTGACCACGACAATGCCAGCCTGTCCGATCAGACCGCCAAGGCGCTGACGGCAGCCGCAAAGATCGCCAAGGAACAGGCAAGCGACATCCACATTCTCGTTGCCGGCAAGGCGGCCAAGCCTGCTGCCGAACAAGCGGCCAGGCTTGCCGGCGTCTCCAAGGTGCTGCTGGCCGAAAGCGACGAACTCGCCAACAATCTGGCCGAACCGCTGGCCGACCTGATCGTCTCACTGGCTGGTAGCTACGACACGATCCTGTCTGCCGCCACCTCGGTCGGCAAGAACGTGCTGCCGCGGGTGGCAGCCCTGCTCGATGTTGCCCAGGTCTCGGAGGTCATCGAAGTGATCTCTGCCGATACCTTCAAGCGGCCGATCTATGCCGGCAATGCCATTCAGACGGTACAGGCGAGCGATGCCAAGAAGGTGATCACCGTGCGCACCGCCTCCTTTGCCTCTGCACCGGACGGCGGCTCAGCCACTGTCGAGGCGATCCCGGCGGTTTCCGATCCGGGGCTTTCGACCTTCGTCGGCGATGCGCTGTCGGCCTCCGACCGACCGGAACTGACCTCGGCGAAGATCATCATCTCCGGCGGCCGGGCGCTCGGCTCGGCGGAAAAATTCAGGGAAGTCATCCTGCCGCTTGCCGACAAGCTCGGGGCTGCCGTCGGTGCATCCAGAGCCGCCGTCGATGCCGGTTATGCGCCGAACGACTGGCAGGTCGGCCAGACCGGTAAGGTGGTGGCGCCGCAGCTCTACATCGCCTGCGGCATTTCGGGTGCCATCCAGCATCTGGCCGGGATGAAGGATTCGAAGGTGATCGTCGCCATCAACAAGGACGAGGAGGCGCCGATCTTCCAGGTCGCCGACTACGGACTGGTCGCCGATCTCTTCGAGGTCTTGCCGGAATTGCAAAAGGCGCTCTGACTGCGTCAAATGCTTTTCTTTCGCACTTGCGAATGACTGGAAAATTATCTTTTATCGGGCTACTACTGCTGCCGGGCGATCCTTCGTCCGGCAGTATTGCTAGAAAATGCGGCGGCGCGGGGGCGAATGCCGTGCGGGGGTTTGGAGATGAATGCGGTGTTGAAGAATATTGGTATTATCGGTGCCGGCCAGATGGGCTGCGGCATCGCGCATGTTTCGGCCGCCGCAGGTTACAGGGTTCACATCTACGATCTCTCGCAGGACCGCATCGAATCCGGCCTTGCCACCATCAACGGCAACCTGGCCCGCCTGGTGACGAACGGCAAGATGACCGAAGAGGAACGCAAGTCGACCTTGTCGCACATCACCGGCTCGTCCGATGTCAATGATCTTGCCCCGTCCGATCTCGTCATCGAGGCCGCCACTGAGGATGAAGCGGTCAAGCGCAAGATCTATACGCAAGTCTGTCCGGTCCTGAAGCCGGAAGCACTGCTTGCCACCAACACCTCTTCCCTTTCCATCACCCGCCTTGCTGCCGCCACCGACCGCCCCGAGCGCTTCATGGGCATACATTTCATGAACCCGGTGCCTGTCATGAAGCTGGTCGAACTGGTGCGCGGCATCGCGACCGACGAGAAGACCTTTTCCGCCGCCAAGGAATTCGTCGGCACGCTGGAAAAGACCATCACCGTCGCCGAGGATTTCCCGGCCTTCATCGTCAACCGCATCCTGCTGCCGATGATCAACGAAGCGATCTACACGCTCTATGAAGGCGTCGGCACGGTCGACGCCATCGATACGGCAATGAAGCTCGGCGCCAACCATCCGATGGGACCGCTGCAGCTTGCCGATTTCATCGGCCTCGACACCTGCCTCTCGATCATGCAGGTGCTGCATGACGGCCTGGCGGACTCGAAATATCGTCCCTGCCCGCTGCTGGTGAAATATGTCGAAGCCGGCTGGCTCGGACGCAAGTCCGGCCGCGGCTTCTATGACTATCGCGGTGAAGTACCGGTCCCGACGCGGTAATCAGGCCATCACTAAAACGGGCGAATGGACCGAACGCCCGCGAAATGCTTTCCTTGCCCGGAACGGGAGGAAACGCCATGTCGACCGAAACACCCATGTTCCTGCTGCAGTGCTGCGTCCTGATCGGAATCGCGGGCGTCTTCCTCATAAGAGGAAATGGAGACTCCTGATCGTCGTTACGACCCGATCGCACCCTTGATCAGCGCTTTGGCGTCTTCGCTGTCCCAGGCGGCGGGGCCGTTCATGCCGGAGATCAGGCAGCCCTTGTCGTCGAGCAGCAGCGTCACCGGCAGGCCGAAGGCAAGGCCTTCCTTCTTCAGGCTGTTGAAGACGCCGATCGTGTTATCGCGATAAAGCTGCAGCGCATCGACGCCGGTTTCAGTCAGGAAAGTCTTCGGCTTCTCGTCGTCGCCGGTGTCGATATTGACCGGCACGACTTGGAATCTGTCGCTGCCCATCTCCTTTTCGAGTGCGTTCAGCGCCGGCATTTCCTCGCGGCAGGGTACGCACCAGGTGGCCCAGAGATTGAGAAGCACGGTCTTGCCGGCGAAATGGTCGAGCGTCAGCGGCTTGCCATCCGGCCCGTTGAAGGAAACCGCCGTCAGCTTGCGCGGCTCGGTGGCGGCAATCATGGCGGCCACCTGCCCCTTCATCAGCGGTGCCAGATTGGCAGCACGCTCCTTCGCCAGCGAGCATTCGGCCGAAGCGCTGCTGCCGATCCCATTGCCAATCCCTGTCTCCTTCACGTATACCGCTGCCGCACCTGCAACGACACCTGCGACGGCGGCGATTGCGATCAATTTTCCGGACGGCAGGCCGAAGGGTTTTTTCGTCGTCATTTCATTCTCCAGGACGGGCATCTTCCATGGCCGAGAACAACACGGACACCAAATCCTCCAACCAGATGTGGGGTGGGCGTTTCGCCTCCGGCCCGGACGCGATCATGGAGGAGATAAATGCCTCGATCGGTTTCGACAAGAAGCTATTCGCCCAGGACATCCGCGGTTCGATCGCCCACGCGACCATGCTTGCCCATCAGGCGATCATTTCATCAGACGATAAGGACAAGATCGTTCACGGGCTAAACACGATCCTGTCAGAAATCGAAAGCGGCAATTTCGAATTCTCGCGTCAGCTCGAAGACATCCACATGAATGTCGAGGCACGCCTGGCGACGCTGATCGGACCGGCGGCCGGCCGGCTGCACACCGCCCGCTCGCGCAACGATCAGGTGGCGCTCGACTTCCGTCTCTGGGTGAAGGAAGAGCTGCAGAAGACCGAGCAGATGCTGACCAGCCTGATCGCGGCTTTCCTCGACCGCGCCGAAGAACATGCCGAAAGCGTCATGCCGGGCTTCACCCATCTGCAGACCGCCCAGCCCGTTACCTTCGGCCATCACTGCATGGCCTATGTCGAAATGTTCGGCCGCGATCGCTCGCGCGTGCGCCACGCCATCGAGCATCTGGATGAAAGCCCGATCGGTGCCGCCGCACTTGCCGGCACCGGCTATCCGATCGACCGCCACATGACGGCCAAGGCGCTCGGTTTCCGCGAGCCGACCCGCAACTCCATCGATACGGTCTCCGACCGCGATTTCGCCATCGAATTCCTGTCGATCGCAGCGATTGCGGGCATGCACATGTCGCGTCTGGCAGAAGAGATCGTCATCTGGTCGACCCCGCAATTCGGTTTCGTGCGCCTCTCCGACGCCTTCTCGACCGGCTCCTCGATCATGCCGCAGAAGAAGAACCCGGATGCCGCCGAACTGGTGCGCGCCAAGACCGGCCGCATCAACGGCTCGCTGGTGGCGCTGCTGACGATCATGAAGGGCCTGCCGCTCGCCTATTCCAAGGACATGCAGGAAGACAAGGAACAGGTCTTCGACGCTGCCGAGAGCCTGGAATTGGCAATCGCCGCCATGACCGGCATGGTGCGCGACATGACCGTCAACACCGCGCGCATGAAGGCGGCGGCCGGCTCCGGCTATTCGACGGCGACCGATCTTGCCGACTGGCTGGTGCGCGAAGCGGGCCTGCCCTTTCGCGACGCCCATCACGTCACCGGCCGCGCCGTAGCGCTCGCCGAAAGCAAGGGCTGCGACCTTGCCGAGCTGCCGCTCTCCGATCTGCAGGCGATCCATCCCGACATCACCGACAAGGTCTACGACGTGCTGACCGTCGAGGCTTCGGTCGCCAGTCGCAAGAGCTTCGGCGGCACCGCGCCGTCCGAAGTGCGCAGGCAGATCGCCTTCTGGCGCGCCCGCAACTAAGAGATAGCAGGCGTGGCGAAAAGCCGCCGCCCTTCCTGCGGGCCTCGAAAGACCGCCCAACAATCAGGGTGCACAAGGCAGATAAACTTCGTTATGAAGATGTCCATCATTCGATATGAATGATGCCATCACATGCCGCAGAAGAGGATATCCATGCAGAAGAGCTTGCCGCACCTCGTCCGCCTGACGGCGGTTCTCGCCGTCATCGGCCTTGCCGTTGCCGGATGCGGGCGCAAGGGCGACCTCGATCCGCCGAGCGCTGCGGCAACCAAGGAAGGCGACGTTTCCAAGCCGACGAAACGGCCGGGAACCGTCGACAAGCCCTTCCTTCTCGATCCCCTTCTTTAAGGCACAAACCCGTGAACCATTTCGAGTACCGCGACGGCGTCCTTCATGCGGAGAACGTCCCCGTTCCCGAGATCGCCAAGGCGGTCGGCACCCCTTTTTACGTCTATTCCACCGCGACGCTGGAGCGCCATTACCGCGTCTTTTCGGAAGCCTTCGCCGACATGGACTCCATGGTCTGCTATGCGATGAAGGCGAATTCGAACCAGGCGGTGCTGAAGACGCTGGGCCGCCTCGGCGCCGGCATCGATGTCGTCTCGGAAGGCGAGCTGCGCCGCGCGCTTGCCGCCGACATTCCGGCGAGCCGCATCATGTTCTCAGGTGTCGGCAAGACGCCGTCCGAGATGGATTTCGCCCTCGAGGCCGGCATCTACTGCTTCAACGTTGAATCCGAGCCCGAACTCGAGATCCTCAACCAGCGCGCCGTCAGCGCGGGCAAGAAAGCGCCGGTCTCCTTCCGCATCAACCCGGATGTCGATGCGAAGACGCATTCGAAGATCTCGACCGGCAAGAAGGAAAACAAGTTCGGCATCTCCTGGGAGCGCGCCCGCGCCATCTATGCCCATGCCGCCAAGCTGCCGGGCATCGAGGTCACCGGCATCGACATGCATATCGGCAGCCAGATCACCGAATTGCAGCCCTTCGACGACGCCTTCAAACTGCTGCACGACCTTGTCGCGACGCTACGCGCCGACGGCCACACCATCCACCACGTCGATATCGGCGGCGGCCTCGGCATCCCCTACAAGGACGACAACAATCCGCCGCCGCTGCCGGATGCCTATGCCGCAATCGTCAAGAACCAGCTGCGCGGCCTGGACTGCAAGATCATCACCGAACCCGGACGCTTGATCGTCGGCAATGCCGGCATCCTCGTGACCGAAGTCCTCTATGTGAAGGATGGCGGCGAAAAGACCTTCGTCATCGTCGACGGCGCAATGAACGATCTCATCCGCCCGACGCTCTACGAGGCCTATCACGAGATCCGCCCGGTGACGATTTCGGCGGCCAACGCGCCCCGCATCCGCGCCGACGTGGTCGGTCCCGTTTGCGAGACCGGTGATTATCTGGCGCTGGACCGCGAGATGGCGATGCCGAAGCCCGGCGACCTGATGGCCGTCAGCACTGCCGGCGCTTACGGCGCGGTCCAGGCCGGCACCTATAACAGCCGCCTGCTGGTGCCCGAAGTTCTGGTCAGGGGCAGCGATTTTCATACGATCCGCCCGCGCAGAACCTATGCCGAACTGATCAGCCTCGACTCCGTTCCGGCCTGGCTCGACTGAACAAGCCATCACTTTTTGGCGAATAACCGTGAAAAGCCGGTATTACCGGCCGCTCGCCCTCGCCTTCGCCACAAAGAGTGTTATCCTTTCGTTCATGAGCGTATTGCCCCGCAATCGCCGGAAGCGCCCTCTGTTCCACAACGCCAGATCGCGGAGACCGGACCGATGACAAGCCCCTCGCGGCAGAAGAAAGGTGCATTTGCGTTCCGTCCCTCGCTTGCCCGGCTGGTGACGACGAAACGCTTGTTGGCGCGCATCGTGCTCTTTTTCGAGCAGCTGCTGCCGCCTTTGATGCCGGTACTGTCCGTCATCGCCTTTTATCTCTGCGCTTCCTGGTTCGGCCTCTTCCGCAGCGTGCCGGACTGGCTGCGCATCCTGCTGCTCATCGCCTTTGCCGCCGCTTTTCTGGTTTCGCTCCTCCCGTTCCGCACCCTGCGCTGGCCGAAAGTCGCAGAAGCCGACCGCATGCTGGAGGAGCGCAACGGCCTGCCGCACCAGCCGGTCACCGTCCAGGAGGACGAGCCGGCCTTCGATACGCCCTTCGGCCGGGCGCTCTGGCGCGAGCACCAGACGCGCATGGCTGAAAAGATCGCAGCGCTCGATGCCGGACTGCCGCGGCCTGATATTGCCGCGCATGACCGTTTCGCGCTGCGCGCCGTCCCGGCGCTGCTGCTCGTCACGGCCTTCGGTTATTCGCTGTCGATCAACGGCGGCTCGATCCGCGACGCGTTGCAGGCAGCACCCGAACCGGTGGTCAGCGATCCGGCGGTGCGCATCGACGCCTGGGTGACGCCGCCCTCCTATACCGGCCGCGCCCCGGTTTACCTGACGGCTGACGGCAGCGAGCAGGCGCCGATCGGCATTCCGCAGTTTTCAGGCCTCACTGTCCGCGTCAGCGGCGGAAAGACGGCCGAAAAGGTCGTGTTCCGCAAGGCGAACGGCGAGGCCCAGGATATCGCCGTGCAGGCGGATACCAAGCCGCAGCAGACGGCGGCATCAGCCAGCGAGCAGCAGACGGCGGCACCGGCCAGCCAGGCTCTTGTCGCGCAGACGCATATGATGAAGCTCCAGGAGAACGGCGCACTCGAGGTCAACGGCCGCCGCTGGAGCTTCGACGTGCTTCCCGACAAGGCGCCGGAAATTGCCTTCGACGGTTTGCCGAAGCCCAGCGTCAACGGCGCGCTCGAAATCGGTTTCACCGTCAAGGACGATTACGGCGTCCAGGAGGCGCATGCGGAGATCGTTCCTCTGGAAAACGACCCGACGGCAACGCCGCTCTATCCGCTGCCGGAATATCGGCTGGATATCCCCCGCCGCAACGCCCGCGACGCCAAGGGCGTGACCAGCCGGAACCTGACCGAACATCCGCTTGCCGGCAAGCGCGTGCGCATCACCCTCGTCGCCAAGGATGCCGCCGGCCAGACCGGCCGCAGCCCGCCTCATGAGATGGTGCTGCCGTCGCGGCCCTTCAACGAGCCGCTTGCCGCAGCCGTCGCCGAGCAGCGGCAGGTCTTCGCACTCGATACGCGCAAGATGCCGCAGGCGATCGCCTTGAACGAGGCGCTGACCATCCGTCCCGAGGAGACGATCCCCAAGCTTACCAACTACCTGCTGCTCGAATCCGCCTTGGCGCGCATGAAGCTCGCAAAGGGCGAGGATGCGCTGAAGGATACGGCCCAATATCTCTGGGAGATTGCGCTGGGCATGGAGGACGGTGATCTCTCGCTGGCCGAGCGCAAGCTGCGCGAAGCCCAGCAGAAGCTTGCCGACGCGTTGGACCGCAACGCCCCCGACGCGGAGATCAAGAAGCTGATGGACGAGCTGCGCAAGGCGATGCAGGACTATATGACCGAGCTCGCCCAACGCATGCAGAACGCGCCGATGCAGCCGAACCAGAATGCGCAGAATATCCTGCGCCAGCAGGATCTGGAACGGATGATGGACCAGATCGAGAATCTTGCCCGCTCCGGCAATCGTGACGCGGCCCAGCAGATGCTGTCGGAATTGCAGCGGATGATGAACAACTTGCAGGCGGGCCGGCCGCAGCGCGGTCAGCAGAGCCAGGAAAACAGCGAAGCCCGCAAACAGATGGACAAGCTCGGCGAGATCCTGCGCGACCAGCAGAAGCTGATGGAACAAACCTTCCGGCTCGATCAGCAGCTCAGGGACCGCATGCAGCGCGGCGAGACTGAGATGGGCGAAAACGACCCGCTGCTCGACGAGATGAATCCGGAAGAGAATGGCGAGCCGCAGGATCAGCAGCAGGGACAGCAAGGCAAGGAAGGTGAGCAGCCCTCCGACCAGATGACGGCCGAGCAGCTGCGCGAGGCGCTGAAACAGCTACGCGCTCAGCAGGATGCGCTCGGCAAGCAGCTCGGCGAATTGCAGAAAAGCCTCGGCGAGATGGGCATGAAGCCCGGCCCGGGCTTTGGCCAGGCGCAACGCGAAATGGAAGGTGCCGGCCGTGAACTCGGCCAGGGCCGCGGCCAACCGGCCGTCGAGGGCCAGGGCCGCGCGCTCGAAGCGCTTCGCCAGGGCGCCCGCGACATGATGAACCAGATGATGCAGGCGCAGCAGGGCCAGCAGGGTCAAGGTCCAAACGGCCAGGTGGGCCAGGGCGACCAGAACGGCCGCGACCCACTCGGCCGGCCACGCCGGACCCAGGGACCTGATTTCGGCGATGACGTGAAGGTGCCTGATGAAATCGACGTTCAGCGGGCACGAGAAATCCTTGACGCGATCCGCGAAAAGCTCGGCAACAATCCGCCGCAGGAAATGGAACGGCGTTATCTCGAGCGGCTGTTGGATATTCAGTAGTCCTACGCCACTACACAATGCATCGCAGTCGCTTTAACAGAATGATTTTAGGCCGGAGCGGCCTAAAATCTAAATCCGGACCTCAATCGAGGAAGGTGTGCACCATCTCGTCCGAAGAACGCTCACACCTTTCGGCATTATGCTCTAAGCGACGAGCGCCCGGGCGACAGCCTTGCGGATATCGGGAAGCGCGAAGGGTTTGGCGACGACATCGATGATCTTTTCGGCAAGATCGTCGGCCCGTTCGCGCTGTTCGGCGTAACCGGTCATCAGCAGGATCTTCAGACCTGGAAAGGCGTCTTTTGCCTGATGGGCGAGTTCAATGCCGTCCATCACCGGCATGCGGATATCTGAAAGCAGCAGATCGTAGACCCCGTCCTTGAGCTTCTCCAAGCCCTCGGCCCCATCGGCCGCCTCATCGGTCTCGTGGCCATCAAGCCGCAGGGCTCGGGCCACGAAGGACCGCAGGGAGTCCTCGTCTTCCGTAATCAGAATTCTTGCCATATGTGCATCGCTCCGTATCAGCCCCGCGACGGAAATCACCAGACTTTCCTTTTCGATCGGTAAAGATGACGAAGCAATGGACGAGATGGTTAACAACCCGTCTTGAAGGCAACGCTCAGGCGTCCCCGGTAACCACGCCGACGAAGGGCAGTTCGCGAAAGGCATAGGCGACATCCATGCCGTAGCCGACGACAAAATAGTCGGGGCATTCGAAGCCGACATAGTCGGCCTCCAGCTTTTCCTTGCGCTTGACGCGCTTGTCGAGCAGCACGGCGATCGTGACGTTGCGCGCGCCACGTTCGAAGAGCAACTCCTTGGCAAAGAGCAGCGTCCGGCCGGATTCGAGGATATCGTCGATCAGCAGGACGTCGCGGCCATGCACGTCGCTGTCGATATCCTTGACGATGCGCACACCCTGCGAAACCGTGCCGATGCCGTAACTCGACAGCGTGATGAACTCGACCTCCGGGGCAAGCCCGCTATCATGCAGGGCGCGAATCAGGTCGGCGGCGAAGATGAAGGAACCCTTCAGCACGGCGATGACGAGCAGGTCCTTGGTCGGGCCATTGGCGATCTCCCGCGCCATCGCATGATTGCGCTCGGCGATCTGCTCGGCGGTGAAGAGCGGCTCGATGTTTTTTCCGCGCACGACAGGCATAAGGGCTTGCTCCATGAAAAGAAGGGTAAGCCGTTAGCACATATGCGAGCCTGAAACAGCCTCGCCTGCCATGAAATTAACGGGATTGGCACGACCTGCGACGCAAAAATCGGCAATCCATGTCGTGTTACGTCTATGGCAGGAAGGAAAGCCGGACCTCCGGCATTTTTCCGCCGGCATGCTGGACGCGAGCCGAGAAGCCACGGCTCTGGCCGCCATAGATCACATCGGCGGGCGGGTTGATGACGATGCTTGCGGTCAGCCGTTCGTCGGTCACGAGATCGGCACGGATCGGATGCACCGTCTGCGTCGTGCCGCTCTCGTTTTCGATGATGCCGTTGATGACGAGTACCCGCATGCCGTTCGCATCACGCGGCGTCACCGTGACATGGGTGAAGTGCAGCGATGCGCCGGAAGCGGCTCGCTCGCCGGAAAGGCCGGAAAAACCACCTGTTAGCCCGAAGACGAGCACGGTGAGCGCCAGTACCAGCGCTGCGAAGCTCCGCGTCGACGCGCGCTGAAGCCAGGATTCCACGGTCTGCAGAACAGAAGCAGCCATTGCCGACATGAACGGCTTCGGTGCGGCGTTTGCGGCAGCCATGCGGTTGCGATTGTCGTTATAAGTCCTTGCACTGAATTCCCTGGGCCGCACTTTGCCGAGGGTGACGAATTCGGCGTCGGAGATATCGGCAGGACGCGCCGAGCGGTACCGACGGTTGGCGGGTTCCGGCGGCAGGAAATCATAGGTCTGGCCCGGAGTCCGGCGACTGAAGGAGGATGCTTCCATGATGGCTGCCTCGCAGATGTCCACATGGTTTCGCTGCCAGGGGAAATCTTGGCATTGAAACGAATCCTGCTCAGTCGTAAATTTTAATGGTTAATGCTTCGCAAAGATCGCCATCAAACGGGCGTCTTTCCAGCAAAATTTACCGGCTGTTAACGGTGTTGGTTAACAAGTCGTGCGGTGAAACCCACAACAGACTGAGCTGCCCGTTGATCCATTTCGAGAATGTCGGTTTGCGCTATGGCATGGGCCCGGAAATCCTCCGGGACCTGACCTTCGACATTCCGAAGAAATCCTTTCAGTTCCTGACCGGCCCATCGGGCGCCGGCAAGACGTCGCTGCTGCGGATGCTTTTCATGTCGCTGCAGCCGACGCGCGGCCTAATCCGCATGTTCGGGCGCGATATTTCTGAAATCCCCCGCCCCGAACTGCCGCTTCTGCGCCGCCGCGTCGGCATCGTCTTCCAGGATTTCCGCCTCCTCGACCATCTCACCACCTATGAGAATGTCGCTTTGCCCTTACGGGTACGTGGCAAGGATGAGAGCTCCTACAAGACCGACGTCCTGGAACTTTTGAAATGGGTCGGCCTCGGCGAACGCATCAACGTGCTGCCGCCTGTACTCTCCGGCGGCGAGAAGCAGCGCGCCGCAATCGCCCGTGCGCTGATGGACCGGCCGGAAGTGCTGCTGGCCGACGAGCCGACCGGCAATGTCGACCCGCCGATGGCCAAGCGCCTGCTCAACCTTTTCCTCGAGCTGAACCGCCTCGGCACGGCGGTCGTGATCGCCACGCATGACCTGGCGTTGATGGAGCAGGTGGAGGCTCGCCGCATGATCCTCTCAGAGGGGCATCTCGATATTTATGACTGAGCCCCCGTCCAGACCCCCCGAGAAGGCGTCTGCCAAGACCCAGCAGAAGCGGCCGGAATTGCGCGTGCGTCCGACCGCGCCGATCCTGCCGCCTTCCAACATCCAGGGCAGCGCCTTGATGGTGGTGATATCGATCATGGCCTTTCTCGCCTGCCTGACGCTCGGCGGCGTCAGCATGGTGCGGTCGACCGCGGCAAGCTGGGAGAGCCAGATCTCGCGCGAGATCACCATCCAGATCAAGCCGGACGACAATCTCGACATGGAAAAGGCGCTGATCCAGGCGCGCGACCTGGCGCTGACCTTCGTCGGCACCAAGAGCGGCCAGATCGTCGACGAGGCGGCGACCGCTCGCCTGCTCGAACCCTGGCTCGGCCCCGGTCTCGATCTCAAGGATCTGCCCGTTCCTCGCCTCGTCATCATCACCATCGACGAGAGCAATCCTCCGGATTTCGATTCGATGCGGGCGCTGCTGAAGGACAGTATTCCGCAGGCGACCCTCGACGATCACCGCACCTGGGTCGACCGGCTGGTGTCCATGGCGCACACGACTGTGATGATCGGCACCGGCATCCTGCTCCTGGTTTTCACGGCGATGGTACTCACCGTCGTCTTCGCCACGCGCGGCGCGCTGTCGGGCAATCGGCACGTCGTCGAAGTGCTGCATTTCGTCGGCGCCGAAAGCTCCTTCGTCGCCACCGAATTCCAGAAGCATTTCTTGAAGATCAGCCTCAAGGGCTCGGCGATCGGCAGCGCGCTTGCCGCCCTCTTCTTCGCCACCGCCGGTTTCTGGCAGAGCCGTACCCTCGCCACCCCCGAAACGGACCAGGCGACCGCGCTCTTCGGCACCTTCTCCGTCGGCGTGCTCGGTTATGCCGGCATCTTCGCTACGATGATCGTCATCGCGCTCCTGACCACCTTTACCGCCCGGCTGACCGTCATGCGGACGATCTACGAAATCGATACGCTACGCTCGGACCCGACACGCACCGACGGCATCGGAAGTTGATCGTGACCGTGCCGTTTTGCCATGAAAGCGTCTGTTCTGCGCCGCAATCAGCGTATAATCACGATTCATGACGATGGGACACACGACACCCAACCCGATTCATCAGGACCCGGAGCTTGATCGCCCGGCAGCTTTGTCGCCGCGGCGCGGGCCGATCCGCCGCCTGCTGCGCTGGGGCGGCTTTGCCTGCTTGCTGGCAATCGCCTTGGTGTTCGGAGGTTTTCTGCGTTTCGCCGATTCCGTGACGACGCTGAAGCCCCCGGCTGAACCGAAGGCGGATGCCATCGTGGTGCTGACGGGTGGTTACCAGCGCATCGACCAGGCCGTGGAGCTGCTGCAGAAGGGTGCCGGCAAGCGCTTGCTCATTTCCGGCGCCCACCCGACGACGACGCCGGCACAGATCCGCAAGATGACGCAGGGTTCGGCCGATCTCTTCTCCTGCTGTGTCGATATCGGTTACGATGCGATCGATACGATCGGCAATGCCGAGGAAGCTTCGAACTGGATCCACGCCAAGGGATACCGCAGCGTTCTGATCGTCACCAACAACTACCACATGCCGCGAAGCCTCGCCGAGCTCTCCTATGTCGATCCCGACATCGAGTTCATCGCTTATCCCGTGGTCAATTCGGATTTGAAGAGCCGCAACTGGTTCACCGACCCGAATGCGATGCGCGTCATGCTGGCCGAATATGTGAAAGTGCTGCTGACCGGCGCCCGCAACATCACCGGCTTCGGCCGCCACACCGGGCTGCGCTCGGCAGGCGTATCCGCCTCAGACTGAGCTTTTACATCAAGGCAGCATCAAACGCTTTTTATGATCGGCAATATCGTGTAGGCCGGTCGCGTGAGCATGCCTCGGGAAAGTTTCATGATCGCCCTGCGTTCCGTTCTCTTCAACACGATCTTCTACGCCAACCTCATCATCCGGATGATCGTGCTCTCGCCCTACTATTTCGTCGTGCCGCGCAAGATCGCCTATGCGATCCCGAAGAACTGGGCGCGCTCCAACCACTGGCTGATGCGGGTGATCGTCGGCACCACCTTCGAGATCGAGGGCCTGGAGAACCTGCCTGACGGCAGTTACATCCTGGCGCCGAAGCATCAGTCCTTCTGGGATACCTACGCACTGCTGCCCTGGCTGAAAGATCCGGTCTACATCCTGAAGCGCGAACTGATGTGGATTCCGCTTTTCGGCTGGTATGCGAAGAAACAGCGCATGATCCCGGTCGATCGCGGCGCCCGCGGCAAGGTGATGGTGGAAGTGCTGAAACGCACGAAGGAAGAGCTGTCGACCGGCCGCCAGCTCATCATCTATCCCGAGGGCACCCGCCGCCCGCCGGGCGCAGAGCCGCTCTATAAATACGGCATAGCCCGCATGTACCGCGACCTTAGCCTCCCCGTCGTGCCGGTCGCCATGCATCCCGGCCTCTTCTGGCCGCGGCGGAGCATTCGTCGTTATCCCGGCCATTTTAAGGTGAGGATCCTACCGCCGATCATGCCGGGAATGGATCCGGACGCCTTTTTCGCCCATCTGATCGAGGTATCGGAGCGGGCAAGCGACGAGCTTCTGCTCGAAACCGTCGCGCAAAATCCGCATCTGCCGCTCCCGCCGACGGCGGTCGACAGACTGGGCGAGCTGCGCAAATTGAACGCGGCAACTGGCTGAGATCAGGCGGCGCGCAGCCGCTCCACTTCGTTGACGACCTGCTCCAGCCAATGGTCGCGAATGCCCATCTGCTTCAGATGCGTCAGCGTGTTGAAGACATAGGCGTCATTCGGACCAGACTGGCCTTTTGCTTCGTTCACCACCCGCGCCGCCGCAAGCGCATCCAGTGCGCCGGCATATTGTTCATGCTCGCGGTCGATGATGTAGGCGACCGCCTCGACCCGGCGCCGGCCGGCAAGCTGCAACCGCACCCGGCGCTCCAGATAGACGTTGGTGACCAGCTCGCGGGCGCGGAGATAATCGATCACTTCATCCCATTTTTCCGGCGCAATACGGAAAGCCATGCCGCGGCAGGCGCCACCCCTGTCGAGGCCGAGAACCAGGCCCGGATTGTCGCGGGTGCCGCGATGGACAAAGGAGCGGACGCAGAGCGAACGCCTGTAGCCGTAGACCAGGGCCTCTGCCCGCTCCATGAACTCGAAGCCCGGATTCCACATCAGCGAACCGTAGCCAAATACCCAAAATTCGTCCATATCGCACGCCAGACCGGAATCACATTTGCGATTCACCATTGGAGAACATCATGGCAGCGTCAAGCCGATCCGGCAGCAGCCAATCCGGCAGCGGCAAGAAATTCTGGTTGCTGGGTGGAGGCGTCCTCCTGGCGATCGCGCTTTATACCGGCGGCTGGTTCTATGCGGCGTCGGCGTTGAAGACCACGGTGCTGAAGGCGATCGCGCCGCGCGACCAGGCAGGCGTCAGCGGTGAATGCTCCGATATCGAATTCCGTGGCTATCCCTTCCGTATCGGTCTGTTTTGCTCGAAGATCGACGTCGACGACAATGTCAACGGCGTCTCCGCCACCTTCGGCGCGCTGCGCTCGGCAGCCCAGGTCTATGCGCCCGGCAATATCGTCTGGGAACTCGATTCGCCGGCCGAAATCCGCACCAGCAACGGCCTTTCGATCTCGGCCCAGTGGACGAACCTGCAGGCGAGTCTTGCAACCAGGCTGCAGGGCATCGACCGCAGCTCGACCGTCATCGAGGGTCTGAAGGCGATGGCCTTCTCCTCCTACACCGGCCAGACCATGAGCTTCGATGCCGCTCGCACCGAAATCCATCTGCGCCAGAACGGTGCCGATCTCGACGGCGCGATCTCCGTGCAGGACGCCAATACGGCGATCAAGGACTGGCCGCAGATCTTCCCGAAATTGTCGGCGAGCATCGATCTGACCGTCGCCGGCAAGGCCGGCCTGATCGACGGAAGCGACCGGAACGGCCTCAATGGCGCCACCGGCGACCTGCGCCGCATCGTCGCCGACATCGGCGACGGCAAGGTGATGACGCTCACCGGCCCCTTCTCCTTCGACGAACAAGGCTTCCTCTCGGGAAAATTCAAGCTGGAGATCGAACAGCTCGGCCCCTGGGGCGACAGCCTGAAACAGGCATTTCCGGATATCGCATCGACCGTCAACACCGCGACGAAGCTCTTGAAGGCGCTTGCCGGCGGCGGCGACAAGGTCTCCGTCGATCTCGTCGTCGATCGCGGCAATGCCACCGTCAGCGGTTTCATCCCACTCGGCCGGATTCCGCCGATCTGATGCATCTCGCCCAAAAGTGTGCAGCGGTTTTGGGATAGGGGGATGCACAGGAAATAGGAACAGGCCTGAGCGCGTCGCATGATTACGGCTCGACGCGAGGCGCTTCAGGCAATTCGCTTGATGAAGAAGACTTCCGGGACCGATTGCAGGCCGGGCAGCTCGATCGCGCCGGTTTCGGAAAATCCGTTGCGGCGATGCCAGTCCTGAGGCCGGCTTTCATCGCATTCGCTCGACGTCATCAGCAGGCGGGCGCCATCGCCGCGCATGGCGTCTTCCCAGGCAAGAAACAGCGCCGTTCCAACGCCCGACCGGCGGTGTCCGGGCAGGACGCGGATCATTTCCATATAGGGAACCCTGCCCCAGAAGCGGGAGAAGCGGAGGAAACCGACAATCTCGCCGGCCTCCCTGGCAACCAGATATTCGCCGAGCGCGACACAGCGCGATACCCATGCCGCACCGGCACTGGCATCCTCGCGCACCAGCCAGTCGATATCTGCCTGGCCGGCGTTTGCCACCTCCACCATCGCGGCGGCTACTTCTTGTCCAGAGCGTGGCGGCCGAAATCCGGCGCGTCGACATCCTGGCCAGCCTGGACGATCGAACGGCGGATGGCGCGTGTGCGGGTGAAGAGTTCGAAAATCTTGTCGCCTTCGCCCCAGCGGATGGCGCGCTGCAGATAGGCGAGATCCTCCGAAAAGCGCGCCAGCATTTCGAGGATCGCATCGCGGTTGTGGAGGCAGACGTCGCGCCACATGGTCGGGTCGGAGGCAGCAAGGCGCGTGAAATCGCGAAAGCCGGAGGCGGAATATTTGATGACTTCAGATTCCGTCACCGTTTCCAGATCGTCGGCCGTGCCGACGATATTGTAGGCGATGATATGCGGCAGGTGCGAGACGATGGCGAGCACCTTGTCGTGATGCTCGGCATCCATCTCGTCGACCTTCGAGCCCAGCGCTTCCCAGAAGCTGCGCAGCCGCTTGAGCGCCGCCTCATCGGTGCCGGCGACCGGCGTGAAGATGCACCAGCGGCCTTCGAAGAGGCCGGGAAAGCCGGCATCCGGGCCGGATTTTTCGGTGCCGGCCAACGGATGGCCGGGGATGAAATGCACATTATCAGGCATATGCGGCAGCATCTGCGCAATGACAGAAGCCTTTGTCGAACCGACATCGGTGACGATGGCCCCGGGCTTCAGGTTTCCCGAGATCTCCTTCGCCACGCTTTCAGAAGCGCCGACCGGCACCGAGACGATCACCAGATCGGCATCCGTGACGGCATCCTGCGACGACGTCGTATAGCGATCGCCGAGGCCGAGTTCTTCGGCGCGCTTCAACGTATCGGGGCTGCGCGTAGCGACGACGATCTCCCTTGCAAGACCAAGCCGCCTGATGTCATAGGCGAGCGAAGAGCCGATCAGGCCGATGCCGATCAGCGCGATACGATCGAACTGCACGCTCATCGCTGATGACCCATGAATTCGGTGAGCGCGGCAATCACGCCGCGATTGGCCTCCTCGGGGCCGATGCTCATGCGCAGCGCATTGGCGAAGCCATAACCGCGCACGGCCCGCAGGATGTAGCCGCGGCTCGTCAGCAAATCGTCGGCATCCGCGGCGCGCTTGCCGTCGATCTCCGGGAAATGGATGAGGACGAAATTGGCAACGGACGGCGTCACCTTCAGCCCGATCGCTTCGAGCGCCTGGGTTAGTGTCTCCACCCACATCTGGTTGAAGGAGACGGCCTGCTGGATGAAGGCCTGGTCGCGGATGGCAGCGGCGGCGGCGGCGATTGCCGGTGCGTTCAAGTTGAACGGCGCGCGCACGCGATTCAATGCGTCGACGATCTCGGCCGGCGCATACATCCAGCCGACGCGTAGCGCCGCAAGACCGTAGGCCTTCGAGAAGGTGCGGGTCATCACCACATTGGCATTGGAGGACACGACCTCGATGCCGGCTTCATAATCGTTGCGGCGCACATATTCGGCGTAAGCCGCATCGAGCACCAGGACGACATGTTTCGGCAGTCCGGCCTGCAGGCGGCGGATCTCGCTGACGGAAACATAGGTGCCGGTCGGATTGCCGGGATTGGCGATGAAGACGATCTTCGTCTTCTCCGTCACCGCCGCAAGAATGGCATCGACATCGACGGTATAGTCCTTCTCCTTGACGACGACAGGCGTGGCGCCTGCGCCCAGGATCTGGATCTTGTAGACGAGGAAGCCGTGCTCGGTGATGATGCCCTCGTCGCCAGCGCCGAGATAGACATGGCAGAGCAGGCCGAGCAGCTCGTCCGAACCGTTGCCGCAGAGGATGTTTGCCGGATTGAGGCCGTGCACGGCAGCGATCGCCTCGCGCAGTTCGATCGCCTGCCCGTCAGGATAACGCCCCAGATTGTCGGCAACCGTCTTGAAGGCCTCGATTGCCTTCGGGCTGGCGCCGAGCGGCGTTTCGTTGGACGAGAGCTTGTAGACACGGGCAACACCCGGCGCATGTTCCTTGCCCGGCACATAGGCTGCGATATCGAGAATACCGGGACGCGGAACGGGTTTGCTCATCTCAACGCTCATGGTTCGACCTTGGAATTGCCGGTAAATCCGGGCTGAAAAACACCAAGTGGCATTAAAGCGGAATGCGATTGTTGTCGAGAGCTATGGGCGTGACACAAGACCACCGCGAGCGACGTCATCTACTACGTGTGGTCGGCACGCCGTGCGGTGCGAGAACCGGCACGAAGACGCGGCGGGAGGCCCGCGCCGCAACCGGCAGCCCCTGATAGAGCCGCTTCTGCGCTTCGACGATGATGACGCCCGAGAAGGCCGGCCAAAGCGTTCGGCCGATCCGCTCGAAGGCGCGCCGCAGGCGCAGGATGGTCCTGAGCTTCGAGGGCGGGAAGAACAGCGCTTCAGCCGTCGCGCCCGGCGTGAAATTCGTCTCGCGCAGCAGATTTGTCAGCTGACCGCGGGAATAGGGCCGGCCCGAACCGAAGGGCGTATGCTCCATGCGTGCCCAGACGCCGCGCCGGTTCGGCACGACGATGACCAGCCGTCCGCCCGGCGCCAGCACCCGCCAGAGCTCCTTCAGCGTCTCGCGCGGGCTTTCGGCAAATTCCAGCGAATGCACCATCAGCACCCGGTCGATCGACGAATCCGGCAGCGGCAGTTCCTCGTCGAAGACAAGCGCCGTCGTCGAAAGCGAGCCCATCGGCCAGTTCACCGCGCCCTGCCCGGCCGGCATGAAGGCGAAGGTGCGCTCGGTATCGGCCTGGAAGCGATCGAGGAAGGGCACGGCATAACCGATACCGACCAGGCGCTCCTGCGGCAGCCGCACCCAGAGCGAGGACAGCGCCATGGCGATCGACTGCTCGGCAAGACGTCCGAGCTCGGAATGATAGAACTGGCGTAAGTCGACGATATCGGCGTGCATCGCGACAAATGTTATCAGCGGGCGGTTGGACTTCAAGGCCGGAACCTCTACATTTCCGCGAGACTCCTGGGATAAGGGATTATTGAACGATGAAACCTTTGGAATTAGACGTTTTTCTCTGCCGCACCGACAATTTCGGCGTTCTCGTGCACGATCCGGAGACAGGCTTTACCGCGGCGATCGATGCGCCGGAGGAGGCGCCGATCCTGGAGGCGGCGACACGTCGCGGCTGGAAAATCACCCATATCTTCACCACGCATCATCACACCGACCATGTCACGGCCAACCTGGCGCTGAAGGAACAGTTCGGCTGCGAGATCATCGGCCCGATCAACGAGGCCATTGCCATTCCCGGTCTCGATCGGACGATGGCCGATAGCGACAGCTTCCTTTTTGGCGACCACACGGTCAACGTCATCGAGACGCCCGGCCACACCGCAGGCCACATCTGCTATCACTTCGTCGATGACAAACTGCTGTTTGCCGCCGACACGCTGTTTGCGCTCGGCTGCGGCCGGCTGTTCGAACGCCCGGCCGCCGATATGTGGCATTCCCTGCAGAAACTCGCCGTGCTGCCCGATGAGACCGCCATCTATTTCGGCCATGAATACACATTGTCCAATGCCCGCTTCGCGCTGACCGTCGATCCCGACAATGAGCGACTGAAGAACCGCGCCGCCGAGATCGAGGCCTTGCGCGCCGACGGCAAATTCACCATCCCGACGACGCTGGGGCTAGAAAAGGAAACCAACCCGTTTCTGCGCGCCGCCGATCCGGCGATCCGCCGCAATCTGCTGATGGAAGGCAAGACCAACGAGGAAGTCTTTGCCGAGATCCGCAAGCGCAAGGACCATTTCTGATGTCGCCTGAGGACATCATCCGCGAACTCGGCATGCAGCCGCATCCCGAAGGTGGCTGGTACGTGCAGACATTCCGCGATACCGCGGGCGGAGAACGCGGCCACTCGACAGCGATCTATTATCTGCTGGCCAGGGGGCAGCGTTCGCACTGGCATCGTGTCCATGATGCGGCGGAGGTCTGGCATTATTACGCCGGCGCGCCGCTCTCGCTGCATCGGTCGGAAGACGGAACGGCAAGCGAGACCCTGACGCTCGGAACGAATCTTCCTGCCGGCGAACGGCCGCAGGCAATCATTCCCGCCAATTGGTGGCAATCGGCCGAAACCCTCGGCGATTTCACCCTGGTCGGCTGCACCGTCTCGCCCGGCTTCGAATTTTCGAGCTTCGAGATGGCGCCGCCCGGTTGGAAGCCCGGCGGTTAGAGCATGAAGCCGAAAAGTGTGAGCGGTTTTCGGGCGACATCATCCTCCAACTATCTAATTTAGAACAGGATTCAGATTTTAGGCCGACCGGGCCCAAAAATCTGAATCCTGTTCTAAGGCCTATGCTGCAGCCGCAGGCTGCGCAGGAGTTTTGCGGCGAAACATGTCCTGAGCGGCGAGCACCGCCCCGCCGGTGACGAGCAGGCAGGCGAGAGCAATGCGCCAGCTCGGCTCGGCAAATCCGAACAGCACCAGAATAAGCGTCGAAAGCAGAGGTGCTGCATAACTTGCCGCGCCGAGAATTTGGATATCGCCGTTCTTGACGCCGTAATCCCACGCGTAGAAGGCAGCACCGACCGGAAAGAGCCCGAGCCCGGCGACGGCGACCCATTCGAAAACCGTTTCCGGCCAGACGGTCGTCTCAAGGCCGAGATGGCAGAAGAGCGACAGCATGGAGGTTGCAAGGCAGAAGCCGGTGACGACATCCGTGGAGACGGCGTCGAAACGCCGCGTCAGCAGCGAATAGCCGGACCATGTGAAGGCGCAGAGAAAAGCAGCGCCGTAACCAATGGCATAGGCGCCGTCGAAATCGATGCCGTTGCGGCTAACGATCAGGAAGGTGCCGCAAAGCCCGGCAAGCGCACCTGCCACATGATACCAGCGCAGCCGTTCGCCGGGCAGCAGCGCCGAACCGACGACGATCAGCAGCGGCCAGAGATAGGCGATCAGCCCCGCCTCCACCGCCGGCGCGTTCCGGAGCGCGGTAAAATAGAGGAAGTGATAACCGAACAGCCCCATAATGCCGGTTATCCAGACCTTGGCCGGCTGCTTCAGCAGCGCCAGCCGCGAGGGATCGAGGGTCAGCACGACGAGGCCGGGAATGCTGCCGATCGCAAAGCAGACGGCCGAAAGCTGGAACGGCGGCATCTTGCCGGAAGCGGCCGTGAACAACGCCAGGAACGACCACATCAGAATGGCCGTAAAACCGATCAACGTCGCGCGAAGCTTCACCTGTCCCCTTTCACGGAGGCAGAAGCCCCGTCAGCTGTTGCTGCCGTATTTGACGGCAGTGATCGTCACCATTCCATATTCGGTTGGAATGCGCACATAGACAGGAGCGTATACATTTGCCGCGTCCGACTTGGCAAACCAGATTTCCATGCGGTGGCTCTTGCTGAGATAGTCGATGTCCTTGCGGCCTTTCTTGTAGCCCGAGCGCGGCACGAAGCGCACGCTGCAGACGGTCGCCTTGCCCTTGAAGCCATTGGTGGAGAAATCCTCGTCGCCCTTCGGCGACAGCACCAGATCCATGCGTGTCTCGCCGTCGAAGATCGGCAGCGTCTGCGAGCAGACCTTGGTATCGCCGGTGAAGACCAGACCGGAGATCGGGTCGAGCACCGAGCGCATGTCGCGCGGCGTGACGTCGATCCAGTTCTTCGGACGCTTCGGCATCGGTGTCGTCGTCGCCGAAATGATGTTGCCGTTGCGGTAGCTGACCTCGTAGACGCGGGCCTTCCTCTTGCCGCTCTTGTAGTAGAGCGAATATTTCAACGCCTGCAGCCTGTTCTTGCGCACGACCCCGGTGACACTGGTCTTGGCCGAAATCGTCGTGACGAGATCGGCAAGACCGGCAGAATTGATGTCGCCGGCGATCTTGTAGCTGTGATCGTCCTCGATCTGCGTCAGGAACGCGGCACGCGCGATCGGCAGGCCGGCGAGCGCCACCCGGTATTCCGTCCGATGCAGGATTTCGGCCGCCGATGCCGGTATGGCAAGAAGTGCGGCGATGGCCGAAATGAAAATCCGTCTGCCCGAATGAGCCATGGAAAAAAGCCTTGTCTTGCTGCGCGCCGGCAGGCCTTGCTGAGCGCTCTATACTCCTGCCGTGAAGGGAAGAAAACAGCAGCTTTTTGACAGAATTGCGGGAAAGGCCAAGGTTTGGCTTGACGCGAGCAGCCTGTCTGACTATAGAACCGCAACTTTCCAATCATGCCCGTTGGATTGCGCGCCTGGCTTTGCCGGGAGTGGCAATTCGATGGCCCGAGAAAAACAAGAATAGGTGTTCCATGTCCCGCGTGTGCGAATTGACCGGCAAGGCCGTCCTGACTGGTAACAATGTCAGCCATGCCAACAACAAGACCAAGCGCCGGTTCCTGCCGAACCTGTGCCAGGTAACGCTGATTTCCGACGCTCTCAACCAGCGTTATCGTCTTCGCGTTTCGGCTGCCGCTCTTCGCTCCGTCGAGCATCGTGGCGGCCTCGATGCCTTCCTGCTGAAGGCCAGCGAAAACGAACTGTCGATGCGCGCGCGCCTGCTGCGCCGTCAGATTGCCAAGAAGACCGCTGAAGCCGCTGCTGCGTAAGCTTCTGCCCTTCTTTCATACGGCTTCAAAAGGCTTGAACGGATAATACCGACAAGCCTTTTGCTTTGCCGGTTTGCTCCTCCAACTGGTGGCATCACCCAGGATAAAAAAATGCTGAAGAACCGCTATACCATTGCCTATGTCGCGCTGATGACGCTCGTCGTCGTCGCCTCCAACTTCCTCGTCCAGTTTCCCCTGAACGCCGAAGTCGCCGGCATCAACCTTGCCGACATCCTGACCTGGGGCGCTTTCTCCTATCCGATCGCCTTCCTGATCACCGATCTGACCAACCGCCAGTTCGGCCCGCAGGCAGCGCGCAAGGTTGTCTTTGCCGGCTTCGTCGTCGGCGTGACGCTATCCTTCTTCACCTCGGTGCCGCGCATCGCCATCGCCTCCGGCTCGGCCTATCTCGCCGGCCAGCTGCTCGATATCGCCGTCTTCAACCGCCTTCGCCGCCAGGCCTGGTGGCGCGCGCCGCTGGTCGGTTCGCTGATCGGCTCGGCGCTCGATACGGTGATGTTCTTCTCGCTGTCCTTCGCCGCGTTCTTCGTCTTCCTCGGCCCGAACGACCCCTTTGCGCTGGAAGCAGCCCCCATCCTCGGCGTTTTCGTCACCGAGGCTCCGCGCTGGATTTCCTGGGCGATCGGCGATTTCGCCGTGAAGATGATCGTCGGCCTCGTCATGCTGCTGCCTTATGGCGCGCTGATGAATGTGCTGCGGCCGATGCAGGCGGCTCGCGTCAGCTAATTGAAGCTACGGACGCCGCCGGACCGCGCCGGCGGCGATGGCTGGATGCAGCAGCACCTCTGCCGTCAGATCATCGATATCACGCGATGAATCGAGCCGCAGCACCGGCGCCGTCTGTGTTTCCAGCCATTGCTCATGTGCCGCAAGGCTGCGGCGTTCGGGACCGGCCGTATCGTAGCTGGCCGCCCATTCCAGGAATTCCCCGCTCTTTACGGCCATGTCGCCGCCGGGCCTGATTCTGTTTCCGTATCGGGCAAGCTCCCGCGCAAGGATGCGCGCCATTCTAAGCTCCGGGTCTATCCTGAGGAACACGATCAGATCGTAGAGCGGCTCAATCGGCCTCCCCCCATTTGAGCGCCGATCCGGAAAGTAGCCAGCCTTCGTGCCGCGCCACCTCATCGAGGAGCAGCCCCATGCGCTCGTCGGCTTCCCTCGGCGTCGTGAACGGCAACCAGAAGAAATCGTCGGTGTCGAGATGGGCGATATCGAGCTTTTCGGCGAGCGCACGGCCGAGCGATGTCGTGCCGGAACCGGACGCGCCCATGACATGGATATGCACCATGATTTTCCTCCGATAGCTGCTTTAGAACAAAGGCTCAAGCCGGCCGGCTGCGGTTCAATCCGATAGCCAAAGCTTGTGACATCAGTCTGACGCAGCCTGCTTCACACTGTCGGAAAGCCGGAATTCCAGCATCAGATTGCGCTGCAGGATCGAATGATTGTCGTCCGATACCAGGATGATATGGGTCATGCCGTCGGCGGCCTGGAAAGCATCGAGCCCTTCCATATTGTCGATCTGCGAGTTGAAATTGCCTTCCAGCAGCAATTCGCCGTCAACGACGGCGCCGGGCCTGATGTCGGCGCCCTTGATGCGCCGAAGGCGCATGCCGATGCCTTCGGCCATGTTGAAGCGGCGCTCCAGCAGCAGCAGGTCGCCGTCCGGCAGGAAGGCGCCGTCGGTGATGTCGAAGCTGCCGTCCCGCTTGACCGAGAAACGCCCTTTCAGCGGCCCGCTGAGAATGGCCGCCAGCCGATTGCCGTCACTGTCGAGACCGCGTTCCGAGACGACGACTACGCCGCCCCGCAGCGGGCTTGATGCCGGCGCCACGGTGATGGTTTCGATGCCGCGGTTGTCGTCCAGCATCTTCCGCGGGATGAGGATCGGCAAAGTGGCGATCGCTCCCGAGTCGGCAAAGCCGGGATCGGGATAGACATCGACGCGATGAGCCTGCTCGAAGGAGACCAGGATCCGGTCGCCGTCAAGCGCCAGGCCTTCGGCATCCATATGTCCCTTGCCTTCGAAGCTCACCCCGGCGCCGTTCTTCATCGGCGTGATCTCGACATCCGAAAGGCCGGAAAGCCTGCCCTTGACGTCGCGCTCGATGCTGCCGGTCAGCCACTGGCCGGTATCGAGCACGACGACGAAATGTTTTTGGTCCGGCCGGAAACGGATGGAGGAGAGCGAGCCGAATAGCGCTCTGCTGGAGACCATCTCCAGCCCGCCGAGAAATTCCAGCGATCCGAATTGCGTCTCTGAAGAGCCGATCCTGAAATCGGAGATTTGCCGGCTAATGACCGGCACCTCGTCGCCGGCCCATGACGAGGAAGCGCCGGCTGCGATGCAGAGAGCGATCGACGCCGCACGGCAGAGGCGCTTGACCGTCATTCTTCCAGCAGCGTCAGCCGGCACGGCGTATCCGGCCGCCGCGCGGCTGGACGGATTGGTCCTCGAACAGTGAGGCAAGCTGCTCGGTCATCGCACCGGCAAGCTCGTCCGCATCGACGATCGTCACGGCGCGGCGATAGTAGCGCGTCACGTCGTGGCCGATGCCGATCGCCAGCAGTTCGACAGGCGAGCGCGTCTCGATCCGTTCGATGACGGCGCGCAGGTGCCGCTCCAGATAATTGCCCGGATTGACCGACAGCGTCGAATCGTCCACCGGCGCCCCGTCCGAGATCATCATCAGGATGCGGCGCTGCTCGCGGCGCGCGAGCAGGCGATTATGCGCCCAGATCAGCGCCTCGCCGTCGATATTTTCCTTGAGCAGGCCCTCGCGCATCATCAGCCCGAGATTGGCGCGCGCGCGCCGCCACGGCGCGTCGGCCGACTTGTAGATGATATGACGCAGGTCGTTGAGGCGGCCCGGTGTCTGCGGCTTGCCGCCGGCAAGCCAGTTTTCACGCGCCTGCCCGCCCTTCCAGGCTTTGGTCGTAAAGCCCAGGATCTCGACCTTGACGCCGCAGCGCTCCAGCGTGCGGGCGAGAATGTCGGCACAGGTGGCAGCAACCGTGATCGGCCGGCCGCGCATCGAGCCGGAATTGTCGATGAGCAGGGTAACGACGGTATCGCGGAACTGGGTGTCGCGCTCCATCTTGAAGGAGAGCGCCTGCATCGGATCGATGATGATACGCTGCAGCCGGGCCGGATCGAGATAGCCCTCTTCCAGGTCGAAATCCCAGGAGCGGTTCTGCTGCGCCATCAGGCGGCGCTGCAGCCGGTTCGCGAGACGACCGACGGCGCCCTGGAGATGCGCCAGCTGCTTGTCGAGGAAGGTGCGCAGGCGCTCCAGCTCGGCGGCGTCGCAAAGTTCCTCGGCGGTGATGATCTCGTCGAACTCTTCGGTAAAGACGTGATAATCGACCTTCTCGTTGAAATCGGCAAAAGGCGTGTTCGGCCGGCGGGTCTCGCCCGGCGTTTCCGAATCGTCCTCACCCTCTTCCATCATGTCGTCGTCGGAGATTTCGGCGCCTTCGGTCTCGCCGTCCTCCATCTGCTCGTCGGCGACCTCGCTGTCCTCGACGGGGGCGGCATCGGTGCCGGCATCCTCGTCAACCTCGTCCTGGTCCTGTTCGTCGCCGCTCGGCTGGTCTTCCTGCTCCGACTGGTCGTCATTGTCGGCGTCGCTGTCATCGTCGCCGTATTCCTCGGCCATTTCCATGGCCGACAGCATGTTGCGGATGACCTTGGCGAAGGCCTGCTGGTCGTTGATCGCGTTCGACAGGTTGTCCAGTTCGGACCCTGCCTTGTCCTCGATGAAACTGCGCCAAAGGTCGAGCACCTTGCCGGCGGAGGCCGGCGGGCGCTGGCCGGTCAGCTTCTCGCGCACCATCATCGCAACCGCTTCGCCGACCGGTGCGTCTTCCTGGCGCTCGATGCCGGTGAAATTCGCCTTGGAATATTTCTCTTCCGTCATGGAGCGCAGGTTCGACGCCATGCCCTCCATGCGCAGCGCGCCGATCGATTCGACGCGCGCCTGCTCGACCACATCGAAGATCGCCCGGGCATCCGAGCCCTGCGGCGCCATCGTCGCATGCACCTTCTCGTCATGGCAGGCAAGCCGCAGCGCCATCGAATCGCCAAGGCCGCGAGTGACCGCCAGCTCATGCGCCGTCGGCCGCTTGGAAAGTTCCGGCAGCCGAATGCGCTCGCCGGTCATCCCCGGCCGTTCATTGGCGAAGGTCACCTCGACATCGCCGTCGCCGGCGATCGAGCGCACGCAGCCGGTTATCGCCCGGCGCAATGGCTCGACGTCGACGGGCGCACCGGGCTTTGCTTTTGAATTGTCACCGCGAGCTGCCATGATCGGTCGGTCTCAAGCTCCGAGAACGATATTGGCGGCACTTTCCTTCAGCTCGACGCCGAAGGCACGCTGATAGTGCTCGGCGACCAGCGGGCGTTCCAACTCGTCGCACTTGTTGAGGAAGGTGACGCGGAAGGCAAAGGCAAGGTCGCCGAAGATTTCAGCATTCTCGGCCCAGGTGATGACGGTACGCGGGCTCATCACGGTCGAGAGATCGCCGTTCATGAAGGCAGCGCGCGTCAGGTCGGCGACGCGCACCATCTTCGAAACCGTCTCGCGGCCGTTCTTGTCACTGCCGAAGCTCTTCACCTTGGCGGCGACGATATTCACTTCGTGATCATGCGGCAGGTAGTTCAGTGTGGTGACGATCGACCAGCGGTCCATCTGCGCCTGGTTGATCTGCTGCGTGCCGTGATAGAGGCCGGTGGTGTCGCCGAGGCCGATCGTATTTGCGGTCGCAAACAGGCGGAAGGCCGGGTGCGGCCGAATGACGCGGCTCTGGTCGAGCAGCGTCAGGCGGCCGGAGGATTCGAGCACGCGCTGGATGACGAACATCACATCAGGACGGCCGGCATCATATTCGTCGAAGACGAGCGCGACATTGTGCTGATAGGCCCAGGGCAGGATGCCGTCCTTGAATTCGGTGATCTGCAGCCCGTCCTTGACGACGATCGCATCCTTGCCGACGAGATCGATACGGCTGACATGGCTGTCGAGGTTGATGCGCACGCAAGGCCAGTTGAGCCGCGCCGCCACCTGCTCGATATGCGAGGACTTGCCCGTGCCGTGATAACCGGAGATCATCACGCGGCGGTTATGGGCGAAGCCTGCGAGAATGGCGAGCGTCGTGTCGCGGTCGAACAGGTAGTCGGTATCGAGGTCCGGCACATAAGCGTCGCCCTTGCTGTAGGCGGGAACGCGGATGTCGGAATCGATGCCGAAGGCCTCGCGAACCGAAACGGTGGTATCGGGCAGTTCGGAAATATCAAGGTCGATCTTGCTCATCATGTCTCCAAGGCGGGTGATGCCACCCGGCCATACTGTCTCAGGCCATGTCGCAACCGTGACGCCGCGTTTTTTATTCCGCGCCCGTCCAGGTCGGAACGTCGGCGATGCTTCTCCGGGACTGAAACGAAACCTCGGCGGGATAATGACCGCGTGCGAGCATTCTTGAAAGAGTCCCGGACAAGAAACGCCGCGTCCGGAAGGTCGGCGGAGGCGATGTCGGGAAAACGCACAAATATGAGCCGCGTTTGCCTGCGGCCTCAGCCGATTTGGACCATACCCGATTGAAGCCCAAGAGCAAGGACGGGAATTAACAAAAACCGTTCTGCTTCAACAATTGATAGGCCTGGATGACGGCGCGGAAACGCTCCTCCGAGCCGCGGTCGCCGCCATTGGCATCCGGATGGTGTTTCTTCACCAGTTCCTTGTAGCGGCTCTTGATCTCCGCCGACGTCGCATTGGCGTCGAGGCCCATCGTTTCGAAGGCCTTGCTTTCCAGAGATTTCAGCTTGCGCGCCTGCGGAAAACGCGGCCCGCTGCCCTTACCGCCTTCCTTGACGAAGCCGAAGGGATCGCGAACGCGGGTATAGGCGCCGGAGCGGATCTCCGAATGCAGCGGACTGTCCTTCGCCGCCTTGTTGACGCCGACCGTCCATGTCGGCCGATGGCCGGTAATCGCCTCTTTCTGGTAACGCGCGATCTCGCCGTCCGAAAGACCGGAGAAATAATTGTAGCCCTTGTTGTATTCCTTGACGTGCTCGAAGCAGAACAAGAAGAACTGGCCTTCCGCATTGCGGCCGACGGGAGCGCGATGCGCCCCCTTCTTGTCGCACCCGTCCCATTGACAGGTAGGCGGCGCCTGCTCTGTCTCCGGCTCGCGTTTGCGGCGTGTACGGATGCGATCGAAATATTTGGAATCAAGTCTCATGACGGCGCTAATTATGGGGCTGTCGCGAAGCGACAACAAGAATTGACAAACGGGAATGTTGCAGGCTTGGTAGGTACCCTTTTCGCGAACCAGCAAGACCGGATGATGACCCTGCGAACCCGCATCGAAGAAAAACTTGTCGAAGCCTTCGCGCCCGAACGCGTAAGCGTCATCGACGAAAGCCATCTGCATGCCGGCCACCAACCTGATATCACCGGCACCGGCGAAACCCATATGCGAGTGAGGATCGTTTCCGGAAAATTCGCCGGCATGTCGCGGCTGGCGCGCCACCGGGCAATCACCGACCTGTTGAAACCGGAGCTCGATGCCGGCCTGCATGCGCTGGCTGTCGAACCGGCAGCACCCGGCGAACCGACCCGCTGGTAGCGGCACGCAACCCATATGGGCATTGGCCGTCTAAGATCCAAGCAAAATCAGGCTGGCTTTGCGCCGTCTTCCCCGGCCGGACGGATGCGCAGCTTGGTGATGCGGTTCTTCTCCCGCTTCATGACGATGAAACGCTTGCCGTAGAAGGTGAAGGCCTGTCGCTCTTCCGGGATGGTCATCGATTCGTGGATGACGAGGCCGGCGATCGTCGTCGCCTCCTCATCGGGCAGGTTCCAGTCGAGCGCTCGGTTCAGGTCGCGGATCGGCACACCGCCGTCGACGACGACGGAACCGTCGGCCTCCTGGCGCACGCCCTGTATCTCGATATCGTGCTCGTCGGAAATGTCGCCGACGATTTCCTCGAGAATATCCTCCAGCGTGACGATGCCCTGCACCTCGCCATATTCGTCGACGACGACGGCGAAATGCTGCTTGCGCCGCAGGAAGGCGTTGAGCTGGTCCTCGAGGTTGGTGCTGTCGGGCACGAACCACGGCTTCTGCGCGATCTTCACGATATCGAGGTTCTGCGGCTCCATGTTGGGTTCGGCAAGCGCGCGCAGCAGATCCTTGGCGTGGACGACGCCGATGATGTTGTCGATCGTGCCGCGCCACAACGGCATGCGCGTATAGGGGCTTTCGAGGATGACGCGTACCACGGCTTCCGGCGGATCGTCGGCGTTGATCGCCCGCATCGCGGTGCGGTGGACCATGATGTCGGACAGTTCCAGCTCACCGAGATCGAGTACGCCGCCGAGCCGGTCCCGGTCGGCCTTCACCACCGATCCCTCGCGGTGCAAGAGGTCGACGGCGCCGCGCAGCTCCTCATGTGCCGTCAGCATCGACATCTCCCGCGAGAGGTTGATGCCGAACAACGAAAGGATCCGGCGCACGATCGCGTTGACGAAAGAGGAAACCGGGCCGACGACGAGGACGAAAAGCCTGGCTGGAAATGCGACGGCGAGCGCGAAGCGCTCAGGCCTAGAAATCGCCCAGCTCTTCGGCAGCACTTCCGCGAAGATGACCAGGATAACAGTCATGGCCAGCGTCGCCAGCGCCACGCCGGAACTGCCGAACAGCCCGAGGAAGAGGCTGGTGGCGATCGAAGAGGACAGAATGTTGGCGAGATTGTTGCCGATGAGCAGTGCGCCGATCAGCCGGTCGCGTCGCTCGATCAACTGCCGGACGAGGCCGGCACGTTCGTCGCCGTTGACCTCGAGCGTATGGATACGGCTGCGTGAAACGGCGGTCAACGCAGTCTCGGAGCCGGAAAAGAAGGCGGACATGAGCACCAGCGCCGTGATCGAAAGGATCTCCGGCCAGTATGTCGAAAGAAATGCCAGAGCGCCTTCGACCGACATCAGGGATGTTTTTCCCGGAGAAAGCTGATCACTTCGGACGCCGGAACGTCGTCGGCGACGAAGGACTGGCCGATGCCGCGTGTCAGGATGAAGGTGAGCTTGCCGCTCTTGACCTTCTTGTCCTGCGCGATCGCGTCCATCAGCGATTCCGCCGGCGGCAGGTCGCCCGGAATCTCGGACATGCGGGTCGGCAGGCCGACCTCCTTCAGATGCCGCTCGACGCGGCGCGCATCGTAGGGACTTGCGAGGTTCATTCGTGCGGAGAATTCGTGCGCCAGCACCATACCGATCGAAACGCCCTCGCCATGCACGAGGCGGGAACTGTCATAGGCGGTCGCCGCTTCCAGCGCGTGGCCGAAGGTATGGCCGAGATTGAGCAGCGCCCGCTGGCCATTTTCACGCTCGTCGGCAACGACGACATCGGCCTTCGCCTGGCAACTGGTGGCGATCGCCTCGATGCGCGCGGAGCCGCCTGCAAAAACCGACTTCCAGTTCGCTTCCAGCCAGGCGAAGAAATGCGGCTTGTCGATCAGTCCGTATTTGGCGACTTCGGCGTAACCTGCGCGGAATTCGCGCTCGCTCAGCGAATTCAGCACATCCGTGTCGGCCAGAACCAGGTCCGGCTGATGGAAGACGCCGATCAGATTCTTGCCGTGGCGGGAATTGATGCCGGTCTTGCCGCCGACGGAGGAATCGACCTGCGACAGCAGCGAGGTCGGCACCTGGACGAAGCGCACGCCGCGACGGACGATGCCGGCCGCAAATCCGGAAAGATCGCCGATGACGCCGCCACCGAGCGCGATGACGTAATCATTCCGCTCGACGCGCGCCTCAAGCACCTTGTCGCAGGCCGTCATCAGATGTTCGAAGCTCTTGGTCTTCTCGCCGGCCGGCAGGACGACCTCAGCCGAGGCGATACCCGCTTCATCCAGACTTGCGACGAGGGCCTTGAGATAGAGCGGAGCGACATTTTCGTCGGTGACAATAGCCGCCTTGCGGCCCTTGAGGCGGGTGGCGATCTCGGCGCCGGCCCGCGCAATCAACCCCGGCCCGATCAGGATGTCGTAGGCGCGCTCGCCGAGCGGCACATGCACCGTTCGGATGGCGGAGGCGGAGGTTATCGCATTCATGACGCTGCACTTTCCTTCTGAGCTTCGATCACGGCCTGTAAGACCTCGTCGGCCATGATTTCCTTGCGCACGTCGCGCGAGAGCACGGTGAGATCGGCCTGCGCATAGATCGGATAACGCGCATTCATCAGGCCCTCGAGCGTCTGCTTCGGATTTTCGGTCTTGAGCAACGGCCGCGTATCGCGCTTCGCAACCCGGTCCCAGAGCACGTCGAGATCGGCCTTGAGCCAGACGGAAAGGCCGCCCTTCTTGATATGCTTGCGCGTCCGGTCGTTGATGAAGGCGCCGCCTCCGGTGGAGACGACACGCGGCCCGCTCTTCAGCAGCCGCTTGATCACCCGCGCTTCCAGCGCCCGGAACTCCTGCTCGCCATAGGCGGCGAAAAGCTCGGCGATCGTCATGCGCGAAACCCGCTCGATCTCGAGATCGCTGTCGATGAAGGGAATGGCGAGCTGGCTGGCGACGATGCGCCCGACGGAGGATTTGCCGGCGCCCATCAGGCCGACAAGGATCAGATTGCGTGAACCGAGCGCGGCGCGAGCTCTGTCTTTCAAGCTGTCAGCAACGGTCAGCAGTTGTTCACTCATCGGTCCATTCACACTTTGTTTGCAAACGGTATCGACAAATGCAGGTGGAGCGTCAAGTCGCAGGCAAGGGAATCATGGCTTGAATACCGCTTCTTGCACTTGCAGATAGGCTTCTTATAACAGAAGCAGAGCATGAAGGAGTTGCTGGATGCCGACCCTGTTCCGTTTCCTGTTCGTCTGCGCGATCCTCGCCGGGACGGTCTACGGAGCGATGCTGGCGCTTGTGACCTTCGTGGAGCCGCAGCAGCGCGACGTGACGATCCGCATTCCGTCCGAGCGGGTCAATCCGCCCGCCACGGGCGCCATCGACACGACCAGGAAGTGACCGGCATGGTGGATCTCGGCCGCGTCCACGTGGAATCCTTCCTGGAGATGATGAGCGCCGAGCGCGGTGCTGCCGCCAATACGCTGCAATCCTATGAGCGCGATCTCGACGACGTCCGCTCCTTCCTGACGGAGCGCAGCATACGGCTCACCGAAGCCGCCTCCGCCGATCTCGCCGCCTATCTCTCCTCGCTCGCCCGAAAGGGCTTCAAACCCTCGTCCCAGGCGCGCCGGCTTGCCGCCATGCGGCAATTCTACAAGTTCCTCTATGCCGAGGGTCTGAGGACCGACGACCCCACAGGCATACTCGACGCGCCGAAGAAGGGCCGTCCGCTGCCGAAAACGATGGGCGTCGAAGAGGTCGGCAGGCTGCTTTCGCAGGCAGTGGCCGAGGCGGAAGATGCGGCTCCCGGCCAGCTGCAGCGCCTGCGCATGCTGGCGCTCCTGGAACTGCTCTATGCCACCGGAATGCGGGTCAGTGAACTTGTCTCGCTTCCCGCCCGCGTGCTCGATCAGGAAGGCCGTTTCCTGATGATCCGCGGCAAAGGCAACAAGGAACGGCTGGTGCCGCTGTCGCATTCGGCAATATCGGCGCTCAAATCCTACGGGCGCCTGCTGGCGGCGGAAAATGCAGCAGTGAAGGAGCCACAGGAAAGCCCATGGCTCTTTCCCGCTGCCTCGAAGGAGGGCTATCTGCCGCGCCAGGTTTTCGCCCGCGACCTCAAGAACCTGGCGATCCGCGCCGGCCTGACGCCGTCGCTGATCTCGCCGCATGTCATGCGCCACGCCTTTGCCAGCCACCTGCTTGCCAACGGCGCCGATCTGCGCGTCGTACAGGAACTCCTCGGCCATTCGGACATTTCGACCACACAGATCTACACGCATGTCCTCGAAGAGAGGCTGCAGCAGCTTGTCCAGACGCATCACCCCCTTGCCAAACAGGCGAAAAAGCACGAATAGGACCGGCGACATGGGGCGGAGCCAGGAAAACGCCCCGGGCACAAGGAACGGAAACGCACCTCATGCACAATTATCTCGACTTCGAAAAGCCGATCTCCGACCTCGAAGGCAAGATCATCGAGCTGAAGAAGCTCGCAACGGAAGACGAGAGCATCGACACTAGCGATGAGATCGGCCGGCTGGAGGTTCGCGTCCGCGAGGCGATCGTCGAAATCTATTCCAAGCTCAATCCCTGGCAGAAGACGCAGGTCGCCCGCCATCCGCAGCGCCCGCATTTCGCCGATTACGCCAAGACGCTGTTCCAGGAATTCACGCCGCTCGCCGGCGACCGCAAATTTTCCGAGGATGCCGCGATCCAGGCGGGCCTTGCCCGTTTCCGCGGCCAGCCCGTCGCCGTCATCGGCCAGGAAAAGGGCAACGACACCAAGAGCCGCCTGAAGCATAATTTCGGCAGCCCCCGCCCGGAAGGCTACCGCAAGGCGATCCGCATTCTTGAAATGGCCGATCGTTTCGGCCTGCCGGTGATTTCGCTGGTGGATACGGCAGGCGCCTATCCTGGCGTCGGCGCCGAAGAGCGCGGCCAGGCCGAGGCGATCGCCCGCTCGACGGAAATGTGTCTCGGCGTCAAGGTTCCGCTGGTCTCCGTCGTCATCGGCGAAGGCGGCTCGGGCGGCGCCATCGCCATCGCCACCGGCAACAAGGTCTATATGCTCGAGCATTCGATCTACAGCGTCATCTCGCCGGAAGGGGCCGCCTCCATCCTCTGGCGCGATTCCACCCGCGCCCGGGAAGCGGCGACCAACATGAAGATCACTGCCGAGGACCTGAAATCGCTCGGCGTTATCGACGGCATCATTTCCGAGCCGCTCGGCGGCGCGCATCGCGATCCCGACAGCGTGATAGCGGCAACCGGTGACGTGATCGCCAATGCTCTGGCCGAAATGGCACCTCGCTCCGGCGAGCAGCTGCGCAATGACCGCCGCCAGAAATTCCTCGCCATGGGCCGCAATCTCTAGAGCATGATGCCGAAAAGTGTGAGCGGTTTTCGGATGACATCATGCTCTATTTCTTTGATTTAGATCCGGATGTTTTAGGCCGATCCGGCCTAAAACATCCGGATCTGGGCGCAACATTCGGCTCATCGCCGATTGGGGCCAAATCTTGGCCACATTGATGTTATCTGTAGCATTCGCGCTTGCGGGGATGTTCCAAGCACGTCATAGGCTGGTAAGGACTTGTAAAGTATAAACCGTCTATGATTCCGTTTGATGCCTGGACTCCATGGGCGGACCGGGTCGCATTATCTTTATGGGCTAGTTGGGATGCGCATACGTCATTTTGCCTATATCTCCCTCATGGCGCTGGCTCTGTCCGGCTGCAATGACGCGTTGGAAACCGCGCAGGTCGATCTTTCCAAGGTCAAGAACAAGGTCGAGCAGCCGCTTCCCAGCCATATCCTCGCTCAGATGTCCGCCAAGGGCATGGACCGCAATTCGCCGATCATGATCCGCATCTTCAAGGAAGAAGGCGCCATGGAGATCTGGAAGGCGAAGACCGATAACCGTTTCGACAAGATCGCCGATTACAAGATCTGTGCCTGGTCCGGCCGTCTCGGCCCGAAGGTAAAGACCGGCGATCGGCAGGCGCCGGAAGGTTTCTACGACCTGACGCGCGCCAACCTGAACCCCAACTCGAAATATTATCTGGCGATCAACACCGGCTTCCCGAACCGCTACGACGCAGCAAACGGCCGCACCGGTTCCGATCTGATGATCCACGGCGCCTGCTCCTCCTCCGGCTGCTATTCGATGACCGACCAGCAGGTGCTGGAGATCTACGCTTTTGCCCGCGACGCTTTCAAGGGCGGCCAGGCGACAGTGCAGCTGCAGGCTTTCCCCTTCCGCATGACCGCGGAAAACATGGTCAAACATCGCCTCGACAGCAATTACGACTTCTGGAAGATGCTGAAGGTCGGCTACGACAATTTCGAAGTGACGAAGCGCCCGCCCGAGGTGAATGTCTGCGAGAAGAAATACGTCTTCAATCAGCAGATAACCGACGGCGGCGCCTTCAATGCCGCCGGCAAGTGCCCTGCTATGTCGACGCCGCCGGCACTGACGGCGGCTCTCGCCTCCTACGGCAAGACCTACGATGCCGACTATGCCAAGGCGATGAGCAAATTTGACGGCATGGCCTGGTACGATCCCACGGAAGCCGAACGCAAGGCCGTGGTCGCCAAGCTGCGCAAGGGCCGCGAACTTGCTTACGCTCCGACCGGCACCTCGCTGGAGGCCGGCCGCATGGTCAAGGTCGCCGAACTCGAAGACCTGATGGCCAAGCGCACCGCGCAGGGCCTCGCCGCCAAGACCGCGCCGGGCGCCACGCCTGCAGCACCTGCCCAGCCGCAGGCAACGGCTGTCGCTGCCGCGACACCTGCGGCCGTGCCGGTGCCGATGCAGAACCCGCTGGCCTTTGCGGCGCCCGAACCGCAGGAAACGGCGGACGCCACGGCAAAGAAGCCGTTCTGGAAATTCTGGGCGAGGAACTGAACGGCTTGAACCCCGTTCTCTATGATCTTCGCGGCTTGAAATGCCCACTCCCCGTGATCAAGACACGCAAGAAGCTTGCCGCCATGGCGAGCGGCACGCTCATTCGCGTCGACACCACCGATCCGCTCGCCGTGATCGATATGCCGCATTTCTGCAATGAGGACGGCCACGAGCTGGTCGAGACGGAAAAGACCGAAAGCGGCCACCGCTTCCTGATCCGCAAGTGCTAAAGCGCGTTGCGCAAACCGTGCAGCGGTTTTCGCGATAGCGAGATGCGTAAAAACAAAGACCTGAACGCGGCGGGCAAACCTGAACGATCGCCACGCGCTGAGGTATCTGACCCTAGATTTTTGCGGCGCACATCTCTGCCAACCAAGGCAGAGACTAGCGATCCGTCGAACCCCCACAGTGCACATGAACGAGCCTGAGGGTTCTTACGAAGCGTACGCCTCCACCATAAGGCTGTCGCCCGCGTCTCCAACCTTGCCTGCTCGCGCTTTCGCAGCCGCCGGTGGGAGACCAGGCGCGGCGAAAATTCATCATACAACTACACAGCTTTTGTATGTTGACATTGCACTTTACAGGTTCTAGCCATAGTGAGCCGGTCGGAGGAACGGCAAGAATAGAGGAGGCTATCGATCCAAGTCTTCTGTTTCCACAAGAAGAGCGACAGTGTTCGCGTGTAGAGGTAAGCAGCTGCTCCATCGGACCCGATGAGCATCGCTGATCCATGTTGGTATGTCTCGATGAGCCTTCCAACTCGCGCACCTTTCGGGCCGACCATCAGTGCCCGAGCGTGGAAATATCGCTGGAAGGAGGCGAAGCGTGCAGAGGACTTTCCTCTAAGTCGCAAAGCCGGGGATACAGACTCTGAGAATTCATCGTCATGCAAAACGGGAGGAAAGCATGAAGAACTTTGTTAGACTGGCGGCCGGTCTTATGGTTGCCGCTTCATTCATGAGCGGCGCGGCCAGCGCTCAAACGGTGCTGAAATCGTCCGATACGCATCCGGACGGCTATCCGACAGTCGAGGGCGTCAAATATTTCGGCGAGCTGTTGAAGGAGCGCACGCAGGGCCGCTATTCCCTCGAAGTCTATCATTCCGCCCAGCTCGGCGAGGAGAAAGACACGATCGAGCAGGTGCGCTCCGGCGTAATCGAGCTGAATCGTGTGTCGATGGCGCCCTTCAACGGCACTGTGAAGGAATCGATCGTTCCGGCCCTGCCCTATATCTTCCGTTCGGAAGAGCACATGCACAAGGTCATGGACGGCGCCATCGGCGACCAGATCAAGAAGGCGTTCGAGCCGGCCGGTCTGGTGGTGCTTGCCTTCTACGATGCCGGCGCGCGCTCGTTCTACAACAAGACGAAGCCGATCAATTCGGTTGCCGATATGAAAGGTCTGAAGTTCCGCGTTATCCAGTCCGATATCTTCGTCGACATGGTGGCGGCCCTCGGCGCCAATGCCACGCCGATGCCCTATGGAGAAGTCTATTCGGCAATCGAAACGGGCGTCATCGACGGCGCGGAAAACAACTTTCCGAGCTACGACACCGCCAAGCACGCCGAAGTGGCGAAGAACTACTCGCTCGACGAGCATACGATCCTGCCGGAAGTGTTCGTCATGAACAAGGCGGCGTTCGACAAGCTGACGCCGGAGGATCAGGCGGTCTTCAAACAGGCAGCCAAAGACAGCGTCGCCAAGCAGCGCGAGCTGTGGTCAGCCAAGGTCGCTGAATCGCGCGCCAATGTCGAAAAGCTCGGCGCCCAGATCACCATGCCGGACAAGCAGGGGTTCATCGACGCCATGGCCCCGGTTTACGAAAAGCACGTGAAAGACGACGTACTGAAGAAGATGGTCGAGGATGTAAAGGCTGTGCAGTAGCCCTAGCCTGCTTTCTTTGTCGCGGAAAGCGGCGTCGGTTATCGGGGTGGAGAGTTATCGCCACCCCGGTTCACCGCCGCTTCGTGCACATCTTTCTCGTTTCCTCCCGCCAAGGGAGAGTGAGCGCCCAATTTCGACGAGGCCCTGATGTCGAACAACCTGACACCCGTCGTCAATTTTCTGACGCGCCTGAGCAACGCCGCCCTTTGGCTCGCGGGCACCGGCTTGGTGCTGATGACGGTCTTTGTCGCCTGGCAGGTATTTTGCCGCTATGTGCTGAACGACTCGCCGAGCTGGACGGAGCCGGGCTCGGTCATGCTGATGAGCTGGTTCATCTTCCTCGGCGCCGCCGTCGGCATCCGGGAGAACAATCATCTTGGTTTCGACGTGCTGCTTTATGTACTGCCGAAATCCGGCAAGCGCGTCCTGCGCATGATCTCGGACATCGTCATTCTCGCCTTCGGCGCCGGCATGGTCTGGTACGGCGGCGCGCTCATGAGCCTGACCTGGAACACAATCTTGCCGTCGCTGGGTATTTCCGGCGCGTTCGACTATCTGCCGCTCGCAGGCGGCGGCGTGCTTGCCGTGATCTTCTCGCTGGAGCGCATCGTGCTCCGCCTCGCCGGCGAACCGATCGACGATGCGCTGGATGAGATTCTGCCGGCGGAAATCGCCGTCGAGATCGAAAACATCAATGCCGATCCGAACGTCAAATTGAAAGTGTAGCGCGATGGAACTCTGGATCCTGTTCGGTGTTTTCACCACCCTGATGCTGATAGGCACGCCGATCGCCTTCTGCCTCGGCGTCGCCAGCTTCGCCACGGTGCTCTACATGGGCCTGCCGCCGCTGGTCATCTTCCAGAGGCTGAATTCCGGCATGAGCGTATTTTCGCTCCTCGCCATCCCCTTCTTCATCTACGCCGGCGACCTGATGGTGCGCGGCGGCATCGCCTCCCGCATCGTCGCCTTCGCCGCATCCCTGGTTGGCCACGTGCGCGGCGGCCTCGGCCAGGTCAACATCGTCACCGCCACGCTGTTCGGCGGCATCTCCGGTTCGGCAGTGGCAGAAGCCGCAGCCGTCGGCGGCCTGATGATCCCGCAGATGAAGCAGCGCGGCTATGGCGCCGATTATGCAGTGAACGTCACTTCGATGGCAGCGCTGATCGCGCTGCTCCTGCCGCCCTCCCACAACATGATCATCTATTCGATCTCGGCCGGCGGCAAGATCTCCATCGCCGACCTGTTCACCGCCGGCGTGTTGCCCGGACTATTGCTCGCGGCTGCGCTCATGGTGACCGCCTACATCGTTGCGCGCTCGCGCGGCTATCCGACAGAACCCTTTCCGGGCTTCGTCATGGTGGCGAATTTGCTCGCCGTCGCGCTGCCAGGGCTGCTGCTGATCGCAATCATCTTCGGCGGGGTGAGGTCCGGCGTCTTTACTGCGACGGAAAGCTCTTGCATCGCAGTGCTCTACGCGCTGCTGATAACCCTCCTGGTCTACCGGCAGATGAGCTGGAGAGACTTCGTTCACGCCACGCAGGGCGCCGTGCGCACGACGGCGATGGTGCTTTTGATTATCGGCACAGCCGCCGCCTTCTCCTGGTTGATGGCCTTCCTCAAGGTGCCTGCCTCGCTGGTGATCTGGATGAGGAGCGTCGCCGACGATCCGCTGACGGTGCTGCTCCTGCTCAATGTCCTCATGCTTGTGCTCGGCACTTTTATGGACATGGGGCCGACCATCATTATCTGCACGCCGATCTTCCTGCCGGTTGCGCAGGCTTACGGTGTCGACCCGGTGCATTTCGGCGTGATCATGATCCTCAATTTCGGCATAGGGCTGAACACGCCTCCGGTCGGCGCGGTGCAATTCGTGGCTTGTGCAGTCGGCAAGATCACGGTCTGGGAGGCTATGCGCTCGATCTGGCCGTTCTACGGTGCGGGCATCGTGGTGCTCGGGCTGGTCACCTACATCCCGGCGATTTCACTGTGGCTGCCGAGCGTGTTCAAATAGGAGTGCGACATGGCGACCGACACGGCCGCAGGTTTCAGGGTCGAGCGAAGGCCGAAACTCTCCGAAGGCGTCGTTTCGGCCATCCGCGCTCAGGTCGTGTCCGGAGTATATGCGCCCGGCCAAAAGCTGCCGACGGAGACCCGGATGGGCGAGCTCTTCGGCGTCAGCCGCACCGTTGTCCGCGAGGCGATTGCAACCCTTGCCGCCGACGGCCTCGTCGAGGCGCGGCAAGGCGCCGGCGTCTTCGTCAAGAACCATCCGACGATTGCCTTCGGTTCGATCAGCGCCGATGTCGGCAACAAGGTTTCCCATGCGCTCAACATAATCGAGGTGCGCATGGGGCTGGAAATCGAAAGCGCAGGGCTTGCTGCGCTACGGCGCAATGCGGCCCAGGAAGCGCAGATTCAGGAAGCATTCTTCGAATTCGACCGGCTGCTCGAGCGCGGCGAAGCAACCGGGAAGAGTGACTTCGCTTTCCACCGAGAAATCGCGGCTGCCACCAATAATTCATATTATGTCGAAGTTCTCGATGCGCTTGGCCTGCGGGCGATCCCCTGCGACGTCGCCTCGCCTTGGGGTACACATAGCACCCTGTCGCGTGACTATCAGGAAGGCCTGCAGCGCGAGCATTTGGCGATTTTGAAGGCGATTTCTGCCGGGGACCCGGAGGCCGCCCGCGCCGCCATGCGCGCCCATCTGGCGGCAAGCCAGGAGCGCTATCGCACCCTTCTGAGCGGCCAGCAGGCCAAGTGGCTCTCAAGTATCCTTAAACGCAAGACCTGAAGAAGGTCGCATAACAACAAAATCAACGATTTAAATCCGCATGCCGGGAATGGCGAGCGGATTGTCCGACAGCGCCGCACGATCGGGCATATCGACGCGCGGCTTGCCGAGGAAGGCGTCGAAGAGATCCTTTACGAAGGCTTCCGGCAGATCCCGGGTGATCAGCACCATGCGCGTGCGCCGGTCCTCCCCCGGCCAGGCGGGAAGCCGCACCGGCGGATGGAAGATGCTCTGCACCCCATGCAGCACCAGCGGCCGATCCGGCCGGTCGGAGACGGACACGATCGCCTTCATCCTCAACAGCTTCTCGCCATGGGCAGAGCGCAGAAGATCGATGAACATCTCGAGCGCCATCGGATCGATCGGCTTTTCCTCGATGATCGAGAAAGAGCGGATCGAGGCATCGTGACGATTGACGTCGTGCGGATCCTGATGCGCGTGCCCTTGTTCGCCAAGATGGTGATGATCATGATGGTGGTGACCGTGGCCATCACGATCATGATCGTGATTGTGGTCCCCATCATGATGGTGATGATGATGCGCCTCGTGTGCATCCTCGTCCTGCAGCCAGCGGCCGACATCGGCGATCTTCGTCGCCGGATCGTAGAGCCCGTTGACCAGCACCGCGGCACTGCCCGCCTCGGCGCTGTCGGCATCCATCATCACGGCGCGCGGATTGAGCGCCCGCAGCCGCTTTTCCAGCCCGTCCGTTGACTCGGCCATCGTCTTTTTCGAGACGATCAGCCGGTCGGCGACCGCCGCCTGCTTACGCGCTTCCTCGTGATTGTCGAGCGTCTGCAGCCCGTTCACCGCGTCGACGACGGTAACGACGCCGTCGAGTTCGAAATTCGTGGCGATGACGGGATTGCCCATGATCGCCTGCATGACCGGTGCGGGATCGGCAAGGCCCGTCGTTTCGATGACGACGCGCTTGACCGGTTTGACGCGGCCTGTCTGCACGGCGTCCATCAGGTTCGCCAGCGTATCGACAAGCTCGCCGCGCACGGTGCAGCAGAGGCAGCCGTCGGACAGCTCGATGATCGAATCGCCGGAACTTTCGACCAGCAGGTGGTCGATGCCGACATCGCCGAATTCATTGATGATGACGGCCGCATCCTTCATCACCGGATCTTTGAGGATGCGGTTGAGCAGCGTCGATTTGCCGGCGCCGAGAAAGCCGGTCAGGATGGTGACCGGAATCCTGTCGTTGAACGCGCTCATGTTATTTTACCTTAAAGCTCAGAAGGATGTCGGGCGCGGCATTGGCACCGGCACGTTGGCGATCGCGCCCGCCGTATCGCCGCGCGCCATTTTTTCGGCTTCCGCGGCCGGCTGCGGATCCTGGCCCGGAATGAGGCCGGCAAAGACGAATTGCGGATCGTGGTCCATCGGCTGGATATAGGGTGACTGCACCTTCATGCGGCCGACTTCGTCGCGCGTTTCGCTGCGCACCTTGGCGCCCTTGGCGCTGCAGATATCGGCGCTGATGTCGGTCACCTGGTCCTGCCCCGACCCATAGGGTCTCAGCGAACCCAGCGTGTCGTTGCTGGCAGGCTGGGTAGTGAAGCCCTTCTGCAAAAGGTTCGCCGTCGCATCGGCGCGGGCTGCAAGGCTGTCGGTGCCGAGCACGACGGAGACCAGCGTGCGGCCGTTGCGCGTCGCCGACCCGATCTGGTTGAAGCCCGAAGCGCAGATGAAGCCGGTCTTCATGCCGTCCGCGCCGGCGAAACGGCCGATCAACATGTTGAGGCTCGGCACGTTCTGCTGGCCGGTGGTAAAACCCTCCAGTGCGAAATAACCGGCATATTGCGGAAAATCGCGGCGCAGCGCCACCGTCAGCACCGCAAGGTCGCGTGCCGTCGTATACTGCCCCTTGCCGGGCAAGCCGTTCGGATTGACGAAGTGCGAATCCGTCATGCCGAGCTTCAGCGCCTCGCCGTTCATCCGCGTCACGAAGCCTTCCTGCGTGCCACCGATAGCTTCGGCGACCGCGACCGCCACGTCATTGGCGGACTTCACCAGCAGGATCTTCAATGCGCTATCGAGCGTCAGTTTCTGCCCCGGCTTGAAATACATCTTGGCGGCCGGCTGCGCGGCGGCGCGTTTGCTGATGACGATGGGCGTATCGAGGCTGATCTGCCCGGCGCGGATCGCATCGAACACGGTGTAAACAGTCATCAGTTTGGTCAGCGAGGCCGGATACCATTTGCGGAAGGCTTCTTCATGCTCGAGCACACGGCCGGTCTGCACATCGACGAGAATGTGCGGATTGGCATGGGCCAGCGGAACGGAAGCCAGAAACACGGCAGTCGCCGCTGACACGAAAGAAAGCGGCCGCAAGGCAGCAAACAAACGGAAGTGGCTCGTCGACACGGTTCGTCCTTCGGATATCAGGAAAATCTCGAAATCTTCCCCTATTTAGCCTATATGGCTATGACATGGCAAAGGTCATTGACTAAGTAATTTCCGTGAGCCTCACACCCTCGTGATGCGATGAAAGATTGTCGAGATTTCATAACAGGAACGCCGATATGCCGATTTTGAACAGAGCCGCGGAGTTGCAGGACGAGGTCGCCGAATGGCGCCGCCACATCCACGCCCGGCCGGAACTCCTCTTCGCTGTGGAAAATACGGCTGCCTTCGTCGCCGAAAAGCTCAAGGAATTCGGCGTCGACGAGATCGTCACCGGCATCGGCCGCACCGGTGTCGTCGGCCTGATCAAGGGCAAGGGCGAAGGCCGCCGCACGGTCGGCCTGCGCGCCGACATGGACGCCCTGCCGCTCACCGAGATCACCGGCAAGCCCTGGGCTTCGAAGACGCCGGGCAAGATGCATGCCTGTGGCCATGACGGCCACACCGCCATGCTGCTCGGCGCCGCGAAATACCTGGCCGAGACCCGCAACTTCAACGGCAATGTCGCCGTCATCTTCCAGCCCGCCGAAGAGGGCGGCGGCGGCGGCAATCTGATGGTCAAGGACGGCATGATGGAGCGCTTCGATATCGAAGAGGTCTACGGCATGCACAATCTGCCGGGCCTGCCTGTCGGCCAGTTCGCCACCCGCAAGGGCGCGATCATGGCGGCGACCGACGAATTCACCGTCACCATCAAGGGCCGCGGCGGCCATGCCGCCCAACCGCATAAGACGATCGACCCGATCGCCATCGGCGCCCAGATCGTCGCCAATCTGCAGATGATCGCCTCGCGCACCGCCGATCCGCTGCGCTCGGTGGTCGTCTCGGTGACCAAGTTCAATGCCGGCTTCGCTCATAACGTCATTCCGAACGATGCGACCTTCGCCGGTACGGTTCGCACCCTCGACCCCGAGGTGCGCACGCTCGCCGAGACGCGGTTCCGGCAGATCATCGAGGGTCTGGTCGCGGCCCACGGCGCCGAGGCCGAAATCAGCTTCCACCGCAACTATCCCGTCACCGTCAACCACCCGGATGAGACCGAGCATGCGGTCGCCACCGCCAGCGCCATCGCCGGCGAGGCAAACGTCAACGCCGAGATCGATCCGATGATGGGCGGCGAGGATTTCTCCTACATGCTGAACGCCCGCCCCGGCGCCTTCATCTTCATCGGCAATGGCGATAGCGCCGGCCTCCACAACCCGGCCTACGACTTCAACGACGAAGCCATCGCCCACGGCATCTCCTACTGGGTCCGACTTGCCGAACAACGCCTCGGTCTCTAAAGCGCGTCGCGATCTTTCAGATTCGCTTGCCGCACTTTAGGTCTTTGTTTTCCGCATGTCCTTGGCGCAAAACCGCTGCACACTTTTGCGCGACATGCTCTGGCAACAATTAAGGCTTGGCTTCGCGCCAAGCCTTTTGTATGCATGGCGCTCAAGTGGTCCCGTAGCTCAGCAGGATAGAGCACCAGATTCCTAATCTGGGGGTCGCGCGTTCGAATCGCGCCGGGATCACCATTCTTTTCAATCACGTAGATCCCTAATTGCCTGCCTCCGTGTTCAAATGTTTTGACGTGACCGTCGGGCTTGTTCCAGATGAAACAGGATCAGAAGCCTAAGCAGGAACTCTGCGCCGCCTTTTGCCACGGAGCGATCGGTCATCAGCCGGCTTGCCTTTGGCCCTCGATGACCGCGCCATTCGAGAAGATCATGGGCGGGTTCGAAGCGGATACCGGTGTCTTCGATCATGTCGTCAGGCGGCAGGGGTCGGATCACGGGCAGAACATCCATATCAGCGCGAGTACAACGCAGACGCAAATGACCAGCAGCGTGCCTCGCTCGATCTTCCCGCTCATAACGGCCACCATCCTGGTAGAGATGCCAGACCGAACGTCAGCGCCACCAGAGCGAGATAGACGCACCATGCGAGAGCGTTGCGAACAAGACGAGGTAGGCGAGCCAGATGACCTTGCAGATGATGTGCAAGGCCTGGTCTTGGGCGAAAGTCGTCTTCCCCCTCACCTTCGCCTCGTCGATCGTCGTGTGTGCCAGCCATTCGAGAAGACCTAGCCACATGTTGCCCGTGACCACTGCGACGCCAGCGCCTTGAATGCCGGAGTGAGCGATCAGGTGATAAACGCGCAGCGGGCCTGATTGTTTGGCGTCGGAGAGGAACTGGCCCTGCAGGGGATAATCGAGAAGCCAATGGACGGCGAGGAGCATAAGCGCCAGCCAGAGAATGGATTCGATCATGGCCATACCTTTGATGGATGCGTTAGAGAGCTGGCATTCATTCCCCAGATGGCAAAAGCCGCCCGGCGGTAACGGAGCGGCTGGCAATGTGTACAAAGTGCGTAAAAACCCAAATCAAAGGAGCGCTTTCAATGACAGCCCAAGAACTGGTTTCTATGCGCAAGAAAATGCAAATGACCCAGACGCAGGTTGCGAAGGTCATGGCCTTTCCCTGCAAGAATACCAAAAGCTTGAAGATGGTGAAAGCAATATCCGAGAAGTCTATAGGCTCGCGTGGGAACGCTTATCACCACATCGGCGGCCGAGCATCGAGATGTTTCGATAGCCGGTCGGCCCAGGCTGGATAATCCGAAGCAACCCCCAAGGCTGGCAGTCAAGGATGAACGATGCAGGCGAAAGGCGACCGGCTTAAAGCGCCCTCGATTTTGTGGACGTGGGAGCTATCCGGACACGCAGGCCACGCTCGCCGCCCGGTCAGCTCGCTTGACGAACGCCCTTCCGTCTTCGCGAAGCTCGACGGGCGCCCAACCCCAGCAGCGCTGCCACAACCCATCCGCCGACAAAACCGATTACGCCCCAGACGAGGCCGGCGAAGCTCACCGGCACCCCAGGCACGAAGTCCCGCCAGGTATTGGCGAAAACCACATCATCCGCATTCCGCATCAGCACGAAGGGCTTGGCGACGGGGGCGGCGGTGCCGAGGCGGAGCTGCTGCGAGAGCAGCGTTTCGTAGCGCGTGATCGTGCTTTGCATCGAGACGCCGCGATCGCGCAGGAAATCGTCGGATGATTGCGAATAGGCGTTCAGCGCCTGCTGGCGATCGAGATCGTGCTCGGCGGCTTGGCGATTGAAATCCTCGACGATGACGCGCAGTTCGTCGATCGCCCCGCCGATCCGCTGTCGGTATTGCTGCGTAAATTCCGGCGCCTGCGAAAAAACCGTGCCGCTGGCAAGCCCGGCGACGATGGTGATGATCCTTGCAATCGGTCCCATGATCGATGCCTCCGGCTATCCCCTGCGCTAACGATCCGCGGCCGGAAAGGTTTCTGCCGTCGAGACAGTCGGTAACTCTATGTGATTGAACCGGCGGCGCTTCCGGTGAGTTGATGCCCTGACCAACCCAGAATGACCAACTCAGAAAGAAGGCTTGTCATGAAACAGATTATCCTTGCCTGCACGCTCGCTGCTGCGTCCATCTTTTCAGCAATGCCGTCCCAGGCGGCAAGTGTGACGATCACCACAGATGACGCGCGTCCCCATTACCGGCATGCAGAACGGCCCGATTACCGCCATCACATGAGGGCGCGGCACGTTTCCCGCGATTGCTTCACCAAGACGGAAAAGATCCGCCGCCACGGTCACACGATCGTCAAGGAAACCCGGATCTGCCGATAAGGCAATCCATGGCAGGAAAAGCCCGGCCGATCCTCCCCGGCCGGGCTTTTCTTCTGATCTCGCCGATGAGGAACTTCGCCATAACAGCCGCGTTTATCGCGAAACAGGAGTATTCATCATGCGTATCAAGATGACTCTTTTGGCCATCGCCTATGTCGCCGTCAGCGTCCTGCTGCTCGCCATCGCTTACCAGCCGCAGGGATCAGGCGCTGCGCAGAAAACGGATCGTCTGGCCGGCTCGTCGTTCCTCGTCGAACGCTTCGCCGGTTGACCGGCTTATAGGCGATGCTGTGGAAATAGTCCTCGCCCGGCGGGGGCCGGGCTCGGAGCGGCCCGTCGTTGGTTAATGCGGCCCGTCGAGCGGAGATCCCCCAAGCAGGATCCGGTTCTGCACCGCATGCACGCCCTCGACCGCCTTGGCGACCGCGGTTGCCCGTTCGATTTCGCCCACCGTGCCAACTGTGCCGCTCAACACAATCTGGTCGTTCTCCATCGTCACCTCGACATCGGACGCATCGATGCCGCCGGCGATCGCCAGCGCGTTGGCGACAGCCGCCTCGACCGATGCGCGATTGGCGATCTCTATTTCCATCTCGGGTTCGAGCCCGTGAAATGTCTGCTCCTTGAAAACCATGATCCGTTCCTCCGTGAAACCTCGTAGGAAACGCTGATCGGCGGAGTTTGGTTCAGCACCCGCTACCAGTTGACGCGATAGCGGAGATTGACGCTGCCCGCCTCACCCCCGGAAAATGGGTTGCTCACCGCAGCATCGAGATTGAGGTTCGGCAGAATGGCCTGGCTGACCCCCACCGTGCTCGAGAAGTCGCCGCTGGCATTGCTGACACCTGTTCCTGCCGAAAGCGAGGTTCCCGTCCAGGGATGGATCAGCTTCAGCGCCTGCGATGCCGTCACCGAAGCCTGCCGGGCCTCGACCGCGTCATATTGCACGCTGATGGATCGGCTCGACTGCATATCGAGCGAATCGGACAGGATCCAGCTGCGCGAGCGGCTGAGGGTGAGCGCGCCGCTGCCGCGCAGCGTATCGACGCTGACTCTGGCACCCTGCTGTGACCGGCTTGCCGGGGTGACGCTCGTCCTGGTGATACTGCCCCAAAGCATTGCTTGTTCGGAATCGGGCAGCAGCGCCCCGCCTTTGGTCGAGGCAAGCGCGATGTCGGCGCCAGCGCTCGTCTCCCATTCCGCCGGCAGGCGAAAACCCATCGTCGCCTTGTAGGACCGGTCCGAAAGCTTGGCCGGCGACCAGATCAGCAGGTCGTCCGCCCTGGCTGTGGCAGTGAGCGAGGGCAGGATGGCGAAAAGAATGCATGCTATTTTGAATGTCGTCATGAAGCAGAACGTTTTGCCTGACACAGGGCTGCGGCTCCGAAACCGAAGCAGCAGCGCACGGAAGCGCTCGCAGCGAACGCGATGAGGGATCACGGCCAAGCCGCTCATCCCGGTTTCATCCTCGATTTAATGTATGGCCAAAGGGCCGGCGGCACCGAGTGCCTGTTCTTCGATGGACGCCGCGGCGCCCCGACTTGCCATGCGACCATCACCGGCCGCGGCGGAAGCGAATCCGCCAGCAATGTTAGAAGGATCACATCCGGCCGCTGTTCTGTAAACCCCTCAGGGGTTGAAATCTGCTGCACCGCACACTTGCCGCTCCCTCCAAAGCCTAGTAGAGCCTGAGCCTACGAGAGAAATTTTCGCGAAATTCTACATGATGACCGGCAAAAGCGCGCCGCGGCGCCTCAGCATCTTCGGTTCGACGGGTTCGATCGGCCAGAATACACTCAATGTCGTCGATCACCTGGGCGGACGGGAGAACTTCGAAATCTCCGTGCTGACCGGCAGCGGCAACGTCGAATTGCTGGCCCGGCAAGCGAAATCATCCGGCGCGCGGCTGGCGGTGACGGCAAACGACCGGCATTACGAATCACTGAAGAGCGAACTTTCCGGCACCGGCATCGCGGTCGCTTCGGGAAAATCCGGGCTGATGGAAGCCGCGGACCGCGAAGTTGACTGGGTAATGGCGGCAATCGTCGGCACTGCAGGCCTGGCACCGACCCTTGCCGCCGCCCGCCGCGGCGCCGATATCGCCCTTGCCAACAAGGAATGCCTGGTATCGGCCGGCGATCTGTTCATCGCAGCAATCCGGGAAGGCGGCGGCAGGCTGCTTCCGGTCGACAGCGAGCACAACGCGATCTTCCAGGTGCTGGAAGAGAGCCAGCGCCACGCCGTCGAGCGGGTCATCCTGACGGCGTCGGGTGGTCCCTTCCGTACCGCCTCGCTGCGTGACATGGCGGATGTGACGGTGGAAACCGCGCGCGCCCACCCGAACTGGTCGATGGGATTGAAGATCTCGATCGACAGCGCCTCGATGTTCAACAAGGCGCTGGAGATGATCGAAGCCCGGCACCTTTTCGGCCTGAGACCCGAACAGATCGAGGTCATCTTCCATCCCCAATCGATCATCCATTCCATGGTCGGCTATACCGATGGGTCGGTGCTGGCACAGCTCGGCGCGCCCGATATGCGCACCGCCATCGGTTATGCCCTGTCCTTTCCGCGCCGGCCGAACCTGCCGGTCGAGCGGCTGGATTTCGCCAAGCTCGCCAGGCTGGATTTCGAGGCGCCGGATGAGGTGCGGTTTCCGGCGCTGCGGCTCGCGCGCCTCGCGATGACCCGCGGCGGTGTTCAGGGCGCGGTGTTGAACGGCGCCAAGGAAGTGGCGCTCGAAGCCTTCATCGAAGGGCAGCTGTCCTTCCTCGCCATGGCCGAGGTCACCGAGAGGGTCATGGACGATCTGGCCGGCCTGCCGCCGGCTGCCGCCATGGACGATGTCTTCGCCGCCGACAGGGAAGCCCGGCAAAGGGCGGCGGAGCTCATGACGCTAGCGATCGCCGAGTGAAGTTCAGACGGGCCGATCGCTGAGTGGTCGCCCGCCTTGGTCCTAACGACCGCTATTAGCGCAACCGGTTCCCGCCCTCGTCGAACAATCTGCAATCCGACGGCTCAAACAACAGGCTCACCTGCTCGCCCGCCGCAATACTGACCGGTGACCGATGCTCGACGGTCAGCGACTGGCCATCGGCAAGCTGGCAATAGAGATATTGCGTTCCTCCGAGATATTCCGAAAAATCGACCCTGGCCGTCAGCCTGCCCGATAGGTCGGATGCCACCTTCAGATGCTCCGGCCGCAGGCCGAGCGTCACTACGCCACCAACCGGCCTGCCTGCCGGCGGCAGGCCGCTTTCGATCTGCCGGCCGGCGACTTCGACCAGGCCGCCCTCACCCCAGCGGGCATTGAGCAGGTTCATCCGGGGCGAGCCGATGAAGCCCGCCACGAAGGTATTGGAGGGATTCTCGTAGATTTCCCGCGGCGTTCCCGCCTGTTCGACGCGGCCGTCGCGCAGCACGACGATCTTGTCGGCGAGCGTCATCGCCTCGGTCTGGTCGTGCGTGACATAGATCATCGTGTTGCCGAGCTCGCGGTGGAGGCGGGCGATCTCGATGCGCATCGAAACGCGCAGTTCCGCATCGAGATTGGACAGCGGCTCGTCGAACAGGAAGACATCGGGCTTGCGCACGATCGCCCGGCCGATCGCCACACGCTGCCGCTGGCCGCCGGAAAGCTGTCCCGGCCGCCGGTCGAGAAGATGGTCGATTTTCAGGATTGCGGAGGCGGCCTTGACGCGCGTCTCTATCTCCGCAGCATTGGTGCGCGCCATCTTCAAGCCGAAGGCCAGGTTGTCGCGCACGCTCATATGCGGATAAAGCGCGTAGGACTGGAAGACCATGGCAATACCGCGCTCGGACGGATCGAGATCGGTGACGACACGTCCCTTGATCTCGACCTCCCCGTCGGTCACGTCTTCCAGGCCGGCGATCATACGCAGAAGCGTCGATTTTCCGCAGCCGGAAGGGCCGACGAAGACGACGAATTCGCCTTCCGCAATCGTCAGGTCGATCCCGTGGACCACCTGCAGATTGCCATAGCTTTTTCGCACGTCCTGGAGCACGACGCTCTTGTTACCCATACCGTTCGTCATCCCCAAAAAGACCTATCTGTCCGACTGGACCCAGACGAGCATCTCTCCGGGCGCGCGGTTGTCCCAGAGATGATAGGGCACGAAACGCGCGGTGGCGACCTGCCTTGCGGCCGGCGCCTTGCGGTAGAGCGCTGTTCCCCAGGTCGACGTTTCCTCGCGCTCGACCTTGAGATCGAGGGCGACGGCATCATTGAGATCCTTCAACACGACGGTTTCGGCTGTGGAGAGCTCACGCGGCAGGACGATGGCGTTGAGGTCTTCGCCATTGTCGGTCGCTTCGACGCAATAGACCAGCGGGCCGCGCATCAATGCGACGCGGCCAGCATCCTGGCGCACCTTCGGATTGGCATATTGCGGCCGAAGCGCCAGCGGCAGGTAGAGGGCGACACGATCGCCCGCGGCCCACTCACGATCGATCCTGACATATCCGTCGCGCATATTGGCGTTGAGATCGAGCATCTCTCCATTGATGCTGAGGGTAGCGCCTTCGGCCCAGTCCGGAATGCGCAGCGACAGCGCAAAGCGCGCCGGTTTTTCCAGCCTGGTGGTAAAGGCGACCGCACCTTCCCACGGATAGTTGGTGGTCTGCTCAAGTTCGACCTCGGCGCCGTTGGCAAGCTTCAGCCGCGCGGTGCTCTCGCCATAGAGGTGCACGGCAATCTCATTATCCGAAACGGCGTACATGTAGGAGCCGATCGAGGTCACCAGCCGGGCGATATTCGGCGGGCAGCAGGGGCAATGGTGCCACTTCCACCGGTGGTGCTTGCCGGCACTTTCGAGCGGATTGTCATAGAAGAACGTCTTGCCGTCCGTCGAAAGCCCCGGCAGTGCACCGTTGTAAAGCGCCTGCTCCATGATGTCGGCATAGCGCCGATCCGGACCGCGGCCAAGCATGCGGCTCGCCCAGAACACTAGGCCGACCGAGGCGCAAGTCTCCGCATAGGCGGTATCGTTCGGCAAATCGAAATAATCGGTAAAGCCTTCGTTGGAAGCAGCCGGTCCGATACCACCAGTGATATACATCTGCTTGGTCGTCAGATCGTCCCAGAGCGTTTCCAACGCTGCCGTCAGACTGTCGTCCTTGTATTCGGTGGCGATGTCGGCCATGCCCGAATAAAGGTACATGGCGCGCACCGCGTGACCGACGACCTTTGTCTGCGCGCGCACCGGCTGGTGCGCCTGCGCATATTCATAGGTCTTCTGGTGGTACTCGGAGACATCACGCCCATCGCGGCTTGCCTCGGCGGTGAAGAAATGCGGTTCGGTGCCGCGCTCGTCGATGAAGTATTTCGACAGGTCGAGATATTTCTTCTCATCCGTCACGCGGGCGAGCTTGACCAGCGCCAGCTCGACTTCCTCATGGCCGCAATAGCCCGGGATCTGGCCTTCGCCATGGCCGAAAATCTTGATCATGTAATCGGCATAGCGGCACATGATGTCGAGCAGCTTGTGTTTGCCGGTCGCCTGATAATAGGCAACCGCTGCTTCCATCAGATGGCCGGCGCAATAGAGCTCATGATGGTCGCGCAGATTGGTCCAGCGGCGGGCAGGCTCGACGCGCTGGAACCAGGCGTTCAGATAGCCGTCTTCGTCCTGCAGCTTCTCATACATATCGATGATCTCATCGGCGCGGGCCTCGAGCTTCGGGTTCGGCCGGCGATAGAGCGAATAGGCGATCGTTTCGATCGACTTGCCGAGGTCGGAATCCCAGAACATCTGCGTCGTCCCGCCCCATGGCTGAATGGGAATGACGACCCCCGGGCTCGGTTGGTCGACATCGATCGCCTTCAGCATGCCGGCCTCGACGCAGCGGTCGAGCAGGGTTTCGGCCGTGGAATTGCAGACGGCGTCCTGCCATTTGCCCCAGAAGCCGCCGAGCTCCACATCGGGAACGGCGACGGGACGAAACTGGCGGTCATTGGTTGATTTGGTCATGGGCTCTACCTTCTTGGGATCATTTCACGGCGCCGGCCATCAGCCCGCGCATGTAGTAGCGTTGCAGGAGCAGGAAGACGATCAGGCAAGGGATCGTCATGACGACGACACCGGCCTGGACCGCTCCCCAATTGATGGCGCCGAGCCGTCCGGCGCGAACCGCCGTCATCAGCACCGGCAGGGTGTATTTCTCATTGCTGGAGAGCAGCACGAGTGCGGCGAGAAACTCGTTCCAGGCATTGAGGAAGGCAAAGATCGCCACCGTCGCGACGCCGGGAAGCACCAGCGGCAGAAGAACCCGGACCAAGAGCCTGAGGTCGCGCGCGCCGTCGATGCGCGCAGCCTCTTCGATCTCCTTCGGCACGGCATCGAAGGCGTTGCGCATCATGAAGACCGAGAAGGGCAGTTGCAACGTCACATAGACCAGCGTCAGCCCAAGCAGCGAATTGTTGAGGCCGAGCTTTGCCAGGATGATGAAGAGCGGCGTCAGGATCGACTGGAACGGGATCATCAGCGTCGCGATGATCAGCACGAAGAGCGCATTCTTCAGCGGGAATCGATAGCGCGAGAAGCCGTAACCGGCGAGCAGGCTGACGGCGACGGTGAGCACCACGGTGGCGACCGAAACGAACAGCGAATTGATCATGTGCCGCCAGATGCCGGCGCCGAACGTATCGAGCAGCGCATAGGAATCGATGCTGACGCCTGAGGTCGGCCATGGCGGCAAGGGCGGCAGGCTGGCCTCCGTGCCATGCCGGAAGGACGATAACAGCGTGATCACGAAGGGGGCGAGAAAGAAGATCGAGATAGCGATGCCGGTCAGGTGATAGGCCGACTTCGTCCGGATGGCCTTGCGCGCGCGGCGCTCCCTTGAGGTGGTCATGGACGCTCCTCCCCGACGCGAAGCAGCCAGAGCTGCACGATGCTGATCGCCACCAGGATGGCGAGAAGCACGATCGAGAGCGCTGCGCCATAGCCGAGATTGAACGACACGAAGGACTGATTGAAGATGTAGTAGACCACCGAGATCATCTTGTTCTGCGGTCCGCCTGACGTCATGATGTAGAACTGGTCGAAGGCGAGGATCGAACCGGTGACGGAGACGATCAGCGCCAGCGCAATCGTCTTGCGCATCAGCGGCAGCGTCAGATGCCGGAAACGCTGCCAGCGGCCGGCTCCGTCGATGCGGGCGGCCTCCGTCAGCTCGGACGGAATGGCCTGAAGCCCGGTCAAAAGAATGATCATGGTGAAGCCTGCGATCTTCCAGACGACCATCACCACGATCGTCAGAAAGGCGGTGTCGAAGGTCGCAAGAAGATTGGGGCTCTTTTCGACGAGGCCGAGCGCCTTCAAGGCCGGGCCGATGAAGCCGCTATCGACATTGGCGAGCCAGACCCACAGCAGCGAGGAGGTCGCAAGACCGACCACGACGGGCAGGAAGATGATCGTGCGGTAGGCGCCGACGAACTGCCGTTCCTTTTCGACGAAGATTGCCAGCGGAAAGGCGATCGCAAAGATCGCGATGGTGACGATCACGGTGTAGTAGGCCGTGAAATTCAGTGCCGTCATGAAACGGGTATCGTTGGCCATGCGAAAATAATTGTTGAAGCCGATCCAACGGGACGCTCCCATCAGCGGCCAGTTGTGCAGGCTCATCCATCCGGTGAAGAGAACCGGCATGATGAAGAAGACGATGACCAGCGCCATGGCCGGCGCAATGTAGACGAGGCCGCGCCAGTTCGATCGGCGCCGTCGCCTGCGCCGAGGCAATAGGGTCTCTGAACCGGAACCGGTCATCAAACGCTCCGCATCTGTCAATTGAATTTGGCCGGGAAGCTGCCACCGCTCCCCGGCCGCGGCCGAGGGAGAGTTTACTGGCCGCTATCGATGATCGATTGCATTTCCGATTGCGCACTCGAAAACGCGCCGTCGACGTCGTCGCCGAAGATCGCGGCGTTGGTGAAGCTTGCCCATGGCCCGTTGGCGCTGTTGATCAAGTCGTTGAACTGCAGCGTATAGGGGGTCTTGGCCACACCGATCGCCTTCAGGCCGACCTGCATGCGCGGATCGAGGCCCTCAAGCACCTTGTCGGCGATATCGCCGCGCGTCGGCAGGCTGCCATACTTCGCCATGATCTTCTGGCCGTCCATCGAATATACATATTCGAGGAACTCCTTCACCGCGTCGATCTTCTTGGTGCCTTTGGTGATCACGAAGTTGTCGCCGCCGGCAAAGGACGAAGGCTTTCCGTCAACGCCGGGAATGAGCGTTACGCCGAAGTTGATATCGGGATGCTCGGTCACCAGCGTGCCGATGGCAAAGGCGCCAAGGCTCTGCTGACCGATCTTGCCGTTGGTGAAGGTCAGGAAGTTGGCGCCGTTGTCGCTGGCGGCTCCTGCCGGGACGAGGTCCTTCTTGACCATGTTGCGGTAGATATCGACGGCCTTGCGCATCTGCGGCGTATCGAGCGTCGCCGTCTTGCTGTCGGCCGACAGGATATCGGTGCCCGCACCCCAGACGAGCGGCGTGAATGTGAAGATCATGCAGCCGCCGCAGCCGCCGCCGGAGAAATAGAAGCCGTAGGTATCGTCACCCAGCGCCCGGATCTTCTCGGCATTGGCGGTGATTTCGTCCCAATTCACAGGTGCCTTTTCCGGGTCGAGACCAGCCTTCTTGTAGAGATCTTTGTTCCAGGCAAAGACGGAGGTCTCGACTGAAAGCGGCAGGCCGTAAATCCGGTCCTGATAGGTGCCGAGGCGAACATGCGATGGCGAAAGCGAGTTGAAATAGGGGAGGGATTTTGCCCAGTCCGTCAGGTCTTCGAGCTGGCCGGCCGCAGCAAAGGCCGGATTATAGATGAGGTCCATCGACAGGGCGTCCGGCGCCTGTCCGCCGGCGATCGCCGTCGCATATTTCTGCACGAGCTCGGAGAACGGCACCTCGGTCATGACGACCTTGTTCTCGTGGCCGGAATTATAGGCTTCGACGACCTTCTTGAAGGCGTCGCCGATCCCCGTACGAACCCACATTTCGACATTCTCAGCAGCCGACGCGGCCGAAAACAGGCACAAGGTAGCGATGCTGGTCGCCGCCAATAGACGCTTGATCATGACACTCCTCCCGATATGGCGCATCTCCTCGCGCCTTTGCTCATTCTCTTGTTCTCATTCCTAGGGGGCTTCACCCCCGCATGACTGCCGGACGATCAGCCGGCACGGCAATTTCCTCACCCCCGGTTCGACAGGCCGTCCTTCCGCAAGCGCGAGCACCGTCAAACCGGCTTGCCGCCCGAGCTCCTTCAGTTCCATATCCACCGTCGTCAGCGGCGGTCGCGTCTGGGCCGCGACAATCTCCCAATTGTCGAAGCCGATGACCGAGACGTCCTGCGGCACCTTGACGCCGCGCTCGCGCAACGCATCCACCGCGCCGCGGGCGATCTGGTCGTTGCCGCAGAAGAGAGCATCCGGTTTTTCTCCCGACCTCTTCCAAAGCTGTTCGACCGCATCATGCCCCCAGCTTTCCGACCAGACCCCGTAGAGCACTGGCTCACGGTGACCTGCCACCTCGTGATAGGCGCCGGCACGTTCCCGCACCGAGAAGAAGTCCTGCGGGCCGGTGATGTGCGCAATCCGCCGCCGTCCGATCTTCACGAGCCATTCCACAGCCAGCCGCGCACCCTGTTCGTCGTCCGAACGGAAGGTGACACTGTTCTGCGTCCCCTCCGTGAATGCGTAGACGACAGGCACATGCAAATTCGAAAGATCGACAGGCAGGCGCCGATCCAGGCGTTTTCCCGTCGCAATGATGCCGTCGACCTGTTTGTCCAGCATCGCATCGACATGGATCTGGGCGAGCGCCGGATCGTCTTCGATGGCGCACAGGAAGACCGAAACGCCGTGATCGACGAGAGCATCCGAGATACCCGCCATGACAGGCAGCGTGAAACGACCGTAGGTGTCGTTGGTCAGCAGCCCGATGGTGAAGCTGCGCTTGCTGAGAAGACCTCTCGCCAGCGCATTCGGCCGATATCCGATTTCGGCGGCGATCCGCTTCACCCGCTCGCGCGTTTCCGCTCCCATCCGGCCGGTATCATTGAGAGCTTTCGACGCCGTCGAGATGCTCACCGCGGCAGCCGCCGCCACCTCGTGGATGGTGATCCTGCCTCTTTTTCCTCCCCATATGTTCAGAACGTCCTCCTTCTGAAGTGATCTGAGAAAAGCTTTTACCAATCCTTATGTCAAGTGAGAAAAGGTTTTCTCACGCGACACCCGAGGCTCGCAGTTGCGGCAGGAGGCAAACACAGGGAAAAGATTCATTGGTCAGGCCGATTGCGATGTGTCAGAGGCGTTAAGACCAAGCGCAGAGCGGATGATCTTGGACGAGCAAGGGAGGTTTGCTGCAGCGCCTTGCGGGAGCAAGACCGATCGCTGTCAGAGCCTCCAAGTGGAGGCCCTGAATTACGGTTCGAACCGAGCGGTCATCGAAAAATCAGGCGACGTGCCTAGCGAGCGCACAGCGCGACCAGAGCGAATGCAGCGCCTCGACCAGATGGGCGATATCGGCGTCGGAATGCAGCGGTGTCGGCGTAATGCGCAGGCGCTCGGTCTTCTTCGGCACGGTCGGATAGTTGATCGGCTGGACATAGACGCCACAATTGTCGAGCAGCAGATCGGAGATCCACTTGCACTTGGCCGCATCGCCGACCAGCACCGGCACGATATGGCTCGGATTGGGCATATGCGGGATGCCATTCTGGTCGAGCAGCGCCCTCAGCTTGCGGACACGGTCCTGATGGCGGGCGCGCTCGAACTGGCTGACCTTCAGGTGCTGGATCGAGGCGACGGCGCCGGCGGCAAGCGCCGGCGGCAGCGCCGTGGTGAAGATGAAGCCGGAAGCAAACGAGCGGATGAAATCGCAAAGTGCCGTCGAAGCGGCGATATAACCGCCCATCACTCCGAAAGCCTTGCCGAGCGTGCCTTCGATGACGGTCAGCCGGTCCATTAGCCCCTCGCGCTCGGCGATGCCGCCACCGCGCGGGCCATACATGCCGACGCCATGCACTTCGTCGAGATAGGTCATCGCGCCATATTTGTCGGCGAGGTCGCAGATCTCCTTGATCGGAGCGATATCGCCATCCATCGAATAGACGCTCTCGAAGGCGATCAGCTTCGGCACCTTCGGATCGGCGACCTTGAGCTTGGCTTCGAGATCGGCCACGTCATTATGCTTCCAGATCACCTTTTCGCACTTGGCATAGCGGATGCCCTCGATCATCGAGGCATGGTTCAGCGCGTCGGAGAAGATGATGAGGCCGGGGATCTTGGCGCCGAGCGTGCCGAGGGCTGCCCAGTTGGAAACATAGCCCGACGTGAAGATCAGCGCTGCTTCCTTGCCATGCAGGTCGGCAAGCTCACGTTCGAGCATGACGTGATGGTGGTTGGTGCCAGAAATATTCCGGGTGCCTCCCGCACCCGCGCCACAGTGGTCGATGGCGTTCTTCATCGCCTCGATCACCTTCGGATGCTGGCCCATGCCGAGATAGTCGTTGGAGCACCAGACGGTGACTTCCTTTTGGCCATCCGCGGTGTAGCGCGTCGCGCGGGGAAAATTGCCGCGGTGACGCTCGAGATCGGCAAAAACGCGGTAACGGCCCTCGGTATGAAGCCCGTCCAGCTCGTTTTTGAAAAACGCTTCGAAATCCATCATATGCTCCAGTATCGCGCGAATGTTCTTGATGACTGGACGTCCGCGCGTCAATGCTTACCCTTTGCTTTAACATCAACTGCGGCAAAAGGCCCATATTTTTGAATGATTCCAGATAAAAAATATGCGAGCCGCGATCAACGAAATTGATGCCGCAGAAGGCAGCCGAGTTTGCGGACCGTGCAAAAGGCGACGACAGCCCGATCGCAAAAAAATCGGCGCAGCAGTGGACAACCCTTTCTTCCGACATAGTTTTCGGTCTAGCCTGACAAAAAAATAAAAGGGACGGCCTTTGCCCGCTGGGCAACAACCTCGGAGAGAAAAGATGAAGAAAGTTGTCATACTCGCATTGATCGGCCTGTCGATCGCAAGCTGCACACCGACGCAGCAGGGCGCCGGCATCGGCGCTGCATCCGGTGCCGTCATCGGCGGCGCGGTCACCGGCAACGTCCGTGGCGCGGCAGTCGGCGCCGCTATCGGCGGTGTGTCCGGCGCCCTGATCGGCAGCGTCGCCGAACAGCCCGGCCAGTGCTACTATCGCGACCGTTACGGCCGCCGCTATATCGATACCTGCCCGCGCTGAGCGCGCTCTGAAATCGGCAAATTCAGGAAATCCCGGACACAGGTCCGGGATTTTTTGTGCTAAATTAGCGCGTTGGCAATTTAAAATGGTACACCCCGCGCGATTTTGTCGCTAAGCTGTTCATGGCTGGGCAACGAAGCTTCATTGTAGGCATAACCAAAAGCGGCGGATGCGGATCAGAGGGACAAGCCCGAAAACAGGTACTGCGTATCGGCGAACAGGCACCATGATGGTGGTCGCAGCGGCAGCTGCGTTCTCACCGGTCCTGATCGGCGACGCTTACGCCTTCAAGCTTTTCGGCATCACCATTTTCGGCAAAGAAGAAGACGAAGGCGAACAGGTGCCCGACCCGGTGCGCTACCACGTCGACCTCAAAGCCGATACCGCCGATCCCGACCTGAAAGAAGCGTTGGAAAACAGCTCCCGTCTCCTCAGTGACCAGAAGCAGCCGGTGTCCGGCGATCTCGGCGTCGTCGTCAAGGCGCGCGACGATCGAGAGCGGCTGATCGCCACTCTGTATGAAAAGGCCCGTTATGGCGGCCTGGTGACGATTACCATCGACGGTAAAAATATCGACGACCTGCCGCCCAATCCGACATTCGACCGGTCAGGGCCGATCCCCGTCACCGTCGACATTGCTCCCGGCCCCGTTTTCAAGGTCAGGGAGGTCCAGTTCGGCGGCGATGCCGCAAACCATAATCCCGCCGATTACGATCTTGCCCCGGGCGCTGAGGCCGGCTCGCTCGCCATCATCAAGGCCGGCGACAAGATCGTCGAACAATTGAAGAGCGAAGGCCGGCCCTTCGCCAAGTTGACCGAACGCAAGGTCGTTGCCGATCACAACAGCGACACCGTCGATATCGTCCTTGCTGCCGAGGGCGGTCCCATCGCTCCAATCGGCGATGTCGGCGTCACCGGCGAGAAGACCGTCAGGCCAGCTTTCATCCAGCGTTATTCCCGGCTGAACAAGGGTGAAGCCTATTCGCCGGAAACGCTGAAGAAAGCCGGCGAGCGCCTTCGCGCCCTCGGTGTCTTTTCGAGCGTCACCATTCACGAAGGAGATGCATTGGCATCGGACGGCACGTTGCCGATGACGATCGAGGTTTCCGAAGGCAAGAGGCGCTACTTCGGTGTCGGCGCGCAATATTCCACCACCGACGGCTTCGGTATTCAGGGCTATTGGGGTCATCGCAACCTGTTTGGCGAGGCGGAAACACTGAGGATCGAGGGATCGGTCTCGCGGCTTGGCGAAACGACGGATGTCGGCAGCCTCGACTATTCCGCCGGCATTCTCTTCACCAAACCCGGCGCCTTCTTCCCCGCCGCCACGCTGAAGGCCGGCATCGTCGCCAAGACCGAAAATCCGGATGCCTATAACGCCACGCTCGTCACCGCCTCGCTCGGCCTTTCCTACGAACTAACCGACCAGGACACGGTCTCGGCAAGCGGCGAGCTCAGCTGGGAGCGCGACGACGACGCCTTCGGCACGAACGACTATCTGACTTTCACCTTGCCGATCCAATATGATCGCGACGCACGCAACGACAAGTTCAACCCGACGGAGGGTTATCGCGCAACATTGTCGGCAAAGCCCGGCTACGAAATCTTCAACGCCACGCCCTATGCGGCATTCGAGGGCTCGATTTCCGGCTATCTGCCGTTTGGCCAGGAAGACGGCCTGGTGCTTGCCGGCAAGATTGCCGCCGGCGTCCTGATCGGCGGCGACAGCATTGGGGACATTCCCGCCACACAGCGCTTCTTTGCCGGCGGCGGCGGCTCCGTGCGCGGATACAGCTATCAGGAAATCTCGCCCTACAACGACAATGGCGATCCCACCGGCGGCCGTTCCTATGTGACCGGTTCGCTGGAGGCCCGCATCAAGATCACCGATACGATCGGCATCGTGCCCTTCATCGACGTCGGCACCGTATCGGACAGCACCTTTCCGGGTTTTTCCGATATCCGCGCCGGCGCCGGCGCCGGAATACGATATGCAACGCCTTTCGGCCCGCTGCGGCTTGATTTTGCCGTGCCGCTGAACAAGTACGAAGATGGCACAGATTACGGAATCTACGCCGGCATCGGCCAATCCTTCTAGGATTGCCGATTCCGCTCGTGTTTTCGATCTGTGGGCCGTCATGAAAACGGGGTAGTGTCCGCGCCGATGCAAACGCTGACAAAAATCGTCAACTGGATCGTACGGCTCACCGGCTATGTCGTCGGCGCCACCTTGATTCTCGCGGTCGCGGCACTGGCGATCTTCGGCTTCACCAGTTTTGGCGCCCGCATCGTCACCGAAAAGATAGCCTCCACGCTTTCCAATCGCGACATGACGATCGAGGTTCGCGAACCGCAAGGCCTTTTGACCGGCGGGCTTCGCGCCGCCGAGATCTCCATCTCCGACACCAGGGGCGTCTTTGCGGAAATTCATGGCGTCGCGATCGACTGGAATCCGCTTGCGCTGCTGACCGGAACCTTCCATGCCAAACGCTTCGAGATCGAAGCGATCAACGTGCTGCGCAAGCCGGTACGCACCCTGCCCTCGCGGCCCCAGGCTGAAAATTCCGGCGGATTCAGCCTTCCGATCAAGGTCGGTATAGACCGCATCGCGCTGCCCGATATCAAACTTGCCGCACCGCTGGCCGGCCGCGCCTTTGCGCTCGCCGCCGAAGGCAGCCTTTCGGCGAACGGCGATGGCGGCGAGGCCGTCGCCAATGTCAGCCGTCACGCGGTTCCGGATGCGCGGCTTGCCGCCGACATCGCTTTTGCGCCAGCCGAAAACCGGCTGCGGCTGAAGGCACAGCTGTCCGAGCCGAAGGGCGGGCTGCTGGCAGGCTTTCTCGGCCTGCCGGACAGCCCGGCCGTCAACATCGACCTGGACGGCCAGGGGCCGATATCCGATTGGAAAGGCAAATTGCAGGCTGCCCTCGACGGGCAGCAGCGCGCCGCAATCGAAGCCCGCCATCAGATTACGGAAGACGGGCTGCACCACCTCGACCTCAAGGGCGGCGGTGACCTGAGCTCGCTGCTTCCATCGGCATTCCGGCCGCTTTTTGCCGGCCAGACCAATATCGATCTTGCCACCACCTTCGACAATCACGGCAAGATCGATATCCAGACCGGCAATATCGCCACCGGCAGCGTCGTAATCGCCGCCTCGGGCACCCTCGATCCGGCCGGCAACAACAGCCTGAACGCCAATCTACTCGGCACGTCGGGGCCTGTCGATTTCCGGTGGCCGCTCGCCGAAGGCGAAGCACGCTTTCTTATATCAGGCCTCAACCTGGCACTGACCGGCGATGCGCAAACCGCCCGACTGAATGTCAGCGGCTCGCTCGACACCGCAACCCTGCCGCAGGCCGATATCGGCAATGTCAAGCTGACGGCAAAGAGCGACGCCTTCAATCTCGCCGCCCGTTCCGGCAGCGTCCAGCTGCGCCTTGTTGCCGGCGACGCGACCTTTGCCGAGCCGAACCTCAATCGCGCGGTTCAGGGCCCGATCACCATCGCCTCGCCGCTGCAGATCTCTCCCAGTGGTATCGGCTTCAATGGCACCACCGTCGAAACCGCCAATATCAACGGCGGTCTCAACGGCTCCTATCGGCTGGCAGACCAAGCGCTGACGGGCAACCTCAAGCTCACCATCAACCCGGCAGCCCTGCCGGCTGCGGCAACAGGCAGGTTCGACGGACCGATCTCGCTCGAAAGCCAGGTGGTCGGCACCATCCCGTCGAAATTCGCGCTGTCCAACCTCGTCCTGAAGTCCGGCACGCTGGAAGCGGCCGGCAACGTCGCGCTCGACGGCGGGATGTTGAATGCCGATCTCTCCGGCCGGCTGCCTGACATCGGCAAGCTCATCCCCGGCGCCAGCGGTGGCGCGGGTTATGCGTTGAGAGTGGGGGGTGAGCTCCCGGCAATTTCAGTCACGGCCAATCTCAAGGCGCCCAGCCTTGAAATGGCCGACCGCATGCTCGGCAACCTCAATATCGACCTGTCGGGTCTCGCCGATCCCAAGGCGCCGCAGGGCAGGATCGCCGCCACCGGCACGATCGACGGCCAGCCGATCAGCATCAACGGCGACATAAGTTCGCGGGACGGCAAAACGAGCATTCCGGCGTTGACCGCCGACATCGGCGGCAACCGGCTGACCGGCAACGTTGAATTCTCGCCCTCCCTGGAGCCGACAGGCGCGCTGACCTTCGATTTCCCCAATGTCGGCCTGCTCGCCGCACTCGGCGGACAGAAGGCCGAAGGCGATCTCAAAGGGTCGCTCGGCGTCAGCAGCGACAGCGGCAGGATTGCGCTCAAGCTGCTTGCGACCGGCGGCTCGATCAGCCGTGATACGCTTGCCATCGTCAAGCCGGATATAGATGTCACGGTCAGCGATCTCAAAGCCCTTGCGGCAAACGGCACGGTCAAGGCTGAAGAGGTGAGTGCCGGAACGAACAGGCTTGCCGGCCTTTCGCTCGATTTTACCAAGCAGCAAGACCATACCGATTTCGATCTCGACGCTGCCTATGACGGCAATCCCGTGCTGGCCGCCGGCAATATCGAAGCGGCGGGCGGCACGATGCACCTGAACCTTGATCGCTTCTCGGCAAGCCCCCGCAATATCCCGATCGAGCTTGCCGCACCGACGCAGGTCGCAATCGGCGGCGGTGCGGCCAGCCTGAACGGACTGATGCTGAAAACCGGCACCGGCTCGGTGACCGTCACCGGTTCCGCCGGCGAAACGCTGAAGATCGATGCAGATATTCGCGAGCTGCCGGCAGCACTTGCCAACGGTTTCGTGCCGAACCTGTCAGCCGGCGGCACGATCTCCGGAACGATTGCCGTGACCGGAACGCCGGCAGCACCGGTCGCCGACTTCAAGCTCGACTGGAAGGATGCGACGACCGGCCAGACCAAGGGGGCGGGCCTGGCACCGCTCGGCATCACCGCCAGCGGCAAATTCGCCGATAACAAGCTCGACTTCGACACGACGGTCGGCAGCAATGACGGCCTCTCGCTGAAGGCCGCCGGCAATGTCGCGCTCGCCGACCCGAAGGCACCGGTGCTGGATGTCAACGCCGATATCCTCAATCTGCCTGCCCGTATCGCTAATGGTTTCGTTCCCGATCTCGCTGCCGAAGGCACGATTACAGGAAAAGTGGCGGCCTCCGGCTCCCTCGCTGCACCCACCGCCAATTTCGATCTCGATTGGAAGAATGCCGCGACGAGCCAGACGAAACGCGCCGGCCTTGCGAATCTTGGCCTGAAGGCATCCGGAAAATTCACCGACAACAAGCTCGATTTCGATACAGTGATCGGCGGCGCCAACAGCCTCTCGCTGAAAGCAAACGGCAATGTCACCATCACCGGCACGACGATCGGCAACGTCAAGATCGACGCCGCGCTGGCAAATGTTCCGGCAAGCATCGCAAACAGCTTCGTCGCCGATCTCGCCGCCGAAGGGACGATCTCAGGAAGGGTAGCGGCCTCCGGCTCGCTCGCTGCTCCCACTGCCAATTTCGATCTGGATTGGAAAAACGCTGCGACGACCCAGACGAAACGCGCCGGCCTTGCGGATCTTGGCCTGAAGGCATCGGGAAAATTCGCAGACAACAAGCTCGATTTCGACACCGTGATCGGCGGCGCCGACGGCGTCTCGCTGAAGGCTAACGGCAATATCGCCGTCACCGGCACAACAGTCGGCAATGTCAAAGTCGACGCCGCGCTGGCAAATATCCCTGCAAATATCGCAAACAACTTCGTCCCCGATCTCGCCGCCGAAGGCGCGATCTCTGGAACGGTCTCGGCCAGCGGCTCTCTTTCCGCCCCGACCGCCAATTTCGATCTCAATTGGAAAAATGCTGCGACGCGCCACACGAAACGTGCCGGCCTTGCCGCGATCGGCGCGACCGCATCGGGAAAATTTGCCGACAACAAGCTTGATTTCAATGCGGAAGTCAGCGGCGACAAAGACCTCTCGCTGAAGGCCACGGGCAATGTCGCATTGGCCGGTACGGCGATCGACAGCATCAAGGTCGATGCCGAGATCGCCAAGCTTCCGGCCAGTCTCGCAAATACCTTCGTTCCCGATCTGGCGGCCGGCGGCACGATTTCCGGCACCCTGTCCGCAGCCGGCACACCCGCCGCACCGAAAGCCGACTTCAAGCTCGACTGGGCGGATGCTGCGACCAGCCAGACCAGAAGCGCGCGTCTCTCGGGCCTCGCACTTGCCGCATCGGGACGCTTCGCCGACAACCGGCTCGATTTCGATGCCAATCTCGCCGGTCAGGACGGCCTCTCGCTGAAGGCCGCCGGCAATGTTGCGATTTCAGGCACGTCGGTTCGCAATCTTGACGTCAAGGCCGATCTCGCCAACCTTCCGGCAGGCCTCGCCAACGGCTTCGTCCCGGGTCTTGCCGCCGAAGGCACCGTCTCGGGAACGGCATCCGCCTCCGGAGCGCTGCCGAAGCCGGCGGTCGATTTCAAACTCGACTGGAAGAACGCCGCGACCGCCCAGACCAAGAGCAGCGGCCTTTCGGGCCTGAGTGCTGCGGCTTCCGGCAAGTTCGCCAATGACAGGGTCGATTTCGACGCCAATCTCGCCGGCAAGGACGGCGTGTTGGCCAAGGCGAAGGGCGGCGTCACGATCGCGGGAACGGCCATCCGGGACCTTTCGATCAATGCCGATATTCCGGCGCTGCCGGCAAATATCGCAAATGCCTTCGTTCCCGGCCTCGGTGCCGAGGGCACGCTTTCGGCAAGCGCCATAACGTCGGGAACGCCGGCAAATCCGATCGTCGATTTCAAGCTCGACTGGAAGAATGCCGCAACCAGTCATACCAAGGCTGCCGGCCTGTCCCGCCTTGCGCTGGCGGCGACGGGAAAATACGCCGGTGACAGGTTGGATTTCGACGCCAACCTTACTGGTGGCGGCGGCATCGCGGTGAAAGCTACCGGCAATCTTGCCATCGCCGGTACGTCGATCCGCTCGGTCGACGTCACGGCGAACGCCACCAATGTTCCGGCCGGCATCGCCAACGGCTTCGTTCCCGGTCTTGCCGCCGAGGGTGCGGTCTCAGCGACCGCAAAGGCCACCGGCGCGCTATCGGCGCCCTCCGTCGACTTCAAGGTCGACTGGAAGAACGCGGCGACGAGCCAGACAAAAGGTGCCGGCCTTTCGCCGTTCACCATCGGCGCATCGGGCAAACTTGCCGGAAACAGGCTGACGGTCGACACCAGCCTTGCCGGTGATGCCGGCATGTCGCTGAAGGGCGGCGGCAGCGTGGTGATTTCAGGCAATCGCGCCATGGACATGCGCTTCACAGGCAATCTTCCTTTCGCTGTGCTCGGCGCCCCGCTTGCGCAACAAGGCTTCGTCGCCGACGGCGTCGCCACCGTCAACCTGCAGATCGGCGGGACAGCCGCAGCACCCGTCATCAACGGCACCGTCTCGACCAATGGCGCCAAGCTCGTCGACGTCCGGCGCAATATGGCCGTCAACAATCTGACGGCGACCGTGACTTTCAATGGCAGCCAGGCCGTGATATCGCGCCTTAGCGGCAACCTTGGCGGCGGCGGCACGATTTCCGCCACCGGCACCATCGGCATCCAGCCGGCGGGCGGCTTTCCCGCCGATATTTCGATCAAGCTCGACAAGGCGGTCTATGTCGATGGAACCCTTGTCGTCTCGACCGTCAATGGCACGGTCGGCCTGCGGGGGCCGATCATGAATGCGACGCTGAGCGGCAAGCTTCGGCTGGACAAGACCTCGATCACGGTCCCAGAAAAATTGCCGACCTCGCTGAGAGAAATCGACATCCGGCACAAGAATGCGCCGCGGGCCGTCATTGCGCAGCTGCGCGATGACGGCGAGCGAAAACCCGGCGAGAAATCCTCCGTGATCACGCTGGATCTCGAAATCGATGCGCCCTCGCATATCTTCGTACGCGGCCGCGGCATCGATGCCGAGCTTGGCGGCTTGGTCACGATCCGCGGAACGGCGGCTGCACCCATCGTGACCGGCGGTTTCACCATGCGCCGCGGCCGCATGACCATTCTCAACCGCCGTCTGGATTTCTCCGACAAGAGCAGGATCACCTTTGCCGGTGATCTGACGCCGGCGCTCGATATGGAAGCGACCTCGGCCTCCGGCTCGACGACGCTGACCGTCGACGTTGCGGGCCTCGCCACCGACCCCGCGATCACCTTTTCCTCCTCACCCCAGTTGCCGCAGGACGAGGTGCTGGCGCAGCTGATCTTCGGCCAGTCGATGTCGAAGCTCTCACCGGTGCAGATCGCCCAGCTCGCCGACGCCGTCAGTCAGCTTGCCGGCAACCGCTCCACCTCGCTTTTCGAAGGCCTGCGCAACCAGCTCGGCGTCGACGATTTCGACGTCAGCACCGATTCCAAGGGGCAGACGAGCGTCAGCGTCGGCCGCTATCTCAACGACCGCACCTATTTCGAATTGCAGCAGGGCGGCTCGGCCGGCGCCAAGGCGGTGATCAACCTCGATGTCGGCCGCGGCGTCAAGCTGCGCGGAGGGGCCGGTGGCAACGGTGAGGGCGAAGCCGGCATTGTCTACGAACGCGAATACTGATGCATCTCGCCCGAAGCCGTGCAGCAGTTTGAGGACAGCATGGGCTTTAAGCCGGCTTAGAAACCGGTCTTGCTGGTCTTGAGAAGGATGTTGGTCTCGGTCGAATTGATGCCGTTGATCAGCCGGATGCGGCGCAGCGTCTCGTCGAAGGCGGCAAGGTCGCGATCCTCGAGTTCGGCGACGAAATCCCATTTGCCGTTGGTGCTGTGCAGCGCGCGCACCTGCGGCAGGCCCCGCAGCTGATCGGCCACCCTGTCGGCGAGCTTGCCGAGCACCTCGATCATGACGATGGCGCGCACGCCGGCGGAGCGCGTCTCATGACCGGTGCGGATGGTGAAGCCGACGATCGTGCCGCTGGCGACCAGCCGGTCGATCCGGGCAGCGACCGTCGCCCGTGATGCGCCCGTCATCGCCGCAAGCGAAGAGACGGAAATCCGGGCGTTATGGCGAAGCGCACTCAGAAGTTCGGTGTCGAGATCATCCACGCTAATCACTTTGTCAAAATAGGTTTATCAATCTGCGCAATCATAGTCCATTTCTGACACTTTTCCATCTTTTTGCCGCCAGCCCTTTATCCCACTATCGGCCGAAACAGGCCTCAACACGGAGCCCTCCACATGAATGCCCAATCGCGATCTGTCACCCTCATCGGCGCGCCGCTGGAAGAAGGCTCCGGCCGCAGAGGGGCTGCCATGGGCCCCGCGGCCCTGCGCATTGCCGGCGTCGACCAGACGCTGATCGAGCTTGGCCATGACGTCGCCGATATCGGCGATCTCAGGATCGTACCGGCAATGGATCTGCCGAACCACCCGAAGGCCCACAATCTGAGGATCGTCGGCGCCTTCACGCGCGCCCTCGAAAGCAGCGTCCACGACGTCGCCGCCTCCGGCCGTTTCCCGCTGATTCTTGGCGGCGACCACAGCCTTTCCATGGGCAGCGTCTCCGGCATGGCCCGTTATGCCGCCAGCAAAGACCGCCCGCTCTTCGTGCTCTGGCTCGACGCCCATGCCGATTTCAATTCCCCGGCCACCTCGCCCTCCGGCAATATTCACGGCATGCCGGTCGCCTTCTTCTGCGGCGAGGCGGAGTTCGCCGAGATCCTGCCGAAGGACCGCCCCTTCGTCGATCCGAAGAATGTCTTCCAGGTGGGCATCCGTTCGGTCGATGCGCGCGAGCGCGAGGAAATCCACGAACACGGCGTCAATGTCTTCGACATGCGGGCAATCGACGAGCAGGGCATCGGCGCCATCATGCGTGAGATCCTCGATGTCGTCACCAAGGCGAACGGCCTGCTGCATGTCAGCCTCGACCTCGATTTCCTCGATCCCGAGATTGCCCCGGGCGTCGGCACGACGGTGCCTGGCGGCGCGACCTTTCGCGAGGCACATCTGGTGATGGAAATGCTTTCGGACAGCGGCCTCGTCTCGTCGCTCGATCTCGTCGAGCTCAATCCATTTCTCGACGATCGCGGCAAGAGCGCCCGCATCCTGGTGGAGCTGACGGCAAGCCTCTTCGGTCGCCGCATCTTCGATCGCCCGACACGCGCCGCATAAGAGCATGTCGAGCAAAAGTGTGCAGCGGTTTTGCGAAAACGACATGTGTTGAAATAAGATTAGAGGGAGAACGGCCATGAACACTTCGGAAAAACTGATCGCCACGGAACAGCGGCTCGGCGCCCACAACTACAAACCACTCGACGTGGTGTTAACGCGCGGCGAAGGTGTTTATGTCTGGGATACCGACGGCAACCGTTATCTCGATTGCCTCTCGGCCTATTCCGCCGTCAACCAGGGCCATTGCCATCCGAAGATCCTCGCCGCCATGGTCGAGCAGGCGGGCAGGCTGACGCTCACCTCCCGCGCCTTCCGCAACGATCAGCTCGCCTATCTCTACGAAGAGCTCGCGGCTCTCACCGGATCGCACAAGATCCTGCCGATGAATTCCGGTGCCGAAGCGGTGGAGACCGCCATCAAGGCGGTGCGCAAATGGGGATACGAGGTCAAGGGTGTGCCGGAGGGCAAGGCGGAGATCATCGTCTGCGCCGATAATTTCCATGGCCGTACGCTGAGCATCATCAGCTTCTCCACAGATCCCGATGCCCGCAGCGGTTTCGGCCCCTACACGTCGGGCTTCCGCATCATTCCCTTCGGCGATGCCGAGGCTTTCGCCGCCGCAATCAACGGAAATACCGTGGCGGCGCTGATCGAGCCGATCCAGGGGGAGGCCGGCGTCATTATCCCGCCGGCGGGTTATTTCACCCGCATCCGCGAGCTTTGCACGGCAAACAACGTCACCCTCATCCTCGACGAGATCCAGACCGGCCTCGGCCGTACCGGCAAGCTGCTGGCCGAAGAGCACGAAGGCATCGAGGCCGACATGACGCTGATCGGCAAGGCGCTGTCCGGCGGCTTCTATCCGGTGTCGGCCGTGCTTTCGAATTCCGAAGTTCTGGGGGTGCTGAAGCCAGGTCAACACGGCTCGACCTTCGGCGGCAATCCGCTCGCCTGCGCAGTGGCGCGCGCAGCACTCAAGGTGCTGACGGAAGAGGGCATGATCGAGAACGCCGCTGTCATGGGCGACTACTTCCTCGAAGGCCTCAGGTCGATCCGCTCAAACATCGTCAGGGACGTGCGTGGCCGCGGCCTGATGATGGCCATCGAGCTGGAACCCGAAGCCGGCGGCGCCCGGCAATATTGCCATGCGCTGAAGGAGCGCGGTCTTCTCGCCAAGGATACCCACGACCACACGATTCGCCTCGCTCCACCACTGGTCATATCAAGGGGGCAGGTCGATTGGGCGGTCTCGCAGATCGAAAAGACGATCAGCTGAGTAAATTGGCGAAAATTCTTCTCACGATCTCGACTACAGCGAAGGAGATCGGCAGCAAAACCGCCTGGCTTTCATCCAAGGTTAAAAACCTTCGCAATCCCGCCTGCCAATTTAGATTTGGGCAACACTCTTTCGCTAAAGTCGTCAATAACCGTAACGATGCTTCGCCGAGCGCAAAGCCATCGCGTGGTATGAAGGCAAAGCTTGTCCGCGCCAATGGTGGCGCATCCGCTTCTGCCCTGGCTTACGATAGTTGGGAAGAATTCTAATGGCCACGATCAATTCGACTAACTTCAGCGGCGATACGCTCGAAATTATTGCCTTCCGCCTGCATGACCAGGAATTCTGCGTCAAGACCACGACCATCCGCGAAATCCGCGGCTGGGCGCCGTCGACGCCGATCCCGCATGCGCCGGCCGATGTCATCGGCGTCATGAATCTGCGTGGCTCGGTGATCCCGATCATCGATCTTGCTTTCAAGCTCGGCATGAAGAGCACGGTCGCCAATGAGCGCAGCGCCATCGTCGTCGCCGAAGTTCACAGCATGGTCATCGGCATGCTGGTCGACCGCGTCTCGGATATTCTCACCATCTCGTCCAGCCAGGTCCAGCCGGTGCCTGAAGTGACCGCCTCCTTCGACCGCGCCTATTGCGAAGGCATCATCGCCTCGGAGAATGGCATGATCTGCTTCCTGAACCTCGCCAAGATGTTCAAGGAAAACGAAACGGACGAACTGGCCGCCTGATCCGGTCGATACAATTCAGATATTCGAAAACCGCCCGGTAACGGGCGGTTTTTTATTGCGGAACAAGCAGCAGGCTGCAGGAAAACGGCAGCCTCACTGGATTGGTTGTGCCGCCGCGAGGCGGCACTTTTGCTCATCCGAACAGCGCGAAAGTCGCCCTCAGCGTCACCCAGACACCCCACAGCAGCGGAATGCCGACGACGGCCCAGGCAAGCATCGCCTTGGCGTCCAACCCGCCAGTGCCGATGCCGAAAGAACCCGTCGGCCCGGCATTGACGGCCGCCGACTTCGCTTGCAACGCGGCGACCTCGTCATCGGACATGAACCATTTGTCCGAAAGCGGCCTGATCAGCGCATTGGCGATGAGCCCGAGCGCCAGCATGCCTGCGAGGATATACATGGTGCCGGTATAAAGGGTTGGCCCGGGTGCCACGCCGGCGGCGATCTGCGCTTCGCGGATATAGTTGACGACGACAGGCCCGACGATGCCGGCCGTTGCCCAGGCCGTCAGCAGCCGGCCGTGGATGGCGCCGACGAACTGCGTGCCGAAAATATCGGCAAGATAGGCCGGGATGGTCGCGAAGCCGCCGCCATACATCGACAGGATGATGCCGAAGGAGAGAACGAACAGCGCCTTGTTGCCCATGCCCGCGAAAGTGGGCGCCAGCGCATAGAGCACGATGCCGAGGACGAAGAAGCAATAATAGGTATTCTTGCGGCCGATCTTGTCGGACAGCGACGCCCAGAAGAACCGTCCGCCGATGTTGAAGAGCGACAGCAAACCGGCGAAACCGGCGGCGATCGTGGCAATCGATGCCTTCTGCCCGGCGTCGAGCTGGGCGAAGCCGACATCCGGCAGGCCGATCAGCGAACCGGCGAAGATTTCCTGCAGCATTGGCGAGGCCATGCCGATAACGCCGATACCGGCGGAAACGTTAAGGCAAAGCACCGCCCAGATCAGCCAGAACTGTTTTGTCCTGTGGGCATCGCGCAGGTGCACATGTTTGGTGGTGATCATCGTGCTCTTGGCTGCAGGCGGCGTCCAACCCTCGGGACGCCAGCCGGCCGGCGGAATGCGATAGCCGAAGGCGCCGCCCATCATGAAGACGAAATAGATCGCCGCCATGACGATGAAGGTCTGCCAGACGCCGACCGAACTGTCGGTCTTGAAATTATTCATCAGCAGGTTGGCCAATGGGGCGCCGATCATCGCACCGCCGCCGAAGCCCATGATCGCCATGCCGGTCGCCATGCCGCGCCGGTCGGGAAACCATTTGATCAGCGTCGAGACCGGCGAGATGTAACCGAGGCCGAGACCAATGCCGCCGATGACGCCGGCACCCAGCCACATCAGCCAGAGCTGATGAGTGATGACGCCGATCGCGGCAAGAATGATGCCGCCGCACCAGCAGCAGGCGGAAACGACGCCGGCCTTGCGCGGACCGGCCCGCTCGAGCCAGCCGCCCCAGATGGCGGCGGATGAACCAAGCAGGACGAAGAACAGCGTATAGATCCAGCCGAGGTCTGCAACGCGCCAGTCGCAAGTCGTGGTGAACAGCGCCGAGGCGAGTGTCAGATCGGGGCAGGCTGTCGAGGCCGTGATCCCGAGCGATTTGGAAAGCGGCAGCCAGAACACGCTGAAACCATAGGCCATGCCGATGCAGAGATGAATGGCGAGCGCTGCCGGCGGCACCAGCCACCGATTGAACCCAGGCCTTGCGACGATCCTTTCCCGATCGAGCAGGCCCGCCAACGCCCCGTCTGTACGTGTTTCCGCTGCAGTCATGAAAACTCCTCCTTGATTCAAATCGGGTTTGATTTCAGCTTTTTACTGGTCACCGGCACATGCGCAGGCAGGTTGCTCCTGCCTCCCCTCCCGCACGGATCGATCCTGGTTTTTAGGACTAAAGCATTGAAATAAAGACCTAAAGCGCGAGGAACGCGCTTTAGTGTGTTGCCGGCTCCGGCTTTCGGATAAGAGGAACGGCCTGAAGCACGAGCGCGTCCAGGCCGTTCTCCTCATTCTCCAGAATTTCGAACAATTGCCGCCGCATGCGCGGGTCCCAGAATTTGTTGATATGGGTAGCGACCCCCTGCGCGGCCTCGCTTTCCGGCTGGCTCTTGAAGAAGGTGGCGATCTGGTTTGCCATATAAACGAGCTTGGTCTTGGTATCATGCGACATCGGCAATGCTTCCGGGCGAGATGCGGTGCGGGTGGGTGAAAATCTCGAAATCCTCGCCACGCACCAGCGCAACGAGCGTCATGCCGGCCTCTTCGGCCGTGCGGATGGCGAGAGCCGTCGGCGCCGAAATGGCGATGAGCACCGGGCTGCCGAGGATCGCCGCCTTCTGCACCATCTCGACGGAGAGCCGGCTGGTGACGACGACGGCGCCGTCCCCGCCTCTTTCACTGGCGCGGATGACGGCGCCGCAGAGCTTGTCCAGCGCATTGTGCCGGCCGACATCTTCGCGCACGGCAATCAGCCCCCTGCCGGGAAGATAGAACCCGGCGCCATGCACCGCCCGCGTCTCACGATGCAGCGGCTGCGCCTCGTTCAGAAGCGAAACGGCGCGGACGATATCCGCATGCGACAGCGCCAACGGCGATGTTGAAACATCAGGCACCGGCCGGACCGCCTGTTCGATCGATTCGATGCCGCAGAGCCCGCAGCCGACCGGTCCCGCCATGCTGCGGCGTCGTGCCCGCAGCTGATCGGCGACGTCATCGACCAGGCTCACCTGCACATCGATCCCCTGCTCGCCCTCGACGACCTCGATGCCTGATATCTCCGCCGGCCCGGTGATGATCCCTTCGGTCAGGCTGAGTCCGATCGCAAAATCCTCGAGATCATCAGGCGTAGCCATCATCACCGCATGCGAACTGCCGCCATAGGAAAAGGCGATCGGCACCTCTTCCGGCACGATGCGCGAACCGGTCTGGAGGATGCCGTTGCGGCGGGCGGTTTCGGGAGCACGGGCGGTGACGGTGAAGGTCATGATGCAAACTCCCCCTTCTCCCCAGCGGGGAGAAGATGCCCGTTAGGGCAGATGAGGGGGTGAGCGACGATAGGCGCGAACGAACGAGCCAAAGCGAGTTCGCATTTGTCGAGCCGCCCCCTCATCCGCCCTTCGGGCACCTTCTCCCCAAGGGGAGAAGGGGAAGCCACACCAGATCGCCCCCGCATCGTCACTCCGCCGCCTCGAGTTTGCCGGCGATGCGGCGTGATTGCCGCGCCTGCTCGTCATATTCGAGCTGCCATTCGCTTGGCCCGTTGGAAGGCGAGACCTGCACCGCCGTCACCTTGTATTCCGGGCAGTTCGTCGCCCAGTCGGAGAAATCGGTGGTGATGACGTTCGCCTGCGTCGTGGGATGATGGAAGGTCGTATAGACGACACCCGGCGCGACGCGATCGGTGATCAGCGCCCTCAGCGTCGTGTCGCCGGAGCGGCTGCCGAGTTTCACCCAGTCGCCGTCGCGAACGCCGCGCTGCTCGGCATCGTGCGGATGGATTTCCAGCCGGTCTTCTGCATGCCAGGCGACATTCTCGGTCCGCCGCGTCTGTGCCCCGACATTGTACTGGCTGAGGATGCGGCCGGTGGTGAGAAGCAGCGGGAAGCGCGGACCGGTACGTTCGTCGGTCGCCACATATTCGGTGCGGATGAACTTGCCCTTGCCGCGCACGAAGCCGTTGACATGCATGATCGGCGAGCCGAGCGGGTTCTTCTCATTGCAGGGCCACTGCACCGAGCCCATTTTTTCGAGATAGTCGTAGGAAACCATCGCGAAGCTCGGGGTCGTCGCGGCGATCTCGTCCATGATTTCCGACGGATGGGTGTAATTCCAGTCGAGCCCCATCGCCTGGGCAAGTTTCTGCGTCACTTCCCAGTCGCCATAGCCGTTGCGCGGCGACATCACTTTGCGCACGCGATTGATGCGTCGCTCCGCATTGGTGAAGGTGCCGTCCTTCTCGAGGAAGGTCGAGCCCGGCAGGAAGACATGGGCGTAATTAGCGGTCTCGTTGAGGAACAGGTCCTGCACGACGACGCATTCCATCGCCGCAAGCCCGGCCGCGACATGTTTGGTATCCGGATCGGACTGGAGGATGTCTTCGCCCTGGATGTAGATGCCTTTGAAGGTGCCGTCGACTGCCGCATCCAGCATGTTCGGAATACGCAGGCCCGGCTCGTTGTTGAGCTTCACGCCCCAGAGCTTTTCGAAGATATCGCGCGTCGCATCGTCGGAAATGTGCCGGTAGCCCGGCAATTCATGCGGAAAGGAACCCATGTCGCAGGAGCCCTGCACATTGTTCTGGCCGCGCAGCGGGTTCACGCCGACGCCGGGGCGGCCGATATTGCCGGTCGCCATCGCCAGGTTGGCGATCGCGATCACCGTGGTCGAGCCCTGGCTGTGTTCGGTAACGCCGAGGCCATAGTAGATCGCACCGTTGCCACCCTTGGCATAGAGCCTTGCCGCGCCGCGCAGATCCGCCGCCGGCACGCCGGTGAAGATCTCGGTCTCTTCGGGACTGTGCTGCGGTTCGGCGACGAAGGCCGCCCAGTCCTCGAACTCCGACCAGTCGCAGCGCTCGCGGATGAACGCCTCGTCAAAGAGCCCTTCGGTGACGATCACATGCGCCAGCGCCGTCATGACCGCGACATTGGTGCCGGGCTTCAGCGGCAGGTGATAGGAAGCCTCGATATGCGGCGAGCGGACGATATCAGTGCGGCGCGGATCGATGACGATGAGCTTGGCGCCCTGGCGCAGCCGCTTCTTCAGCCGCGAGCCGAACACCGGATGTCCGTCGGTCGGATTGGCGCCGATGACGATGACGACGTCGGAATGCTCGACGCTGTCGAAATCCTGCGTGCCCGCCGACGTGCCGAATGTCTGGCCGAGGCCGTAACCGGTCGGTGAATGGCAGACGCGGGCGCAGGTGTCGACATTGTTGTTGCCGAAGCCGGCGCGGATCAGCTTCTGCACCAGATACGTTTCCTCATTGGTGCAGCGCGACGAGGTGATGCCGCCAATCGCCTCGCGGCCATATTGATACTGGATGCGGCGGAACTCCAGCGCCACATGCGCGAAGACCTCGTCCCAGCTCACTTCCCGCCAGGGATCGCTGACCTTTTCGCGGATCATCGGATTGAGGATGCGGTCCTTGTGGGTGGAGTAGCCATAGGCGAAGCGGCCCTTGACGCAGGAATGGCCGCGATTGGCCTGACCGTCCTTCCACGGCACCATGCGCACCAGTTCCTCGCCGCGCATTTCCGCCTTGAAAGAACAGCCGACGCCGCAATAGGCGCAGGTCGTCACGGCCGAATGCTCCGGCTGGCCGATCTGGATCACCGACTTCTCCGTCAGCGTCGCCGTCGGGCAGGCCTGGACACAGGCGCCGCAGGAGACACATTCGGATTCGATGAAGTTCTCGTGCATGCCGGGCGAAACGCGCGAGCCGAAACCGCGCCCCTCGATCGTCAGCGCGAAGGTTCCCTGCACTTCTTCGCAGGCGCGCACGCAGCGCGAACAGACGATGCACTTGGAGGGATCATAGGTGAAATAGGGATTGGATTCGTCCTTCGGCATCCATTTCAGATTGATGTCGCCATTGCTGCGCGCCTTGACGTGGTTGTCGCCCTCATAGCCGTAGCGCACATCGCGCAGGCCGACGGCGCCCGCCATGTCCTGCAATTCGCAATCGCCGTTGGCTGCGCAGGTGAGACAGTCGAGCGGATGGTCGGAAATATAGAGTTCCATCACACCGCGGCGGATATCCTTCAATCGCCCCGTCTGCGTGTGCACTACCATGTTTGCCGCCACCGGCGTCGTGCAGGAGGAGGGCGTGCCGTTGCGGCCATCGATCTCGACGAGGCAGAGCCGGCAGGAGCCGAAAGCATCGACCATATCGGTGGCACAGAGCTTCGGCACCTTGATGCCGGCCTCCATCGAGGCGCGCATGATCGAGGTGCCCTCCGGCACGCTGATCTGCTGTCCGTCGATGGTGAGCGTCACCATGGCCTCGGATTTCGAAGCGGGGGTGCCGTAGTCGATTTCATGGATGAGAGACATGATTGGTCTCCTTGCTTGAGATGGTGAGGTCAGCGCAGGCGTTCCATGAAAAACACGTCATTCCGCCGCCTCCACCTGAGGTGCCGGCGAAAAATCCTCCGGGAAATGCGTCATGGCGCTCATGACAGGATAGGGCGTGAACCCACCCAGCGCACAGAGCGAGCCGAACTTCATCGTATTGCAGAGATCGGCAAGCAGCGCCCGGTTCTTCTCCGGCTCGATGCCGTGCGCGATCTTGTCGGTCGTCTCCACGCCGCGCGTCGAGCCGATGCGGCAGGGCGTGCACTTGCCGCAGCTTTCGACGGCGCAGAATTCCATGGCGAAACGCGCCTGCTTCAGCATATCGGCCGTGTCGTCGAAGACGACGATGCCGGCATGGCCGATCAGCCCGTCCCTGGCGGCGAAGGATTCGTAGTCGAACGGCGTGTCGAACAGCGCCCGCGGAAAATAAGCGCCGAGCGGTCCGCCGACCTGCACGGCTTTGACCGGCCGTCCCGTCACTGTACCGCCACCGATCCCGTCGACGATATCTCCGAGCGAAAGACCGAAGGCCGTCTCAAAGAGGCCGCCATATCTGACATTGCCGGCAATCTGCAGCGGGATGGTGCCGCGTGAGCGGCCCATGCCGAAATCGCGGTAGAAGGCCGCACCCTTTTCCATGATGACCGGCACCGAAGCCAGTGAGATCACGTTGTTGATGACCGTCGGACAGTTAAACAGCCCCTTATGCGCCGGCAGCGGCGGCTTGGCACGCACGATGCCGCGCTTGCCTTCGAGGCTGTTGAGCAGCGCCGTCTCCTCGCCGCAGACATAGGCGCCGGCGCCGGTGCGCACCTCGATATCGAAGGCGCGGCCGGATCCGAGCACCGATGGTCCGAGAATGCCGGCGTGGCGCGCGATGCCGACGGCCTCGGTCATCGTTGCGATCGCATGCGGATATTCCGAACGCGTATAGACGAAACCCTTGGTCGCCCCGGTGGCGAGGCCGGCGATCGCCATGCCCTCGATCAGCACGAAGGGATCGCCCTCCATGATCATCCGGTCGGCAAAGGTGCCGCTGTCGCCCTCATCGGCATTGCAGACGATATATTTGCGGTCGCCGACGGCATCGAGAACGGTCTTCCACTTGATGCCGGTGGGAAAGCCGGCGCCGCCGCGTCCGCGCAAGCCGGAATCGGTGATTTCCTTGACGATATCGACTGGTGTCATCGAAACGGCGCGGCGAAGGCCGGCAAGACCGCCATGCGCCTCGTAATCGCCAAGCGAAAGCGGATCGGTGACGCCGCAGCGGGCGAAGGTCAGGCGAGTTTGTTCCTTGAGGAACGGGAGGTCTTCAACCTCCCCGAGACAGAGCCGATGCTCGCCTCCATCAGTCATCCCGGCATCGAACAGATCAGGCACATCCCTCGCCTTCACCGACCCGTAGCCGATGCGCTTGCCGGCAAGCTCGACCTCGACCAGCGGCTCCAGCCAGAACATTCCGCGCGAGCCGTTGCGCACGATCTCGGCATCGAAGCCGCGGGCGGCGATCTCCTGGGCAATCGCCTTTGCCACCTTTTCGGCCCCGAGCGCCAGCGCTGCGGCATCGCGCGGAACATATATCCTGACTGTCATCGGCGTGCCTCCGCGACGAGTTCCGCCGCCGTCCGATCGTCGACCCGGCCATAGACCTCGCCGTCGAGCATCGCCGCCGGCGCGCAGGCGCAGAGCCCGAGACAGTAGACCGGCTCCAGCGTTACGCTGCCATCGAGCGTCGTCTGATGAAAATCGATGCCAAGCAGCGCCTTGACGCGTTCGGCCAGCGCATCGCCGCCCATCGACTGACAGGCTTCGGCGCGACAGAGCTTCAGCACATGCCGGCCAGCGGGATGGTCGCGATAATCGTGATAGAAGGTCACCACGCCATGCACTTCGGCGCGGGAGAGGTTCAATTCCTCCGCGATGATCGGCATGGCTTCCTGCGGCACATAGCCGAATTCTTGCTGAACCTCGTGCAGAATGGGAAGCAGCGGCCCTTCGAGAAAGCGAAGATCGGCGACGATGGCTCGGGTGCGTGCTGCAATATCGCCTTCGGCGATATGAATGGTCATAAGGCAGCCCTCCCAGCGGCTTGCTCGTTTCGAAACAGCGGGCCTCCCCAGCCGAGTGCTATTCCGTCACCACCATCTCAGGGAAGCAGCCGGCGATCAATAAAGCTATCTCGTCGCTTGATAGCTTTTCTCTATCAAAGTTCTTCATCTTGCACGAGCACTCTCGCTTCATGCAGCAAAGCCGAGACAAGCGGCGTAAACGGCTCGCGATAAGGCGCAACAAGGCCGACCAGATGATGCGCCTCCGGCTCGACGATCGGGATCATGCGAATTTCGACCGGAAATCCGAAGGATTTTGCAACGTTGCGCGGCATGATGCTCGCCCAGCGTCCGGTCCTGACATGCGAGAACAGTACGATCATCGAGTTGGATTCAAGCGTCGGATGCGCCGTGGCGCCTGCTTCCGTCAAGTGGCGGTTGATGATGCGGCGGTTCTGCATGTCGGCAGTCAATAGACAAAGCCGAAGGTCGCCGATCTCCCGCCAGGTCACGTTGTCGCGATCCGACAGCGGGCTGCCGGCAGCCGTGATCAGATTATAGCGCTCGGCATAGAGGGGAACGGTCGTGACGCGGCCGAGCGGTTCGTTTTCGAGATAGGTGATGCCGGCATCGATTTCGAGGTTTTCGAGCATGCTCAGTACCTGCAGCGAATTCCGCGAGACGATCGAGAAGGTCACGCCGGGATGCCGCTCCTGAAAAGGCGTGGTGATGCGCGACAGCATGGCGAGCGCGGTCGGAATGGCGGCGAGGCGGATGTGGCCGGAAAGGCCGCGGCGCGCGGCACGCATCTCCTCGCGCATGGTGCGGGCATCGCCGACGATGCGCCGGGCCCATTCGAGCACGCGCTGTCCCTCCGGCGTCAGTCCCTGGAACCGCGAACCGCGCTGCACCAGCATGACGCCGAGCTGATCCTCGAGCTGCCGGATGGCCGCCGAAAGCGTCGGCTGCGAGATCCCGCACTCCTCCGCGGCGCGGCCAAAGTGCTTTTCATTGGCAAGGGCGATGAAGAATTCCAGCTTGTCGATCATCCGGTCTCCCGATCCGGCATGACATCATCCGGGTCAGTTCATCTTTGACGCAGCAGCCGTGCTCCGCAAGGGCGATCTCTAGATCAGGATGATTTTAGGCCCGATCGGCCTAAAATCTGAATCCTGATCTAAATCAAAGAAATAGAGCAGGATGTCGTCCGAAAACCGCGCACACTTTTCGGCATCATGCTCTAACTGTTTTCTGCAGCCGGAAAAAGATCGAACAGCGATTCGAGGAAGGCAAGCACGCTGACATTGCCGATGCTGTAATAGACCAGCCTGCCCTGACGGCGCGTATGGACCAGGCCTTCGAGCCTTAACCGCGCCAGTTGCTGCGAGACCATTGCCTGCTGTATGCCGAGGATATTTTCGATTTCACTCACCGTCCGCTCCTCGTTCGCCAGTATGCAGAGGATCAGAAGCCGGGTCTGGTGCGCTAGCGCTTTCAGCAGATCGCTCGCTTCATGGGCTTTTCCAGCGAGTGTGTGCAATTCGTGGCCGGTCATCCCCGGCTTGGGTTTGGGCAACGGCATTCGGTATCTCGGAAGGACGGCGATGAGGTAGATCAGCACAATAGCATATTCGCAGAAGCGAATTGGTCAAAATGAAGAAATGTCAAAAAAGGTCCAAGTAAATCAGCAGATAAGCTGACCGCCATTGATCTCGATCACCTGTCCGGTGATGTAACCCGAGAGGGCGGGAGCCGCCAGGAACAGATAGGCGGGAGCACAATCCTCCGCCGTGCCGAGCCGCTGCAGGGGGATGGACTTTCTCGTCTGCTCCAGCTTTTCGCGGGAGGAATAGCGCTCATGGAAATCCGTCTCGATCGTTCCTGGCGACACGCAATTGACGCGGATTCCGTCCGGTGCAAGCTCACGGGCAAGCGCCTTGGAATAGGTCGCAACGAAGGCTTTCGAGGCCGAATAGATCGAAGAGCCGGGGCTGCCGCCGGTCAGCGCCGAAATCGAAACCGTGTTGACGATGGCTGCGCCTTCAGCCGCCTTCAATGCCGGCAACAACGCCCGCGTCAGCGCCACGACCGATGTCTGGTTGAGCCGCACGACCGCCTCATATTCTGCGTCGGTGAGCGTGGCAGCGGGAAAACGGCCAAGCATGGTGCCGGCATTGTTGACGAGCACATCGACCTTATCAAAGAAGGCGAGAGCATCCTCGGCAAATTGCGCTGCCCCACCGACCGCGGAGAAATCGGCATTAAGCAGCAGCGCCCGTCTTTCGGATTCAGCCGTCAGCAGGAAATCCGGCAGGTCGCGTCCCGGCTTGCGCCCGGTATGGACGATCACCTTCGCGCCGCAGTCCAGGAACTGCCGGGCCACTTCAAGGCCGATGCCGCGGCCGGCGCCAGTCACTACGACATTGCGATTTTCGAACAGTCTGGGATGGAACACGAAGCCGTCCTCCTCGCGGACAGTGCCGCCGGTTGTGTCATTCGCCCTTAACATATGAGCGCGCCGACTGAAAGAAAGGCGCGTATCGATCTTTCCTGGTGAGGACAGGGGTTAGTTTTCGGTCTCCAGAAGCCGCGCGCCCGGCCCTTCCTTGCCGAGCCGGTCGCAGGGATTGCGCAACGGACAGCTTTCGATCGACAGGCAGCCGCAGCCGATGCAGCCGGTCAGACGGTCGCGCAGCAGGCTAAGCCGCCTGATTCGCGCGTCGAGATCATCCTTCCACAGCGCCGACAGCGTCTGCCAATCGGCGACGGTCGGCGTGCGCCCCTGCGGCAGGGACTCGAACGCCGCCTGGATCTCCGAAAGCGGAATGCCGACACGCTGCGCCACCTTGATGATGCCGAGCCGGCGAAGCACATCGCGCCCATAGCGCCGTTGATTGCCGCGGGAGCGGATGCTCGAGATCAGCCCCTTGGTCTCGTAAAAATGCAGCGCCGAGACGGCCAGGCCGCTGCGCTCCGCCACTTCGCCGACAGTCAGGAGCTTGCCGAGCGGCGTTGCCGGAATTGTATCCATTGCCTCTTGACCTCAAGATTAGTTGAGGTTTTATAAGCCTTGCTCCAGCAATCGTAAAGCCCAATCGCGAGAAGGAGCGGCGCATGAAAACATCCATCAGGCTGGCGGTGATCTACGGAAGCACAAGAAAGGGCCGCATCTGCGACCGGGTGGTCAAATGGCTGACGCAGGAGCTCGTCCGCTTCCCGCAATTCGATATCGACATCATCGATCCACTGGATTTTGCGCTGCCGCCCGACCGTGACATGGCGCACCCCGAAATCGACAGGCTCGCCGGGCGGCTCGGCACGGCCGACGCCTTCATCATCGTCACGCCGGAATACAATCACAGCTTCAGCGCCGCGTTGAAATCGACCATCGATCTGTTTTTCGAGCCCTGGCAGGGCAAGCCGGTCGCCTTTGTTTCCTATGGCGGCATCTCCGGTGGCTTGCGCGCGGTCGAGCAATTACGGCTCGTCTTTGCGGAACTCCACGCCGTCACCGTCCGCGATTCGGTCAGCTTTTCCGCGCCATGGAGCCGCTTCGACGTCGCCGGACGGCTTGACGATCCGAGCGACGCTCTGCACACGCTCGACCGGATGATGGCGCGGCTGGAATGGTGGACGCGGGCGCTCATTGCCGCGCGCGGTGATCATCCCTACGCCGATATCGCCGCTTGAGACGAAGGGCTCCGGTTCCGTTCCCGGCAGGTACGGAACCTTTGGGAACACCCGGGCAGATCCTCCGCCCGGGTGTTTTCCGTCACATCCGGTTCATTCCGGCCGCACGGACGGGATCGCAATTTTGCGGTTGCGGGGAGAAAACCCCGGTGATAGTTTCCGCGCAAATAACAGGGGAGCTCCGTATTGCCGGGGCTGAGATGTGAGGCGCAAGCCTCTGGACCCTTCAAAGCTGATCTGGGTAATGCCAGCGGAGCGAGGTTCAGATGTTCTCAGGCGCACAAGTGTCACTCTATCCGATGTCCGACAATTTCGTCGGCATCATTCTCGATGCCGTCAAGGCGCTGGATCCCTATCGCGACCGGCTGCGCATCGAGATCGACGACATCTCCACACTGCTGGTCGGCCCGCCTGACATTCTCTTCGCCGCCATGCACGATCTTTTCGTCGCCGCCGCAAAAACCGGCGAGCATTGCGTATTGTCCACTGCTGTTTCACGCGGCTGCCCGGGCGAGCCCGACGACGCCATCTGCGGCAGCAACCCCTCCCTTGGCCAGGCAGAACCGCTTGCCGATCGTATAACAGCCGCACTTGCCGCCGTTGAAACCACCGCCGAGACCGGGCAGCCGACCGCTGCGCAATTCTCGCTCTACGTCATGGGAATCGGCAGCCATATGGACGAGATCTATGGCTGCATCGACTTTCTGAAACGTTCCGGCACCTTCGACCGCGCCAAGAATTTCTGCACCAGGCTTTCTGGCGATGCCGGCGCCGTCTTCGCAACCATTCGCGAGGCCTTCTATCGCTTCGGCGACCCCGACGGGCATGTGACCCTCGACATCACGATGTCTGCCAATAGCCCGACGAAAGCGTGAATCGAACGCCGATGACACCGTCACCACCATTGGTTTCGCGCCTTGCCGCGCTTCGCGCGGCTCTCTACCGGGGAATACCTGCCTTACTCGCCGGCTGCGTCTTCTTGGCAGCATGGGAACTCTATGTCGATCTTTCCGGCATCAAACCTTCCATCCTGCCGGCGCCGTCACGCATCGTCATTCAGGGCTGGCTGAACCGCGAGGCGCTGATATCAAACACCTGGCCGACGCTCGGCGCGACAGTCGGCGGTTTCGCGCTGTCGCTAGCCTTCGCCTTCGTCTCATCGATCCTTATGGATTTCATGCCCTTCATGCGCCGGGCATTGCTGCCGATCTTCATCGCCAGCCAGACCCTGCCGCTGGTGGCGATCGCGCCCCTCGTCGTCCTCTGGTTCGGCTTCGGCCTGTTGCCGAAGGTCCTGCTGGTGGCGCTCGTCACCTTCTTTCCGCTGCTCGTCGCCTTGCTGCAGGGCTATGAATCGACCGACCGCGACATCGCCGAATTGCTGAATTCGATGAAGGCGAGCCGCTGGCGCATTTTCCGCCTGGCCCGGCTTCCCTCCTCGCTGCCCTATTTCTTCGCCGGCCTCAGGATCTCGATCACCTATGCTGTCGTCGGCGCGATCTTTGCCGAATATGCCGGCGCCGCCCGCGGCCTCGGCATTTATATTCTCAACGCCAAGAACAATTTCCGTCCCGATCTCGTGCTCGCCGCCGTCGTCGTCAGCGCCGTGCTGACACTCTGCCTGTTCGGGCTGACGCTGATGATCCAGCGCCTCGTCATGCCTTGGCAACCATCCGGAGAGCGGCGCCGATGAGCGATGCAATGGTTGAACTGCGCAACATCTCGAAATCCTTCGACGGCATGAGGGTGCTGGGCGATATTTCGCTCGCTGTCGCAGACGGCGAGTTCGTTTCGATCGTCGGCCCGTCCGGCTCCGGAAAATCGACGGTGTTGCGACTGCTGACACAGGCGCTTCGACCCGATTCCGGCGCCATGCTTTTCAAGGGCGCGCCGCTGGAACAGGCGCCGCATTCCTTCGCCTTCATGCCGCAGCGCGATGCGCTGATGCCCTGGCGCCGGATCATCGACAATGCGGCACTCGGCCTCGAGGTGAAGGGCATGAGCCGCCGCGCGGCCCGCGCCACTGTGGCGCCTTTGTTCGAGAGCTTCGGCCTTGCCGGCTTCGAACACCACTATCCCTCCGAACTGTCCGGCGGCATGCGTCAGCGCGCCGCGCTGTTGCGCACCGTCGTCCAGACCCAAGACATGCTGCTGCTCGACGAGCCTTTCGGCGCGCTCGACGCGCTGACGCGCACGCAGATCCAGGAATGGCTGCAGGGCATGTGGACCGAGCACCGCTGGACGGCGCTGCTGATCACCCATGATGTTCGCGAGGCCGTGTTCCTCTCCGACCGGATCTACGTGCTTTCGGCCCGTCCGGCGCGTATTATCCGCGAATTCCGCGTTCCCCTGCCCCGTCCGAGAAGCATCGCCGATCTCGGCTCGCCGGCGGCCCAGGCGATCGAAACCGAAATCCTGCAAACCCTGCTTCATCCGCTAGAACAGGATGATTTTAGGCCGGCCGGCCGAAAATCTGAATCCTGTTCTAATTTAAAGAGTTAGAGCATGATGTCGTCCGAAAACCGCTCACACTTCGGCATCATGCTCTAGAGACCTGAGGAGGTCACCATGCTGCTTCTCACCCGCCGCCAGACGATCTTCGCCGCCATCGCGGCAAGCCTCGCCGGCCACACCGCCTTCGCCCAATCGGCACCCGCAAAGGTTCGCATCGCGCTCGACTGGACACCCAACACCAACCATATCGGCATCTATGTCGCCAAGGCGAAGGGCTTCTATGAGGCGGCCGGGCTCGATGTCGAGATTCTCCCCTTCACCGATACCAGCGCCGGAACGCTGGTGTCGAACGGCGTTGCCGATTTCGGCATCAGCAGTGAGATCGAGACCCTCACGCAGCGCGCCGGCGGCGGTGACGTGAAGATGGTCTACGGCGTCGTCCAGACGGAAACCGCACGCCTGATCTTCAAGGGTGGACGCGACGACATCAAGAGCCCGAAAGACCTCGACGGCAAGACCTATGGCGGCTTTGGCGGAACCTGGGAGAGCGCGCTGATCTCCGCGATGATCCGCAATGACGGCGGCAAGGGCGACGTCAAAACCGTTACCCTCGGCACCTCCGCTTACGAGGCGCTGGACAATGGCTCGATCGATTTCACGCTGGAGATCTACACCTGGGAAGGCATCGCGGCCGAACTGGAAAACCGGAAGATCGGCCGCTTCCACTATTCCGATTATGGCATTCCCGACGAGCAGACAACGGTCATCGTCTCCAGCGACGCCTATCTCTCGGCAAACCGGGAACACGCCCGCGCCTTCATCCAGGCGACACGAAAGGGTTATGCCTACTCCGTCGACCATCCCGACGAAGCCTGCGACCTGCTGATCTCTGGAAGCAACGGCGCGCTGATGAATGCGGAACTGGTAAAGGCTTCTCAGGAGGCATTGATCGAGGGGCACTTTCTGAAATCCGAGGCCGGCGTGATCGGTACGCTCGACCCGGCAAAGGCCGAGGCCCTCGGCGGCTTCCTGCTCGAGAATGGCATTCTGGTCGATGCGAATGGCGCCGCACTCAAGGAGAAGCCGGACTTTTCCACCTATTATACCAACGAACTTCTCGACTGAGCCCAACGCCTGCCTTGCCCGTCGCGGCTTTCCGCTGCAAAATCCGGGACCCGGAGCATGATGCCATCCGAAAACCGTTGACACTTTTCGGCATCATGCTCCGGGCAGGGCGGGGGATAAGATGCGACAACAGGAGAGATTGGCCGGAGCGGACTTTCTGCGCGCGACGGCCTGTCTGCTGGTGCTTGCCCACCACTTCGCGCTGCGGCTGGATATGCGCAAAATCCCCGACGAACTCGGACCGACCGCAAACATCCTCCGCTTCGGTAATTTCGGCGTTGCCATCTTCTTCGTGCTCAGCGGCTTTCTTCTTGCTCATCCCTTCTGGCGTGCGCTCGACGCGGGCAGCGACATGCCGAGCCTGCGGCATTACACGATCCGCAGGATGGCGCGCATCGCTCCGGGCTTCTGGTTCGCCGCCACCGTCAGCTTCGCCCTCAGCCTGACGCTGCTTGCCCTGCCGCTGACCCAGGAGCTAACGTTCCGCTACATCTCCGGGCTGCTGTTCATGAGCCAGTGGCATTGGCGCACCTTCTTTCCTGTCGAAGCCGACGGGCCGCTCTGGTCCATTCCCTTCGAGGTCACCAGCTATGTGCTTCTGCCGGTCTGCTTTCTCCTGCTTTTTCGTTTGCCCGTCCTCAGGCAGCGCCCGTTGTTTGCTCGCTTGGCCTGGTTATGCGTCATCACAGCCGTACTCCTGGCTCATTTGCTGATCCTCACCCTGTTTCCGCTCAACGACATCGGACGCGGCTGGCAGTACGGCCTGCAGGGCGGGGCGAAGGAATGGATGCCGAGATATAATCCGATCGGCTTCTTCGCCGTCTTCGCGCTCGGTGCGCTTGCCGCCGGCGTCGAGGCCATGGTGCCAAGAAGGCGCTCCTCCTGGTTCGATGCCGCAGCGCTGCTCGCCCTCGCCATTGCCGGCTACCGCCTCGTCATATCGCCCGGCGGCTCCGCCGAAGCTTACGGCTGGCTCGAAATCCCCTATGGCTTTCCGGTCTTTCCGCTGGCGGTCGCAACGGCGCTCGTTTCGCTCAGCCATTCGCAACATCTAGGCAGGCTGCTCGACAACGCTCCTGTCCGCTATATCGCAAAGATCTCCTTCGGCATCTATATTTGGCAGGAGATCATCCTGCTATTGATCCAGAGGCTCGACCCGGGTTCGTTCGGCGTTTCCTCGGAAAATGTCGTCACCGGCTGGCTGCAATCTTGCGGGCTGGCGGCAGCGCTCATCCTTCTGGTAGCAAGCCTCAGCTACCACCTGCTGGAAAAACCGGCGATCGACGTCGGAAATCGACTGACATCCCGCCAATCCAATCGGGCTACTCCTTTCAAAGTATAAGTTTCCGGATAGCGCAACTACAGGCGTTAAGGTTAACGCGAAATACTCCCATTTTTGGCGTCTTTAGGGTTACGGAATTCTTATTTATACCGATGACAAACGATACGTGACGATGTATCTGTCTCCTTGCTGTTCAGTATCGCATCTAAACTTGTGGACCTTGCGTAATGAATGCTTTTACTTCGAAGACGAATTCGCGCTTCGATCCATCTCAGCGTCAGGACAAAACCAAGACCCTGGTTATAGCGAACTCCAACATTCGCCAGCCGGATAGCTTCTCCCTTGTCGAAAGAAAAATGGCTGTGCGGCTGGGTGTGAAGCGTTTGATCGATATCGTCGCCTCAGTCAGTGCCCTCATCGTGCTGGCGCCGCTTTTTCTGGCAATCGCGCTTTTCATCAAACTCGACGACGGCGGTCCGGTGTTTTTCCGCCAGATCCGCTGGGGATTGAACGGCCAGAAGATCACGGTCTTCAAATTCCGATCGATGCGCGCCGAAGCTTGCGATCCCAGCGGCATCCAACAGACGGTCAAGGGCGACAGCCGGGTGACAGGCATCGGCGCGGTGCTCCGCAAGACCAATATCGACGAGCTGCCGCAGTTGCTGAACGTCCTCAAGGGTGACATGTCGCTGGTCGGGCCGCGCTGCCACGCCATCAATATGCGGGCAGCCGGCCAGCTCTACGAGGAACTGGTGCCGGACTACCACCACCGCCATATCATGCGCCCCGGCATTACCGGTCTTGCCCAGACACGCGGCTGGCGCGGCCCGACGGCACGACCGTTGGAAGCCCGCGCCCGCATCGCCTGTGATATCTATTACGTCAGGAATTTCAGCCTGCTGCTCGATCTTAAGATACTGTTCAAGACGGTCGTCATCGAGCTGCGCGGCGGCACCGGCTTCTGAGCCGAAGCCGGCATCTTGGTACATCGGCCCTATCGGCCGCTTCTTCATTTCAAGCCGCCCGCTGGACGCTCTCTGCCGTATTCCGACAGGTGAACAGACACAAAAAAGGCGGCTGTTAAAGCCGCCTTTGATCGTCGCAGTCGGTTGCGATCAATCCTGCTGGACGACGCCGCGCAGATGCGTCAGTTCCATGATGAAGTGTTCGAGCTTCGACTTGTGCTCGTGCAGCTCGGCATGTTCGAGTTCCTTGCGGGCGGCCTCGATGCGACGGGTCAGTTCGTCCTTATGGAGTTCCTCGACCGGAACCGCGGATTCGGCAAGCAATGTGCAGCCGGTCGGCAGGATATCGGCAAAACCGCCGAACACCACGTAGTCCTGCTTCTTACCGGAGGCCGAACGCACGCTCACGACGCCCGGCTTGATCGTCGTCATCGTCGGCGCATGGTTTGCCATGACCGTCATCTCGCCTTCAGTCGCGGGGATGACGACCTCGGTCACCATCTCCGACAGCAGCAGACGCTCCGGCGAAACGAGCTCAAAGTTGAAATTGTCAGCCATCAGTGACTTACCTTCTCGGCTATGGCTTTCGCATCTTGCAATTTAGTCCCGCAGAACGGGCAGTGCATTATCGCTTGGTCGAGATAACCGAGGCCTTCCTCGCTCTGGACCAACCCCACCACCATCATCAGCACGCCATTATCGGCGCGATAGACAGTCGGCGCTGTTGGTTCCGGAAGATCCGCCACGACCCCTTTCAGGGAGTCGCAGCAGAATATCTCGTCTAGCGCATCGCTCATTAAGCAGCTGCGAGCTTCTTGGCCTTTTCGACCGCTTCTTCCATCGAGCCGACCATGTAGAAGGCAGCTTCCGGCAGATGATCGTATTCGCCGTTGACGAGGCCCTTGAAGCCCTTGATCGTGTCTTCGAGAGCAACCAGCTTACCCGGCGAGCCGGTGAAGACTTCGGCGACGAAGAACGGCTGCGACAGGAAACGCTCGATCTTGCGGGCGCGCGCGACAGCGATCTTGTCCTCTTCGGACAGTTCGTCCATGCCAAGGATCGCGATGATGTCCTGCAGGGCCTTGTAGCGCTGCAGCGTCGACTGGACCTTACGGGCGACTTCGTAGTGCTCTTCGCCGACGACCATCGGATCGAGCATGCGCGAGGTGGAGTCGAGCGGATCGACCGCCGGATAGATGCCCTTTTCAGCGATCGAGCGCGACAGAACCGTCGTTGCGTCAAGGTGAGCAAACGAGGTCGCCGGCGCCGGGTCGGTCAAGTCGTCGGCCGGAACGTAAATGGCCTGAACCGAGGTGATCGAGCCGGTCGTCGTCGTGGTGATGCGTTCCTGCATCTGGCCCATGTCGGTTGCGAGCGTCGGCTGATAACCGACGGCCGACGGGATGCGGCCGAGCAGAGCCGACACTTCGGAACCTGCCTGCGTGAAGCGGAAGATGTTGTCGACGAAGAACAGAACGTCCTGGCCCTGGTCGCGGAAGTGTTCGGCGACCGTCAGGCCGGTCAGGGCGACGCGGGCGCGGGCGCCCGGCGGTTCATTCATCTGACCGTAAACAAGTGCCGCCTTCGAGCCTTCGCCGCCGCCATGCTTGTTGACGTTCGATTCGATCATTTCGTGATAGAGGTCGTTGCCTTCGCGCGTGCGTTCACCGACACCGGCAAAAACCGAGTAACCACCATGCGCCTTGGCGACGTTGTTGATCAGTTCCATGATCAGAACGGTCTTTCCGACGCCGGCGCCGCCGAACAGGCCGATCTTGCCGCCGCGTGCGTAAGGAGCCAGAAGATCGACGACCTTGATGCCGGTGACGAGGATCTGCGATTCCGTCGACTGCTCGACATAAGACGGCGCATCCTGGTGGATGGCGCGCTTGTGAGCAGTGACCAGCGGACCGGCTTCGTCAACCGGCTCGCCGATGACGTTCATGATGCGGCCGAGCGTCTCGTTGCCGACCGGAACCATGATCGGAGCGCCGGTATCGGCGACTTCCTGGCCTCGGACGAGACCTTCGCTCGAGTCCATCGCGATGGTACGGACGACGTTTTCGCCAAGGTGCTGCGCAACTTCGAGAACCAGGCGGTTGCCGTGGTTGGTGGTTTCCAGCGCGTTCAGGATCTTCGGCAGTTCGCCTTCGAAAGCAACGTCGACGACGGCGCCGATAACCTGGGTGACTCTGCCGACAGAGCCGATCTTGGGGGTAGCTGCCTCAGCCATTTTCTGACCCTCTTTTCCTAGCCTCAGAGCGCTTCCGCGCCCGAAATGATTTCAATGAGTTCCTTGGTGATCTGCGCCTGACGCTGGCGGTTGTAGCTCAGCGTCAGCTTGTTGATCATCTCACCGGCATTACGCGTCGCATTGTCCATAGCGCTCATCTTGGCGCCCATCTCACCTGCGACGTTCTCAAGGAGCGCGCGGAAGATCTGGACGGAGATGTTGCGCGGGATCAGATCTTCGAGGATCGATGCCGGATCCGGCTCGTATTCGTAGACGGCGCCTGCATGTACGGCATCTTCGGTCTGCCCAGCTCCCGTTGAAGCCGGGATGAGCTGCTGCGCCGTCGGAATCTGACTGATCACCGACTTGAACTCGGAATAGAACAGCGTGCAGACGTCGAACTCGCCGGCAGCATACATCTCGATGATGCGCTTGCCGATCTGGTCCGCATTCTCGAAGCCGACGCGCTTGACGTCGCGCAATTCCTTGCGCTCGATGATCAGCGACGAGAATTCGCGGCGAAGGATGTCGTGACCCTTCTTGCCGACGGTGAAGATCTTCACCGTCTTGCCTTCGGCAAGCAGCTTGCGGACATGTTCGCGTGCAAAGCGGGCGATCTGCGAGTTGAAACCGCCGCAAAGACCACGTTCGGCCGTGCAGACCACCAGCAGATGGACCTTGTCCTGGCCCGTGCCGGTCATCAGCGTCGGTGCGCCGTCGGCATCGGTGACGGCCTTGGCAATGTTCGCCAGAACCGCACCCATGCGCTGCGAATAAGGCCGGGCGGCCTCGGCCGCCTCCTGCGCACGCCGAAGCTTCGCCGCGGCGACCATTTTCATCGCCTTGGTGATCTTCTGCGTCGCCTTGACGGAGGCGATCCGGTTTTTCAGATCCTTAAGTGAAGGCATCCGTGATCCGTCCTAACTTAGGGCCTGATTACGAGAAAGACTTTGCGAAGCTATCGAGAGCAGCGGTGAGCTTGCCCTTGGTATCGTCGCTGATTGCCTTTTCCGTGCGGATCGCGTCGAGGATGGCGGAGCCTTCCGAACGCAGATATGAGAGGAAGCCCTGCTCGAACTTGCCGACCGAAGCGACCGGCAGCTTGTCGAGATAGCCGTTGACGCCTGCAAAGATCACGGCGACCTGCTCTTCCGTCTTCAGCGGCGAGAACTGCGGCTGCTTCAGGAGTTCGGTCAGGCGTGCACCACGGTTCAGCAGGCGCTGTGTCGCAGCGTCGAGGTCCGAACCGAACTGGGCGAAGGCGGCCATTTCGCGATACTGGGCGAGCTCGCCCTTGATCGAGCCGGCAACCTGCTTCATCGCCTTGATCTGTGCCGACGAACCGACGCGGGAAACCGACAGGCCGACGTTCACGGCCGGGCGGATACCCTGATAGAACAGGTCGGTTTCAAGGAAGATCTGACCGTCGGTGATTGAGATGACGTTAGTCGGAATGAAGGCCGACACGTCGTTGCCCTGCGTTTCGATGACCGGCAGAGCGGTCAGCGAACCGGCGCCCTTGTCGTCGTTCATCTTCGCAGCGCGCTCGAGCAGGCGCGAGTGCAGGTAGAAAACGTCGCCCGGATAGGCTTCGCGGCCCGGCGGGCGGCGCAGCAGCAGCGACATCTGGCGGTAGGACACGGCCTGCTTGGACAAGTCGTCGTAGCCGATCAGCGCATGCATGCCGTTGTCACGGAAATATTCGCCCATGGCGCAGCCGGCAAACGGAGCCAGGAACTGCATCGGCGCCGGATCGGAAGCGGTGGCGGCAACGATGATCGAATACTTCAGTGCACCGCGCTCTTCGAGCACCTTGACGAACTGGGCGACGGTCGAACGCTTCTGACCGACGGCGACGTAGACGCAGTAAAGCTTTTCGCCTTCCGGACCGTTGTCGTGAATGGCCTTCTGGTTGAGGAAGGCATCGAGAAGGATCGCGGTCTTGCCGGTCTGGCGGTCACCGATGACCAGCTCGCGCTGGCCGCGGCCAACCGGGATCAGCGCGTCGATGGCCTTGAGGCCGGTCGACATCGGCTCATGAACCGACTTGCGCGGAATGATGCCGGGAGCCTTGACGTCGACGCGCGAACGGCGTGTCGCGTTGATCGGGCCCTTGCCGTCGATCGGATTGCCGAGCGCGTCGACGACGCGGCCAAGCAGTTCCGGACCAACCGGAACGTCAACGATGGCGCCGGTCCGCTTGACGGTGTCGCCTTCCTTGATGTCGCGGTCGGAGCCGAAGATGACGACGCCGACATTGTCGGATTCGAGGTTCAGCGCCATGCCGCGGATGCCGCCCGGGAACTCGACCATTTCACCGGCCTGGACATTGTCCAGACCATAGACACGAGCGATACCGTCACCGACGGAGAGAACCTGGCCGACTTCCGAGACTTCTGCCTCTTTGCCGAAATTTTTAATCTGGTCTTTGAGAATTGCGGAAATTTCCGCGGCGCGGATATCCATCAGCCAACCTCTTTCAATGCGAGCTTAAGGGTAGAGAGTTTGGTACGAAGAGACGTATCAATCTGGCGGGACCCGACCTTCACGATCAGACCACCAAGAATTGACGGATCAACCGTGACGGCAATCGTCACGTCTTTGCCGGTAACGCTCTTGAGTGCCACCTTCAATTCGGTTTCCTGCGCTTGCGAAAGCGCATGTGCCGAGGTGACCTCGGCGGAGATTTCACCGCGATGGTTCGCGGCGATGATGCGGAAGGCCTTGATCATGCCCGGCAGGGCAAACAGGCGGCGGTTGCGTGCCACGACCTTCAGGAAATTGGCGAAGAAACCGCTGATGCCGGCCTTCTCGCTGATGGTGACAATCGCCTTCATCTGGTCTTCAGCGGAAAAAACCGGGCTTGCGACGAAGCGCTTCAGATCGGCGCTTTCATCCAGCATAGCCTGGAAATGGTCAAGATCGGCGGTTACGCTGTCGACGGCGCCCTGCTCGAGCGCCAGTTCGAAAAGCGACGAGGCATAGCGTTCTGCAACACCAGAAGTAAGCTGGGACGTGTCTGCCACTGGCACAAATTTCCCTGATTTCAACCCAAAATCCGGCTCTCGGCGGGCGCCGAACCTATGATCTTGAATTCGTTTTGATTTCCCCCAGAAATCACAAGAGAAGCCTCTTGCTTCTTCCGAAATTCGGGGTCCGTCTAACATAGGATGTTCGGACTCGCAACACGCGTAATGCCCGAATACGCCTTTCACATGAATTTCTGTCTGCAAAATCGCGCAATGGCCTGAAAGCAGGCCGAAGAAGCCATCTGCCGGCAGCGAGAGTCACGTCTGGGTGAAGCCGAAAACGTAGAGCAGCGGTAGCGCGGCCAAAGCGATCTGCACAACCAGGAGTAAATAGTTGACGAGATTACTCCCCTTATCGGACAGGATCGAGATGACACGGGCAAAGGCAGCCATCGCGAAGGAGGCGCCGAGCGCCATATAGATCCAGTCCTGGGCGAGCATGATCGCCGCCAGCCCGAAACCGAGATAGAAACCACCCATCGAGCGTCCCTCGCCGAAGCCTTCCGGCCGCCCCTCCTGCGCCTGCAGACCGAGAAGACGGAAAGTATGGCCCGGCGCAAACATCATGATGAAGCCGGCGAGTGCCGTGAAAGCGGCGGAGCAAAAGGCAAGCTGTTCGCCAAGCTCGGTCGGAAAGTAAAACTCCATGCATCAGCCCCAAATCACCCGGATGAATCAGTGTTTTATGGCATGGGCGGAAAAAGGAGGGAATGGCGGCGTCATCATTCAGAGAAAACTCTGCGGATCGATATCCAGCTGCACCTGCACCGATCCGCGCTCCTTGGGCGATTGCGACAGCATCGCCCGCAGGAACCCCTGCATGTCCGAGTTCCGCCTCCCGTGGACCAAAAGACGGAAGCGGTGGCGGCCGCGCACCAGCGCAAGCGGCGCTTCGGCCGGGCCGAGCACCGAGATACCCGACACCTGCGGTGCGGCGTTGCGCATGCCGCGCGCATGGTTTTCAGCATCATGGCGGGTTTCAGCCGAAACGATGATCGAGGCGAGCCTGCCGAAGGGCGGCAATAGGGCGCGTTCGCGTTCGGTGATCTCGCGCTCGTAGAAAGCGTCGGAATCGCCGGAAACAATTGCCTGCATGACAGGATGCTGCGGCTGATAGGTCTGCAGCAGCCCATGGCTCTTAAGCCCGGTGCGCCCGGCCCGGCCCGTCACCTGCGACAAAAGCTGGAAGGTGCGCTCGGCCGCGCGCGGATCGCCATTGGCAAGGCCAAGATCGGCATCGACGATGCCGACCAGCGTCATCAGCGGAAAGTTGTGGCCCTTGGCCACAAGCTGGGTGCCGATGACGATATCGGCTTCGCCCTTGGCGATCGCTTCCAGCTCCAGCCGCAGCCGCTTCACCCCGCCCATGATATCCGAGGAGAGAACGATCGTTCGCGCCTCCGGGAAATGCCGTTCCACCTCCTCGGCGATGCGCTCGACGCCTGGCCCGCAGGCGACGAGATGGTCGAGTGTGCCGCATTCCGGGCACGCCTCCGGCGTGCGCTCGGCATGTCCGCATTGATGGCATTGCAGCTGCTTGCGGAAACGATGCTCCACCAGCCAGCTCGAACATTGCGGGCATTGGAACCGGTGGCCGCAGACCCGGCAGAGCGTCAGCGGCGCATAACCGCGCCGATTGAGAAAGAGCAACGCCTGTTCGCGCTTCTCCACCGTCTTGCCGATCGCCCGGATCAGCACCGGCGACAGGAAGCCGCCCCGCTCCGGCGCGTGCCTGCGCATATCGACCAGATGCAGATCCGGCATCGCTGCATCGCCGAAACGCGTCGGCAGGTGGACGGTGCTGTAGCGCCCGCTCTGGCCGTTGACCTGGCTTTCGACCGACGGCGTCGCCGATACCAGAATGACGGGAAAATCGCCGATGCGGCCGCGCACGACAGCCATGTCACGAGCATTGTAGAAGACGCGATCCTCCTGCTTGTAAGCGGGATCGTGTTCCTCGTCGACGATGATCAGGCCGAGATCCTCGAAGGGCAGGAAGAGCGCCGAGCGGGCGCCCGCCACGACGCGCACTTCGCCGGTCACCGCCTGGCGCCAGACCTTCTCGCGCATGCGCGGCGCAAGATCGGAATGCCATTCGGCCGGCTTTGCCCCGAAGCGGTCCTGGAAGCGCTCCATGAAACTGGCCGTCAGCGCGATCTCCGGCAGCAGGATCAGCACCTGCTTGCCACGTTTCAGCGTCTCGGCAATCGCCTCGAAATAAACCTCGGTCTTGCCGGAGCCGGTCACCCCGTCGATCAGCGACACCGAAAATTCGCCCTTGCCGACATCGGAAACGATCTCTTCGGCCGCCTGCTTCTGCGGCCCTTCGAGACGTGCGGCGGCAAAATCCGGATCCGGCATCGCAACGACCGGCGGCGGCGGCAGGAATACAGTCTCGAAGATACCGAGCGTGATCAGCCCATCGACGACACTCGTCGAGACGCCCGCCGCATGCGCAAGGCCGCTGCGTGTCCATGAAAAGCCGTCGGAGGCGGTGTCAAGCACCCGGGCGCGCGCCGGCGTCATCCGCTCCGGTTCGCCGCCGACGAGCCTCAGCCCCTCCACCATCGGTTCCGGCTCGAAGGCGTTCGGCGCCCGGAGCGCCATGCGCGCGACGAGGCCGGGAGGCGAGAGCGTATAGGTCGCTACCCAGTCGATGAAATCGCGCATCTCGCTGGAGAGCGGCGGGCAGTCGAAGACATGGCTGATCGGCCGGAGCTTCTTCGGATCGACACCGTCCTCGCCGCCGTCCCAGACGACGCCGATCACCTGCCGAGGCCCGAGCGGCACCTGCACGACCGAGCCGGGCTCGACCGCCATGCCATCCGGCACCGAATAGGAATAGGGTTTCGGCGCCGGCATCGGCACCAGCACGGGAACCGTTCGGTTCGCGGGCGGTGCTTCGAAAAGCGCGCCAAAGAGATCGGACGAATCTGTGCTCATCGCGCGAGACCATGCCCGCAAATCGATCGAATTGGAACCGCAAAGAGGGAGCGACGCGTTCCGGGTCGTCGCGACGATTTAAAGGGTGAAGCTCAGAAATTGCGCTTCACCTGGCAAGGCGGTCGCCACTGCCGGAATAGGCTTCACTTGTCTCGGCATTGCGTTGCCGCAGGCGCAGGATCGCCGATGCCTCGCGCGGATTGGGCGGCAGGACAGCGTTCTTCAACGCGATCGAATAGGCGTGTTTCGGATGTTCGAGCACGTCCCTGGCATCTCCGCTCTCCACCACCACGCCCTTGCGCATGATCACCACGCGGTCGGAAATGTAATAGGCCGTCGCAAGGTCATGGGTGATGTAGACGATCGAGACGTTGAGAGCGTCACGCAGATCCCGGAAGAGATTGACGATCGACATGCGCAGCGATGCGTCGACCATCGACACCGGCTCGTCCGCCACGATCAGCTTCGGCTCGGGTATCAGCGCACGAGCGACGGCGATGCGCTGCAATTGGCCGCCTGAAAGCTCGTGCGAGAAGCGGCCTTTTATCTCCGCCATCGACAGGCCGACGCGCTGGAGGGCAACGTCGGCAAGCGCCTCTTTCTCGGCGCGGCTCTTTGCTCCCTTGAAGCGATGGGCGGTGGCCAGCAGATACTCGTCGATCCGCGTCAGCGGATTGAAAGCTTCGAACGGATTTTGAAAGACCGGCTGGACCTTGGCCATGAAAGCCTCGCGATCCCTGCGGGAACGCACCGCCTTCACATCCGTACCGTCGAAATGAATGCTGCCCCGATCGGCCTTTTCGCTGCCGAGGATCATTTTCGCCAGCGTCGATTTTCCGGAGCCGGATTCGCCGACAATCGTGAATATCTCGGGCTTGTCGGCGGTAAGCGCAAAGCTGACATCGTCGACCGCCTTCATCTTTTCGCGCGAGAAGAAACCGCCGATCGGAAAGAGCTTGGTCACATGGTCGAGTTCGAGAAGGAAATTGCTGCTCATTGGATCTGGTACTCCCCGGCACGAAAGCATGCGACCCGCCCGCCCGTCGCGCTCGGCAGCATGGCCGGCACTTCACGTGCGCATTTGTCGATCGCGATCGGACAGCGTGGATGGAAACGGCATCCCGAAGGCGGATCCGAAAGGGCCGGCGGCTTGCCCCTGAGGCTCTTTCGCGTCGAGACATCACCGATGCGCGGCAGGCTGCCGATCAGGTGGACGGTGTAGGGATGCTGGGGATTGTCGAAGATCGCCTGCGTCGGCCCCTCCTCGGCCAGCCGTCCCGCATACATGATGGCCAGCCGGTCGGTGATGGCGGCATGCACCGACATGTCGTGAGTCACGAAGATGACCGAGGACTGCATGCGGGCCTGCACTTCCTTGATCAGCGCCAGAACGTCCTGCTGCACGAGCACGTCGAGCGCCGTCGTCGGCTCGTCGGCGATGATGAATTCCGGCTCGCAGACAGTGGCGAGAGCAATCGTCAGACGCTGGCGCATGCCGCCCGAAAGCTGATGCGGAAAGGCCTCGAGCACATGCGGATCGAGATGCAGCCTGGCAAGATGCGCCTCGACGCGCGCCCGGAAGGCGGCGGGATCGAGGTTCATATGGCGGGAGGCAAAATCGGTGAAGGCGTGTTTGACCCTTCTGACCGGGTTCAGCACGTTCATCGAGCCCTGCATGATGTAGGAAAGATGACGCCAGCGTGCCGCCTTCATCTTGATTGGTTCGCCGTAGACATCGATCGGTCCGTCGGCAAAATTGAATTTCACCGTTCCGCCGACGACGCGCATCGGCGGCCGGATGGCGCCGGCCAGCGTCTTGATCAGCGATGTCTTGCCGCTCGAGGATTCGCCGGCAATGCCGTAGATCTCATTCCTGCGGATGGTCAGGCTGATATCGTCGACCGCGCGGATCTCCCGTCGCACGCCGAAATAGTCATTGACGTAATAGCATTTCAGCCCGTCGATCGTCAGTGCGTCCATGGCGTTTTCAGCAAGGGTCAAAGGCTGCGTCCTCATCAGGTTCTGCATCTCCTCAAGCTCCCATGCGGGCGAGCCGCGAACGCGGGTCGATATATTCGTTGACCGACATGGCGAGCATGAACAGGCCAAGGAATAGGATGACGACGAAGAGCATCGGAAAGGCGACCCACCACCATATGCCCGATACCATCGCGGAATGCGCATTGGCCCAGTAGATCATGCCGCCGATCGTCGGCCGGTTGATGTCGGAAAATCCGAGCACCGAGAGTGTCACCTCGAGGCCGATCGCCCAGATCATATTGTTCATCGTCGTGAAGAAGACGATCGGCATGACATAGGGCAGGTGTTCGCGGATGAGGATCTGCCGTGTGCGCATGCCCGAGAAGACCGCGTGCCGGGTGAATTCCCGCTGCCGGAGAGACAGGGCGACGGAACGGATCAGGCGGCTGTCATGCGTCCATCCGAGCAGCGCTGCGGTGATCGCCAGCATGAACCACGTCATCTGGTCGCGGAGCACGAAGACCAGAAGCAGCAGGATCGGAATGTTCGGTAGTGCGCCGAGCGTATCGTTGACCGCCATGATGATCTGGTCGGTCCGGCCACCGATATAGCCGGAGATCAGCCCGACGGCGATGGCGATGATGCGGCTGACAAAGGCGACGATGATGCCGAAGAACAGCGTATTGCGCATCGAGGCGGCGATCTGCCAGAAAACCTCCTGGCCGCGCGAGGTGGTGCCGAGCCAGAATTCGGCCGAAGGGGGCATGTCGGGCGCAACGACATAGATGGCATTCTCGTCATAGGGCGAGAAGAACGACACCACGATCAGCGCCAGGATGATAGCGATCAGGATGGTTCCGAGCAGGAACTCCTTGTTGTAGCGCAGCAGGTCTCTGAGGACTTTGAACATCACGGATTACCCCAGTTTCACGCGTGGATCGATCAGCGGATAGATGATGTCGATCACGAAGACCGCGGCGGCAACCGCGATGATGGCAATTGTGGTGACACCGAGCACCAGGCTGTAATCGCCGGAATAAATGCCGGAGATCAGAAGCTTGCCGATCCCGGGATAATTGAAGACGAACTCGACGATGACGGCGCCGCCGAAGACGTTGCCAAGACTGAGCGCCAGGCCGGTGACCTGCGGCAGCATGGCGTTGCGCGCCACATATTGCGAAAAGATGCTGCGCGAGCGCACGCCGCCAAGTTCGGCATAGACGACGTGGTCGTCGGTGACGATGTTGGAAACCAGCGAGCGCATCGAGATGAACCAGCCGCCGATGCCGACGAGCACGAGGGTCAGGGCCGGCAGGATGCCGTGTTCGATCACCGAGCTGATGAAGGCCCAGTTGAAGGCGGGCGCGAGATTGACCTGCGCACCGTCGCTGATCGGCAGGATCGGCCAGATGAAACCGAAGAGGATCACCAGGCTGAGGCCGATGATGTAGGTCGGGATCGGCTGTAGCGCCATGATGACGATGCCAGCAACCTTCAGCAGCTTGCTGCTGCGGAAATAGCCGGCAAGCGCGCCGAGAAAATTGCCGATGATCCAGGAAATGATCGTTGCGAGCGTCAGAAGCCCGACCGTCCAGGGGAGCGCCCGGCCGATAACGGTCATGACGGGGGTCGGGAAAGAGGAGAGAGACGGGCCGAAATCGCCGGTCAGGACGCGGCCCCAGAAGGTGAAATACTGGTCCAGCAGTGGTCCGCCGGTGCCGTAAAGCTCACGCAGCGATTCGCGAAGGATTTCGACGGCCTGTGGATCGGTGGAACCGAAGCTCGTCAACAGCGATACGGTCTGCTCGATCGGATCGACCGGCGAAAAATGCGCGATCAGGAAGGCCAGCGTGATGCCGGTGAAGACCACGAAGAGAAATTGCAGAAAGCGTTTTGCCGCATAGATCAGAAAGCCGTTCATGACATCGACCCTTCAATAGCAGAACGGAAACAGCCGGCGGCCGGCTGTTTCCTTTGTTGTGCCTCGATCAAGGCTTCGGCGCATCCGGATTGGCCTTTAGCCCGACCACCATGTAGCGGATGTTCGACCAATTCGGACCCGAGGCCGAATAGGGGTTGTCCGCACTCGGATAGTTGGTCCAATAGGTCGTATCGAGCGGCGCGAACTTGTTGTAGGCCATCAGCGGGATCATCGGCATTTCCTCGACGGCAAGCTTCAGGAAGTCCTGGCCTAGCTTGGCGACATCCGGCGAATCGAAGGCGATCGATCGGTTCTTCTCGATCAGCTGATCGAGACGCGGATCCTGCCAGCGCTGCAGATTGCGCGGCGGCTGGATCTGCCCGACCGGCTTGATGAACTCCGAATGATAGCTGTCGAGGAAGAAGGAGAGGTCGGGATGACCGCCCCAGGTCTCGATGCTCCAGTAGATCGCGGTCTCGAAATCGCCGGTGCTGAGGCGCTGGCCATTGGTCGGGCCGGCGACATCGACCTTGGTGGCGATGCCGGCTTGCGACCATTGCTGGGCAATCACCGTGCCGGCGCGGGCAAGCGTTGGGATGGCATCGCCTTCCACCTGCAGGCGGATCGTAAAGGGCGTGCCGTCAGGCTTCACCCACTGGCGGCCGCTTTTCTTGAAGCCTGCCTTCTGCAGCAGCTCGGTCGCAGCCTCAACGTCCTTCTTCCACCAGCCGAAGCCGAATGTACGCTGCAGCTTGGCCGGATCGGTCGGGATCTGATCGGCCCATTGGCTACGCACCATATTGGCGATCTGCGCCGAGATATTCGGATCGTAGGGCTTGATCTTGCGGGAACCGGTGTCGAGTTCGAAATTCGTCAGCCAGTCCTGCATCGGTGCGTAATAATCGTCCGGGGCAGAACCCGTCGGCGGCGTAGCAAGGGCGGCGATATTGGCCGCGCCGCGATAGGAGCCAAGCGCCACTTCGCGGATGTCGATCAGCAGAGCGAGAGCCCAGCGCACGTCCTTATTGTCGAAGGGAGCCTTCTTCGTATTGAAGAGAACGGAAGGCAGCGTCGGGTCCGGATGCGCGAAAGGAAAGCCCTTCAGCCAGGAAGCCGTGCTCTTGCTGTCGCGCATGATCGAGAACATGCCCTCGGGCGCCATGTCGTTGATGACGTCGAGATTGTGGTTGCGCTGCTCGATGACGCGGGCCTCCGGATTGCCGGCCGCACGATAGACGACGTATTTGACCTCGGGCGGCTGTGCCGCAGCCAGGCCGATCGACGTGCGCTGCCAGTCGTCGCGCAGCTTCCAGATCGTCCAGTTGCCGCCCTTGTCATAGCTCTGCAGCTGGTAGGGCCCGAGCGAAACCGGCGGATTATTGTTGAAGGACAGCGGATCTGCGGCTTTCTCGAAGACGTGCTTCGGCATGATCCAGGCCGCATTCCAGCGCACGGTGAAAAGGGTGTGGAAGCGCGAGTTCGGTTTCTTCAGATGGAAGACGACCGTCTGCGGATCCGGATTTTCCATGCTCGCGACATTGACGGTGAAGGGCGCGCTCCAGGCCATGCCGGGATGGTCGATCTGCGTCTGCACGGTATAGACCACGTCATCGCTGGTGAATTCGACGCCGTCGCTCCAGAAGATGCCCTTGCGCAATTTCACCGTCATCTCGGTGAAATCGGCGTTGTAGCTCGGCGGCTCGCTGGCCAGCGCATTCTGCCAGGCATCCTTGCCGCCTTCGGGATTGATGAACCACAGCGTATCGGTAGTCAGCTGCTGCAGGCCGTTGATGTTTGCCGCCGCCCCGCCGCCCGGAGCCCAGAGGTTGAACCAGTCGGCATTCTGCTGCGGCGTACCCTGGATGATCAGCGTTTCGTTGCGCGGTATGCCGGCAATGAAATCCTGCGCAAATGCCGGAAGGGCCATGAGCGACAATAAGGCAATGGCTGCATATTTACGGAACTTCATCGGATGTTCCTCCTCCTTAACTCGCCACGGCGAGCGCTTCCCGTAATCAATTGACGATGGCGTCCAGCGAACCCCTGCCTGCGCGTGCCGCAGGGCACATGCACTCCTCGGCGGCGGGAGAACTCACGCCATAGTTATCGACAATTTTTTGAGAAACGGCAACTGATAATTTGACAGGCTATAAAAAATTGCGCATTTTCAGGCAGTTTTGGCGCATGGCAGTGATGCGCTTTTTTATATTATTGACAAAGTGAGCGTTTGGCTTAGCTTTTGCGGCGAGCGCGGCGCCCTCCCAAGAGGCCGTACTTCATCACCAGACAGGTCAGCTGCTTTCGGGAGGAGGCTTTGGCATGACCGTTCAAGAGGACACCAGGATGAGCAGCCCCTATGACGTGACAATTTCCGTTCACGCCAACCGGCCGACCGGCAAATACGAACCCTTATGGAACTGGTTCGGATACGACGAGCCGAACTACACTTACTCCCCGCACGGCAGGAAGCTGCTCAAGGAACTGACGGAGCTCAGCCCCGAGCCGCCCCGCATCCGCGCGCACAATCTTCTGACCAGCGGCGATGGCCTGCCTGCCCTCAAATGGGGTTCGACCAATGCCTATACCGAGGATGCGAACGGCAATCCTGTTTATGATTGGACGGTCATCGACAAGATCTTCGACACCTATGTCGAAGCCGGCAACATCCCGCTCATCCAGATCGGCTTCACGCCCGAAGCGCTCTCCGATTTCGACGGTCCTTATCGCCACCAATGGGAGCCGGCCGACAAATACGCAACGATCACCACCGGCTGGACGGCCCCGCCAAACGACCTGAAGAAATGGGGCGACCTGATCGAAGCATGGGCGCGCCATCTTGCCGAAAGATATGGCGAAGACGTTGTTTCCAGCTGGCCGTGGGAAGTCTGGAACGAGCCGGACGGTCACTATTGGACCGGCACCATCCCGCAGTTTTGCGAAATGTATGACGTCAGCGCCAAGGCCTTGAAACGCGCGCTTCCGAAGGCCCGCGTCGGCGGGCCGCACACCTGCGGCGCCTTTGCCAACGAAAAAGCCCAGACCTTTCTGCGCGCCTTCCTCAAGCATGTGGTCGACAACAAGTCGCCGATCGATTTCCTCGCCTTCCACGCCAAGGGCAACCCTGTGATCTACGAGGGTCACGTCCGGATGGGCTTGCACAAGCAGCTCCGCGACATCGAGACGAACCTTGCCGTCATCAACGAGTTTCCGGAACTCCGGCACCTGCCCGTGGTGATCGGCGAATCCGATCCGGAAGGCTGTGCGGCCTGCTCCGCACGCGTTCATCCCCAGAACGGCTATCGCAACGGCCCGCTCTACGGCGTCTATGTCGTCGAAAGCATGATCCGCACCTATGAGCTTGCACGACGCGCCAACATCCACATCGAAGGCGCGGTCACCTGGGCCTTCCTCTTCGACGATCAGCCCTATTTCGACGGCTTCCGCGATCTTGCAACCAATGGCGTCGACAAGGCTGTCCTCAACGGCTTCCGCATGCTTGGCAAACTCGGCGGCGACTGGCTGGAATCGGAAAGCGATTATCGCCGTGATATCGAAGATATCATGAGCCATGGCGTTCGCGGCAAGCCCGATGTCAATGTCGTGGCGACCCGCGACGACAAGGGCGTTTCCATTCTCCTCTGGCATTATCACGACGATGATGAAGCCGGGCCGACCGCCAATATCACGGTCAATCTCGACGGCTGGGGCGACAAGTCCGCCTCGCTCAAGCATTTCAGGATGGACGAGGAGCATTCCAACGCCTTTGGCGTCTGGAAGGCGATGGGCAAGCCGCAGAATCCGGCCGGCGAAGACTATGCCAGACTGGAAGCCTCGGGAAAGCTCGCCGAGATCGACGGTGAGGCGTCGGTCAAGGTCGATGACGGCAGGATCGCCCTCAAGGTCTCCCTACCGCGTCAGGGCGTGTCTCTCCTGCGCCTTGATTGGTGAGCCGTTAGGCGAAGGGAGCGCGATCGAAAGTCTGCGCTCCCTTTCAAACGACCGGTCAATTCTCGCTGACATAGGCAAGATAGCGTTTCTTGCTCGGCTGCAGATGGTCGACGCAGAGCTGGGCGAGAACCCAGTTATCTTCACCGCGCAGCATCTCGATCATCATCCGGTGATGTTCGTGCGAGATGCGTAGCGACTCCTTGCTCGACATCGAATTGGCGCGCACCGGCAGGCTGAGCCGCATATAGAGCTCGATCGATTGCACCAGATGGGCATTACCGCAGGCGCCGAAGAGCGTCAGGTGAAATTTGTCGTTGGCCTCGTGCACACCCCTGAGATAGCCGGATTCGACGTGGCGGCCATGCTCCTCGTGCAGCGCCAGCAGCTCCGCGATCAATGCCTCTGGCGCCGGCAGCTTTATCCACAGCGCTGCCTGCCGTTGCAGCAACTCACGCACATCGTAGATTTCCTGAACCTGGCGAGCAGTCAGCGAACGGACCGTCGCCCCCTTGTTGCGCTCCCGAACAACGATGCCCATCGTCTCGAGCTGCACGATCGCCTGCCGGGCGAAATGGCGCGTGACATGAAAGCGGGCAAGGAGCGTGTCTTCGGTCAGGCGGGTTCCGGGCGCAAGCCGCCCGAAAATAATGTCCTCCTCCAACGCGCGGGCAATGCTTAGATCATCATGCTCGATGCCCTCTTCGCGGCTTTCGTTGAGCGTCTGCAATGTCATCTCCTCTGACGGCGGCGGGCCATGTTACAGTGGATCGCGTTCCGGGTCGAACCGGCTCAGGCGATAGATATCCTCGACAAGCGCAAGCGTCTTGATGTTATCGCCCGGCGATGTCTCCATCGCGACCTTTCCATCGAGGCTGTCGAGGAAATGCGCAATGGTCGCGTCATAGGCGCCCTGGTAGATCTCGTCGGGATCGAAGCTTTCCCGGCGCTGCTGCGCACCCTCAGCCGAGAGCAGATTGCCGTTAAGTTCGAGCGTGCCGCGCGCCCCGAAGATGCGCAGGTGATCGCGCGGCGTCGGCGGCGCGCCATGCGCGGCGAGATTGGCATTGATGGTGACGAGAACCCCGTCGCTCGTCCGGCGCAGGACGACGCTTGCGACATCCTCCGCGACGATATCACGATTGCTCCTCTCAAGCCGTGCACTAACCACCTGCATCTCGCCCAGAAGATATCTCAGCGTATCGAGATGATGGATCATGACTTCCATGACCAGCAGCCGCTCCTGCGTCCGGAAGAACGGCTGGCGTATCAGCGCCGGCCTTCTTCCCTCCGCATCCGCGATCATGCCGCTGGACAGGAATTCGAACTGCACCTGGCGGATCTCGCCGGCAAGCCCCCCGTCGAGCCACGCCTTCAGCCGCCGATAATAAGCGCGGAATCTCCAGTTCTCGTGGATCATCAGCCGGCCCCTGCCGGAAAGGCTTGCCAGCAGGTCGACCGCCTCGTCGTAGGAGGGTGCGAGCGGCTTCTGGCAGATGATGTCGAGGTCCTTTGCTGCCGCCAGCCGGACCAGTTCGACATGGAATTCCCGCGGCGCGCAGATATCAACGGCATCGAGCTGCTCAGCATCCAGCATCGCCTGCACGCTCGTATAGATGCGCGCGATATCGAAGGCGGCAAGCCGGGCTTCGATGGCGCTCGGCGACGGGTCGGCAATCGCTACGACCTCGGCTCTTTCCGATTGCCGCATCCATGCCGGCAGATGGTAGGCACTGACCCAGCCGGCACCGACAATGCCGATACGCCGTCGTTCCGTTCCCATCATCGCGCTTCCTCTGTATTCAATCCCATTTTATCAATAATCTATCCTGCTTCTTCGCAAAAGCCAATCGGTTGATTGATAATCGAAAGCACGAATTTCGAGATTCCCGTTGTATTTTATGGTGATTGCCGACGAAATCCAAAAATACGATACAGTGGCGCCATCTTATTTATTGACAATCCTTCGTATCCCTCTACCCTGACGCCACGGCCATGGATCAATTTGGCGAGGGAGGAACAGGTTTGTCGAACGGTCTTCGCCGCAAGCTGACGAGTTATGGCGATCAGGGATTCTCCCTTTTCCTGCGCAAAGCATTCATCAAGGCCATGGGTTATTCGGACGATGCGCTCGACCGTCCAATCGTCGGCATCGCCAATACCTACAGTGATTTCAATCCTTGTCACGGCAATGTGCCGCAACTCATCGAGGCAACCAAGCGCGGCGTGATGCTGGCCGGTGCGATGCCCATGGTATTTCCGACGATCTCGATCCACGAGAGCTTTGCCTCGCCGACCTCGATGTATCTGCGCAACTTGATGGCGATGGAAACGGAAGAGATGATCCGCGCCCAGCCAATGGATGCCGTCGTCCTGATCGGCGGCTGCGACAAGACCCTGCCGGCCCAGATCATGGCGGCCGCCAGCAGCGAGATACCGGCGATCTTCCTGCCGACCGGGCCGATGGCCGTCGGCCACCACAAGGGCGAACGGCTTGGCGCCTGCACGGATTGCCGCCGTTTCTGGGGACGCTTCCGCGCCGGAGAGATCGACGAGGCCGAGATCGCCGAGGTCAACAACAAGCTGGCCAGCTCGATCGGCACCTGCACGGTGATGGGCACGGCGAGCACCATGGCGAACCTGACCGAAGTCATGGGTCTCTGCCTCCCTCGCGCCGGTTCGGCGCCCGCCGTCGAATCCGAACGGGTTCGCCTTGCCGAGGAGACAGGCCGTGTCGCCGCACGTCTCGCCATGGATGAGGCTGCCCCAACGGTGCGCGATATCCTGACGCCGCAAGCAATCCGCAACGGTCTCGTCGCGCTGCAGGCGATGGGCGGCTCGACCAACGCCGTCGTCCATCTTGCCGCAATCACCGGCCGCCTCGGCCTGCGTCTCGACATGGCCGAACTCGACCGGCTGGGCCGAAGCATTCCACTGCTCGTCGACCTGCAGCCCTCCGGCCAGCATTATATGGAGCAGTTCCACGAGGCGGGCGGCGTCCCGGCTCTGTTGAAGGCGGTGCGCCATGAAGTCGACGGCAGCGCCCCGACGGTCTACGGCAGAACGATCGGCGAAATCATCGACGATGTCGTCGACGAGCCGGGCCAGACCATCATCCTCACCGTCGAGAAACCGTTGAAGCCGATCGGGACGATCGCCGTCCTGCAAGGCAATCTTGCGCCGCGCGGCGCTGTCATCAAACAATCGGCTGCCTCCAAGGATCTGCTGCAGCATATCGGACGCGCCGTCGTCTTCGATTCGGTCGAGGATATGACGCTGCGCATCGACCGCGACGATCTCGACGTCCATGCCGATGACGTTCTGGTTCTGCGCAATGCCGGACCAAAGGGCGCGCCCGGAATGCCGGAAGCCGGCTATCTACCCATCCCCCGCAGGCTCGCGCGGCAGGGCGTAAAGGACATGGTGCGGATTTCCGATGCCCGCATGAGCGGCACGGCCTTCGGCACGATCATCCTGCATATCGCGCCTGAAGCCGCCGATGGCGGCCCTCTGGCGATCGTCCGCACCGGCGATCGCATTCGCCTCGACGTCGAGGGCCGGCGTATCGATCTCGATATCGACCAGGCGGAATTCGATCGCCGCATGCTTGAAGTCGTCAACCGGCCTTCCCCTGCCCCGTCGCGCGGCTATGCGAAGCTCTATCAGGAGCGCGTGCTCCAGGCTGACGAAGGTGCCGACTTCGATTTCCTGCAAAGCGAGGAGCTCGACGCGCGATGAGCGCCGCTGATTTGGAGGCGCCGCTTTGCCTGCCCCGCCGGCCGCTGACGCGGCTGCCCCGGGCGGCACTGCCGCGAGGCACGGTCGATACGCATTTCCACGTCTTTCGAGCCGGCGCTCCGCTCAACACCCCACGCAGCTACACGCCTGACATCGCGACGATTTCCGACTGGATCGAATTCTCCGGCAGCCTTGGCATCGCCAGGGGCGTATTGGTGCAGCCAAGCGTCTATGGCCTCGACAACAGGGTGCTGCTCGATGCGCTTGCCGCCTATCCAGATCGTCTGCGCGGCATCGTCGTCATCGACCCCGAAACCGCCAAGACCGAGATAGAGCAGCTTGACCGGCTCGGCGTGCGCGGCGTGCGGATCAATACGCGCAACAAGGGCGGCCTCCCGCTCGCCGCCGCCAGGACACTGGCGCAAAGCATTGCCCCTCTCGGCTGGTCGCTGCAGTTGCAGATCAATCCCGAACAACTTTCCGATATTGCAACAACGCTGTCCGGCACCCGCCTGCCCATCGTCATCGATCATCTCGGCTTCATTCCGCTTGCCAGAGAAACGAGATCATTGCATGTCGATGCGCTGAAAAGACTGATGGACAGAGCCGAGGCCTACGTCAAAGTAACCGCGCCCTATCGTCTGACGAAGGATGTGAATTACGACGGTTTCACCGAGGTCGCCTGCGCTCTTGCCGCCAGCCATGCGGAAAGGTTGCTCTGGGGCAGCGATTGGCCGCACACCGAATTGTGGGACGGCATGCCCGATGACGCTGAGCTGGTAGAAACCATGCTGGCCGCCATCGACGACCCCGCGATTGCTGAAAAGATTTTTGTTCGAAATGCCGAAGCGCTGTTCTTCGGCCGCTGAATTGGAGAGCACCAATGGCCAGACTGACTGAAGATGCCAAGGGCGTCTATGTGATCGCCGTAACCCCCTTCACCGATGACGGCGCGCTCGATCTCGCCAGTATCGACAGCATGGTCGATTTCTACGAGAGTGCCGGCGTCACCGGCCTGACGGTGCTTGGTCAGCTCGGCGAGGCTCCGAAGCTGACCGCCGAGGAATCGCGGACAGTCGTCGAACGGGTGCTGAAGCGCCTCGACGGGCTCCTTCCCGTCGTCGTCGGCGTGTCGGCGCCTGGGCTTGCGCCGATGAGCGAACTCGCCGAAGCCGTCATGGGCGGGGGTGCCGCCGGCGTCATGGTCGCGCCACCCTGGACCGTCAAGACCGACGATCAGGCTTTCGCCTTCTACCAGTCGGTCGGCGAGGCCCTGGGCGATACGCCCTTCGTGCTGCAGGATTATCCGCTCACCACCAATGTGACGATCGCGCCCAAGGTCATCGAACGCATCGTCAACGAGGTACCGAATTGCGTCATGCTCAAGCATGAGGATTGGCCGGGTCTGTCGAAGATCTCAGCACTTCGCGCCGCCAGCGACAAGGGCGCCATGCGGCGCATCTCGATCCTCTGCGGCAATGGCGGGCTTTTCCTGCCCGAAGAGATGGGCCGCGGTGCCGATGGCGCCATGACCGGCTTTTGTTATCCGGAGATGATGGTTGGCGTCGTCGAGGCCTATGCAGCCGGAAATCCCGATCGCGCCCATGCGATCTTCGATGCCTATCTGCCGCTCGCCCGCTACGAACAGCAGCAGGGCATCGGCCTTGCCTCGCGCAAATACGTGCTTGCCAAACGCGGCGTGATCAAGTCCGCCACCCTGCGCAAGCCGGGCGCCAGGCTCTCGCCGCTCGACATTGCCGATGTCGAGCGCTTGCTGGCACGCCAGGCCATCCGCCTCAAGGAGATCGGGGCGTAACACACGGGCGCAAATTCGAAGCCGCTGGATCATCGCTATGGTGCTGCAGCGCGAGCAGATGGGTATATCCATCTCGTCCGTAAGGCTGAAACCCGAGCGACTCCCAGAACCTCGCCGCATCATCGTTTCCCGCATGAACGGTGACGACGGTGCAGAAGGAAGACGCATGGTCGAGCGGAGCCATGGCAAGCATCCGGCCGATGCCGCGCCCGCGCATTGCGCGACGAATGTAGAAACGCCGCATCCGCAGCGCCCCTGACATGGCCGTTTCGACAGTCATGCCGCCGATGCCGGCGAGCACGTCATCGACATAGGCGCCAAGCAGCCTTTCGCCGTGATGTTCGAACCTGTTATCGCCGATCGACCATTCGTCGATAAGGCGGGCGACATGGCGATGGCCTTCCTGTCGAGCCTCGCTTTCGAGATCTGCGATTTCCCGCGGCAACCGATCGCGGAGCCGGCGGATATCGATCGTCATGGCAATGCCGGTGGTTAGATTGCAGGAACCGGAATCTTGCTGCGCGACGCCGCAACCGGCAAGCCGACCGGCACGAAACTCGCGTCGCCATCCCTAGCCATGTCGTGCACCGTATGTTTCTCCAGCGCCTTCGTCACCTCGTTGAGATCGCCGTCCAGCTGTTCGGCCGGAATAAGATTGCCGATGACGAAATCGAAGCGGTCGCCGCGTTTGTTCAACAGTTCGTGGAACACGGTCATGTCGCGAAGCTCGGTCGACCACTTCGCCAGCCAGTAGAACAGGCCGGAATTGCGTGCCGTCATATGGACGGGAAGGATCGGCAGATTGTATTTGCGCGCCAACCCGACGGCCGAGGTCTTCCATGGGCGTTCATTCAGCCGGCCATTCGCCCAATAGGCGATGCGGCCCGAGGGAAAGAGCACTGTCGCCTTGCCTTCTTTCACCGCATGGTTCGTCAGCTGTAGCGTTTCGCGCGCTTTCAGCTTGCTCTTGTGCTCCTCCCGCCATTCGACGGGAATGATCATCTCGGCAAACCGCGGATTGACGCGGATGGCATCGCGATTGGCAAAGAACATCATGTCCGGCCGGCGCGTTTTCAAAAGATCGAACACGGCAACGCCGTCGGCGATGCCGGTCGGATGGTTGCTGACGAGGATGAAGCCGCCGGTATCGGGAATGCGTTCGCCATGGGTGATGCCGATGTCGAGCTTCAGCACGTCGCTCAGATATTCGAACGATTGGAAGCCCGGCATTTTGGCGACCGCATTGGCGAATTCGAGCGCCTTGTTGTAGCGCAGCAGCGTATAGAGGAATGGCCGCATGACCGGCCAGAGCGGATTTTTCACGATCCTCTGGCCGCGTTCGGCAATCAGCGTATCGACGATATGACCGGGCTTTCCCTGTGAAACGAGAGCGATCGCTTCCGCGAGCTGTCCGAAAGCCGTCATGGAATCGCGCCGTGCCATGAAAGATCCTGTCTATGGGGAATAAGCTATCGCAGTAGAATATGATCGAAGGATGACAAAGGCTTGGCCGGCATTAGCAATTCCATAACTGTTCCTGCTCCAAATTGGCGGACTTGAAGGCAAAATCAAGGCCAGCAACGTGAACGAACTGCTTGTTATCGCCGATCAGCGCCTGATGGCGGAACGGGCCGCGTGGCTCGAAAACCTCGCCAGTGAGCGCCGTCTTTCCGAGCACACGCTCGACGCTTACGAGCGCGATACCCGCCAGTTTCTGACCTTTCTGACCGGCCATCTCGCCGGCCCGGCGACGCTTGGCGATATCAGGGAGTTGCGCTCCGCCGATTTCCGCGCCTTCCTGGCGGCCCGGCGCAAGCAGGGGTCCGGTGCCCGATCGCTCGGCCGCAATCTCGCCGGTCTTCGTTCGCTGCTGCGCCACCTCGAAAAGAAGGGCCTGGTCAACGCCGCAGGCGCCGGCGCGGTGCGCTCGCCGAAACAGCCGAAATCACTGCCCAAGCCGCTGTCGGACACCCAGGCGATCACCGTCGTCAGCGACGACGCCCAACTCCATGACGAACCCTGGATTGCGGCGCGCGACGCCGCTGTCATGACGCTGCTCTACGGCTGCGGCCTGCGCATCTCCGAAGCGCTGGATCTTACTCCCGCCGCCCTGCAGAAGGGCGCGACGACGCTGCGCATCACCGGCAAGGGCAACAACACGCGGCTGGTGCCGCTGCTGTCTGTGGTCTTCGATGCCGTCGAGAAATACCGAGCGCTCTGCCCATACCATCTCGCAAGCGGAGAGCCGCTGTTTCGCGGCGCCCGCGGCGGCAAGCTGCAGGCGGCGATCATCCAGCGCACCATGCAGAAGATGCGCAGCGCCTTCGGTCTGCCGGAGACGGCGACACCCCATGCACTGCGCCACTCCTTCGCCACCCATCTGCTTGCCGGTGGCGGTGATCTGCGCACCATCCAGGAATTGCTCGGCCATGCCAGCCTTTCCACAACACAGGTCTATACCGGCGTCGATGCATCGCGGCTGCTCGAGGTGTATGATCGGGCGCATCCGCGCGCGTAATGCATGTCGCCCAAAAGTGCGCAGCGGTTTTGGGACAACGACATGCATAAACCATAGGGCTTAAAGCGCCTCGCATGACTCCAATTTGATGAGAGGCGCTTTAAGCTTCCGTTAAGGCATTCTCTTAAAGGAATATGCGCAAGCCGGGCGTAGAGCATGAAACGCACAAGGCATGTGATCGGAACACCCATCATGACGACATCAATCGGCCGCCGGACGTCTTACCTCGCAGTGCCGGCCAATCTGTTGCTCTGGCTGATCGCAGCCTTTCACATGCTGCTTCTTGCCGCCCTGTTTGCCGCCTTCCTGACTGCAAGGCCGGCAGCGGCCGAAGACGTGGCCTGCACCGGCCGCAACCTGATGGTCGAGCTGCAGCGGAACGACCCTGACCGCTACGCAGAGGCGCTGAAGGAAGCCGGCGCCACGCCGAACGGCAGGGGCATATTCTGGAAGATCGAGAAGCCGGGACTTGCAGCCTCGTGGCTGCTCGGCAGCATGCATGTCACCGATCCGCGCGTGCTTGCCCTGCCGCCGAGCGCCCAGGCAGCCCACGACGCCGCCGACACGATCATCATCGAATCCGATGAGATCCTCGATGAGCGGAAGGCGACCGCCGCCCTGCTCGCAAAGCCGGAGCTGACGATGTTCACCGACGGCACGACGATCGACAAACTGCTTTCCCCCGAGGATTACAAGCGTCTCGAAACCGGCCTCAAGCAGCGCGGTATCCCGATCAGCGCCGTTTCCCGGATGCGACCCTGGATGATTTCCAGCGCCGTCGCCCTGCCGGCCTGCGAAATCGCCCGCAAGGCAAAAGGCGCGCAGTTCCTCGACCAGAAGATCGCCACTGATGCGATTGCCGAAGGCAAGCAGGTCAAGGGGCTGGAAACCCTTGCCGAGCAGATCCAGGCCATGGCCGATCTGCCGGTCGAATTCCATCTGAAATCGCTGATCGAGACGCTGGAACTCGGCGACAAGATGAGCGACGTCGTCGAGACGATGACCGACCTCTACCTCTCCGGCGACATCGGCATGACCATGCCGATGCTGAAAACCGTGACACCGAAGGAAGAAGGCGAAAACAGCGATTATGCCGCCTTCGAACAGCGCGTCATCCTCGACCGCAACAAGGTGATGGCCGAGCGCGCAGCGCCCATCCTCGACGGCGGCAACGTCTTCATGGCCGTCGGCGCCCTGCATCTGCCCGGCAAGGACGGCGTCATCGAACTGCTGCGCCAGCAGGGCTTCACCGTGACTGCGGTGAATTGAGGCCGCCTGCGGTCAGCTGGTATTCGACTGAGCACGCTGCTTTTCAACAGCGCCCATATGCACCGAATAAAACAGCCGCCTGCCTCACGGCAAGCGGCGTAAGCGTTGTTATGAATATGTAAGATTACATATGGATCGGCTTGAAGAAGGTTGCGAGCGCAGCCTCTTTCACCGCTTCCGACATTGTGGGATGCGCGTGGCAGATACGGCCGAGATCTTCCGACGAACCGCCGAACTCCATCAGCACGGCGATCTCGTGGATCATCTCGCCGGCGCCGAAGCCGACGATATGGCCGCCGAGCACCCGGTCGGTTTCCTTGTCGGCAAGGATCTTGACGAAGCCGTCGGTCGCCAGCATCGCACGCGCCCGGCCGTTCGCCGTGAACGGGAACTTGCCGACCTTGTAGGCGACGCCCGCCGCCTTCAGCTCTTCCTCGGTCTTGCCGACGGAAGCGATTTCCGGCTGGGTGTAGACGACGCTGGGAATGACCTCGTAGTTCACATGGCCCTGCTGCCCGGCGAGGATTTCGGCAAGCGCCACGCCCTCGTCTTCCGCCTTGTGCGCCAGCATCGGACCCTTGACCACATCGCCGATCGCATAGATGCCGTCGACATTGGTCTTGTAGTGACCGTCGATCTCGACGCGGCCGCGATTGTCGAGCGTAACACCGGCTTCTTCGAGGCCGAGGCCCGCCGTATAGGGCTTGCGGCCGGTGGCAATCAGCACGACCTCGGCGTCGAGCGTCACCTTGTCGCCGCCCTTGACCGGCTCGAAGGTGACCTTGGCGCCCTTGTCCCCCTTTTCGACGCCGGTGACCTTGGCGCTGAGATTGAAATCGATGCCCTGCTTGGCGAGCATGCGCTGGAATTGCTTGGAGACTTCGCCGTCCATGCCGCCAAGGATGGTGTCGAGATATTCGACGACGGTGACTTTGGCGCCGAGGCGCGACCAGACCGAACCGAGCTCGAGGCCGATGACGCCGCCGCCGACGACGATCAGCGTTTCCGGCACCTTTTCCAGCGCGATGCCGCCAGTGGACGAGATGATGGTCTTTTCATCGATCTCGACCTGCACGCCGGGAATGCCGGCGACGTCGGAGCCGGTGGCGATGACGATATTCTTGCCTTCGATCTCCTGCACCTTGCCGTCATCGGCGGTGACGGAGACCTTGCCGGCCGAGACGATCTTGCCGATGCCCTGGAAGGCATCGATCTTGTTCTTCTTGAAGAGGAAGGCGACGCCGTCGACATTCGACTTCACCGTCGCATCCTTGTGGGCCATCATATTGCCGAGATTGAGCGTCGGCGCCGGCACGTCGATGCCGAGCGCGCTCATCCCGTGGCCCGCCTGATGGAACATTTCGGAGGCATGCAGCAACGCCTTCGACGGAATGCAGCCGACGTTCAGGCAGGTGCCGCCATAGGTCGCCCGCCTTTCGACGACGGCAACCTTGAGGCCAAGCTGGGCTGCCTTCACAGCGCAAACATAGCCGCCCGGGCCGGTTCCGATAATGATCACATCGTAGGACATTGCTTCTTTCCCTTTGGATTTTTCGTTAATTGGCCGCGCGCGACATCAGGCCGAGGAATTCGAGAACATACCGCATGTTGTTTTCACCTGTCGGTCTAGCGGCCGCCGCTCACATTGAGGATCGCGCCGGTTACATAGGAAGCCGAAGGTGACAGAAGATAGAGGATCGCATCCGCCACCTCCTCGGGCGTGCCGGCGCGCTGCATCGGGATCGACGGCGCCAACTCGCGCGGGCGATCCGGCAAACCGCCGGAGGCATGCAGGTCGGTTTCGATGACGCCGGGCCTTATCGCATTCACGCGAATGCCCTCGGCAGCGACCTCACGCGCCAGCCCGACAGTGAAGGTGTCGATCGCTGCCTTCGAAGCGGCATAATCGACATACTGCGTCGCGGAACCGAGAATCGCCGCCATCGACGAGATGTTGACGATCGCCCCACCCTTCCCGCCATGCCGGCTCGACATGCGACGTATCGCCTCCGCGGCGCAGAGTATCGAGCCAGTCACATTGACGCGCAGCATGCGCTCGATCCGCTCTACCGACATCTCGTCGACGCGCTGGGGATAATCGACGATGCCGGCATTGTTGACGAGCCCGTCGAGCCGGCCGAAATGCCGGTCCACTGCCGTAAACATCGAGACGATATCCGCAGCATTGCCGACATCGCCCTGGATCGCCACGGCCTCGCCGCCGGCCTCAGTGATCGAAGCCACGACGGCATCCGCGGCTTGGCGGTTGGCGGCGTAATTCACCGCAACACGCCAGCCCCGACGTGCGGCGAGCCGCGCGGCCGCAGCGCCGATACCCCGGCTTCCGCCGGTAACGAGAACAACAGGTGCATCGCTCATGTCGCACACTCCTTAAATGTCAGCACGTCCCAGGGTGCCACCGTAGCCTTGCCCTCGCCCCAGGCGCTGGATTCGCGAATGGCGGGACCAAGGCCGGGGAGAACGAGCTTTTCGGCCGCCGCAGCCCCTTCGGGCTGCAGGTTGTCCATCTCGCCCTCGGCATCCATGCCATAGACGGCGCCCTGCCAGACCGTGCAGGCATCGAGATCGGCGCCGGTAGCGTCGCCTTCGGGGCAGTTGAACATCAGGATGCCGATGGCGCGCACCGGATCTTCCGAGGGCATGACATAACCTTCCATCACAACAGATGTCTTCAGCGCGCTGACCTTGAACTGGTTGCTGGCGGCGGCCGATGGAGAATTCAGCGGTGCAAAGCGCAATTCATAGGCACCGTCGCGATCGGCGTAGACAGCCTGCTCCTGCTTGCATTCCGCACCGAAGGTGGAGGCCGGCACAACGAAAAACGCGGCGGCTGCGATTGCAGCCACGCCTGTCCGTCTCGTCGTGATCCCGCTCCTTCCGCTCATTGCAGCTTCGGCTCCTTCCGTCCGTCGGCATTCTCGACAACGCTGAAATCCGTCAGCAGCACCAGCGCGCGGCCATCCCTGTCGAGCCCCCAGAAAACCGGATAGAAACCGTCGCCCCAGCCGCTCCAGAACACCGCGACATTGCCTCGTCGGCCGGCGACCGGCCGGTGCAGCGCATAGATGCCCTTGTTGGCATCGAGGTCCGACGCCAGCACGTCGTCGTAATAGTTGACGTCGGAATCCGGTTTCTGCGCCTGCACCTGCTCTTCGCGCTCTCCGATCAGATCAGGCGTATCGGCGTCCATGTAACAGCCGAGGCCGGCATCGACGGGATAGCCGAAGATCTCGCCGTCCTTCAGCGTCGCCGGGTCCTGCCCGGGCAGGACCGCAAGCTCCCAATGATCCGGCTTGCCCTCGGCAAACCGCATGCTGGCGGCGGCGACGCGCCCGAAGGCCTGGTAGAGCGTCACTGGATAGTCGCCTGGCGCAACCGTTCTTGCGAGCGCCGGACGGTCGGGTTGCGCAAGCGGGTCGGCGGCAACGATGCGCCCCGATGTCAGCTCGACATTGCCCATGTGGATCACGTCGATCGACCGCCCGGAGAGTTCGGCATCACCAAGCGCCACCAGCTCGAAATTGCTGCTTGCCTTGCCGATATCCCAGCTGGCGGCCGATGCGGAGGCCGGGACATGCGCGGCGGCAGCGCAAAGAAGAAGGCGCGCCGCTCGCATAATCCGGTTCCGCATCGAAAGCGCTCCCTTAGAGATCGAGAACCAAGCGTTCCGGATCTTCCAGGCTTTCCTTGACGCGCACGAGGAAGGTGACCGCTTCCTTGCCGTCGACGATGCGGTGATCGTAGGACAGCGCCAGATACATCATCGGACGGATGACCACCTGACCGCCGATCGCAACCGGCCGCTCCTGGATCTTGTGCATGCCGAGAATGCCGGACTGTGGTGCGTTGAGGATCGGCGAAGACATCAGCGAACCGTAGACGCCGCCATTGGTGATGGTGAAGGTGCCGCCCTGCATGTCGGCCATGGAGAGCGAGCCATCACGGGCTGCCTTGGCAAGACGGCCGAGTTCCTTCTCGATTTCGGCGATCGACATCTGGTCGGCGTCGCGGATGACAGGAACGACGAGGCCTTTGTCGGTGCCGACGGCCATGCCGACATGGCAGTAGTTCTTGTAGATGACGTCGGTGCCGTCGATTTCGGCGTTGACGGCCGGCAGTTCCTTCAGCGCATGCGTCACGGCCTTGGTGAAGAAGCCCATAAAGCCGAGCTTGACGCCGTGCTTCTTCTCGAAAATGTCCTTGTACTTGTTGCGCAGATCCATGACCGCCTTCATGTCCACCTCGTTGTAGGTGGTCAGCATGGCGGCGGTGTTCTGCGCATCCTTGAGGCGCTTGGCGATCGTCTGGCGCAGGCGCGTCATCTTCACGCGCTCTTCGCGCGAGGCATCCTCGACCGTCGACGGGCCGCGCGCGGCGGCAGGCGTCGCCGCGGGTGCGGCCGCCGGAGCGGAAATGCCCTTGGCAACGGCGGCGATGACGTCGCCCTTCAGCACCTGGCCGCGCTTGCCGCTACCGTCGATCTGATCGGCGGAAAGGTTGTTTTCGGCAAGCATCTTCGAAGCTGCCGGTGCCGGCGGCATGGTGGAGACGGAGGCGCTCGATGACGACGCAGCAGCAGCGGCAACCGCCGGCTGGGGCGGAGCGGCGGCCGGTTGGGCGGGAGCGGAAGCAGCAGGCGCCGCGGCCGGTGCAGCAGCAGCCGGCGCCGCAGCAGCGGCAGCACCTTCGGCGATCTGGCCGAGCAGAGCGCCGAGGCCGACGGTCTCGCCGGCGGCAACGACGATTTCCGAAAGCGTGCCGGAGGCGGGTGCCGGAACTTCGATGGTCACCTTGTCGGTTTCAAGCTCGAGAATCGGCTCGTCGGCCTTGATGGCGTCGCCGACCTTCTTGAACCAGGTGCCGACGGTTGCCTCGCTGACGGATTCACCGAGAGTTGGAACGCGGATTTCTGTGGCCATTGTTCAGATCCTGATTTCGTGTGTTTTCGTTTATGCGTTTCAGACGGCGGGCGGCCGCGAGATGATCGAGGGCATCGGCAGGATATCGAAGCGGAAACCGAAACCGGAAGCGATGATCGGATCGCCGTTGGCAAGAACCTGCGCCGCCGCCTGATCCTCGACCTCGACGATCGCCATGCCCCAGGCGCCTTCACCCTCGAAGACGGGGCCGACGATGATCGCCGATCCCGCAAGAGCGTTCCGATGCCAGTATTCGGCATGGCGTTTCATCGCCGCCATTTCCTCCCCGGTCCCGTCATGCGGGAAAGTGGGGCGCGGCGGCAGCAGTCTCAGAAAGAAATAAGCCATTGCGCCCCCCTCGTTTTAACCGCCCAATGCATCCTCGAGGAATGCGGCGAGCTGCGACAGATGCTTGGACATCAGGCCCGTCGCCGGCGAGGCGGCGGCCGGACGGCCGGTATAGCGGACGCGCTGGTACTTTGCGTCGATATGGGCGAGCACCCATTCGAGGAAGGGGTCGATAAACGACCATGCGCCCATGTTCTTCGGCTCTTCCTGGCACCAGACCATCTCGGCATTGCGGAAGCGCGACAGCTCGTTGATCAGCGCCTTTGCCGGGAACGGATAGAGCTGTTCGACACGCAGGAGATAGATGTCGTCGATGCCGCGCTTTTCACGCTCTTCGAGAAGATCGTAATAGACCTTGCCGGAGCACAGGACGACACGGCGGATCTTGTTATCCTTCTGCAGCTTGATCGGGCCGTCCTTGATCACCTCGGCATCGTCCCAGAGCAGGCGGTGGAAGGCGGATTCGCCGGCCATTTCGGCAAGCGTCGAGACCGCCCGCTTGTGGCGCAGCAGCGACTTCGGCGTCATCAGGATCAGCGGCTTGCGGAAGTCACGCTTCAGCTGCCGGCGCAGGATGTGGAAGTAGTTCGCCGGCGTCGTGACGTTGGCGACCTGCATGTTGTCTTCCGCGCAAAGCTGCAGGAAACGCTCAAGGCGGGCCGAGGAGTGTTCCGGACCCTGACCTTCATAGCCGTGCGGCAGCAGGCAGACGAGCCCCGACATACGCAGCCACTTGCGTTCGCCCGACGAGATGAACTGGTCGAAGACCACCTGCGCGCCGTTGGCGAAATCGCCGAACTGGGCTTCCCAGAGCGTCAGCGCATTCGGGCGGGCAAGCGAATAGCCATATTCGAAACCGAGCACGGCCTCTTCCGAAAGCATCGAATTGATGACTTCGTAGCGCCCCTGCGTCGGCGAAAGATTGGCGAGCGGGATGTAACGCTCTTCGGTTTCCTGATCGTAAAGAACCGAGTGGCGCTGCGAGAAGGTGCCGCGTTCGCAATCCTGGCCGGAGAGGCGGATCTTGCTGCCTTCGACGCAGAGCGCGCCGAAGGAGAGCGCTTCGGCCATCGCCCAGTCGATACCCTCGCCGGTGGCGATCATGTTGGCGCGGTTTTCCATAAAACGCTGGATCGTGCGGTGCGCGTTGAAGCCCGCCGGGATCTCGGACAGCTTGCGGCCGATCTCCTTCAGCGTCTTCATCGGCACGGCGGTCTTGCCGCGGCGCTGCTCGTCGGCATTGTCGGCCGTGCGCAGGCCCGACCACTCGCCGTCCAGCCAGTCGGCCTTGTTCGGCTTGTAGTGCTGGCCGGCCTCGAACTCCTGTTCGAGATGGGCGCGCCAGTCGGCCTTCATCTTCTCCACTTCACCGTCGGTGAGCAGGCCCTCGGCAACGAGACGGGCCGCGTAGAGCTGCAGCACGGTCTTGTGGGCGCGGATCACCTTGTACATCTTCGGCTGCGTGAAGGACGGTTCATCGCCTTCATTGTGGCCGTAGCGGCGGTAGCAGAACAGGTCGAGCACGACCGGCTTGTGGAACTTCATGCGGAATTCGGTGGCGATCTTCGCCCCATAGACCACCGCTTCGGGATCGTCGCCGTTGACGTGCAGGATCGGCGCCTCGATCATCTTGGCGACGTCGGATGGATAAGGCGACGAGCGCGAAAAGGCCGGGTTGGTTGTGAAGCCGATCTGGTTGTTGATGATCACATGCATGGTGCCGGCGACGCGGTGACCGCGTAGACCGGAAAGGCCGAGAATTTCGGCAATGACACCCTGGCCGGCAAAGGCCGCGTCGCCGTGGATCAGCAGCGGCAGCACCTTGGCGCGTTCGGAAAGCGGGATGATGTCGCCGTCCCAGACGGTGGCATTCATGTCCTGCTTGGCGCGGGCCTTGCCCATGACGACGGGATCGACGATTTCGAGATGCGACGGGTTCGCCGTCAGCGAAACGTGGATCTTGTTGCCGTCGAATTCGCGGTCGGAAGAGGCGCCGAGATGGTACTTGACGTCACCCGAGCCCTCAACCTCGTCGGGAGCGGCCGAGCCGCCCTTGAACTCATGGAAGATCGCCCGGTGCGGCTTGCCCATGACCTGGGAGAGCACGTTGAGGCGGCCGCGATGGGCCATGCCGAACACGGCTTCCTTGAGGCCGAGATGACCACCGCGCTTGAGGATCTGCTCCAGCGCAGGGATCAGCGATTCGCCGCCGTCGAGACCGAAACGCTTCGTGCCCTTGAACTTGACGTCGAGGAACTGTTCGTAGCCTTCGGCTTCGACGAGCTTGGCAAGGATCGCCTTCTTGCCTTCCGACGTGAAGGCCACACCCTTGTCCGGTCCTTCGATGCGCTCCTGGATCCAGGCTTTTTCTTCCGGATTGGAGATGTGCATGAATTCGACGCCGAGGGTCGAGCAATAGGTGCGCTCGAGGATTTCGATCATCTCGCGGAGCGTCGCATATTCGAGGCCGAGCACATTATCGATGAAGATCTTGCGATCGTAGTCGGCGGCCGTGAAGCCGTAATTTTCGGGCGAAAGCTCGTGATAGTCTTCGACCGCGGCAGCAATGCCGAGCGGGTCGAGCTTGGCGTGCAGGTGGCCGCGCATTCGATAGGCACGGATCATCATGATGGCACGCACGGAATCGCGCGTCGCCTGCAGCACCTCGGTGCTGTCGGCAGGCTTACCTGCAGCTTCGGCCTTGGCCTTGACCTTGGTCTCGATCACCTTCTCGACGATGCCCCAATCACCGTCGAGCGCCGAGACGAGATCGCCGCTTGCCTGAAGCGGCCAGTTCTTCTTGCGCCAGGAAGCGCCCTTGGCCGCCCTTTTCACATCGCTGGGATCCTCCTCCAGCGCCTTGAAAAAGGAACGCCACTGATCGTCGACCGATGCCGGATCTTCTTCGTACCGCGCGTAAAGCTGCTCGATATAGGCAGCGTTGGCGCCATCCAGAAACGAGGTGATCTGAAACTGCTCGTTGGCTTCTTGCCGTGCCATGGTGATATGCGGACGCTTCCGTCCGCCTCCTGACTTTGATGAATTTGCCGGCTTGATGGCCGGCTGCCGCATTCCGATTGCCGCCTGTCCGCGGCGCATCTGCTGGTCTCGTGCTGTCGAGGCCGGGCGGAAGGCGCAGATGCCGTTCCTCCGCCCGGTCTATATAGGTGGCTTAGCCCTTGAGGACTTCAACCAGCGTCTTGCCAAGGCGGGCCGGAGAGGGAGATACCTTGATGCCTGCCGATTCCATCGCCGCGATCTTCGATTCCGCATCGCCCTTGCCGCCGGAAACCACAGCGCCGGCATGGCCCATGGTTCGGCCCTTCGGCGCCGTACGACCGGCAATGAAGCCGGCCATCGGCTTCTTGCGGCCCTTCTTGGCTTCGTCCTTGAGGAACTGCGCTGCGTCTTCTTCAGCCGCACCACCGATTTCGCCGATCATGATGATCGACTGGGTGGCTTCGTCTGCCAGGAACATTTCCAGGACGTCGATGAACTCGGTGCCCTTGACCGGGTCGCCGCCGATGCCGACGGCCGTCGTCTGGCCGAGACCTTCGTTGGAGGTCTGGAACACGGCTTCATAGGTCAGCGTGCCCGAGCGGGAAACGATACCGACCGAACCCTTGCGGAAGATCGAGCCCGGCATGATGCCGATCTTGCATTCTTCCGGCGTCAGGATACCCGGGCAGTTCGGGCCGAGCAGGCGCGACGTGGAGCGGTCGAGGCGAGCCTTGACCCGCACCATGTCCATGACCGGGATGCCTTCGGTGATGCAGGTGATGAACGGGATCTCGGCGTCGATCGCCTCGATGATCGCGTCGGCGGCTCCTGCCGGCGGAACATAGATGACGGTCGCGTTGGCACCGGTCTTTTCCTTGCCCTCGGCAACGGTTGCGAAGATCGGCAGGCTTTCGCCCTTTGCGCCGGTCCAGGTTTCGCCACCCTTTTTCGGATGGATACCGCCGACCATCTGGGTGCCGTAGTAGGCAAGCGCCTGTTCGGTGTGGAACGTGCCGGTCTTGCCGGTCAGCCCCTGAACGAGGACCTTGGTGTCTTTATTGACGAGAATAGACATTCTTTCAGATCCTTCAAAATTAGCCGTTGATCGCCGCGACGATCTTCTTGGCCGCATCGTCCAAGTCGTCGGCCGCCGTGATCGCCAGACCCGACTCGTTCAGGATCTTCTTGCCGAGCTCGACATTGGTGCCCTCAAGGCGCACGACGAGCGGAACCTTGAGGCCGACTTCCTTGACCGCGGCAATCACGCCTTCGGCAATGACGTCGCACTTCATGATGCCGCCGAAGATGTTGACGAGAATGCCTTCGACCTTGGGGTCTGCGGTGATGATCTTGAAAGCGGCAGCAACCTTCTCCTTGCCGGCGCCGCCGCCGACGTCGCAGAAGTTAGCCGGCTCCTTGCCGTAGAGCTTGATGATGTCCATCGTCGCCATGGCAAGGCCTGCACCATTGACCATGCAGCCGATGTTGCCGTCGAGCGCGACATAGGCGAGGTCCCACTTCGAGGCCTCGATTTCCTTGGCGTCTTCTTCGGTCTCGTCCCGCAGCACCTTGACGTCGTCGTGACGGAAGAGCGCATTGCCATCGAAAGACATCTTGGCATCGAGGACGCGCAGATGGCCGTCCTTCATGACGATCAGCGGGTTGATCTCCAGCAGAGCCATGTCTTTCTCGCCGAAGGCCTTGTAGAGCATCGGGAAAAGCGTCTTGGCGTCTTCGGCCGCAGCACCCTCGAGCTGAAAAGCCTTGGAAATCGCAGCAACGTCGGCAGCCGTCACGCCGGCTTCCGGATCGATGGCGATCGTCTGGATCCTCTCGGGCGTGTCGTGGGCGACAGCTTCGATGTCCATGCCGCCTTCGGTGGAGACCACGAAGGCCACGCGACCGACCGAGCGGTCGACCAGCAGCGAGCAATAGAGCTCGCGAGCGATGTCGGCGCCGTCTTCGATGTAAAGGCGGTTGACCTGCTTGCCGGTTTCGCCGGTCTGCGCCGTCACCAGCGTGTTGCCCAGCATTTCCTTGGCATGGGCGACGACTTCGTCGATCGACTTGGCGAGACGCACGCCGCCCTTGGCTTCCGGCGACAGCTCCTTGAACTTGCCCTTGCCGCGGCCGCCGGCATGGATTTGGCTCTTGACCACGTAAAGCGGACCGGGAAGCGACTTGGCGGCAGCCTCGGCTTCTTCAACCTTGAGAATAGCCACACCTTCGGCAACCGGCGCGCCATAGCCCTTCAGCAGAGCCTTGGCCTGATATTCATGAATGTTCATGGGTGTATCCCTGTTTCGATTACTTCAGCCCAGCGACTACTTGAGGGCAGGCGCGATGTTGATGCAGGCTTCGCAGAGACCGGCGACGGCGCCGACGGACTTGTCGAAGGCTTCCTTCTCGGTCTTGTTGAGATCGATCTCGATGATGCGCTCGACGCCGCCGGCGCCGATGACGGTGGGAACGCCGACATACATGTCCTTGACGCCGTACTGACCGGAGAGGTGGGCCGCGCAGGGCAGAACGCGCTTCTTGTCCTTGAGGTAGGATTCGGCCATCTCGATCGCCGAGGCGGCCGGCGCGTAATAGGCCGAGCCGGTCTTCAGCAGGCCGACGATTTCGGCGCCGCCGTCACGGGTGCGCTGGATGATCTCTTCGAGGCGCTCCTTGGTGACCCAGCCCATGTTGACGAGATCGGTGAGCGGAATGCCGCCGACCGTCGAATAGCGGGCGAGCGGCACCATCGTGTCGCCGTGGCCGCCGAGAACGAAGGCCGTGACGTCCTGGACGGACACGTTGAATTCCTTGGCGAGGAAAAGACGGAAACGCGAGGAGTCGAGAACGCCGGCCATTCCGACGACCTTGTTGGCCGGAAGACCGGAAAACTTCTGCAGCGCCCAGACCATGGCGTCGAGCGGATTGGTGATGCAGATCACGAAGGCGTTGGGAGCATATTTCTTGATGCCGGCGCCGACCTGCTCCATGACCTTGAGGTTGATGCCGAGAAGGTCATCACGGCTCATGCCGGGCTTGCGGGCGACGCCCGCCGTGACGATGCAGACGTCAGCGCCCTCGATCGCGGAATAGTCGCTGGCGCCCGTCAGATTGACGTCGAAGCCTTCGACCGGCGACGACTGGGAAATATCGAGACCCTTGCCCTGGGGAATGCCGTCCGCGATGTCGAAGAGAACGATGTCGCCCAGTTCCTTCAGGCCGGCGAGGTGCGCCAGCGTGCCACCAATCATGCCAGAACCAATGAGTGCGATCTTGTTACGCGCCATTTTCGCTGTTTCCTTTGCGATCAAATTCGTCGGACGGACGCGCAAGGCACCGCCCAATGACGCAATCGCATAGACCCAAAGCCCAAAAATGGCAATCCATTAATTTTGATGCAGCGTTTTCAATCGTTTAGATACAAAAATTCTTACGTAAACGTAAGATATTCTGTCACCAAATTGTTACTCTGCGGCGCGTTTTTCATGGTGCAGCGCAAGATATTCCGCACTGCGCATCTCGAACAAGCGCGATGCCGTGCGGTCGAATTCGAAGCTCTCGGTGCCCCGGCGATGCAGCAGCAGTTCCTCCGGCATGGCCGCCGCGGAAATGTAAAGCCGCACGGCATGATCGTAGAACGTATCGACAAGAATGATGAACCGTTTGATCTGGTTCCGCTTTTCCGGCCCGAGCAACGGAATGTGATCGAGGAAGACCGTATCGAAACGTTCGGCGATGGCCAGAAAGTCGACCGCGCCGAGCGGTTTGTCGCAAAGATCGGCGAAAGAGAAGCGCGCCATGCGGTCGACGGCGAGCGGTACATGGATGTGGCGCCCCTTCATCGGGATATCCAGCGGTTGCGCCTTGCGCCCATGCAGCGCCTGCGTCCAGGACGCGTCCATCGCCATGTCGTTATGCTCGTTGATCGGCACCAGATAGACCGGCTGACTGCTCAGCTTCTCCATCCGGTAGTCGGTCGGCGAATCCAGGGTGACGACATCGACATGCTGCTTCAGCAAGGCGACGAAGGGCAGGAAGAGGCCGCGATTGAGACCATCCGTGTAGAGATTGTCGGGCTCGACGTTCGAGGTCGCGACCAGCACGCATCCGCGCGCGAAAAGCTCGGAGAACAGCCGCGACAGGATCATCGCATCGGCGATGTCGGTGACCGTGAACTCGTCGAAGCAGAGCAGTTCTGCCTCGTCGTAGAGCGCTGCCGCGACCGGCGGCATCGGATCGGCCTGCCTGGTCTCGCCGTTCTTGAGCTTCAGCCGGTGCGCCGCGATGCGGTTGTGCACATCTGCCATGAATTCGTGGAAATGCGCCCGGCGTTTCTTCCGGCATGGCGCCATGGCGAAAAACATGTCCATCAGCATGGTCTTGCCGCGCCCGACGCTGCCGTGGATATAAAGCCCCTTGATGCCGTCGGCGGATTTCTTCTTGGCGGCAAACAGCCAGCCGAGCGCGCTCGATTTTGCCGCCGGCCGCCGCTGCTTCAGCCCGGCGAGCACCCGGTCGAGGCTCTTTGCCACGTCTAATTGAGCGGAATCGACCTGGAGCGCGCCCGATGCGGTCAGCGCTTTAAGCTGTTCGCAGACGCTGAGCGCATAATCCGGCATTGGTTGCATGAGGGCATATCCGCCTGTCAGTCAACGGCGGAGACCCGCCGGAACATTTACCGGCTGAGACTGATCGACTGACCTGTGCTCGTCTGTCCCTCAAAACGGTTATCTGCCGTCTTGTAGACGCTGCCGAGCTGGTTGCCCGAGCGGTCCTTGAGCAGCACCTGCTTGCCGGCGACCTCCCAGGAGCCCATCGCCGTCAGCTCGCCGACGCAGCCACGCGTTCCGCCGCGCGATCCGCTGCCGAGATTGGTCAGCGTCAGGAACATGTCGCAGCTGCCGTTGACACGCCAGCTTCCGACCATCGATTCCTTGGTGATATCGAGCGCATTCGCGGCCATTGCGCCGGGCTGAGCGCCCGGCATCGGCGCCGTCGCCGTCGGCGCGGCCGGAAACTGCGAGCTGCCGGTCGGCGGCGGAAGCTGCCCGCCCTGCACCGAGGGAACGGGCTGCGCCGTCAACGGCGCCGGGCCGGCACTGGCGTTGGAGCTGTAATCATATGCCGTACGCTGACAACCGGCTAGCGACAGAACCACCACCAGACCTGTCATCGCATATCGCAACTGCATCATCATACTCCTGAATTCGGCCATCGCCGTAGAGAAACGGGCGTGAGACAAGTCCGATTATCGTAATTCGCTTTGGTTAATCAAGTCGGGCGGCATAAATTGCCCGTGACAACAACTAACCAAAAAACGATACAGTTCAACTGTCCCGCTGCAAAACTTCCTGCACATAGAATTTGTCAGCAAGGTGGTGCGCGCGTTCATCTCTGTCAGGATCCCTGTCGAACTCACCCAATATCCCGGAATGGCGCTCCAGCGCACCCTGCAGAGGGATTGCACCAGCACCGATGCAGAGGCCTTGTTCGCGCACCGAGGCAAGCCACGACCTGATCTCGGTGACGGCTTCGGGATCGAAGCCGTCTATCCCCGCCATCGGTACCGAGGCTGATCAAACGCGGCGCTCGACCATCATCTTCTTGATTTCGGCGATCGCCTTGGCCGGGTTGAGGCCCTTCGGGCAGGTCTGCGCACAGTTCATGATCGTGTGGCAGCGATAGAGGCGGAACGGGTCCTCGAGATTGTCGAGGCGCTCGCCGGTCGCCTCGTCTCTGGAATCGATCAGCCAGCGATAGGCCTGCAGCAGAACGGCCGGACCGAGATAGCGGTCGCCATTCCACCAATAGCTCGGACAGGAGGTCGAGCAGCAGGCGCAGAGGATGCATTCATAGAGGCCGTCGAGCTTCTGCCGGTCCTCGTGGCTCTGCTTCCATTCCTTGGCCGGCGCCGGCGACACCGTCTTCAGCCACGGCTCGATCGAACGATGCTGGGCATAGAAATTGGTGAGGTCCGGAACCAGATCCTTGACGACGGGCAGATGCGGCAGCGGATAGATCTTCACCGCACCCTTGATATCGTCGAGACCTTTGGTGCAGGCGAGCGTATTCGTGCCGTCGATATTCATCGCGCAGGAGCCGCAGATGCCCTCGCGACAGGAGCGGCGCAGCGTCAGCGTCGGGTCGATCTTGTTCTTGACGTAGAGCAGACCGTCGAGCACCATCGGGCCGCAATCGTCGACATCGATGTAGAAGGTATCGATCGACGGGTTCTGACCGTCGTCGGGGCTCCAGCGGTAGACGCGGAACTCGCGGGTGTTCGTCGCACCCGCCGGCTTCGGCCAGACCTTGCCTTCGCGCATCTGGGAGTTTTTGGGGAGAGCGAGTTCAACCATAGTAAGATCCTAGTTTGCCGACAGGAATTCTGTCTTCACATAACCCTTGCAACCGCCGAACACAGCGTTGCTGGCACGAACGAAGGCCACTGCACCAGAACGTTCCAAAACATCTGCTTTAGTTCCGGGTCGAACCACACAAGCGAGATCCTTGGACATGAACTGATTGCCGACAACCAGGGAATCGTGGGCAGCCTGAGCCGCTTTGGCCGAATTCCAAACTCCAACTTCGTTACTTGTGGCGGCACCGACGCCGCCTGGAGCTCGCAACTTGTAGCGATCGGCCGGCAAGGCAGAGGACGACACCATCAAGGTAACCGCGACAATCGAGAGAAAGACAGCTTTCTTCATTTTAGTATACACGCGCCTTCGGCTCGATCTTGTGCGGATCGATGCCTTCGGCAATGAGCTCGGTGTGAACCGGCCGGTAGTCGAGCTTGACGTCGCCTGCCTCGTTGACCCAGGCGAGCGTGTGTTTGCGCCAGTTGACGTCGTCGCGGCCGGCGAATGCACCTTCGGTATAGTCTTCGCGTGCATGCGAACCGCGGCTCTCCTTGCGGGCCTCAGCGCCGTAGATGGTGGTGATGGCGTTGGCCATCAGGTTCTGCAGCTCCAGCGTCTCGACCAGATCCGAGTTCCAGATCATCGAGCGGTCGGTGACCTTGATGTCCTTCATCTCGCCCCAGATCGCCGAGATACGCTGGCAGCCGGATTCCAGCGATTCCTGCGTGCGGAAGACGGCGGCGTCTTCCTGCATGGCGCGCTGCATCTTCTCGCGCAGTTCCGCCGTCGGCGTGCCGCCGCTGGCATGACGCAGACCGTCGAAGCGGTCCATGATCTTGTCGCAGGCTGCGACATTGAGATGCGGGATCGGCGCAGCGCGGTCGATCACCTCGCCGGCGCGGATCGCAGCGGCCCGGCCGAAGACCACGAGGTCGATCAGCGAGTTGGAGCCGAGGCGGTTGGCGCCGTGCACCGAGGCACAGCCGGCTTCACCCACGGCCATCAAACCGGGGATGATCCGTTCCGGATTGGCACCGTCGGCGTTCAGCACTTCGCCCCAATAATTCGTGGGAATGCCGCCCATATTGTAGTGAACGGTCGGCAGAACCGGGATCGGCTCGCGCGTGACGTCGACGCCGGCGAAGATCTTAGCGCTCTCGGAAATCCCCGGCAGGCGTTCATGAAGAACGGCCGGATCGAGATGATCGAGATGCAGGAAAATGTGGTCCTTCGCCTTGCCGACACCGCGGCCCTCGCGGATTTCCAGAGTCATGCAGCGCGAAACGACGTCGCGCGAGGCAAGGTCCTTGGCCGAAGGCGCGTAACGCTCCATGAAGCGCTCGCCCTCGGAATTGACGAGATAGCCGCCTTCGCCGCGCGCGCCTTCGGTGATCAGACAGCCCGAACCGTAAATGCCGGTCGGATGGAACTGGACGAATTCCATGTCCTGCAGCGGCAGGCCGGCGCGCGCCACCATGCCTCCGCCGTCGCCGGTGCAGGTATGGGCTGATGTTGCCGAGAAATAGGCGCGGCCGTAGCCGCCGGTCGCCAGCACTACCATCTTGGCGGCGAAGCGGTGGATCGTGCCGTCATCGAGGCACCAGGCGACGACGCCGATGCAGCGGCTGCCGTCTTCCGACATGATCAGGTCGAGCGCGAAATACTCGATGAAGAATTCGGCATTGTTGCGCAGCGACTGGCCGTAAAGCGTATGCAGGATGGCGTGGCCGGTACGGTCGGCGACGGCGCAGGTGCGCTGTACCGGCGGGCCTTCGCCGTAATTCTGCATATGGCCGCCGAACGGGCGCTGATAGATCTTGCCTTCCTCGTTGCGCGAGAACGGCACGCCGTAATGCTCGAGCTCATAGACCGCCTTCGGCGCTTCCATAGTGAGATATTGCATGGCGTCAACGTCGCCGAGCCAGTCGGAACCCTTGACGGTGTCGTAGAGGTGCCACTGCCAGCTATCCGGCGTCATGTTGCGCAGCGAAGCGGCGATGCCGCCCTGGGCCGCGACCGTATGCGAGCGGGTCGGGAAGACCTTGGTGATGCAGGCCGTGCGGAAACCCTGCTCGGCCATGCCGAGCGTGGCGCGCAGCCCGGCGCCGCCGGCGCCGACGACGATCACGTCGTAGGAGTGATCGACATACTTGTAGGCTTTGCCATTCTGGGCGGGTGAAGTCGGTGCCATGTCAGTCTATCCTACGAATGCGATTTTCAGAATGGCGAAGAGACAGAGGCCGGCAATCAGGATCGCAAAGAACGTGTTCAGCATCAGGAGAGCGATCTTGCCGAACTCGCCATGCACGTAATCCTCGATGATGACCTGCATGCCGAGCCTCATGTGAATGACTCCGGAGATCACCATCAGCCCCATGACGACCGCGATGAAGGGGTTCGACAGCGCGCGAACCACATCCGCATAGGGCGCGCCGGCATAGGCGAGCATGAAGATGACGAAGAACAGGATGAGCGGAACATTGGCGACGGCCGTCAGCCGCTGGCGCCAGAAATGGTCCGTGCCGTCCTTGGCGGAGCCGAGCCCGCGAACCTTGCCGAGGGGGGTGCGCATATCCATGAGAGGACCTTCAGAAGCGAATGAGGAAGCCGATCACCCAGACCAGCACGGTCAGACAGAGCGACCCGATGATGTTGGCGATGGCGAGCTTGGTCGAGAATTCTTTCCCGAAGCCATAGCCGAGATCCCACATGAAGTGGCGGAAGCCGCCGAGCATGTGGTGCAGCAACGCCCAGGTATAGCCGAGAAGCACGAGCTTGCCGAGAAGGCTGCCGAGCACCCAGTTGGCCCAGTCATAGGAGCCCTGGCCGCTTGCCGCCGCGATCAGCCACCAGGCGACGAGCAGCGTGCCGACGTAGAGCGCGCCGCCGGTAATGCGGTGGACGATGGACATGACCATGGTGGGAATAGGCTTGTAGATTTGCAGATGCGGCGATAGGGGCCGGTTATTTGTCACGTTCGCCATCAGAACCTCGCGGCGGCTTCTCTGCGCTCCCGGATTTCGGAGCATGCTCAGTCAACCACACGAATGACAAAATTCTCTGTGTGCGTTGCATCAATTGCGACGTTTAATCACCGGGAACGCCGACGACAAGCACAATCGCTGTCTGCTTTTAATTTAATCGATTCGCGTTACCGGGAAGTTTGCAGGCTAAAGAAACTGGTCTCTTCCGCTCAAATTTTGTGCCGGTTGTCGGACCTGAATGGACAAGCGCCGCCTTTTGGCGCAATCTGGCGTTAACGATTTGTTAGGGATCGGAATTCCGGAGGCCGGCCACCCATGTTTCGCAGTCTGTCCGCAGTCGCCCTGCTTGCCCTGTCCGCACTCGCTGCACTTCCCGCCGAAGCCGGCGACCGCCGTCATGATCGTCGCTTTTCCGACCACCGCCACGCTTTTCATGGCGGACTGCTTCTCGGCGAACGTGTGAACTGGCGCAATCGCGGCATCCGTTTCGACAATGCCTATCGATATCGGAACCGCAAAGAACGGATGCCGTTCCTGAAACAGTTTTCATCGCCGGCGACCAATCGCGTCACCCGCAACAATATCATCGTCGTCGTACCCCAGGCGCAGAGTGACGGCGGCGACACCTATGCTGGTACGTCTTACGTCTATCAGGCCGATGGCGGAACCTATGTCGGCGGCGAGCGCTATGGCTTCTATCCTCCCGCGCGGCCTGAGCCGCTGGCCCCGAAAGCGAAAGTCATCGATATTGCAGTGCAGGACGATCCCTGTGCCTATGAGGCCAATGTCTGCGTCATCCGGCCTTAGAGCATGTCGCGCAAAGTGTGCCGCGGTTTTGCGACAACGACATGCGTGAGAACAAAGACCTAAAGCGCGAGGAGCGAATTTGAAAGATTGCGACGCGCTTTAGGGCACGATGACGAACATAGGCGGCTCAAATGTGCCCGGCCCCACTCTTTCGTGACGCGGCTACGTCAATACGGATGGCGCACATCGGCGGGAGATTCTTGTCCTCAAACGTCGCCCGCCGTGGCGTTCCGCTATCCGGCATCCAAGCATCCCAGGCTCTGTTCATTTCCTCGAATGAGGCAAGATCGCTGAGCCAGATGTTGGCGAGAATGATTTCTGACTTGTCGGTACCTTCGCGCAGCAGCATGTCATCGATGCGCTCCAGTATTTCGTTGGTCTGCGCCGTCACGCTCGCTCCCCGCGTGAGGTTTGCAACTTGGCCAGGCAGATAGGCGGCATCCGCGAGGAGAGTTTCGTCAACTTTGGCTTGCCCCATCATCGTATTCGCAGACTTCCATCAATGCTCGAGATTGGGCCGTCGACCCTTCATGGATCACTGTGGGGCTTCGCTGGCCACTCCGGTAGAGGGAATTAAATTGACCCGATATAATGGAAGCTGAACGCTCCTAAAGCATGTCGCGCAAAAGTGTGCAGCGGTTTTGCGACAACGACATGCGTAAAAACAAAGACCTAAAGCGCGACAGCGAATCTGAAAGATCGCGACGCGCTTTAGAACATGATGGCCTCCGAAAACCGATCACACTTTTCGGCATCATGCTCTAGCTGGACAATATGGCCGTATGCCGCGAAATGAAGTCCACAAGGTAGCGCGCGCCTTCGGCCGTCTCGGGTTGAGCATACAGACCGATCTCGATGCGCACCGGACCGGGCAGATCCGCCGATCTGTCAAGCGTCCGGCAGCCCTCCGGTTTCGTGGTGAGCATCATTGGCGCGATACCGATACCGACGCGAACCGCGGTCGCCATGGCGACCAGCGTCGATGCGACACACGCCGTCTTCCATCTGACGTTCCGCTGGGACAGCGCCGCAATCGTCGGGAGCGTCCAGGGACACTCCTCCTCGAACATAATGATGGGAAGCGGTTTTTCTGCATCCACCACGAAGTCGGATCTGACCGTCCACATCAAATATTCGGTCCAGATCAGGGTCGGTTTTCGCGAGAGGCAGGTGATGTCGCAAACCACGAGATCCAGCTTCCTGTCTTCAAACAGTTTGGCGAGGCGGCGATTCGGCTCGACAATGATGTCGATCTCGACCTTCGGGTTCTGGGCTCGGAAGTCACTAAGAATGTCGATCAGGTGGCCTGCTGCGAAGTCCTCAACGACGCCGAGGCGAATGCGGTCCTCGATCATCTTGCCTGTCAGCCTTTTCCCGACCTCGTCGCTGAGGGCGACCATTTCGCGGGCATAAGCCAGCATGATCTGCCCATGGCTCGTCAGCTCGAGGCCTTTTGACGAACGCGAAAACAGCGTAACGCCGACAAGCTCCTCCAGCTTGCGGATCTGCATGCTCACGGCCGCCTGCGTTCTGTTCAGCTTGACGGCTGCTCCATTGACGGTGCCGATCTCCGCGACGGTCAGAAATGCACGAAGCAGATAGGAATCAAGATCAAGCATCAGAAGCCGCATTCCATACTTTGTGGCGCTCGAGAGCCGAGGGCCTCTCTGCCCGTAAGTGGATATTGGACGAACCATGTCCTTCCGGCAACTGGTGACCCTTAGCCCCCGGGCGCAGTGCAGGCTGCGGCCCCATCAATGCCAGCTTATCGCGCGAAGAGAACGCATGCCTCGGGCGGAATGGAAACGCTGATCTCCTGCCCGCGAGCGAAGGCTATGTCTGCGCGGTTCGGGCAAGCCGAGATTATGCGGTCGCCACTGACGAGGTCCAGAACGACATGCCTGAAGGCACCGAGTGTCACGACGTCGGCAGACTGCTTGGAGGTTACCAACCGCGGTAGTGGGAAAATTCTCGCCGGGTTATAAAGTTTTCTGAATATACCGATGGACGCGCTAGCCGCATCGCGGAGCCTCGGCAGACCTGGTCTATCAAGAATCGTTATATCCCCTCTCGAATTTTCGCGGTTCCAAGAAAAGCGGGCGGCGCCGATGATGATGGCAGCATCAATACCGTGGGAGCCTGCCTTGACCATTGACCGGGATTTTCTGGAAGACTTGAGAAAGCGCTTCGGCAACGCTGCAGGCGGGGAGATGGAAGATCCGCACTTCCGCGCCGTGGCGGCGAGCGTATTCAAGGACGGCGACAGCCGCAAATGGCCCTTCGCCGATCCTGCGACCTTTCTGGATGCCCGTTTCATCGAGAACGGTTTGCGGCCCGAGGTGCTTGAGGCGCTTGACGTGGCTTTGATCGGCGTGCCGATGGACCTCGGCGTCACCAATCGCGCCGGCGCGCGGCTAGGCCCGCGGGCCGTTCGGGCGGTCGAGCGTGTGGGGCCTTACGAGCATGTTCTGCGTGTCGCGCCGATGGGAGGGCTAAAGGTCGCCGATGTCGGCGACGTGCCGATGCGCAGCCGGTTCGGCCTGGCCGAGTGTCATGCCGACATCGAGGCCTGCTACCGGATGATCGCGGCAACCGGGGTTATCCCGCTGTCGGTCGGCGGCGACCATTCGATCTCCGGCGCCATCCTCAAGGGCCTGGCGGCCAGCCAGCCGGTAGGCATGATCCACATCGACGCTCATTGCGACACCGCTGGTCCCTATGAGGGCTCCAAGTTCCATCACGGCGCGCCCTTCCGCGAGGCGGTTCTGGCAGGCGTGCTCGATCCAAAGCGTACGATCCAGATCGGCATCCGCGGCGGCGCCGAATATCTCTGGGAGTTCTCCTTTGCCTCCGGCATGACCGTCATTCACGCCGAAGAGGTGGCGGAGATGGGGCTCAAGGCCGTGATCGCAAAGGCTCTGGAGGTTGTCGGCGCCGGTCCGACCTATCTCAGTTTCGACGTGGACAGCCTCGATCCGGCCTTCGCTCCGGGAACCGGCACGCCAGAAGTCGGCGGGCTTCAGCCGAGGGAGGCCCTAACCCTGCTGCGCGGTTTCAAGGGCATCAACCTCGTCGGTGGCGACGTCGTGGAAATCGCGCCGCAATACGACAACACCACCAACACCGCGCAGATCGCCGCGCAGGTCCTTTTCGAACTCCTGTGCCTCGCGATGTTCAGTCCCGCGGTCAGGACAAAGGTGACCTGAGAACCAGCTCCACAACGGCAGCGTGCCTCGTGCCCGCTGCCATCCATCACCTGTCGCACAACACGTCTCAAAAAGGGGAACGACATGACTGCTCTTATGAAATTGCGCTACACCGCCACCGCGGCAATTGCCGTATTCGGCATCCTGGCAGGGGCCGCGCAGGCCGACGAACTTGCCGATATCAAGGCCGCAGGCGAGATAAACATCGGCATCTTCTCCGATTTCCCGCCCTTCTCTTCGGCAAGCGCCGATATGAGCATCAAGGGCTATGACGTCGACGTCGCCCAGAAGATCGCCGACGGGCTCGGCGTGAAACTCAATCTCGTCAGTGTTACCGGCCAGAACAGGATCGCCTACCTGAACGACGACCGTGTCGACCTGCTGATGAGCGTCGGCTATTCGAAGGAGCGTGCCGAGGTTATCGATTTTGCCGCCGCGTACGCCCCCTACTATATCGCCGTCATCGGTCCGGCTGCGCTGAAGGTGAGCGGCAAGGAAGACCTCGCCGACAAGACCGTTGCCGTCAATCGTGGGACGCTCGAAGACACGTCGCTGACGGCCGTCGCCCCCGGCTCGGCTGCGATCCAGCGTTTCGAGAACTATAATTCGGTCATCCAGGCCTTCATATCCGGCCAGACCCAGTTGATGGTCGTCGGCAACGATGTCGGTGCGCAGGTCCTGGCACGACAGGACGAGCTGAAGCCGGAGCAGAAGTTCCAGCTCCTCAGCTCCCCCTCGCACATCGCGCTCCGCAAGGGCGAGGAAGGCCTGAAGAAGGCTGTCAATGACAGCGTCGCCGCAATGATCGCCGATGGTTCGCTCGACGCAAGCTCGAAGAGTTGGCTGAAAGCGCCGCTCAACCCTGAAAACCTGAAGGACTGACGAGCACCGCCTCCCACTCACCAAAGCATGATGCCGAAAACTGCAAGCGATTGCGGTGGCATCATGCTTCAATTCTTTGGTTGAGAGGCGGATCGGGATTTCGGGCCGACCGGGCCCGGATCATCCGGCTCCAAAGGACAAGCGATGAGATACAGCCTCGATTTCAATTGGCTTTGGGACGGCATGGGAGCTCTGGCTTATGGCGCAGGCACGACGCTTGCACTGACGATCTCCACATCGGTCCTCGGGATCGTTCTCAGCATTCTCGGCGCGGCTGCGCGCCGGGGACCTTATCCATGGTTGCGCAAGGCCGTCGGCCTGTATGTGGAGATCATGCGCAACACGCCATTCCTGGTGCAGCTGTTCTTCATCTTCTTTGGCTTGCCTAGCCTCGGCATTCGCCTCGATCCGATCACTGCCGCCGTCCTTGCCATGACCCTCAACATGGCGGCCTACACGATCGAGGTGGTCGGGGCCGGGCTCGACGCCATACCGAGAGGCCAGAAAGAGGCGGCGCAGGCACTCGGCCTCAGGCCTCGGCTGGTGTTCTTCAAGATCATCCTGCCGCAAGCGATCGCCATCATCTTTCCGGCGCTGACGAGCCAGATCATCATCATGATGCTGGAATCGGCGGTTGTTTCGCAAATATCCGTCCGCGAGCTGGCGCAGGAGGCCGATCTGCTTCAGTCGCGCACCTTCCGCTCCTTCGAGACCTATCTGGTGGCGACGTTGATCTATCTTTCGATGTCCGCCGCACTTCGCCGGCTCCTTTTCGCCGGGAAGCGCCGTTTTCTGGGAGCCGGTCTGGCATGATTGAGTTCACCTTCTGGGACATTCTGCGCAATCTTGTCTTCGCGACACGCTGGACCCTGCTGCTTTCGCTCGCAGCCTTTGCCGGCGGCGCCATCGTCGGCCTGGCGATTCTGTCTGCACGCATATCGAAAACGCGCTGGCCGCGCAGCTTCGCGTCCGGCTACATTGCCCTGTTTCAGGGAACGCCGCTCCTCATGCAGCTCTTTCTGATGTTCTTCGGCCTGCCGATGCTCGGCTTCCGGATCGAGTCATGGACCGCCGCCGTTTGCGGCCTGACGTTCTACGCCAGCGCTTACCTTGCCGAAATCTGGCGGAGCGGCGTCGAGGCGGTGCCGCGCGGGCAATGGGACGCCGCAGCCAGCCTGGGCTTGCATCGTCTCCTCGAACTTCGCCTTGTCATCCTGCCGCAGGCTTTTCGGATCACGCGCGCGCCGACCGTCGGGTTCTTGGTCCAGTTGATCAAGAGCACCGCACTGGCCTCGATCCTCGGCTTCGACGAACTGCTGAAAACCGCAAACGCCATCAACAACGCGACCTTCGAACCTTTCAAGGTCTACGGTCTCGTCGCGGTGATCTTCTTCGCCCTGTGCTATCCGCTGACGCAATACGCTAGATTTCTGGAGAAGAAGGCGGCGTTTGGCTGAGCGGTGCTCAATGCTCCGCATTCCCTCGCAACGACGTGTCCAAAGGGCCGATGCCGGTTGAAAAGCCGGTACGCCGCGCAGCGGCGACGCTGCTCTCGTTCCATTACACAGAACTCGCCTTATCCAGCAGTCAGACCTTACTGGGAGATCGTTTCAATGACCGACACACAAATCCGTATACTGGATGCCCGGATAACGGGCGAGCTCCTCCCTTTCGGCCCGCTGGTCGCGACCCTACGGCAAGCATTTGCCGAAGGCTGTGTCGTGCCGGTACGGCATCACCACACGATAGCCAATAGCGGCGAGCCGGATGCGACGCTGCTTCTGATGCCCGCCTGGCATGAAACGCACCGGTCGGAGCGCTACCTTGGCATCAAGATCGTCACCGTCTTTCCCGGCAACACGGTGCGCGGCATTCCCGGTTTGACCTCGACTTACATGCTCTATGATGGCCGGACCGGGATGCAGCTTGCACTACTTGACGGAAATACGATCACGGCGCGCCGCACGGTAGCGGCATCGGCCCTTGCCGCGGATTATCTTGCTCGAGAGGATGCACGCCGTCTGCTGGTGATCGGCGCGGGCCGCGTCGCGAGCCTCATACCCGATGCCTACCGCGCCGTCCGGCCGATCGCCGATGTCGATATCTGGGATATCAATCCCGCCAGCGCCGAACGGCTGGCGCAGAGCCTCCGGCAACGTGGGCTCCAGGCCACTGCCGTCACGGATCTGGAAGCAGCAGTGCGGCGAGCCGATATCGTCAGCGCGGCGACGCTGGCGACAGCACCGCTTATCCGGGGCGAATGGCTGCGGCCGGGCACCCATGTCGATCTGATCGGCGGCTTCACCCCGGCGATGCGCGAGGCCGATGACGAGGCGCTTCGGCGCTCGTCTGTCTATATCGACACGCACGAAGCCCTTCACGAAGCCGGCGATCTGGTTCAGCCGATCAGGGCCGGCGTCATTGCTGCGGATGAGGTGCGTGCGACACTTGGCGAGCTGTGTCGCCGGGATGTTCCAGCGCGGGCGTCCAACGGCGAGATCACTCTCTACAAGGCTGTCGGAACGGCATTGGCTGATCTTGCCGCCGCGACGATGGTGTATGAAGCCGCCTCGATCGCCGGCTGACGTCTTTGGGTCCGGGCGATCGCGAATGATCGGAACGCGCCTGTCGCCCTGCTCCACTTGTCCTGGACCTGCGCCAGAAACAAGAGCTATTCGTGCTTCCTTCCCCCGACGGCGTTCCCTACAATCTCGCCAGTCCTCCCCCGAGCCTTGGAAATGAGGTTTACATGAGCACGCTTACCCGCTTCTCCGTTCAGCCGCTCTCGACCATGACCCGCCGACTTGCCGATGTCGCCTCCGCTCGTCGCGAACCCGACCTGGTCATCCAGGGCGCGCGCGTCTTATCCACCTATTCGGAACGCTTTCTCGACGGACGCGAAGTCTGGATTTCGGGGGGCCGCATCGCAGCCGTGAAGCCGGCCGGCAGCTACAGGGGCGGGAGCGCCAAGCTCTACGACGCCAGGGGCGGCATCATCGCCCCGGGCCTGGTCGATCCGCATATCCATATCGAATCCTCGATGGTGACGGCCTGCGCCTATGCGGAAGCGGCGCTCCTCAACGGCACGACGACGATCTTCTGCGACAGCCACGAGATCGGCAATGTCATGGACGTCGCCGGCGTCGAGGCCATGCTCGAGGATGCACGGCAGGCGCCGCTGTCGATCTTCCTGACCGTGCCGAGCACCGTACCGGCGACGACGCCGGATCTGGAAACAGCCGGCGGCGACCTGACGCCGGACAAGATCGCCGCCCTGTTCGACAAATGGCCGGAAGCCGTGGCTCTCGGTGAGAAGATGGATTTCGTCCCCGTTGCGATGGGCGACGAGCGCAGCCATGCGATCCTGGCTGCAGCACTCGGGCGCGGCAGGCCGGTGTCGGGCCATGTCTACGGACGGGAGTTCGTTGCCGCCTATGCCGCATCCGGCGTCACCGACACGCATGAAGCCATCGACCGCGACATTGCCGACGACCTGCTGGAAGCCGGCGTATGGATCTTCCTGCGCGGCGGCCCGCCGACGACTCCCTGGCATTCGCTGCCGCAGGCGATCAAGACGATCACCGAGCTCGGCGCCTCCCACAAGCGCGTCGCCGTCTGCACCGACGACCGTGATGCGGAAGATCTGCTCGCCTTCGGCTTGGACTGGGTAACGCGCGAAGCCGTGAAATACGGCATGAGGCCGGAACAGGCCTGGGCGATGGGTTCGCTGCACGGCGCGACGCGGTTCGGCATGGAAGGCGAAATCGGCGGTCTGGGCGGCGGACGCCGCGCCGACCTGGTGCTTCTCAGCGACGACCTTACGCCGGTCAGCACCTGGTATGGGGGCGAACTCGTCGTCGACGGCAAGAAGATCACGCCGATCCTCGACGAAGCCCTGTCGAAACCGTACCGCTATCCGGATGCCGCCTACCACACGGTCAAGCTGCCAAAAAATCTCAAGCTGACACCGGACCTACCGACAGAGACGGTCGTCGCTCATACGATCAAGACGGAGCTGCCTGGCATTACCCTCGGCCATGTCACCGTCACGCTGGAACCGGCCAATGACTGGCAGGCGCATTTCGACAGGCACGACCTCTGCTTCGTGACGGTGGTGGAACGTCACGGCAAGTCTGCCGGCAATGTCGCCCACGGACTGCTCAACGGCTTCGGGCTCAGACAAGGCGCTGTCGCATCCTCGGTCGGCCACGACAGCCACAACATCATCGTCGCCGGCACGAATGCCGCGGACATGCAGGTGGCGCTCGACGCGATCGAGGAAAGACAGGGTGGCGTCTGTGTCGTCATGGACGGCAAGGTGACGGCCATGGTGCCGCTGCCGATCGCCGGGCTTTTGTCCGACCAGCGCGTGCACCAGGTCGCGGACGAGGTAAAGGCCTTGAAGCTCGAATGGGAAAAGGCAGGCTGCACCATCGCCTATATGGGCTTCAACCTCATCCCGCTATCAGTCATCCCGGAAATCCGGATAACCGACAAGGGCCTGGTGCTGGTGCCGGAAATGGTGATCTCGCCGCTCTTCGAAAAGGCTTGATTGCGCATGGTCGAAACCTGAATGTCGGTCCGACCTAAGGAGCGAAGCGCCACACCGTCGTCTTCTTGATTTCGCTGTCCTCCAGCGCCCGCGTCACCGGCACCTCATAAACCGCGCAGAATTCCAGCCGATCCCGCGGCAGGTAACTGCGTCCGGGGTCTCCGACCAGCACCCACTTGCCGTCGGCTGCCAGCTTGGCGAACCAGGGAACGAGCGCATCGGCGAAAGTGCGGTCGTAGAAGACGTCGCCGGCAAGCACGATATCCGCATCGACGGCCTGCCCGATCAGATCGGCACCGGTAAATCCGAGCGAAACGCGGTTGGCTGCGGCATTCAGCCGGACTGCGGCTTCCGCCCAGGGATCGACATCGGCGGCCGTGACTTCCCGGGCACCGGCCATGACAGCCGCAATGCCGACAATGCCGGAGCCGCTGGCGAAATCGAGCACGCGCTTGCCGCGCACCATTTCCGGATGATCGAGAACGTAGCGCGCCAGTCCCTGCCCGCCCGCCCAGGCAAAAGCCCAGAAGGGTGGCGGCAGGCCGATCGCCTCCAACTCCTCCTCGGTCTTCAGCCAGAGCTCATGCGCCTCGCTCGCCAGATGGAGCGAAATCTCCGGCACATGCGGCGGCGGCATCAGGCTGGTATTGGCGCGGATGAAGGCTTGCGGGTCGGTCTTCAACGCGGCGGATTGTCCAATCCGCCCATGCGGCAGACTTCGAGATATTCTTCCTCGGTCACCGGCTGCACCGAAAGCCGCATCGAGGTGACGAGCGCCATCTTAGCGAGCTTCTCGCTCGCCTTGACGTCCTTCAACGTCACCGGCTTCGGCACGTCCATGACGGCGCGGATGTCGACGCAATCCCACTTCGGATCGCCCTTGGCGGAAGAATCGGGATGCGACAGGGCGCAGACTTCAACGATGCCGACGATCTCCAGTCCATCATTGGAATGATAGAAAAAGCCTTTGTCGCCGATCTGCATCGCCCGCATGTTGTTGCGCGCCAGATAGTTGCGGACGCCGGTCCATTCCGTGCCCTTTTCGCCGGCAGCCTTCTGCTGCTCCCAGGACCAGGAGGCGGGTTCGGATTTATAGAGCCAGTGCGCCATGCTCACGCCTCCGGTTTGTTGAAGACCCAGTTGTAGGCCTTGACGTCGACGCTTTCAAACAGTCCGGCCTTGGCATAGGGATCGGCATCGGCAAGCGCACGCGCCGCCTCTTTCGATTCCGCTTCGACGATGATCAGGCTGCCGCAGGGCTTGCCGTCGTCATCGAGAAACGGGCCGGCGATCTTCAGCGTGCCCTCGGCATTCAGCTTGTTCAGATGCTCGATATGCGTCGGACGCGTATCCATCCGCACGTTCAGATGTCCCGGTTTGTCCTTGCAGAGAAGGGCGAAAAGCATGTCTGTCTCCTATTCGGTGGTGATCGGACGCGTCATCAGCTGCTCTATCGCCTCCGCGATATCGAGCCTGCCGTCGATGATGGCGGAAACGGCATCGGTGATCGGCATGCTGACCTTCAATTCCGCCGCAAGCCGCGAGGCGACGGAGGCGGCAAACGCGCCCTCCACCAACGCACCCTGCAGGGGATCGGTCTTTTGGCCGCGCCCCAGCGCGATGCCGAAGCGGAGGTTTCGCGATTGATGGCTCGTTGCCGTCAGCACCAGATCGCCGAGGCCGGAAAGTCCGCGCACCGTGTCCGCCTGCCCGCCCTTGGCGACGACGAAACGCGACATCTCGGCAAGACCGCGCGCAATCAGCGCCGCACGCGCGGAATCGCCGATGCCGCGGCCTTCGACGATGCCGCAGGCGATCGCCAGCACATTCTTCAGCGCGCCGCCGAGCTGCACGCCGATCCGGTCGTTGGAAGCGTAGAGCCGGAAGGTCCGCCCGGAAATCGCCTGAGCGAGCCGCTCCGCAATTTCCATGTCGGCTGCAGCAATCGCCATCGCCGTCGGCAGGCCTTTGGCGATATCAGCGGCAAAACCCGGACCGGAGAGCACAGCGACGGAATGGTCCGGCAGTTCCCGTTCCAGCATGTCGGTCAGAAGATTGCCGGTCGCCCGTTCGATACCCTTGGCACAGGTGACGACGACAGCATCCTTGGAAAGATAAGGTCCGTATTGCCGCGCCGCATCGGCCTGGGCCTGCGACGGCATTGCAAACAGCACGATGGAGGCACCGGTGATCGCATCCGCCTCGGCAGAAAATTCCAGCGTATCGGGCAGGAGAATGCCGGGCAGCACCGCATCATGCAGCCGTTCGGCCTTCAGATCGGCAATCAGTGACGGATTACGCCCAACGAGCGTCACCGCACTTCGCCCGGCAAGCGCGATGACGGCAGCAAGCGCCGTGCCGAAAGCCCCCGATCCGACGACGGCGATGTTTTCGCTCATGCCTTGGCCCCTCGTTTTCCGAAACCGATCAGCGTTTCCGCATTGGAATCGAGCGGCCAGCGCGACCGCGGCTGCACGTCGAGCGCATCCGGTGCAGCACCGGTCGCCATCCGCTCCAGTCCCGCCCAGGCGATCATCACGGCATTGTCGGTGCAGAGCCTGAGCGGCGGCGCGACGAAGCGGAAGCCGTTCTTGTCGCACAGCGCCTGCAGCGTGCCGCGCAGTTCGAGATTGGCGGCGACACCGCCGGCAACGACGAGCGCCGGCTTTGCACCGGTCGCTGGAAACTCCATCTTGAATCGCTGCAGGCCGCGGCCGATACGGTCCTTCAGCGTCCGCGAAACCGCCTTCTGGAACGAGGCGCAGATATCCGCGACGTCCTGATCGCTGAGCGGCGCGATATCCTGCGCCGCCTGCCGCACCGCTGTCTTCAGGCCGGAAAAGGAGAAGTCGAGCCTCGCCTCGCCGACCAGCGGCCGCGGAAAGTGGAAGCGATCGGGATTGCCGGCTTGCGCCATTCGCTCCACCGCCGGCCCACCGGGATAGGGCAGGCCGAGCAGCTTTGCCGTCTTGTCGAAGGCTTCGCCGAGCGCATCGTCGATCGTCGTGCCCCAGCGCTCGTACTGCCCGACACCACGCACCAGGATGAGCTGGGTATGGCCGCCGGAGACGAGCAGCATCAGATAGGGAAAGGACAACCCGTCCGTCAGCCGCGCCGTCAGCGCATGGCCTTCGAGATGGTTGATCGCATAGAGCGGCTTGCCGGCGGCTCTGGCGATCGCCTTGCCGGTCATCAACCCGACTAGCAGCCCGCCGATCAGCCCCGGCCCCGAGGTGGCGGCGATGGCGTCGACATCGTTGAGCGACAGATTGGCGCGCTTCAGCGCTTCCTCGATCAGCTCGTCCAGTGCCTCGACATGGGCGCGTGCGGCGATCTCTGGCACCACGCCGCCATAGGCGCTATGCTCGTCGAGCTGGGACAGCACGACATCCGACAGCACGTTGGAATGCCCCTCAGCATCGCGCTCGACAACCGCGGCGGCGGTCTCGTCGCAGCTCGTTTCGATGCCAAGGATGCGCAGAAAGGGAACCATGAAGCCTGTTCGTTGATTGCGATGGGATGGAAACCCGTTTACGAGAACTCCGGTAACAACGGAATAGAGCGGATGCAAACAAAACCTTTCCGGATCGGCACGCGGGGCAGCCCGCTGGCGCTTGCCCAGGCGCATGAGGCCCGCGACAGGCTGATGGCGGCGCATCATCTGCCCGAGGACATGTTCGAGATCGTCGTGCTGACCACCAAGGGCGACCGCATCACCGACCGGTCGCTGGCCGAGATCGGCGGCAAGGGCCTGTTCACCGAAGAGCTCGAACAGAAGCTTGCCGCCGGCGAGCTCGATTTCGCCGTGCATTCCGCCAAGGACATGGCGACGAAGCTGCCCGAGGGGCTTTATCTCTCTGCCTATCTGCCGCGTGAAGATATCCGCGACGCCGTCATCGGTCGCACTGCGCGCAAACTGATCGACCTGCCGCATGGCGCCACCGTCGGCTCCTCGTCGCTCCGCCGCCAGGCGCTGATCCGCCGGATGCGACCGGATATCAATGTGGTCACCTTCCGCGGCCTGGTCGAAACGCGCCTGCGCAAGCTCGAAGCGGGCGAGGTTGATGCGACCCTGCTGGCGCTTGCCGGTCTGAAGCGTCTCGGCAAGGTCGACGTGCTGACCGATATCCTCGACCCCGACACCTTCCCGCCGGCGCCGGCGCAGGGAGCGATCTGCATCGAAAGCCGCATCGGCGACGCCAGGGTCGACGATCTGCTGGCGCCGGTCAACGACGGCCCGACCTTCGACACCGTCTCCTGCGAACGTGCCTTCCTCGCCGCGCTCGACGGCTCCTGCCGCACGCCAATCGGCGGTTATGCCGTCTGCGAAGGCGACCTGATCCGGTTCTCCGGCCTCATCATCACCCCTGACGGCCGCAGCCAGCATGCGGTGACGACCGACGGCCACCGCCGCGATGCGGCAGCACTCGGCACCCGCGCCGGCCAGGACGTGCGCGCCAGGGCCGGCAGCGCCTTTTTCGACGACTGGCACTGAAGCGGCCATGCGCGTGCTCGTCACCCGCCCCGCGCATTCGGCGACGAGAACCGCACAACGTCTGCGCGATATGGGCCACGAGCCGCTGCTGCTGCCGCTGCGTCAGCCGCTGCACGACAGCTATGCCGCCGCAGACGCGCTTGCAACCACCAGCGGCGCAATCGCGGTGACCAGCGCCGAAGCCATCAGGGTCCTCTCCGCGCTCGGCGAGCAACTTCACCCGCATCTTGCCCGCCCGCTTTTTGCGGTCGGCGAAACGACGGCGGACGAGGCGCGCAGCCTCGGCTTCCGATCGGTTGCCTCATCCCGAGGCAACGGCGGCGATCTCGCCGATCTCGTTGCGGCGGAGAAACCGGGCTCGCTGCTCTACCTCGCCGGCACACCGCGCGCCGAGGCCTTTGAAAGGCGATTGCGCGAACTCGGCATCCATTTTTCCGTCGCCGAATGCTACCGCATGCAGCCGACCGCCCCCGATCCCGCCGAGATCGACGCGATCGTCGCTAACGGTTACCCGGACGCCATCCTCTTCTATTCCCGCCAGACGGCAGAGGATTTCTTCCGCGTGCCGGAACTGCGATCGGCCCTGCTGGAACACAGTGCAGCCCGCCTTCTCTGCCTCAGCGAGGCGGTGGCGCAAGCCATTCCGACGGCTCTGAAAAAAACCGTACTGATTTCGCCGATGCCGGATGAGAAAAGCCTTTTGTCGCTGCTTTGAAGGCTCTAGCTGCCCAAATTTGATCTAACCTCTTCCCTTAACTGGCATCACTGTCTAGTTTCGTTGCAATGCAGAATAAAGAGGACCTCATGGTATCGGGAAACCCGCCACGCCATTCGAAGAGCGCCGACGAGCCGGTCACGATCGACCTCGATGCACAGGAATTCGCCGCTGCAGCCGATACCGAAAAACCGGTAGACAATGAAACCGCCGACGCCGACGGCACCGCTGCAGCCGATGTAGGCCTGCCGCCCGAAACCGAGACTGCGTCGCATGCCGAATATGAAGAGAAGCCTGCGATGGATGCTCCGGAGGCCGAACCGGTAGCCGAGGAACCTTCCTTCACCCCTCCTCCCGAACCGCCCGCGCCGAAGGGCGCCGGCACCTCTGGTCTCATTGCCGCCGGCATCTTCGGCGGCCTCGTGGCGCTGCTTGGCGCCGGCGCTATCCAATATGCGGGTTACCTCCCGGGCTCGTCTGCGCCGCAGACGACCTCGCAGGAGACGGCCGATCTTGCCGGTGAGATCGACGGCCTGAAACAGGCCGTCGCCAACCTTGCCGCCAATCCGGTGGGCACGGACGACGGCGAGCTTGCGAAACGCGTCGCTGCGCTGGAAACGGCTGCCAATGCCCCGGCAGTCGCTGCACCAGCCGATTCTGCTAACGTCGAGGCACTCAACCAGAAGATTGCGGAACTGACCGGTCAGGTCGACCAGCTGCGCTCAACGCTTGCCCAGTCTTCCGAGCAGCAGACGACGAGCGGCGCCGATATCGCCAAGCGCCTCGAAGAGGCCGAAAAGAAGCTGAACGAGCCGCGCGAGGACGTTGCCGTTGCCCGGGCGATCGCTGCTGCCGCTCTGAAGGCGGCGATCGATCGCGGTGGCCCGTTCCTGGCCGAACTCGACACCTTGGCCGGCGTCGCACCCGACGATCCAGCCGCCGCCGACCTTAGAGCCTTTGCCCAAACCGGCGTTCCCTCACGCACCGAGCTGGTGCGCGAGGTTCCCGACGTCGCCACCGCGATCGTCGAAGCCGTGAATCAGCCGGATCCGAACCAGAGCTGGTCTGACCGGCTGATGTCGAGCGCCAAGTCGCTGGTGACCGTTCGTCCGGTCGGCAATATCGAGGGTGAAAGCGTCGAGGCCATCGCCGCCCGCATGGAGGAGAAGGTGAAGAACGGCGACCTGCCCGGCGCTTCCGCCGAATGGAACAGCCTGCCCGCCCTCGGCAAACAGGCCTCCGCCGCCTTCAAGCAATCGCTCGAAGCGCGCATCCGCGTCGAGGAACTGGTCGGCGGGGCGCTGTCGAAAGCGGTCTCCGGCACCGGCAAGGAGGGATGAGACCATGCTGATCCGCCTTGTCGTCTTCGCCCTCTTCGTGCTGCTTCTCGCCTATGGCTTCTCCTGGCTCGCCGATCGTCCCGGCGACCTCTCGCTGATCTGGGAAGGCCAGATCTACCAGACGAAGCTGATCGTCGCCGCCAGCGCGATCATCGCCCTCGTCGCCGCCGTGATGATCGCCTGGTGGTTCGTCCGCCTGGTCTGGACCTCGCCGTATTCGGTGACGCGTTATTTCCGCGCCCGCAAGCGGGACCGCGGTTATCAGGCGCTGTCGACCGGCCTGATCGCCGCCGGCGCCGGCAACGCGCTGCTTGCCCGCAAGATGGCCGCGCGTTCGCGCGGCCTGATCCGCGCCGATCAGGAACCGCTGATCAACCTGCTCGAGGCCCAGGCCGCCCTGATCGAAGGTCGCCATGATGAGGCGCGCGCCAAGTTCGAGGCCATGGCCAACGATCCCGAGACGCGCGAACTCGGTCTGCGCGGCCTCTATCTGGAAGCCCGCCGTCTCGGGGCCAACGAGGCCGCCCGCCAATATGCCGAAAAGGCCGCCGACAACGCGCCATATCTGCCCTGGGCCGCGCAGGCGACGCTCGAATATCGCAGCCAGGCCGGCCGCTGGGACGATGCGATCCGCCTGCTCGAACAGCAGAAGGCCGCCCGCGTCGTCGAAAAGGCCGAAGCCAACCGTCTGCAAGCCGTCCTCCTGACGGCGCGCGCCGGTGAGAAGCTGGAAAGCAACCCGACAGGTGCCCGCGACGACGCTCTGCAGGCGCTGAAGCTTGCCGCCGATTTCATTCCGGCAGCCCTCATCGCCGCAAAGGCGCTGTTCCGCGAAGGCGGCGTGCGCAAGGCCGCCTCGATCCTTGAACAGGCATGGAAATCGGCCCCTCATCCCGAGATCGGCCAAGCCTATGTCAGGGCCCGCAGCGGCGATTCCACGCTCGACCGGCTGAAGCGCGCCGAGCGGCTGGAAGGGCAGCGCCCGAACAACGTCGAATCCCTGCTCGTCGTCGCCCAGGCAGCCCTCGATGCGCAGCAATTTGCCAAGGCTCGCGCCAAGGCGGAGGCAGCGGCGCGCATGCAGCCGCGTGAAGCAGCCTACCTGCTTCTGGCCGACATCGAGGAAGCCGAGACCGGAGACCAGGGCCGCGTGCGCCATTGGCTGGCCCAGGCGCTCAAGGCGCCGCGCGATCCGGCCTGGGTGGCAGACGGCTTCGTATCGGACAAGTGGCTGCCGGTATCGCCGGTGACCGGCCGCCTCGACGCCTTCGAATGGAAGGCGCCCTTCGGCCAGATCGAGGGTGCACTCGAAGACGGTTCGGCGCCAGCCTCGATCGAAACCGCTTTGAAGACATTGCCGCCACTGCGTGACGTTAAGCCGGAAAGCCCGGTCAACGACCATCGCATCATTGAGCTTGAACGCGCCGCGACGATTGCTGAGGCTGTGCGCCCCACGCCGGCACCGGCACCAGCACCGACATCGGCAAAACCGAAACCCGTCGAACCGGCCGTGAGCGACAAAGCGCCGGCGCCAAGCGAGGCAAAACCTTTCTTTGGCGGACTGCCGGATGATCCCGGCGTTCGCGATCCCAGGGTGGAACCGGAACCCAAGACACGGCTCCGCCTTTTCTGAAATGGAACGAAAACCGCATGTTCGAACGCTTTCAGGCATTTTTCCAGAAGCTCACCGCCGACAATCCGAAGAAAGGCTTTGCCCCTGATGATCCGCGCATCACAGTGGCAGCGCTCTGCATGCAGGTCATGGAGGCCGACGGCCAGATCAAAGCCAGCGAGAAGAAACGGCTGCGCAAGCTCCTGAAGGAGCAGTATGCGCTCGACGGCAAGCAGCTCGATGCTCTGATGGCCGCCGGCCTCGAGGCCGAAAGCTCCGCCGTCGACTATTATCGCTTCACCGCCGACCTGAAGCGCCATCTCAATACCGAGCAACGGCTGGAGCTGATCGGCATCCTCTGGGACATCGTCTATGCCGATGGCGAGCGCAGCGAGATGGAAGACCATGTGATCTGGCGTATCGCCGATCTGCTCGGCGTCTCCTCGCGCGAGCGCATCCAGAAGCGGCAGGAGGCCGCCGCCAGGGTGACAGACGTCCAGGTTGCGCAAGATGATGCCGACTGAGCAAAACCCGAACCGCGACGGCCGCCCGATTCTTATCGTCCTGCATCAGGAGCGGTCGAGCCCCGGCCGTGTCGGCCAATTGCTTGTCGAAAAGGGCTATCGCCTCGATATCCGTCGTCCGGTTCTGGGCCAGCCGCTTCCGACGACGCTCGAAGACCATGCCGGCGTCGTCGTCTTCGGCGGGCCGATGAGCGCCAATGATCCCGATGACTTCGTCAAGAAGGAGATCGACTGGATCGACATTCCGCTGCGGGAAAAACGCCCCTATCTCGGCATCTGCCTCGGCGCGCAGATGCTGGTGCGTCATCTCGGCGGCAAGGTGCAGTCGAATGCCGACGGCTCGACGGAGATCGGCTGGTATCCGCTGCACCCGACCGAGAAGGGCCGCCTGCTGATGCACTGGCCGAAAATGGTCTATCATTTCCACCGCGAAGGATTCGAGCTGCCGCACGGCGCCGACCTGCTGGCCGAGGGCGATGCCTATCCGAACCAGGCCTTCCGCTACGACGGCAACGCCTGGGGCCTGCAGTTCCATGCCGAACTGACCCGGGCGATGATGCATCGCTGGGTCGTGCATGGCGCCCATCGCTTCATCCTGCCGAATGCCCAGCAGGGCCGCGAACATCTCGAAGGCCGCATGCTGTTCGACGCGCCGCTGAAAGCCTGGCTGACCGAATTCCTCGACACCGTCTTCGAAGGAAAGACAGCGAAGGCGACGTCTTCTATCGCCCTTCGCGCGTAACCTTCCTTAAATCGATTCCGACGATGCGCTGGGCGCGTCGAGCGTATCGATCCGGCGCAACTTGGGAAAACTCGACGCCCAGATCGCCGCCACGATAAGGGTACCGATCCCGCCGATGACGACCGCCGGCACCGCGCCGAAGATCGCCGCCATCGTGCCCGCCCTGAATTCCCCGAGCTCGTTCGAAGCGCCGACGAAGACCATATTGACCGCATTGACGCGGCCGCGCAGCTGATCCGGCGTCCAGAGCGCAATCAGGCTCTCGCGCACATAGACCGACACCATGTCGGCCGCTCCCATCAGCGCCAGCGCCGCGATCGAGACCTCGGTGTTGGTCGAGACGCCGAAGATGATCGTTCCGGCGCCGAACAGGGCAACGCCGATGAACATGTAAATGCCGGCGCGATGTTTGAGCGGATAGGCGGCAAGGAAGATCGCCATGACGATGGCGCCAAGTCCGGGTGCGGCGCGCAGCAGTCCGAGGCCCCAGGGACCGAGGGTGAGGATATCGCGCGCAAAAATCGGCATCAGTGCCGTGGCCCCGCCGAGCAGCACGGCGAAGAGATCAAGCGAAATCGCCCCGAGCACCACCTTTTCGGCACGGATGAAACTAAAGCCGCCGAGGATCATCGCCCAGCTCTTGGTCTCGCCGGTCGTCTTCTGCACCGGTTTCGGGATCATGTAGAGAAGGGCGGCACCGAGCACGGAAAAGATCACCGCCACCGTATAGGCAGTCGGCGCACTGACACCGTAGAGCAAACCGCCGAGCACCGGCCCGGTGATTGCCGCGAGCTGCCAGGACGACGAATTCCAGGCGATCGCATTGGAGAGTGCCTCCTCCGGCACGAGATTGGGCGCCAGCGACTGGACTGCCGGCGACATGAAGGCGCGCTCGATGCCGAAGATCAAAAGCACCGCGAAGACAGGCAGCGGCGTAAAGCTTCCCATCAAAGTCATGACAAGCAGTGCCAGCGTGCAGAGCGCGCTCACCAGCGAGCAGAGGGCGGCGATCGCCCGGCGATTGTACCGGTCGGCCACCGAGCCGGTGACGAGGATGAGCAGCAGCGACGGCAGGAACTGCACGAGACCGATCAAACCGAGATAGATCGCGCTGCCCGTCTGGTCGTACATCTGCCAGCCGACCGCGACGCTGACGATCTGCTGCGAGAAGGAAAGCAGGAAGCGCGCGAAGAAGAACCGCGTGTAGGACGAATGCCGGAACGCGGCAAAACGGTCTCCGGTGGGCGAAAACGACATGGATGTTTTCCGAGGAGACGGACGCCGGAATAGCTGCAAAGCCGCCCGTTAAACATGATTCACCGTGCGTTTCCACACGGCACTTGCCCGTTTAGTCGCCAATGTCTACATGTCTGTCAACAACGAATTGGAGACGATGATGTTTGCGCTGTTTCAAACCATTGATTTGGCTTTGAATATTTACACCTGGATCCTGATTGCCAGTGCCATTTTTTCCTGGCTCTATGCTTTCAATGTTATCAATTCCAGCAATCAGTTCGTCAATTCGGTCGGCACATTCCTCTATAATGTCACCGAACCGGTGCTGAAGCCGATCCGCCGCCGGCTGCCGAACCTTGGCGGCATCGACATTTCGCCGATCATCCTGCTGCTGATCATCTTCTTCCTGCGCACCCTGCTCTGGACCACGCTGTACCCGCTGGTCGCTTGAGCCGTCCCTGGAGCCTTTTCGATGACCATCTGCGCCTCGCCGTCCGGCTGACGCCGAATGGCGGGCGTGATGCTCTCGACGGCGTTGAGGCCGACGGCGAGGGTGAAGCGTTCGTGAAGGCACGCGTCACTGCCGTGCCCGAGAAAGGCAAGGCCAACAAGGCGCTCATGCTTTTGATCGCAAAATCCCTGCGCATTCCCAAATCCAGCGTCAGCCTCGTCTCGGGTGAGACCGCGCGCAAAAAAATCCTCCGGATCGACGGCGATCCGGAGGATTTGGTAAAAAAGCTCGAGATATTTTTAGGCTGAGCGATCAGCCTTTCTTCTTGGCGCGCTCTACGGCTTCGAGGATGAGTGCGCCGGCTTCCTTGGAGTCGCCCCAGCCGAAGATCTTCACCCACTTGCCGGGTTCCAGATCCTTGTAGTGCTCGAAGAAATGCTCGATCTGCTTCAGCGTGATCTCGGGAAGATCGGTGTAGTCCTTCACCTTCTCATAACGCAGCGTCAGCTTCGGCGACGGCACGGCGATGATCTTCTCGTCCTTGCCGGAATTGTCTTCCATCTTCAGGACGCCGATCGGGCGCACATTGATGACACAGCCGGGAACCAGCGGGCGGGTGCTGGCGATCAGGACGTCGATCGGGTCGCCGTCTTCCGACAGCGTGTGCGGCACGAAACCATAATTGCCCGGATAGGTCATCGGCGTATAGAGGAAACGATCGACCACCAGCGTGCCGGCTTCCTTGTCCATCTCATACTTGATGGGATGACCGCCGACCGGAACCTCGACGATTACGTTGACGTCCTCAGGTGGATTATTACCGATTGAAATGGCGTCGATGCGCATAAGAAACTCCCGCGAGGTTGAATGTGCTGGCAGCCAGATAATCAGTTTCATGTGGCAACGCAACATGGCACAGCACCAATGCTTGACTGCACCGGGCCACATTCACATCAAAAGTTTCTAAGAGGAGATAGGCGACCACTGACTCCAGCCCCACACGTCTTTTCAGACGCCGAAGGACACTGTGGCACTTTGAATTGTGTGTAGACCGTTCAGCTCCAGATGAAGCCGATCTTCTTCAATTGCCTGTGGTCGAAACTTTCCATGCCTTCGCAGAAATCGACACCGCCATGATTGCGGTAGAAGTGGCTGGCGGTCTCATTATCCTCGAGGCACCAGACGACCAGCCCGTTGCAGCCGAGCGACTTCAAGAGCCGGCGCGCCTCGCCGAACAGCATTCTGCCGAGGCCGATGCCCTGATACTCGGGGCGAAGATAAAGCTCGTAAATCTCACCTTCCTGCGGCAGAGCGCGGGCGCGGTTGAGGCCGAGCGTCGCATAGCCGGCGACCGTTCCGGCAACATCGAGAACCAGCAGCGTCGCCGGTCCGCGCGTTGCCTTGCGCCACCAGCTTTCGCCGCGCCGCTCGATCATCTGCGTCAGTGCACGATGCGGAATGATGCCCGCATAGGTGTGTTGCCAGGCAAGCCTGTGTGTTTCCGATATGGCTCGGGCATCTTGCGGCTCGGCCCGCCGGACATCGATCGACAACGTCTTCATAACGCTTACTCTGGTCCCGCCAGAGGCAATTAACCATATGCGATACCGCATTCCGGTCCATTGCCCACAGACTTAACATGTGGACGATGGTCAAAAGTTAACGCTTTTTTAACGATTGTCACAAGATGGAATCGACGCGGCGCACAATAAAAAAACCCCGGCGCGAAGGCCGGGGTTTTGAAGGATTACTCTCCAGCGCCGCGCCTCTTTTCGAGAGACCCAAGCCGCTGTAGCGCTTTGAGTGGCGCTCAGAGCGCCGCCTTGGTCTTTTCGAAACGCTTGCGATCGTTTGCGTCGAGATACATCTTGCGCAGACGAATATTCTTCGGCGTCACTTCCATCAGCTCGTCATCCTGAATCCAGGAGAGCGCGCGATCAAGCGTCATGCGGATCGGCGGCGTCAGCTTCACCGCTTCGTCCTTGCCGGCGGCGCGGATGTTGGTGAGCTGCTTGCCCTTCAGGACGTTGACTTCAAGGTCGTTGTCGCGCGAATGGATGCCGATGATCATGCCGGCATAGACCTTTTCGCCCGGCTCGATAATCATCGGGCCGCGATCCTCCAGGTTGAACATCGCATAGGCGACGGCTTCGCCGGCAGCGTTGGCGAGCAGCACGCCGTTGACGCGGCCACCGATCACACCCTTGTAGGGCTGGTAGTCGTGGAACAGGCGGTTCATGATCGCCGTACCGCGCGTATCCGTCAGCAGTTCCGACTGGTAGCCGATCAGGCCACGGGTCGGTGCGTAGAAACGCAAGCGAAGACGGTTGCCGCCCGACGGACGCAGCTCGACCATTTCGGCCTTGCGCTCGGACATCTTCTGCACAACGACACCGGAATGTTCTTCGTCGACGTCGACGACGACCTCCTCGATCGGCTCCAGAAGCTGGCCGTTTTCATCCTTGTGCATCACGACGCGCGGACGCGACACGGCAAGCTCGAAGCCTTCGCGACGCATGGTTTCGATGAGAACGGCGAGCTGAAGTTCGCCGCGGCCGGACACGTAGAACGAATCCTTGCCTTCGGCTTCTTCGATCTTCAGGGCGACGTTGCCTTCCGCTTCCTTGAAGAGACGGTCGCGGATGACGCGGCTCGTCACCTTGTCGCCCTCGGTGCCCGCCAGCGGGCTATCGTTGACGATGAACGACATGGTGACAGTCGGCGGATCGATCGGCTGCGCCTGCAGCGGCTCGGTGATCGAGGGATCGCAGAAGGTGTCGGCGACCGTGCCCTTGGAAAGGCCGGCAATCGCAACAATATCGCCCTGATGCGCTTCTTCGATCGGTTGACGTTCAATACCGCGGAAGGCGAGGATCTTGGAAATACGGCCGGTTTCGATCGTCTTGCCGTCGGCGTGGAGAACCTTCACGGCCTGGTTCGGCTTGATGGAGCCGGAATTGATACGACCGGTGATGATGCGGCCGAGGAAGGGGTTGGCTTCGAGGATCGTGCCGATCATGGTGAACGGACCTTCGTGGACGGTCGGCTCCGGAACATGCTTGAGCACCAGGTCGAGAAGCGGCGCAAGACCCTGATCCTTCGGACCTTCCGGATTGACGTTCATCCAGCCGTCGCGGCCGGAACCGTAGAGGATCGGGAAGTCGAGCTGCTCGTCGGTCGCATCGAGATTGGCGAAAAGATCGAAGACTTCGTTGATGACTTCTTCGTGGCGGCCGTCCGGACGGTCGATCTTGTTGATCGCGACAATCGGACGAAGACCGACCTTCAGCGCCTTGCCGACCACGAACTTGGTCTGCGGCATCGGGCCTTCGGAGGCATCGACGAGAACGATCGCGCCATCCACCATGGAGAGAATGCGCTCCACTTCACCGCCAAAGTCGGCGTGGCCGGGGGTGTCGACGATGTTGATGCGAACACCCTTCCATTCCACCGAGGTCGCCTTGGCGAGAATGGTGATGCCGCGTTCCTTTTCGAGATCGTTCGAGTCCATCACGCGTTCAGCGACACGCTGATTTTCGCGGAACGAGCCGGACTGCTTGAGAAGCTCATCCACCAGGGTCGTTTTGCCATGGTCAACGTGCGCGATGATCGCGATATTGCGAAGTGCCATATGTGAAATCTCTGAGGCTGGGGCGCACGCTCTAGAGGACGCGCCTATTAGTTTGGGGCGTCCATACAGTTTTTTTTGCGTTTGCGAAAGGGGGGAACGCGCAAAAGCTGCGGCAAGGCTGTCGCCCCGCCGCATCATAGCGTGTCATCAAATTGTCTTAGGCGTCGCTGCCTGTCAATTCCTCGAAGGTCGAAAGTCCTTTTTTGACAAGCATCGCATCCGGGCTCGGCAGCTTGCCGCGGAAGGCCTTGTAGGCGTCTTCCGGATCGACCGAACCGCCGACGGAATAGATATTGTCCTTGAGCTTGCGCGCCATCTCGCCGTTGAAGGCGTCTCCCGTCTCCTCGAAGGCGGCAAAGGCGTCGGCGTCGAGCACCTCCGACCACATGTAGGAGTAATAGCCGGCCGAATAGCCGCCGGAGAAGATGTGCTGGAAGTGCGGCGTTGCATGGCGCATGACGATCGACTTCGGCATGCCGATCTCGGCCAGCACCTCCGCCTGCACCGCCATCGGGTCCTCGACGGCCGTTCTCGTGTGAAACGCCATATCGACCAGCGCCGACGAGGTGAACTCGACCGTATTGAAGCCGGCATTGAAGGTGCGGGCGGCAAGCACTTTGTCGAGCAGGGCCTGCGGCATCGGCTCGCCGGTTTCGACATGCACGGCATAGCGCTTCAGAATATCGGGCACCGTCAGCCAGTGCTCATAGAGCTGCGACGGCAGCTCGACGAAATCGCGCGAAACGCCGGTGCCAGCAACCGAGGGATAGGTGACGTTCGAAAGCATGCCGTGCAGCGCATGGCCGAATTCGTGGAACAGCGTGCGGGCATCATCGAGCGACAGCAGCGCCGGCTTGCCTTCCGCTGGCTTGGCGAAGTTGCAGACATTATAGATGATCGGCAACTCGCCGTGGCGGCCGTTCTTCAGCTCCAGCCTGTGCTGCGACTGCAACGAGCTCATCCAGGCGCCTGATCGTTTCGAGCTGCGGGCGAAATAATCGCCGAGGAACAGGGCGACGAGCTTGTCCTCGCGATCCCTGATTTCGAACACCCTGACATCCGGGTGATAGGCGGCCACGCCCTTCTTCTCGACCGCCCGGATGCCGAACAGCCGGCCGGCCACATCGAAGCAGGCTTCGATGATCTTCTCGAGCTGCAGATAAGGCTTGAGCTCGGCCTCGGAGAAATCGAACTTCCGCGCCCGGATCTTTTCGGCATAGTGGCGCCAGTCCCAAGGCATCACCTCGTGGTTTCGGCCTTCCTCGGCGATCAGCGCGGCGATATCGGCCTCCTCCTCGCCGGCGCGTTTCACCGCCCGCGCCCAGACGGCCTTGAGCAGGCCGTTCACCGCATCCGCCGTCTTCGCCATCGTGTTGTCGAGCTTCAGCTCGGCGAAATTGCCGTAGCCGAGCAGCGACGCTACCTGATGGCGCAGCGCCAGCGTTTCCCTGATGACGGCGCGATTGTCCGTCTCCCCGTCATTTTCGCCGCGCGCCACCCACGCCTTGAAAGCCTGCTCGCGCAGATCGCGGCGCTCCGAGAAGGTGAGGAAGGGCTCGATGATCGAGCGCGACAGCGTCACCGCGTATTTGCCCTCCTCGCCGCGCTCGCGCGCTGCTGCCGCCATCGCGTCGCGAAGGAATTCCGGCAGGCCCTCAAGCTCGGCGCTGTCCGAAAGGACCAATGCCCAGGCTTTCTCGTCGGCCAGCACGTTCTGGCCGAATTGCGTCCCGAGGCCGGCAAGCTTTTCATTGATCGCGGCGAGTTTTTCCTGTTCGGCCTTTTCGAGCTTGGCACCCGATTTGACGAAGCCTTTCCAGTGGCGTTCCAGCACGCGTGTCTGTTCGAGCGTCAGGCCAAGCGTCTCGCGGCTCTCCCAGAGCATGTCGATGCGGGCAAAAAGCGCTGCATTCATCCCGATCTTCGAATAGTGGCGCGACATCTTCGGCGAGATCTCCCGCTCCAGCGCCTGGATCACATCATTGGTATGCGCGCCCGCCTTGTTCCAGAACAGCGCGGAGACACGCGACAGCGCATCGCCGGCAATCTCCAGCGCCACGACGGTATTGTCGAATGTCGGCGCATCGCCGTTTCCGGCGATCTCGTCGATCTCCTTTTCATGCGCGGCAAGCGCGGCTTCGAAGGCGGCGGCGAAATCGCCATCATCCAGGGCATCGAAACGCGGCAGGCCGTGAAGACCGTCCCAGGTCACCAGCGCCGGATTGAAATCATGTGGAGAAGGCATCGGAGAATTCCCTTTTGGCATGCAGATGGATCGTCAATATAGGAGAGCCGTCGTAGAATTGGTATGTTGCCCGGGAGGGACCTTTTGCCCCGCCTGGCAAATTTGGCGGGCGCCTGCCAAATCTGGTGGACAACAATTGATACGTGAAAATTAACCAATCGTTAACGATTGACGCGAATCACGCGCAAGCGCTAGTTTCCAGGTGATCTTCTTGTAAGGGGACATGCGCCATGGAAATTTTTTCTGTGCGGTCTTCTCAGAGTTTGCTTTTTAAAAACAATCCTAATAACGCAAAAAGTTCGAAGACCTCTGATATTCAAATCGAGACCAGAGCTCCCGCCCCGGCCTCGTTCCAGATCGAAGACGATGTTGGCGAAGGCCCGGATTTCACCGCGGTCAGCCCTGGAGAACTGCGCAATTACGCACGCCAGGGTTTCGACAGTGGCCTGATTGATCAAAACACCTACGCCGCGATCTCGGAACCGCTGCCGATGCATGCGATCGATCCGCTCGGCAACATCATCGATCTCTCCAGCGTCACCGACGGCACCAGCTTCAATTTCCTCGATTACTACAAGAATCAGCTGCAGATCGCCATGTCGATCGGCGATTCTGAAGAGGTCCAGACGCTGAAATCGATCGTCAGCTTCCTGAATGCGTGACCTCACGCACGCATAAATCCAAGAACAAGCGCGTCGCATGTTGCACGCTTGGCGCGACGCGCTCTAGATCAGGCCTTCCGCCAGCCGAGCAGGCCGGGCGTTGCGTGCCAGAGCGCCTGAGCGGCAAATCCCATGAAAAGCACGCCGGAGCAGCGCACGATCAGCCGTTCATGGGCACGATAGAAGCGGCGCACCGTACCGGCGCCGATGATGCCGATCAGGATGATGTCGGCCGTCACGAAACCGACGAACGACACGACGAGCAGCACCGGCAACGCTTCGAAATCGAGCGCGCCGGCCGAGCCTGCAACCAGCGCCGTGAAGGTGGCGAGCGCCACCGGATAGCCCTTCGGATTGGTGACGCCGAAGATCAGACCGCGGCGAAACGGCCGCTCGACCACCACCAGCGCCTGACCCTCCGCTTTCGGCTTGGCATTGACGGCGCTCCAGCCGATCCAGGCGAGGTAGAAGCCGCAGGCAAGGCCGAGCAGGTCGAAGACGTAGGTTCCGATCGTCTTTGCCCCGACGATCGCGATCAGCGCCAGCGACGACCAGATAAGATCCCCGACCAGATGCCCCATCATGAAGAAGGCGCCCGCCTTGCGGCCCTGCCCGGCGCCGATGCCGAGCAGCTGCAAAAAGGCGGGTCCCGGAATGAGCACGTAAAAGAGCGCCGCCAGAAAGGCGCCGAAGAGCAAAGACTGCGTCATGGAAATGCTCCGGAGGATGATGACAACAGACTAAGCGATCACGGCCGTCCGTCAAGGGTGGTGCACTGCCACGAAGAGTGGGATCAGGTAGCAAACGCTACCGGAGGCGGCGTTCGACCCGAGGCGGACATCTGTTCGTTGTTGAAGGATGCGGCTGCTTTGCGCGCCCGCAATTCCGTCATCCAAGAGCCAGATCGTCTACGCCGAAAGCTGCTGCCCGCGGCGGCTCATTCCGGTTTAGCAGTCGATTGAGCGGCTATGCGCCAAGAGCGGGCATCGGCTTCTGCAGGAATGCGTGCCAATTTTCCGGCTGGGTGACGGGTCTTCGTTGCTGGGCTGTATCCGTCAGAACCACTCGCCTTCGATGGTTCAAGCCCTCATCCGGGGGGTTTTGGCAAACACACTAAGACCGAGCCATTCCTGCATGTCGCGCGCCAGGACCCTGTCCCCTTCAAGTTTGAGCGTTTCTGCATCGGTTTCCTGACGTATGGTCGTGAGGCCCATCCAAATTGCGGTCATCGAACGCAGCGACCCTTCAACGAGAAGGTCTACATCATAGCCCGGATCGAAGTTGCAGAGATCGACTTTTCCGTTTTCGACCACAAGCCACCAGCTCTTTTGCGCGGCCGAAAGTTCCGGGTACAGAAACTGTATCGTACAACGGCGGGTCGGAAGTCTTCTTGTATCGAGGCTCCGCCGCATGTCCCACATGAGCAGAGAAGGGTCGAGATTGTTCAAGGAAAGTCGCGATTCCATCCACCGTTGAGCCCAATTTCCGAGACCGATGATCAGAGGTCTCAATTCTTCGCCCGCTGCCGTGAGTTGGTAATCGGTAATGCCGTTCGCACTCCTTGTCACCGTGATGACGCCCGATTGTTCCAGTTCTTTCAGTCGTTTTGATAGGAGTGCCGGAGACATTTTTGGTAGACCGCGACGCAACTCATTAAAGCGCGTCGATCCGCAAAGAAATTCGCGGACGACCAAGGTCGTCCACCGCGAGCAGAGGATTTCCGACGCCATTGATACTGGACAGAATTGCCCGTAGCCGTCACGCTCTACCATAAGGACCTCCACCGGTCTGGATCGGGCACAATATTGCAAAACAACCGGTCCGCCAAATGCTCCTTGCCTGGCCATACGTCCGGCGGCGTTCAGTACAGTTCGTGTACTAGCCGCAATTGTGAAACGAGCGCAGAGTCTCAATCCTCACGAGATAGGAGGCATTGATATGCTCGGGCTTACAGAACCAAAACAGAACCTTGCCGGCGGTCGGACCATTGTCGAACTAACCAATTCGGTCCTGCCCACCATCGCGCAACGCGCCGCATCGATCGACGAGAGCAACACCTTCGTCGGCGAGAATTACGCACTTCTAAAGGAATCTGGACTCGTGCGGGCAGGCGTTCCAATCGAATTGGGCGGGCTGGGCGCGGAAGTGCCCGAACTTTCTGAGATGCTCAAATCCATTGCTCATGCATGTGGGTCCACTGCGCTTGCCTTTTCCATGCATACCCATCAAGTCGCCATCCCCGCCTGGCGCTGGCGTCATCAAAAGGTGGCCGCGGTGGAGCCGCTCCTGAGACGTGTTGCATCGGAGCAAATCATATTGCTCTCGAGCGGCGGATCGGACTGGATCGGCGGATCGGGAAAGGCCATGAAAGTTGATGGCGGATACCAGATCACCGCGCGTAAACGCTTCACTTCCGGCGCGGCGGCAGGAAACATCCTGATGACCGGTGCCGTTTATGAAGAACAGGACGGCGCGCGCTCCGTCATTCATTTCGGCGTTCCGATGGCATCGCCAGAGGTTTCGATAGAGGATACGTGGCGAACACTTGGAATGAGGGGAACCGGGTCAAACGATATCATCATCGAAAACCTCTTCGTGCCGGATGCGAGTGTCGCATTTTCCAGAAGCGCGGGGCAATGGCATCCAGTATTTCAAGTCATCGCCATGATCGCGTTTCCTCTGATCTACGCGGTCTATCTTGGCGTCGCCGAGAGCGCCCGCGACATCGCAGTCAAGATGGTCCGTAGCAAGGCCAACAGCGATCATGTGATCGGGTTGGTCGGGCGCATGGAAACCTCTTTGAGGGCCGCACAGATCGCGCATCGCTGGATGTTAGAGGTAGTTGCTCGAAACGAACCGTCCGCGGAAACCGTCAACGAGGTTATGATCGGCCGCTCCTTGGTCGCACGGCACGCTATCGAGGTGACGGAGCTTGCAATGGAGGTCGCAGGCGGCGCGGCATTCTATCGAGAGAACGGGCTGGAGCGCTGCTTCCGTGACATACAGGGCGCTCGCTATCATCCGATGCAGCCGGGAGCCCAGGCGCAATACGCGGGTTCATTCGCGCTCGGACTTCCCACCGACAAGATTTTCTAGCGCCTGGCGCAACGACGAACTCCGCGGAATCATAGGCTAGGTGGGTCGTTTGACGTCCAGAATTCGAATGGACGAGCCCCGCCAGCAGGGACGACAGAGCAACCTGTTGTGCGCTTTGGGCCGATATGCGACCTCGACCACGGCAGCAATGCGCCCTCATATCGGCCATCGCGGCAGTGGATGCTGCTGCCCTAAAGCGGCCGGAGTTCGTAACGACATCCGTGCAGTAATGTAGGTCGTCGACTTCAATTCAGACAAAGCCGACGAGGAGCTGCACCCCGCCGGACAGCGTTTGGATTAAGCCCCGGCTCGGCTTTTTGTGCCATTGGCGAGCCGGGGTCGCAGTGTCAGCTAGGCTGAGACATGGATTTCTACAATAAAAGGGAGCAGTTGCGCCCATTCCCATTGATGATCTCAGAGCCGGCCACGACAACAGATGCCATACTTGCATGCTGGACGCCTGGCATATAAATTGGCCCAATGGTTGATCGTTCATCCCAATCTTCGACGCCTGTTCCCATGGACGCACTAAGCGAAGTTCTACAGGACTTTCGCCTGAGCGGCGTCAACTACGGCCGATGTGAGCTCCGCGATCCATGGAGCATCGCCTTTCCGCAGCAACAACTGCTTCGCTTTCATTTCGTCAGTGAGGGACCATGCTGGATCCATACCGAAGCCCAGGGATGGCAGGAGTTGCAACACGGCGATCTGGTGTTGTTGCCGCAGGGTGTCGAACACCGGTTGGCCAGCAAGCCTGATGTTGTCGGAGACTCGCTTAAGAGCTGCCAGGTTACCAAGTTTGGAGGCAATGTCTGCGAAGTGGTGCAGGAAGGAACAGGAGCGACGAGCACCCTGTTCTGCGGTTCCATGGCTTTAGATGCGAACGCCCTCAACCCATTGATCGCTCTGATGCCACCGATTATCAGGGGTTGTGATGTTGCTGGCAATGATCCGGTCGTCGGCCCCCTTCTCGCCGCCATGACAGCAGAGGCGTCACAGCCCCAGATAGGCAGCGCCACGGTTTTGTCACGCATGGCCGACGTACTCGTCGCGCGGCTCATTCGTTGCTGGGTCAATTGCAGCGGAGCCTCGACCAGCGGCTGGCTCGCTGCGATCCGTGATCCTCATATCGGTCGAGCGCTGGCAGCAATGCACCGAGATCCCGGCCGCGACTGGACGCTGGAGACCCTTGCCGGCGTGGCAGGCCAATCGCGCTCGATCTTCGCTGAACGCTTCAGTGCCATCCTGGGGGAAGGCGCGGCACGATATCTCACCCGTCTGCGTATGCAGCTTGCGCGAGAGTTGCTCGGTCAAAATATGTCGGTTGCGAAGGTCGCTTCTCAACTGGGCTACGAATCTGAAGCTTCGTTCGCGCGCGCCTTTAAACGTATTACCAGCGTTTCACCTGGCGTTGTGCGTCGCACCATTTCCGGACGAACAGACATAGAATTCGGACTTTAGGATACATATCATCCTGAAAGACTCCGCTATGAAGTCCTCCAAACCTTGGAGGTATTTCAATGACGGATACAACATCACAGCTCGACGGCACCGCGATCGGCCTCGATTCTACCGTTCCGAGTTCATGGAGCCCCACCACCTGGTTTGCCGTTATTTCAATGGCAGCCACAAGTTTTGCGCTTGTGTCAGCTGAATTCCTGCCCGCGGGCCTGTTGACGCCGATGGCGCGTGACCTTGGCATCAGCGAGGGAACAGCTGGTCAGGTTGTCACTGCAACCGCGTCTGTTGGCGCGGTAACGGCCTTACTTAGTAATGTTCTCATCGGCAAATTGAACCGGAAGACTGTCCTTGTTGGCCTAAGCGCCTTGGCTATCGGCTCCAATCTCGTGGCCGCCCTCGCGACGGATTTTTGGCTATTGTTATTGGGCCGAGCCGGACTGGGCATCGCCTTAAGTGGCTTCTGGGCACTTTCAGTTGCCGTGGTGGCGAGATTGGTTGGCGCCAATGCGACAGGGCGGGGTATGGCAATAGTCACTCTGGGCGTCTCTCTTGCCACTATAGCTGCACCATCCATGGGTGCTTTGATCAGCGATTGGCTTGGCTGGCGTGCCGCCACGGCCATGACCGCAGGCCTCGCAGTGATTGCGATGCTGCTGCAGATTCTCAGCTTGCCGACTCTACCCGCAAACACAAGTAACAGTCTTTCTGACGTCTTCCGGCTGACCAAACGGCGCACTGTTCAACTGGGAATGCTTGCCATCCTCTTGCTGATGACGGGACATTTTGCCGGCTCAGTCTACGTGCGACCCTTCCTCGAACAAGTAACCCTGCTTGGCACGGGGCCGATTGCCTTGGCGCTTCTCGGTTTTGGCATCGCCGCGGTGATTGGCAATGTCGCCGGAGGCCGACTGGCAGACGCCAATATCCGTACGGCACTCGCTGTGACCGCCGCATTGATGGCGTTTGCGGCGTTTGCTCTCGTACTCTGGGGTGCATTTAGCGGCATCGCGTTTGCTCTGGTTACAGTTTGGGGATTCGCTTTTGGGATGGCTCCGGTGGTACTACCTACCAACTTGTCTCGCGGCGCAGCGGATGCCTTGGAGGCTGCTGGCAGCCTGATGGTCGTTTCCTTCCAGGTCGCCATCAGCATCGGTGCGCTTTTCGGCGGCTACGTTGTCGATCACTACGGTGCGTCAGCGCCATTGACACTTACGGCCGTCTTGGCGTTATCGACTATCGTTCTGGCATTGCTGCAGCCCCGCAACTGACTCTTCGAGCTCTGCCACGGTGAGCAGAAGAGGCGGGCGTTTGCCACCTCACTCCACGAAAAAGCCCGCGCGGCAATGCCGGCGGGCTCGTATCCGGTTCGAAGGTGAACCGCGATTACTTCACGAGATTGCGCTTGGCGAGCGTGCGCAGGCGCAGCGCATTGAGCTTGATGAAGCCGGCCGCATCCTTCTGGTCGTAGGCGCCCTGATCGTCCTCGAAAGTGACGAGCTTGTCGGAATAGAGCGACTTGTCGCTTTCGCGGCCGATGACCATGACATTGCCCTTGTAGAGCTTCAGCGTCACTTCGCCTTCGACATGCTCCTGGCTCTTGTCGATCAGCGCCTGCAGCATCTCGCGCTCCGGCGAGAACCAGAAGCCGTAATAGATCAGCTCGGCGTAACGCGGCATGATCTCGTCCTTGAGATGGGCGGCACCGCGGTCGAGCGTGATCGATTCGATAGCGCGATGCGCCGTAAGCAGGATGGTGCCGCCGGGCGTCTCGTAGACGCCGCGCGACTTCATGCCGACGAAGCGGTTCTCGACCAGGTCGAGGCGGCCGATGCCGTTGTCGCGGCCGTAATTATTGAGCGTCGCGAGCAGCGTGGCCGGCGACATCTCGACACCGTTGATCGAGACCGCATCGCCCTTGCGGAAGCCGACCTTAATGGTGGTCGCCTTGTCGGGGGCAGCTTCCGGCGAGATGGTGCGCATATGCACATATTCCGGAGCTTCCTGCGCCGGATCTTCCAGAACCTTGCCCTCGGAAGAGGAATGCAGCAGGTTGGCATCGACCGAGAACGGCGCTTCGCCCTTCTTGTCCTTGGCCACCGGGATCTGGTGCTGTTCGGCGAAGGCGAGCAGGTCGGTGCGGCTCTTGAACGCCCAGTCGCGCCACGGCGCGATGATCTTGATGTCGGGGTTCAGGGCATAGGCGGACAGTTCGAAACGAACCTGGTCGTTGCCCTTGCCGGTCGCGCCATGGGCGATCGCGTCCGCACCGGTCTTGCGGGCGATATCGATCAGATGCTTGGAAATCAACGGCCGGGCGATAGAGGTGCCGAGCAGGTAGACGCCTTCATAAACGGCATTGGCGCGGAACATCGGGAAGACGAAATCGCGCACGAACTCCTCGCGCACATCCTCGATATAGATCTCCTTGATGCCGAGCATCTCAGCCTTCCTGCGCGCCGGCTCCAGCTCTTCGCCCTGGCCGAGATCGGCGGTGAAGGTGACGACTTCGGCGCCGAGCTCCGTCTGCAGCCACTTCAGGATAATCGAGGTGTCGAGGCCGCCCGAATAGGCGAGAACGACTTTCTTCACGTCTTTGTATGATGCCATGATGATGAGGTCCGTTGCATAAAAGGCCGGCAAAACCCGGTGTCGCGGCACTTTTAGCGAGATTGGCGCGTGACGCAAGGCCAAGCCGGACAGCACAAGCCCAGTTTAGAGACGAGCCGCGATATTCATGCCGTAGAGTCATAAATCCTGTCGATATCGTCGGCAGCGGCTGGCGAGAGAACAAGCGCTTTCATTGGCGGCCGCGGCGTGCTCGCTTTCCCTCGATAAAAGCATCAAAATCAAAAGGCCGTGGCTTGCCGGATTTCTCACCGTCGATAATGGCTGCCTCGATGGCTGCAAGCTCTGCCTTGCGCGGCGGAAGCCTCAAGCCGGCGTCTTCCTCCATGTGATCATCGATTCTGATGGACACGACCTTGGCCACGCGCGGGTACCTCGCAGGTTTGACTTGCACTGCGAAACTACCATATTCGGCATCGTCCGAACAATGCTCCGAAGAGAGGCCAGTCCCGTGACGAATATTCAAGACATTTTCAAGAAATCCAATGTTGCCGTCATCACCGGCGGCGCCTCCGGCATCGGTCTTGCCGCGGCGAAATACTTCGCCGGACGCGGCATGAGCGTCGCCATAGCCGATCTCGGCGGCGATCGGCTGGCCGACGCCGCCAACGAACTCAAGGCCATTGCCGGCGAGGAAAATGTGATGGCGGTCGAGACCGACGTCGCAGTCAAGGAGTCTCTAGAGGCGCTCGAACGCGCCGTGCTCCAGCGTTTCGGCCGTGTGCACGTGCTGATGAACAATGCCGGAATCGGCCCGGAAACCTCGATCTTCAGCCCGCAGGCGAACTGGGACAATATCTTCGCCGTCAACCTGATGGGCGTGATCAACGGCACGCGCACTTTCGGCCCGAAGATGCTCTCGCATGGCGAGCCGGGCCTGATCATCAACACCGGCTCCAAGCAGGGCATCACCACGCCGCCCGGCAACCCCGCCTACAACGTCTCCAAGGCTGGTGTGAAAGTCTTCACCGAAGCGTTGCAGCATGAGCTTCGCAACACCGAAGGCGGAAAAATCTCCGCCCACCTTCTGATCCCCGGCTTCGTCTTCACCGGCCTCACCAAGGGCGACCGCGCGGAAAAACCTGCCGCTGCCTGGACGCCGGAGCAAACCGTCGATTTCATGGTCGAAAGCCTCGAACGCGGCGATTTCTATATTCTCTGCCCCGACAATGACGTTGCCCGCCCGGTCGACGAACGTCGCATGGCCTGGGCCGCGGGCGATATCATCGAAAACCGCCCGCCGCTGTCGCGCTGGCACAAGGACTATGCCGACAAGTTCAAGGCGTTCCTCGAACAGAAGTAATCGGCACCATCAGAAGGTTTGATTGGTAATTTTCCGAAAGCCGGGTAAGAGATCGTCGGATCTTTCCGACCTTCGGAGTGTGTCATGGATTTCCTGCCCAGCCTTCCGACCCTTCTCGCCTTTGCCGCCGCGACGCTGCTGCTCGCGGCGACCCCAGGGCCTGATATGACGCTGTCGATCAGCCGCGCGCTGGCCCAGGGCAAGAAGGCGGCGCTCTTCGTTGTCGTCGGCACCAGCCTCGGCATCGTCGTCCACACCATGCTGGTCGCTTTCGGCATTTCGGCGCTGATCACCGCCTCACCGACCGCCTTCCTGATCCTGAAGACCGGCGGTGCCGCCTATCTGCTCTGGCTGGCGGTGCAGGCGATCCGTTTCGGCTCGAAGCTCACCGTCGCCAAGGTCGAGGAGCAAAAGGGCACGGCACTTTCGAACATCTCGTCAGGCTTCTGGGTCAATCTCCTGAACCCCAAGGTCATCATCTTCTTCATGACCTTCCTGCCGCAATTCGTCAGCGCCGGCGATCCAGCCGTCACCCACAAGCTGCTTTTCCTTGGGCTTTGCTTCATTCTGATCGGCATGCCGGTCAACGCAAGCGTCGTCTTTGCCGCCGACTGGCTGGCCTCCTGGCTGCAGAACAACAAGAAAGTGCTGCGCGGCATGGACTACACCTTCGCCGGCGTCTTCTCGATCTTCGCCGCGAAAATCCTGCTCACCCAGGCGAGGTAAGCCCGCGGTCGGCTTATCGATCCGCCCGCAGTCGTGAAATGATCCGCCGCCAGCTACGCCAATATTCGCGAGACGCCATGCCGGAGCAGGCAGTGACCGCGAATTTCGTCGTCTTCCAAAATTATTCCATGCCTTTCGCGCGATTACTTGTGATCAACATATGATCGTAAGTCGGCAATTGTGGCTAGGCCACGCCACCTTCGCTGCCCACATATCCTTTACGGCTCACGAAGAGCTACCTTGAAAGGATAAGCCCATGATTACGTTCCGCAATATCATAACAGCAGGAGTTGTTGCGCTGACGTTTGCCGCCACGTCCCTTACAGCGACAACACCTGCCTTAGCTCACGGCGGCGGAGGCCATGGCGGTGGCGGCTTCTCGCGTGACGGCGGCCACTTCGGCGGTGGTACGCATATGGGCGGCGGCAATTTCGCCGATCGCGGCTTCGGAGCGCATTATTTCGGCGGAGCTAGCCATTTCGGCGGACACCGCGACGGCCGTTTCGCCTTCCATGATAGAAATCGTCTGTTCTTCGGCGATGACGACTATTACCCGGAACAGTGCCAGCCGGAATGGCTCAACCAGTACGGCCATCGCGTGCTGGTGGAAGTCTGCTCTTGATGACGGCCCGCCGAGGACGAGCGGCATATGATCACTGATATCATCTTCTTTCAGCAGAAGATCTGATATTTGGATCGCAGCGCCGCTCGTGTTTCAGCAGCAATTCGCGCGCGGTCGGTTGATCGATCCGCCCGCGGTCGATTGATCGATCCGCCGGGCGTGAAACGATCACCTGCCCGCTAACCGATCAGCAACGCATCATCATCCAGCGTCTGGCCGCGCATCTTGCGGAACATCGCGATCAGATCCTCGACCTGCAGGTTCTTTCTGTTGTCCCCTGCCACATCGAGAACGATCTCGCCGCCATGCAGCATGATCGTGCGATGGCCGTAGTCCAGCGCCTGCCGCATCGAGTGCGTCACCATCATCGTCGTCAGCTTGCGCTCGGCGACGATCTTCTGCGTCAGGTTCATGACGAACTCAGCCATCCCGGGGTCGAGTGCTGCCGTATGTTCGTCGAGCAACAGCACTTCCGATCCCGCCAGCGTCGCCATGACGAGAGAAACGGCCTGCCGCTGCCCGCCGGAGAGCAGATCCATGCGGTCTTTCAGGCGGTTCTCCAGACCGAGATTGAGCTCGGCGATCCGTTCCTTGAAATAGTCGCGCCGCTTGCTGCCGAGCGCCGATACAAGTCCGCGCTTCTCTCCACGCCGGGCAGCCAGAGCGAGATTTTCCTCGATCGACAGGGCGCCGCAGCTTCCCGTCAGCGGATCCTGGAACACGCGCGCAACCAGACCGGCGCGCGCCGCCGTCGATTTGCGTGTGACCTCGTGCTTGCCGATCAGCACTTGCCCTTCGCTCGGAATGACGTCGCCGGCGAGCACGCCGAGCAGGGTCGATTTGCCGGCGCCGTTGGAGCCGATAACCGTGACGAAGGAGCCTTGCTCAATGGTCAGGCTGACGCCGTTCAGCGCCTGCTTCTGCAGCGGCGTGCCGCGCCCGAAAACAACCTTGATGTCCTTGACGCTGATCACGATGCGGCACCTCCGCGAAGGCGGGGAAGGATGAGCGCCACGGTCACCAGCACCGCCGTCACGAAATTGAGGTCGGATGCCTGCAACCCGATGACGTCGCTCGAAAGCGCCAGCTGGATGGCGATGCGATAGAGGATCGAGCCGAGCACGCATCCAACAAGCGCGATCAACAGACCGCGCCGCCCGAGCAGCGTCTCGCCTATGATGACGGCAGCCAGACCGACGACGATCGTGCCGACGCCCGAGGTGACATCGGCAAAGCCGTTTGTCTGGGCAAACAGCGCGCCGCCGAGCGCCACCAGCGCATTGGAGATCGCCATGCCGAGATAGATCTGCCGGCTGGTATCGACACCCTGGGCCCGCGCCATCCTTGCATTGGCGCCGGTCGCCCGCATTGCCAGCCCGGCATCGCTTTCCAGGAAACGCCAGACCAGGATGAGCGCGATGACGACCAGAACACCGACGAAGAGCGGCCGCACGTAGAAATCGCGAAGGCCATGGCCGAAGAACGGGCTGATCATCGTGTCGGCATTGATGAGGGCGACATTGGGTTTGCCCATCACGCGCAGATTGACCGAAAACAGTGCGATCATCGTCAGGATCGAGGCGAGCAAATTGAGGATCTTGAAGCGCACGTTGAGCAGCGCCGTCACCATGCCCGCGGCGGCACCGGCCGCCATGGCGATCAGAGCCGCAAGCCAGGCATTGACGCCGGCAATGATCAGCACCGCCGTCACCGCCGCACCAAGCGGAAACGAGCCGTCGACCGTCAGGTCGGGAAAATCCAGAACTCGAAAGGCGAGATAGACGCCCAGAGCGACGAAAGAATAAACCAGGCCGAGCTCGACGGCCCCCCAGAATGCGATTTGGCTCAAGGCTTTCAGCCCCTTTTTGTGTCCGCTCCGCCCGTCGCGAAACGGAGCCTTTTAATACGAACAACCGCTCCCGTGCAAACGAGAGCGGTTGAATACATCGAAGGCGTTAGAAGTACCGGCCGACTATTCGATGACTTTGTTAGCGCGGGAAAGCACGCTCTGCGGCAGGGTGACCCCCATCTTCTCGGCCGCCGCCTTGTTGACGACGAGGTCGCTGCCGGCGGCAGTCTTGACCGCGATGTCGCCCGGGTTCTCGCCCTTCAACACACGCACGACGATGTCGCCGGTCTGCTTGCCGACATCATAATAGTCGAAGCCGAGGGCGGCGATCGAGCCGCGCGAAACCGAATCCGTATCGGCGGTAAAGAGCGGCAACTTGCTCTCCTCGGCAACCGCGACGGCGCCTTCAAGCGCGGAGATGATCGTGTTGTCGGTCGGAATGTAGATCGCATCGGCGCGGCCGACGAGCGCACGCGCCGCACCCTGGACCTCGGCCGATTTGGTGGCGGCCGATTCGACCACCTTCAGGTCAGCCTTTTCGGCTTCAGCCTTCAACACGGCGAGCAGCGAAACGGAATTCGCCTCGCCGGAATTGTAGAGATAGCCGATGGTTTTCACATCAGGCAGGATTTCCTTGATCAGCGCAAGGTGCTCGGCGACCGGCGACATATCGGAGAGGCCGGTGACATTGCCGCCGGGCTTGTCCATGTTCTTGACGAGCTGGGCGCCGAGCGGATCGGACACCGCCGTGAAGACGACGGGAATGTCACGCGTCGAGGAGACGACCGCCTGGGCCGATGGCGTCGAGATCGGCACGATGACATTGGGCTCGTCGCCGGCGAACTGGCGGGCGATCTGGGCTGCCGTCGCCGGATTGCCCTGCGCCGATTCGAACACGAATTTCAGGTTCTCGCCTTCCTTGTAGCCGGCGGCCGTCAGCGCATCGAGAACGCCCTTGCGCGCCGCATCCAGCGCCGGATGTTCGACGATCGCCGTCACGGCGACGGTGACGTCATCAGCCTTCGCGGGCAGGGAAAGGGCCAAAGTGGCGGCAAGAGCGAGTAAAATCGGGCGCATGGCGATCCTCCTGAATGATTTTGGCGGCACTTTTAGGAAAAGCGCCCCCTGAAATCAATCGCGGAGAATTGTAGCGAGGATCAAACTTGCTGATCAGTCGTCGGCGCCGTGATTGGCGATCATCATCGCCTCGAAGGCCAGGCGCTCGGTCTTGCGCATACGTTCCGATTCCGATTTCAGCTGGCCGCAGGCAGCAAGGATGTCGCGGCCGCGCGGCGTGCGGATCGGCGAGGCATAACCTGCCGAATTGATGAAATCGGCGAACTTCTCGATCTGCTCCCAGTCGGAACACTGATAATTGGTGCCGGGCCAGGGATTGAACGGGATGAGGTTGATCTTCGCCGGCACGCCCTTCAGGAGCTTGATCAGCCCCTTGGCGTCTTCCAGGCTGTCGTTGACATCCTTCAGCATCACATATTCGAAGGTGATGCGCCGCGCGTTCGAAAGGCCAGGATAGGTCCGGCAGGCTTCGATCAGCTCCTTCAGCGGGTACTTCTTGTTGATTGGCACGAGAATGTCGCGCAGATCGTCGCGCACCGCATGCAGCGAAATCGCCAGCATGACGCCGATTTCCTCGCCGGTGCGGAAGATCTCCGGCACGACGCCGGAGGTGGAAAGCGTCACGCGGCGCCTGGACAGCGACAGGCCGTCGCCATCGGTCGCGATCAGCAATGCCTGCTTGACGGCATCGAAATTATAGAGCGGCTCACCCATGCCCATCATGACGATGTTGCTGACCTTGCGGCCCTCGGCAGGCATGATCGTACCCTGCGGCGCTTCACGGTCCGGGAAGTCGCCAAGCCGATCGCGGGCAAGCAGCAGCTGCGAAAGAATTTCCTCCGCCGTCAGGTTGCGCACCAGACGCTGCGTCCCGGTATGACAGAAGGAACAGGTGAGCGTGCAGCCGACCTGGCTTGAGATACAGAGCGTGCCGCGGCCCTCTTCCGGAATGTAGACGGCCTCGATCTCGACGGGACGCCCGGCGCCCCGCGGCGGAAAGCGCAGCAGCCATTTGCGCGTGCCGTCGTTGGAAACCTGCTCCTCGACGATCTCGGGACGTGCGATGGTGAAATGCTGCTTCAGCATCTCGCGCATGTCCTTGGCGACATTCGTCATATGGTCGAAGTCGGAGACGCCGCGCACATAGATCCAGTTCCAGAGCTGCGAGACGCGCATCTTGATCTGCTTCTCGGCCACACCCTTTTCCCGGAGTGCCGCCCCCATCTCCTCGCGCGACATGCCGATCAACGACGGCTTCTCGAGGTTGGCGGACGTGCGCGCCTGCGGCTTGGTGACAACGATCGCATCCATGACGGACATAGGCATTCATCCCGAATTCAAACATGTAGCTGCTCCTCGCAACCCCGCGGACTTCAGCGGTAAGCCGGAAGACCTGCGGGCGCATGACAGCACATCGGCAGAAGTTGAATGGCGGAACGGCGACGGATATCGCGATCTGTCCGCTGTTGCGCGGCCTTTAGCATCATTTTGCCCGCGCGTCACTATAGATGGAAACGACGAGGGCCGGCGCAAGGCCGGCCCTCGAAACTCTGAGAACAAAAAAGCTTACTTGCAGGTTTCGATCTGCTTCAGCGCAGCCGAGATGCCCGAGAGCGAATAGCTGTAGGAGGTGCCGGTGCCCTTGCGCGAAACGGCATTCACCGTCATCGAATGACCGGTCTTCATCGCCGCGACGAGGGCCGGCTCCTGGGCAGCATTCTCGACCCAGCCGGCCTTGTCCTTGGTGAACATCACGAAGGTCTTGTTGTCGATGACGACATTGATCTTCGAATTTTCCTTGACCGTGTAGCCCATCATCGCCTGCGGCTCGTAGGAGATGTTCTGGCCCGGACGCTGAGAGACGATGAAGAAATTGTCGCCGTGGTCGACGCTTGCCGGCTGCTTTGCCGTCGGAACGGACAGCACGTAGCAGACGGTGCTGTTGCCCGACTTGTAGGAGTAGGCGCCCCATGCCTGGAACTGCTGGATGCGGTTCGGCGCAGCCTGCTGCGCTGTCGCAACTCCGGCCATGGTCAGGGTGAGTGCGAGAGCGGATACGATACTTTTTACAAACATGGATTCCTGCCGGTTCTTGCGATTCAAGGCCCGAAGCGATCATAGCGGGCGCCGCATAATCACGATCTGCTTTATTTTGACTTAATTCAGGTTACCAAATGGTCAACAATAGCTGCGATTTGTATCTGCCTGTGTCATTTCAGCTCGAGTGTCAATTTTCGCCCCTTTGACGGTATCGACCGCGACACCGTGCCCCAATGGCACTGGCCGTCCGTTCGGCTGAATTTAAGACACAAAGATTCAGGCAAGAGTTTGACCTTTCCCAAATCCGTTGTACCTCAGTAAGACTTGGAAATCCGGGACGAAATTATTGCCGCAGGGGGCTGGTGAGGAGATATGGATGCCGAGGAAAGACAGCGTTTCGCTGCCCTCGCGAAGGCCGTCGCGGACGATCGCGATCAGCAGGCCTTTTCCATCCTGTTCGACTATTTCGCACCCCGCCTGAAGGCCTGGCTGATACGCCATAGGATGACATCAGGCGAGGCCGAGGAACTGGTCCAGGAGATCATGATCGTTCTTTGGCACAAGGCAGAGCTCTACGATGCCACGCGATCATCCCTCTCGACCTGGCTTTTCCGCATTGCCCGCAACCGCCGCATCGACATGCAGCGCCGCACCAACACCCGCATCCTCGATGAGACCGATCCAGCCCTGCAGCCGCCGGCCGATATCGGCGCGGAAGAAATCATCGCCAATGACGATCGCGACGCCAAGATACGCGCCGCCGTCGGCCAATTGCCGGAGGAGCAGCGCGACATGCTGCGCGCCGCCTTCTTCCTCGGCCAATCGCATTCGGAGATCGCCGAATCAACCGGGCTGCCGCTCGGCACGGTGAAGTCGCGCATCCGGCTTGCCTTCGGCAAACTCCGCAAGGTGCTGGAACGCGAAATCGCCTAAATCGTCTTCATTGCTTCTTCCGGCCGGTCGGCAAGAACGCGGTCGGCCGCTTCGTAATGGCCCGGCCGGATATGACCGCGCACCATGGCGAAAGCGGCCGAAAGCACGGCGATGTCGTCGGAAAAGCCGATGACGGCGAAAATATCCGGGATCATGTCGACCGGCATGACGAAATAGGCGAGTGCCGCAAGCAGCACGCCGCGCACCTTCGTTGGCGTCTGCGAATCGAGCGCACAATAGAAACCGGCGACCACATCGCGCGAGAACGGGATCTGCCGCACCGCCCGCCGGAACGTCGGCCAGAATTTCTGCCTGACGGTTTTCTCGCGCCGGCTCTGGGTGTCCTCGTCGCCCGGCAACAGGATTTCCCCGAATTTGACCTCGTCCATCCCTGCATCCCTTTCGTCCAAGCGAACATATGGTGATGGCGGACCGGCTTTCAATCGGCCCCACTGTCAAACGACACGTCGCGCCGCAGCCTTCTCCATGGCTTTGGCGAGCTTGAAATCCAGCTCCGTCAGTCCGCCGGCATCATGCGTGTTCAGCGTCACATCCACCCTGGAATAGACGTTGAACCATTCGGGATGGTGGTTGAGCTTCTCGGCTGCGAGCGCTGCCTGCGTCATGAAGCCGAAAGCCTCGACGAAATTTGCGAACTTGAATGTCTTCGATATCGAAGAACCCACATCATTGAGCACCCAGCCCGCAAGCTCGACCAGTTGCGCCTCAACCGCTGCCCGTTCCAGTCTTTCCATTTTCATGCCATGGTCCTCTCATCTTCCGACAGGTTTACCGATGAAACGCATCAGCATCCTCTTCGTTTGCATGGGCAATATATGCCGTTCTCCGCTCGCGGAGGGAATTTTTGGCGATCTCGTCGCCGAGGCAGGCTTGAGCGGCGGCTTTACGGTCGATTCCGCCGGCACCGGCGGCTGGCATGAAGGCGAGCCGCCCGACCGGCGTTCGATCGCCATCGCGAAAAGTCACGGCATTGACATATCGGGACAGCGCGCCCGCCGCGTCCAGCCGAGGGATTTCAGGGATTTCGATCTGATCCTTGCCATGGACCGCGACAACCTAGCGGCGCTTAGCAAGAGCGCACCGCCTGGGGCGAATATCCGTCTCTTTGGTGACATCGCGCTGGGAACCGGAGAGGAGATCCCCGATCCCTATTATGGCGGCCCGGGCGGTTTCGAGCTGGTCTATACCAGGCTCTTGACCGGCTGCAACAGCCTGCTCGAAACGCTGGGCGTCGAGCGCGCCTCGTGCAACGGGAATACTTCCTCGGTGAGGTAAGGCCCGCCGCCGACCGATTCGCGTGACGAAAGCAGCACGAAGCGCGGTGCGGTGAAGGTCGCGGTGTGGAAGTTGCCGCGTCCCGCCAGATATTGCACGACATCGTCGAGCCGCGAGGATTTGAGCCTTGCCAGCGTCACATGCGGCGTGAATTTGCGCGGATCCGGCGGCAGGCCGATGCGCTGGCAGATCCGCTCGATCTCGCCCTGCAGGGCATACATTTCAGGCGATTGCGAGACGCCGGCCCAGACCGAATGCGGCTTCTTCGAGCCGAACGAACCGATGCCTTCAAGCCGGAACTGGAATTCCGGCCGGTCGATCCGGTCGAGGCGTTCAACGATTTCATCGGCCGTGCGGCCGTCGACATCACCGATGAAGCGCAGAGTAATGTGGTAATTCTCCACATCGATCCATCGTGCTCCGGGGAGGCCACCGCGCAGCAATGAAAGACTCATCGCCGCATTGCGCGGAATTTCGAGGGCGGCAAACAGTCTCGGCATCACGAGCACTCCCCGAATCTTTTGCAGGTGCTCACACGGAATCACGCAATCAACAACCGCGCAAGCCCCTATTTCTTCACAGAAGAAATCGTTTCGACGAAATTTGTGACAGCAGGCTCCATCTTTTCGACCATGACGTCGACCCCTTTCGCATTTGGATGCATGCCGTCCTCAAGCTTCAAGCCAGCCTCCAGCGCAACGCCGTCAAGGAAGAAGGCATAGAGGGGAAGCCCATGTTTTTCCGAGAGTTTCTGATAGATCGGGTTGAATCGTGCGGCATAATCCGCCCCCATGTTCGGCGGTGCTATGATTCCGGCGAGCAGCACGGCAATCCCACGCTCCTTTAGCCGGGTAATCATCTGATCGAGATTCTTCTCGCTCTCCTCCGGCGGGATGCCGCGCAACGCATCATTGGCGCCAAGCTCCAGAATGACACCATCGGTGCCGTCGGGCACCGACCAGTCGATGCGCGCAAGCCCCCCCGTCGTCGTGTCGCCGGAGACACCGGCATTGGCGATGGTGACGTCGAGCCCCTTCGCTTTCAGCGCCGCCTGCAGCTTTTCCGGAAAGCCGTCGCCGGGCGGCAGCTGATAGCCCGCCATCAAACTGTCCCCGAAACCGACGAGATTGATCGTCCGGGCATTTGCTGCAGTGGCAAAGATCAGCGAGACGGCGATGACGGTGAATTGAAGGGCGGCAACTTTAAATCTCATCCTGGTTTCCCTAGATTGGCGAGGTGCCGTTATGCGGCCTTTCGATTACCGACTTATATAGGGCGATTTCTGTTGGCAAAAACCATTATCGAGTTGAAGGGCGCCGATCTGACCCTTGGCAGCGCAGCCGCCTCCGTCCATGTGCTGAAGGGCATCGATCTCGATATCGATGCCGGCGAATCCGTCGGCATCGTCGGTCCTTCCGGTTCCGGCAAATCGACCCTGCTGATGGTGCTCGCGGGGCTGGAGAAACTCGACAGCGGCGAGATCCATATCAACGACACGCCGCTCCATAGCCTCAGCGAGGACCAGGTCGCCGATTTCCGTGGCCGCAACATCGGCATCGTCTTCCAGTCCTTCCACCTGATCGCCAACATGACGGCGCTGGAAAACGTCGCTGTGCCGCTCGAGCTCGCCAATGTCGGCAACGCCTTCGAGATCGCTCATCGCGAGCTGAAATCGGTCGGCCTCGGCGAACGGCTGAACCACTATCCCGGCCAGCTTTCCGGCGGCGAACAGCAGCGCGTGGCGATCGCCCGGGCGCTCGCCCCCTCGCCGGCGCTGCTGATCGCCGACGAGCCGACCGGGAATCTCGATACCGAGACCGGCCGCCAGATCGCCGACCTCCTGTTCTCCAAGCAGGCCGAACGTGGCACGACCCTGCTTCTCGTCACCCATGACGTCTCGCTTGCAAACCGCTGCTCGCGCCAGATTCGGGTCCGCTCCGGCAGGATCGAAGGCGACAGCGCCGCCGCCCGCCGCAGCGAAGCGGCGATCGCATGAGGATCATCACGCCACGCGTTTCGCTCGCTTTTCGCCTGGCGCTGCGCGAGTTGCGCGGCGGCATCCGCGGCTTCTACATCTTCCTTGCCTGCATCGCGCTCGGCACCGGCGCCATTGCCGCCGTCAATTCCGTTTCGCAGTCGATCACCGACACGATCGCCTCGCAGGGGCAGGAACTGCTGGCCGGCGACGTCCGCTTCGAGCTCAACAACCGCGAAGCCACCCCTCAGGAAAACGGCTTCCTCGAAGGCCTCGGGACCGTTTCGGTGTCGACAGGCCTGCGCTCGATGGCTCGCAAGCCCGACGGTTCCGATCAGGCGCTGGTCGAGGTCAAGGCCGTCGATGACGCCTACCCACTCTACGGCAAGTTCGTGGCCGAGCCGGACTATCCGCTTGCGGCACTGCTTTCGGGCCAAGGCGGCACCTATGGTGCGGTCGCAGCCCCACTGCTTCTCGATCGGCTCGGGCTTGCGGTCGGCGACGAATTGCTGCTCGGCAACGTCAAGCTCAGCATCACCGGCACGGTGAAAACCGAGCCGGATGCGCTGTCGGAAGGTTTTGGCTTTGCGCCGCGTCTGCTCGTCAGCCGCCAGGCGCTCGAAGCCTCCGGGCTGATCCAGACGGGAAGCCTGGTCGAACATGCCTATAAAATCCGGCTGGAAGACAAGGCCGCGATGTCGGGCATCCAGGCGCGCGCCTCCAAGGAATTCCCCTCCGCCGGCTGGGCGATCCGCACCAGTGACCGTGCCGCACCCTCGCTCACCGAAAACATCACCCGCTTCTCGCAGTTCCTGACGCTGGTCGGCCTCACCGCGCTGATCGTCGGCGGCGTTGGCGTCGCCAATGCCGTGCGCGCGTTCTTGGATGCCAAGCGCACCACCATCGCCACCTTCAAATGTCTCGGTGCGCCGGCGCAGGTCGTCGTCCTGATCTATCTCTTCCAGATCGCCATCATCGCCCTCGGCGGCATCCTGATCGGCCTCGTCATCGGCGCCCTGTCGCCGATGTTAGCCGCGCAATTCCTGGCGCAATTCCTGCCGGTCTCGACGACGCCGACCCTCTATCCCGGCGCCCTGCTGCTCGCCACGCTCTTCGGCATCCTGACGACGCTCGCCTTCGCCATCCTGCCGCTCGGCCACGCCCGCGAAGTGCCGGCGACCGCACTCTTCCGCGAGCAGGGCTTCGAGGCCCGCCACCTGCCCTCCTGGCCCTACATCCTGCTTGCCGCCCTGTTCATGGCCGGCCTTGCCGGGCTTGCCATCCTCACCGCCTATGACCGCTTCATCGCCGTCGTCTTCATCGGCGCGATTGTCTTCGCCTTCGTCGTGCTGCGCCTGGTCGCCGCGCTGATCGCCTGGCTTGCGCGCCGCAGCCCGCGCGTCAATTCGCCGGCATTGCGGCTTGCGATCGGCAACATCCACCGCCCCGGCGCCCTGACCCCCTCGGTCGTGCTCTCGCTCGGCCTCGGCCTGGCATTGCTGGTGACGCTGACGCTGATCGACGGCAACCTGCGCCAGCAACTGACCGGCCGCATGAACGAGGGTGCGCCGAACTTCTTCTTCGTCGATATCCAGAGCGCCGAGGTCGGCGCCTTCCGCGATCTCGTCCAAGGCCAAGCGCCGCAGGGCAAACTCGTCGAAGTGCCGATGCTGCGCGGCCGGATCATCGCCTTCAACGGCGAGGACGTCAGCAAGATGAACGTGCCGGCCGCTGGCCGCTGGGTGCTGAACGGCGATCGCGGCATCACCTATTCCGAAACCCTGCCGGAAAACGCTGCCCTCACCGAAGGCAAATGGTGGGACAAGGATTACAGCGGCGAGCCGCTCGTTTCCTTCTCCTCGGAAGAGGCGCATGAACTCGGCCTCAAGCTCGGCGATACGGTGACCGTCAACGTGCTCGGCCGCAACATCACGGCAAAGATCGCCAATCTACGGCGCGTCCAATGGGAATCGCTGTCGATTAATTTCGTCATGGTCTTCTCGCCGAATACCTTCCGCGGCGCCCCGCATGCGTGGCTGGCGACGCTGACAGATCCTTCTTCGACACCGGCCGAAGATGCAGCGATCCTGAAATCCGTCACCAACACCTATCCGACGATCACCAGTGTGCGCGTCAAGGACGCGATCGATATCGTCAACCAGCTGGTCGCACAGCTTGCGACCGCGATCCGCGCCGCAGCCTCCGTCGCCCTCATCGCCTCGATTCTCGTCCTTGCCGGCGCGCTTGCCGCCGGAAACCGGGCGCGCACTCACGATGCGGTGGTGCTGAAGACGCTCGGCGCCACGCGCGCCATGCTGATCCGCGCCTTCAGCTACGAATATCTGATCCTCGGGCTTGCGACCGCAATCTTCGCGTTGATCGCCGGTAGCGTCGCCGCCTGGTTCATCGTCGCCCGCATCATGCGTCTGCCGTCGACCTTTCTGCCCGACGTGGCGGGACTGACGCTTGTGACCGCGCTGGTACTCACCGTCGGCATTGGCCTGATCGGCACCTGGCGCATCCTCGGACAGAAGGCAGCCCCCGTCTTGCGCGAGCTTTGACCGGGCAGCGGCACCCAAACCCTTCACCTTACGGCGATTTAACCGACAGAGCCTTTGCAAGCCTCTTGTTTGCAAAGGGCGAAAGCCTCATATTATCCGCAGGCATGCTGGAGCTCCGCAGCGGCGCCCGGGTCGAAAACCCCGACACCGTATCTCCATCGGAGCTTGTAAGAGGAAACTATGGCTGATCTTCGTAACTATCAAAGCCGCGCTCAGACCGGCGAGATGATTGATCAAGGCCTGCGCGCTTATATGCTCAAGGTCTACAACCTGATGGCGCTGGGTCTGGCGATCACCGGTGTGGCCGCATATCTGTCGTTCCAATTCGCCTTCGCCAATGGTGAGCTGACCGCTTTCGGTCAGGCGATCTATGTGAGCCCGCTGAAGTGGGTGGTCATTCTGGCGCCGCTGGCTCTGGTGTTCTTCCTGAGCTTCCGGATCCATAGCATGACGGTGGCCGCCGCCCAGACGACCTTTGCGGTCTACGCGGCGCTCGTTGGCCTGTCGCTCTCGTCGATCTTCCTGATCTACACCGGCCAGAGCGTCGTTCAGACCTTCTTCGTCACCGCCGCCTCCTTTGGCGCGCTGTCGCTTTACGGCTACACGACGAAGCGTGATCTGTCGGCGATGGGCTCGTTCCTGATCATGGGTCTCTTCGGCCTGATCATCGCTTCGCTGGTCAACATCTTCCTGGCCTCGTCCGCCGTGCAGTTCGCGATCTCGGTACTCGGCGTGCTGATCTTCGCAGGCCTCACCGCCTACGATACGCAGCGGATCAAGGAATTGTATCTGGAAGCCGATGACGTCGCCGTCGCCGGCCGCAAGGCGATCATGGGCGCGCTGACGCTCTATCTCGACTTCATCAACCTCTTCATGTTCCTCCTGCAGTTCATGGGCAACCGTAAATAAGCAGGGCAGACTGAGATGGAAAAGGCGGCTTCGGCCGCCTTTTTTGTTGCGCGGGCTTTCACGGAATGGTTTTAGAAAGCCCTTGCCGCCCTTATGGATATACTGCCGAATGTCCTTCCTCCTGCGCGATGCTTCGAACGCCGATATTCCCGCCATTGCCGATATCTATCGCGAATCCGTCCTGAACGGCGTCGCGAGCTATGAGATCGTCCCGCCCTCCGAGGCCGAGATGGCACTGCGTTTTTCGGCGATCGTCGGCCAGCAATATCCCTATATTGCCGCAACCGATGCGGATGGAACTCTGCTCGGCTATGCCTATGCCTCAGCCTTTCGCACGCGCCCTGCCTATCGCTGGCTGGTCGAGGATTCGATCTATCTGGCGCCGCAAGCCCGCGGCCGCGGCATCGGCAAGGCGCTGCTCGCCGAACTGATCATCCGCTGCACCACCCTCGGCTTCCGTCAGATGGCGGCCGTCATCGGCGGCGCCAGCCCCGCATCGATCGCGCTTCATCGCACGGCCGGCTTCGAGGAGGTCGGTCTGATGAGGGGCACCGGCTACAAGCACGGCCGCTGGCTGGATACGATGTTCATGCAGCGCGCGCTCGGCGAAGGCATTTGCACCGATCCGGACCCCTCCGTCTATCCCGGCACGCTGTAATCCGGCTTACTTGTCGACGAGCTTCAGGGCCTTGTCGAACACCTTCAGCACCTGGTTCAGCTCGTGACCGCGCTTCAGGATCGTACCGTTGGTGTTGATGACGGAATAGGCACCCTGCTTGGCGGCGAGCTTCGGGTTTTTCTCGATGCGGAAGAGCGGCATTTCGCCGGAACGCTTGAAAACGGAAAAGACCGCCCTGTCCTTCAAGTGATCGATAGCGTAGTCGCGCCATTCACCATCACCGACCATCCGGCCGTAGATCCAGAGGATCGCGTCCAGTTCGCGCCGGTGAAAGGTCACCGGAAGCGGGTCCTTGCTTTGCTTGTATTCCTTGAGATCGACGACGACTGAGGAACTATGGTCGACGGAACGGCTTTCGCCGTGTCGCAAATCCGGCTGATCTGTCATCAGTCTCACAAGGCCTCCGCGTGTGACAGGAGGGTGACAGTTTGCCCGAGCCGCCGCAAATTGCAAGAGTACCAGCCGTCACATTCGGCCGCACCTGATAGCGCTACCGCTTTCTCCGCAGCGCCGCATTTCAGTCAAAACAGCGCCTCATTTGCAGGAGAATTATGAATCCCCGGTTTGGCGCCAGCGCGCCAAAGGGCCCGGCGGAGCGTATCGACCTTAACCCCAGCCCCGAATACGCTCAGCCGGGCCGCCCGGTTCTTCATCCGTACCGGATGAAATTTCAGATATTTTTGCCAGCCATGACCACGGTCGCGCCAAGGATCGCGGCCGGGTCGCCGTCTGCGGTCGCCGATTGCAGCAGGATGGCGCAGCCCTCGAGCTGCGGCCGCTGCAGGACGCTGGCCGGCAGCGTCAGACTGGTTGCCTTGCCGTCCCACATGCCGACGGTTTCGACATTGGTGACGCTGTGCAGATAGGAGAGCTTCTGGCCGCTGTTCTCGCCTTTTTCGACGTCGATCGTCTTTTCCTTATCGAAATAGACCATCACGACATTGGCTTTGCCCTGTCCCGCGCCGATCTTGATCTCCAGCTCGTCGCCGCGCATCGCGGCGCTGATCGGAACGGTCAGCCCATTGCCTTCGCTGCTATAGGTGTCGATCTTGGTGTTGATGCCATTCAGATCGGCGCCGGCCAAATGGTCGCGTCCGTTGACGATGGCTTGCGGCGTGTAGACGTTGCTGCGGCCCATCGTCTTGGCATAGCCATACTGTCGCTCGGTATTTTCCTTGGAGCTCAGCGTATCGGCCCAGCCGAGATAGTTCCAGTAATCAACATGATAGGCGAGCGCGATGACATCGCCCTGGTTCACCAGCTTGCGAAAAGCGGCATCAGCGGGAGGACAGGAGGAGCAGCCCTGCGACGTGAAGAGTTCGACGACACCTTTCGGCGTGCCGTCTTCGGCCTGCAGCGGGCCCGACAGAACAACGCCGGCGATTAGCGGAAGCATAAAACGGGGGGACATTCACCTGCACCTCTTTTTCAGCGCCGACGGCATGTTTGAACCGGCGGCCCTGACATATGAACGTACGAATAATCCTTCCGGGTCCAAACGAAAAGTCACGAACGGGTGAGACGCAGCTCGACCGGAACTTGCGTAAAACAAATCATCGTGAGCCCGTCCAAATACTATCGTCGCACCAAAGAAAAGCCGCCGGGAGATTGCTCTCCGGCGGCCATTATCATGGGAGTCTCTTAAAAATCAGGCAGCTAGGTCGCGCAGAACCGTCTGCAGGATACCGCCATTGTTGAGGTAGATCACCTCGTCGAGCGTATCGACGCGCGACAGCAGCGGAACCTCCTTCACGGTGCCGTCGCCATAGGTGATCCTGGCGATCTTCTTCTCGCGCGGCTTGATCTTTTCCAGACCTTCGATGGTGACGAGTTCGTCGCCCTTGAGGCCGAGGCTCTGCCAGGTCGTGCCCTCTTCGAAGACGAAGGGGATGATGCCCATGCCGACCAAGTTCGAACGATGGATGCGCTCGAAGGACTGAGCGATCACTGCCTTGACGCCGAGCAGGTTGGTGCCCTTGGCAGCCCAGTCGCGTGAGGAGCCGTTGCCGTATTCGACACCGGCGAAGATGACGAGCGGCACGCCTTCCTGCTTATACTGCATTGCGGCGTCGTAGATCGAGGTCTCTTCCTTCGACGGGTAGTGGATGGTGTAGCCACCTTCCTTGCCGTTCGGGCCGAGCATGTGGTTGCGGATGCGGATATTGGCGAAGGTGCCGCGCATCATCACTTCATGGTTGCCGCGGCGCGTGCCGTACTGGTTGAAGTCGGCAACGGCGACGTCATGGCCGATGAGGTAGGCGCCGGCCGGCGATGCGGCCTTGATCGAACCGGCAGGTGAGATGTGGTCGGTGGTGATCTTGTCGCCGAACAGGCCGAGAACGCGGGCACCCTTGATGTCGGAGACACCGGTGCCCTTCTTGCCCATGCCGACGAAGTAGGGCGGGTTCTGAACATAGGTCGAATTGTCGTCCCAGGCATAGGTCTGGCCCGGCGGAACCTGAACGGCCTGCCAGTTGACGTCGCCCTTGAAGACATCGGCGTACTTGGATTCGTAGAGCTCGCGGGTCACGTATTTCAGGATGAATTCCTGGACTTCCTTAGAGGTCGGCCAGATGTCCTTGAGATAGACCGGGTTGCCGCTCTCATCCTCGCCGATCGACTCCTTGGTCAGATCCTTTTGCACCGTGCCGGCAAGCGCATAAGCAACGACGAGCGGCGGAGACGCCAGGTAGTTCGCCTGCACGTCAGGCGAGATGCGGCCTTCGAAGTTGCGGTTGCCGGAGAGAACGCCGGAAACGATAAGGCCCTTGTCGTTGATCGTCTTCGAGATCGGCGCCGGCAGCGGACCGGAATTGCCGATGCAGGTGGTGCAGCCGAAGCCGACCAGGTTGAAGCCGAGCTTGTCGAGGTCGGCCTGCAGGCCCGACTTGGCGAGATATTCGCCGACGACTTGGCTTCCCGGTGCGAGCGAGGTCTTCACCCACGGCTTCGTCTTCAGGCCCTTGGCAACGGCGTTGCGGGCAAGAAGGCCGGCGGCGATCAGTACTGACGGGTTGGAGGTGTTGGTGCACGAGGTGATGGCAGCGATGGCCACGTCGCCATGGCCGAGATCGAAATCCGTGCCTTCGACGGCGTAGCGATTGTTCAGCTGGCCGGGCTTCTTGTAGTCGGCATCCATGGAGCCGGCAAAACCGGTCGCGATGTTCTCAAGCGAAATGCGGCCTTCCGGACGCTTCGGGCCGGCCATCGACGGCACGACGTCGCTAAGATCGAGTTCCAGCGTATCGGTGAAGACGAGCTCGGAACCGTCGCCTTCGCGCCACATCCCTTGCGCCTTCGAATAGGCCTCGACGAGGGCGATCCGGTCATGCGTGCGGCCGGACATAGTGAGATAGTTGATGGTTTCGCCGTCGACCGGGAAGAAGCCGCAGGTGGCGCCATATTCCGGGCCCATGTTGCCGATCGTCGCGCGGTCGGCGAGCGGCATGTTGTCCATGCCGGGGCCGAAGAATTCGACGAACTTCGAAACGACGCCCTTCTTGCGCAGCATCTGCACGACGGTGAGGACGAGGTCGGTCGCCGTGACGCCTTCCTTGAGCTTGCCGGTCAGCTTGAAGCCGATGACTTCGGGCAGCAGCATCGAGACCGGCTGGCCGAGCATCGCAGCTTCCGCTTCGATACCGCCCACACCCCAGCCGAGAACGCCGAGACCGTTGATCATCGTCGTGTGGCTGTCGGTGCCGACGCAGGTATCCGGATAGGCGATCGTCTCGCCGTCTTCTTCCTTGGTCCAGACGGTCTGGCCGAGATATTCGAGATTGACCTGATGACAGATACCGGTGCCGGGAGGCACGACGCGGAAATTCTTGAAGGCCTGCTGGCCCCACTTCAGGAAGCGGTAGCGCTCGCCGTTGCGCTGGTATTCCAGCTCCACATTCCTGGCGAAAGCCTGCGGCGTGCCGAATTCGTCGACGATGACGGAGTGGTCGATGACGAGATCGACGGGAACGAGCGGGTTGATCTTCTCGGGATCGCCGCCAAGCGACACCATCGCGTCGCGCATCGCGGCAAGATCGACGACGGCGGGAACGCCGGTGAAGTCCTGCATCAGCACGCGCGCCGGGCGATAGGCGATTTCGTTTTCGACCGCACCCTTATTATTCAGCCATTCGGCAACGGCCAGGATGTGCTCCTTGGTGACCGACTGGCCGTCTTCGAAGCGCAGCAGGTTTTCGAGCAGCACCTTCATCGAATAGGGAAGCTTCGACACGCCGGCCAGACCGTTTGCCTCAGCCTTGGGCAGGCTGTAATAGACATAGTCCTTCCCGTTGACGGAAAGCGTGGAACGACAATTGAAACTGTCAAGAGATTTAGACACGAGATACCCCGTTTCTGATAGCCAACACAGTCGTGCGAACGCCTATGCACTTAATGCACATCAGGATGCGGGTACGGCCATTTCCGCTGTCCGCACGTGGAACAGACGCTCCAAGTTCGGCGCAAGGATGAAATTCACGCCGACCGCTGGCGTGGTTGCAGGTCTTATAGATAATTTCCTAAAAACTTGCCATACCCGAGCACAGTCAAAATCGGACATTTTTTGACCCCGCCGCAAGCCGAAACCAGGAAAGAGCCGACGCATGCATCTCACCGCCGAAAATCTGGCTGCAAGGCGCGGTGAGGATCTCATTTTCGTTAACATTTCCTTTCACTTGGCGGCCGGCGAGGCGCTTGTCCTGACTGGCAGAAATGGATCGGGAAAGTCCACTTTACTGCGTGTCGCCGCCGGCCTGCTGAGGCCGGAAAAAGGCACTGTCATCTTCCGCGACGGAGAGGGCAGGGAAGACCGACATCCCGGCGAGGTCAGCCACTACCTCGGCCATAGAAATGCGATGAAGAATGAACTTACGGTTGCAGAGAACCTCGATTTCTGGCGTGCTTTTCTCGGCAACACAGGCGGCGCTGACGCCCTCTCCGTAGGGGACGCCGCCGAAGCGGTCGGTCTTTCGGGAATCACCCACCTTCCCTTCGGGTATCTCTCCGCCGGCCAGCAGCGCCGGATAGCCTTCGCCAAACTGCTCGTCGCTCACCGGCCGATCTGGATCCTCGACGAACCGACCGCGGCACTCGATGCCAGCGCCGACCGGCTGCTTGCCGATTTGATCGCGGCGCATCTGGCAAAGGGCGGCATGGTGCTGGCGGCAACACATCAGCCGCTGGGGCTGGAGAATGCACGGGAGTTGAAGATGACGGGCTTTGCCGGCGTGGATCAGGGGGTGTGGGGTTGATGTTTCTCGGTGTAGTTACCCCCCTCTGCCCTGCCGGGCATCTCCCCCACAAGGGGGGAGATCGGCTGGGGTCGTGCTCTTGCCCTGATCAAACGTCGCAGATGGCCGCAGCTGCTTGGCGCGCGATCAAGATTTCGCAAAGCCAGTGCATCTTGCCGATCTCCCCCCTCGTGGGGGTCCGAAGGACGGGTCGAGACCTGTGGCTCGACCCCGGGCCCGGCAGGGCAGAGGGGGGTGCCCCGGCCACCACACCGGAAGAGAGCCGCCGCGCATGACCGCCCTCTTCTTCCGCGACCTGAAACTCTCGATTCGCGCCGGCGGCGGTGCGCTGATCGGCGTGCTGTTCTTCCTGACCATCGTCGCCGTCATTCCCTTCGGCGTCGGTCCCGATCTCAAGTTGCTGTCGCGCATCGGCCCCGCCATTGTCTGGATCGGCGCCCTGCTCGCCGCCCTTCTCGGCCTCGACCGCCTGTTCCAGGCCGAACGCGATGACGGATCGCTCGACTTGATGCTAATACAGGAAACGCCGCTCGTCCTCACCGTGCTGGTCAAATGCTTCGCCCATTGGACGGCCACCAGCCTGCCGCTGGTCATCGCCTCGCCGCTGCTCGGCCTCTTCATGAACATGGACGAGACGGCGATTGCTGCCACCATGCTGACGCTGCTCGTCGGCTCGCCCGCCATCACCTTCATCGGCGCCGTCGGTGCTGCCGTTGCCGTGGCGCTGCCCCGTGGCGGCCTGCTGGTCTCGATCCTCGTGCTGCCGCTGACCATTCCGGTGCTGATCTTCGGCGTCAGCGCCACCTATGCCGCAGTCGAGGATCCCGCCCCGTTCCTGCCGCCCTTCCTGATCCTCATTGCGCTGACACTCTTCTTCGCGGTCATCGGCCCGGCTGCCGCCGCCCTGGCGCTGCGAAACACAGCGGATTGATGGGGCGTTCGATTGCGGGAAAAGCCGGATCAAGGTAAGGAAGCGGACATGAGCGAAACGAGCCTTGCCATCAGCAAATTCAGTGATCTCGCCAACCCGACGCGGTTTCTGGCGCTGGCGGCGCGCGCCATTCCCTGGCTGGCCGGCATCACCATCCTCTGTTTCGCGGTCGGCCTCTATCTGAGCTTCGCCACCGAAGGCGATTACCAGCAGGGCGAGACCGTGCGCATCATGTATGTGCATGTGCCCTCGGCCTGGCTTTCGATGATGTGCTATACGATCATGAGCGTTTCGGCGATCGGCACGCTGGTCTGGCGCCATCCCCTGGCCGATGTCTCCGCCAAGGCCGCAGCCCCGCTCGGCGCCGCCTTCACCCTGCTGGCGCTCGTCACCGGTTCGCTCTGGGGCAAGCCGATGTGGGGCACCTGGTGGGTCTGGGATGCGCGGCTGACCTCCGTCTTTATTCTCTTCCTGATGTATCTCGGGCTGATTGCGCTCAGCCGCGCCATCGACGATCCGTCGAAGGCCGCGCGCGTCAGCGCCGTGCTCATTCTCGTCGGCTTCGTCAACATCCCGATCATCAAATTCTCGGTCGAGTGGTGGAACACGCTGCATCAATCCGCAAGCGTGCTGCGTCTCGACGGCCCGGCGATTGATCCGGAATTCCTGCGGCCGCTCTTCGTCATGGCGATCGCCTTCACCTTGCTCTTCTTCACGCTGCACATCATGGCGATGAGGAACGAGATCTGGCGCCGCCGCATTGCCGCCCAGCGCCGCCTTGCCGCCCGCATGGCGAGCCGGGAGGATTAGTCGTGACTCATGCCTTCTACGTCTACGCTTCCTATGGCTTTGCCGCCCTGGTGACGGTCGCCGTCACCGCTTGGACTTGGATCGACGGCCGCGCCCGCCGCAGGGAGCTTGCAGCCCTTGAGGCTGCCGGCATCCGCCGCCGTTCGGCGCGCCCCAAGGATAGTGTGGGGGATGGCGAATGAACGACACGCCGGAAAACACCGCAGCCAAGCCGCGCGGACTGAGCCGTTACGCATTGGCGCTGTTGCCGCTCGTCGTCTTCGGCGGCATTGCGGCCACGGCGGCAAAGATGCTCTACGACCAGGACTTCCACGGCAAGAACATCGCCGAAATTCCCTCCGCCCTGATCGGCACCAAGGCGCCGGCGCTCAACCTGCCGCCGCTCGACGGCGCCAACCTTCCGGCGCTGACCGACGCGGCAATCAAGGGCAAGCTGACCCTCGTCAACGTCTTCGCCTCATGGTGCCTCCCCTGCCGGGACGAACATCCGCTATTGAAGGAACTGGCAAAAGACGGACGCCTGAACGTCGTCGCCATCAATTACAAGGACCAGAGCGACAACGCCCTGCGTTTCCTCGGCGAGCTCGGCAACCCCTTTCAGGCGATCGGCATCGATCCGAACGGCAAGGCAGCGATAGACTGGGGTGTCTACGGCATTCCGGAAAGCTATCTGGTCGGGCCTGACGGTACGATCCTCTACAAGCGCGTCGGACCCTTCGACGATATCAGCCTGAAGGAAGGGCTTTTTCCTGCGATGGAAAAGGCGCTCGGGAAGCCGGCTTCGTAACGATTGCTCGAAGACCTCCCCAACCCTCCCCACAAGGGGGAGAGGCTTAACGCGGCTCTTCCTATCAAACGTCTAGTGTGCAGTTGGCCTGGTTTGCGAGGCGGTGCCACCAGTTAGTCCCTCCCCTTTGTGGGAAGGGGTTGGGAGGGGTCTTAACCCCCACCCTGCCAGACCTTGATCGCCTCCACCGGCCAGATCAGCATCACAACATTGAGCGTCAGGTTGTCGCGGATTATGTAGCCGGTGAAAATCTCGAAAAAGATGGCGATCGCAACCGTGAGCGCCACCGGTGCGCGCCGCGCGAAGAAGAAGCCGACGCACATGAAGACGGTGTCCATCGCCGAATTCAGGATGCTGTCGCCGTAATAATCGAGCGCGATCGTCGCCGTGCGGTAGCGGTCGATGATGAGAGGGGAGTTTTCGAGCAGCTCCCAGCCGGATTCGATTACCAGCGCCAGCAGCAGCCTTGCCGCCAACGGCTTGCCGCGCAGGATGAGATGCGCGAGGCCGTAAAACAGAAAGCCGTGGATGATGTGCGACGGCGTGTACCAATCCGACAGATGCTGCGAATTGCCGCTGGTATTGACCCCGCCCTCCCACAGCTTGACATAACCGCAGGCGCAGATCGGCACGCGGCCCATCATAAATTCGGCAGCGATCTGAATGACCAGGACCACAAGGCAGGCGACAAACCAGAAGTTCTGGTGTCTTACGCGGGATTCTACGTCGACAGCGCTCACTTCTCGCCTTCCGTTTCCAGGTTGACGCTATGTTTCAGCACCAGCGGCATCTGCGCCAGCGTGAAGATGATGGTGATCGGCATCGTGCCCCAGACCTTGAAGGCGACCCAGGTACCGTCGGAAAAATTGCGCCAGACGACTTCGTTCAGCACCGCAAGGAAGAGAAAGAAGATGCCCCAGCGGATGGTGAGCTTGCGCCAGCCCTCGGCATCGAGCTGGAAGGCGGCGTTGAAGACATAGCCGAGCAGCGACTTGCCGAAGGCCAGCCCGCCGAGCAGCGCCACGCCGAAGAGCGCGTTGACGATGGTCGGCTTCATCTTGATGAAGGTCTCGTTCTGCAGCCAGATCGACAGCGAGCCGAAGATGACGACGACAATGCCGGATACAAAAGGCATGATCGGCAGATGGCCGAGCACGATCTTCGAAACGATCAGCGAGATGATCGTCGCCGCCATGAAGAGGCCGGTCGCAACGAACAGCGGTCCGCCCAATTCGGAAAGAGCGGGAAAGGTCTCCACCAGCCACTGGCCGCGCAAATTGGCGAAGAAAAAGATCATCAGCGGCCCGAGTTCCAGCGCCAGTTTCAGCAGCGGATGATGCCGGTCGGCAGCAGACGGGGTGATATCGCTTTCGGTGCTCATGCGTTCTTCAAACCTGTTTTCCTGGAAACCTGTTTCCGGCCGTGCCTTGCAGGCTTTCGGCGGCATATCTGTGGCATCATTGCCCAAGTCCGGCAATGGCATGGGCAAAATCCTCGGCCTCGAACGGCTCCAGATCCTCGACGCCCTCCCCGACGCCGATGAAATAGACCGGCAGCTTGTGCTTGGCGGAGATGGCAACGAGAATGCCGCCACGCGCCGTGCCGTCGAGCTTGGTCATGATCAACCCGTTGACACCGGCGACGTTGCGGAAGATCTCGACCTGGCTGAGCGCGTTCTGCCCGGTCGTGGCATCGAGCGTCTGCAGTACGGTATGCGGGGCATCGGGATCGAGTTTGCCGAGCACGCGCACGATCTTCTCGAGCTCGGCCATCAGCTCTGCCTTGTTCTGCAGGCGGCCGGCCGTATCAACGATCAGCACGTCGCACTTTTTCGCCTTTGCCTGTTCGAAGGCATCATAGGCAAGACCGGCGGCATCGGCGCCAAGCTTGGTGCCGATGAATTCGGAATTGGTCCGGTCGGCCCAGATCTTCAACTGCTCGATCGCCGCCGCACGGAAAGTATCGCCGGCAGCCAGCATCACCTTCAGCCCGGCGCCGGAAAGCTTCGCCGCAAGCTTGCCGATCGTCGTCGTCTTGCCCGTGCCGTTGACGCCGACGACGAGGATGACATGCGGCTTATGCGAAAGGTCGAGCTGCAACGGTTTGGCGACCGGCTTCAGCACCTTTGCGATTTCCGACGCCATGATGCGGCTGACATCCTCGCCGGTGACATCCTTGCCATAGCGTTCGGAAGCGAGCGTATCAGTGACGCGCATGGCAGTCTCGACGCCGAGATCGGCCTGGATAAGCAGATCCTCAAGATCCTGCAGCGTCTCGTCATCGAGCTTGCGCTTGGTGAAAAGCGCGGTGATCTGGCTGGTCAGCTGCGAGGAGGTGCGCGCAAGGCCGTTGCGCAGGCGCTGGAACCAGCTGAGCCTCGGTTGCGGGGCAATCGGCTCCGGCTCGACGACCTTCGGGCCTGTTGCGAAGCCTTTGGGGAGGATGGGAGAGCCGGTCTCCGGTTCTGCCGGGGGGCTACCCCCCTCTGCCCTGCCGGGCATCTCCCCCACAAGTGGGGAGATTGGCTGGAAGGGCGAATCCAGCCCTGCATCATCCTCAGCCGGAATCTCTTCCGGCTCAGTCGGAATCTCTTCCGGAAGCTTTTCGACGATCTCTTCGAGGTCAGCCGGCTGTTCTAGCGCTCCGGTCTCCACAGGATCTCCCGCCTCGTGGGGAAGATGTCCCAGAGGGACAGAAGCGGGTATTTCCGCGACGGTTTCGGCGACCGCCTGGATTTCAGTCTCCGCCTCCGCTGCTGCCTCGGCTTCCAGCAATGAAAGCGGTACGACACCCATATCGCTGAGTTGGTCCGCAGCTGGCAGGATTGAGGGTTCGACATCATCATCTGCAAACGGTGCTTCGACCCCGGCCTCGCCGATATCGGCAGCCGGTCCGCCGGCCGTGTCCATTTCTTCCGGAAGAACAGGATCATCCGCGATTGGCAGATCTTCGTCGCGCGAACGCGGCTGCAGCTCCCTTTCCACGGCCGCAGGCACAGGTTCTTCAGCCGGCTTGCCGAAGGTGAAGACCTTTTTGATGAAACTGAGCGCCATGGGGATTCCGTGAAAGTCAGGCCGCGGCTGCGGCCGTCAATTGCATGTCGAGATGCTTGCCATTGTGGCCGGTGATCGTGACCGGCACAAGTTCGCCGGGACGAAGGCCGGGGGCCGCGACCAGCGTGAAGTTCTCCGTATGCGCCAGGCCGTTGTTTTCAACAAGCAGCCATTGCCGGGTTCCGATCATCTGATCGAGATGGGATCGATACAGCCTATGTCCAGCGGCGCGCAGCCTTGCGGCGCGATCCTTGACCAGCGACCGGTCGAGCTGCGGCATGCGGGCGGCCGGCGTGCCGGGACGCGGACTGTAGGGGAAGACATGCAGATGGGCGATGCCAGCCTCTTGCGCCAGCCGCACGGCATTCTCGAACATCTCTTCGGTTTCTGTGGGAAAGCCGGCAATCATATCGGCGCCGAAGCTCATCTCGGGGCAGAGGCGACGCGCATCCTCGATGAAACGCAGCGCATCGGCGCGTAAATGCCGGCGCTTCATGCGCTTCAGGATCATGTCGTCGCCATGTTGCAGCGACAGATGCAGATGCGGCATGAAACGTGGCTCGTCGGCGATGAGATCCATCAGGTGGGCATCGGCCTCGATGCTGTCGATCGAGGAAAGCCTGAGGCGGCGGATATCGGGGATCTGTTTCAGCAGCGTCTTCGCCAAAAACCCGAGCGTCGGTGTGCCCGGCAGATCGCTGCCATAGCTGGTGGCATCGACGCCGGTCAGCACGATCTCGCGATAACCGCCGTCAACGAGATTGCGGGCCTGGTCGACGACGGCTCCCATCGGTACGGAGCGGGAATTGCCGCGGCCATAGGGAATGATGCAGAAGGTGCAGCGATGATCGCAGCCGTTCTGTACCTGGATGAAGGCGCGCACATGGCCGTCGATATGCCTGACCATCTGCGGCGCCGTCGCCTTGACGCTCATAATGTCGTTGACCCGGAGCTTCTCTTCGGCCGAAACGCCGAAATCCGGCAGGCTACGATAGGAGGCGCTGGTCAGCTTCTCCTCGTTGCCGAGCACGGCATCGACCTCCTCCATTTCGGCAAAGGTCTGTTTTTCCGTCTGCGCAGCGCAGCCGGTGACAATGATGCGGGCATGCGGATTGTCGCGCCGCGCCCGGCGGATCGCCTGGCGGGCCTGGCGCACGGCCTCGCCGGTCACCGCACAGGTGTTGACCAGGATGGCATTGTTGAGCCCGGCCTTTTCAGCCTGCGCCTTCATCACTTCGGATTCATATGTGTTGAGGCGGCAGCCGAAGGTAATGACCTCGACGCCGCTCACTGCGCCTCCGCCTCTCGGGTACCATCGCGCGACCAGAGACCGGTCGAAGGATCGACCCTGCCGGACCATTCCCATTCGGCCGGACCGGTCATGATGACATGATCGTCGCGCTCGCGCCATTCGATGGAAAGCATGGCCGGCGGCTTGGCGCTTGCCACATTGATCGTCACCTTGCGGCCGGTGCGGCCGGTGCGCGCAGCACTGACGGCAGCAGAACAGGCAGCCGAGCCGCAGGCTAGCGTCAGTCCCGCGCCGCGCTCCCAGGTACGCGTCGTCACCGATGTCGGCGACGTCACTTGTGCCAGCGTGATATTGGCGCGCTCGGGAAACATCGGATGGTTTTCGAGCAACGGTCCGAAGCGGGCGAGATCATAGGACATCACGTCCCTGTCCACCCAGAAGATCGCATGCGGATTGCCCATCGACATTGCCGAAGGCGAATGCAGCACCGGCTTGTCAATCGGGCCGATCTGCAACTCGATGCGGCTGGTGTCGTGGAATTCTTCCGCCAACGGGATCCTGTCCCAATCGAACACCGGCCGGCCCATATCGACCGAAATCGTCCCGTCCTCGTGCTCGACGGCGTTGAGGATGCCGGCGACCGTCTGGAAGGTAAAGACCTTCCTGCCGGTCTCGGCTGCCAGCGCCTGCACGACGCAACGTGTGCCGTTGCCGCAGGCCTGCGCCTTCGAGCCATCGGAATTCAGGATGTCGATGAAGGCATCGGTGCCTTCGGCCTTCGGATCATGGATCGCCATGATCTGATCGAACTCAGTCTGCGGATCGGCATTGAGCGCGACCGCCGCCGCCGGCGTCACCTTGTCCGGCCGGCCGCGCATATCGACGACCAGGATCTTGTTGCCAAGCCCGTTCATCCTCGCGAATTCGACCGTTGCGCTCATAGGTATCATTCCGTCTGTCTTTCCGGTGTATATGGCGGAAATGCGAAGGAATTACCAGTGGGTGAGTGCCGGGCAGGCGTTACGGCCCGCTGACCCCTGCAAGGCAGCAGTTCGGCTTTTACCGCTGTGAACCGTCAGGATCGAAGGACGCAGCATGGGCTTCGACAATAGCTGCGGTGATGACCTTTCTCAGCTCGTAGACCAGCGAGCGAGACCGTTTGCGATCCAGATCCTGTGCCGCCTTTGCAAGATTCAAGCCCTCATTCAGAACAATATGATGGGCCCGCGCCAGCGCCCAGCTCTCAATATCAGCATTTAGCATTCGATATCTCCGCCGATTCATTCGGCATCAAGGATATTCACGAATCATTTTACAGGACGCACTTAAGTAGAAAGTAGAATCATAAGCAGAATAATTTGCAACTGGCGTTGACAGCGAATTCAGCCGCCCGAGTGGGAATATTTATCGGCAAAACCTGAAACACTGGCGGATTGCGCAAGCCAATACATCGCTTTGTTTAAGTATGTACTTTCGCTGCAACCACTGGATGAGACGCTAGCGCCCTCTCGTCACACAGCTTTTGAGAAGTCGGGCATGCGGTCATTTGTCCGCATTGCCTTGACTTTCGCGCGGCTTTCCTGTTTATCACGCCCAATCCGCGACGAGCCACACGACTCCGAGCCGCCGACCGGGACCTGAGATCCCGGAGGTCAACACCCGACAGCGCGATGCGCCCTCGGGTGCCTTTTGGCTTTGCGTCTTGTTTTCGTCAAGGAAAAGCACGACGTTTCCGGGCATATCCCAACCCGCCCGAAACGTATCAAGGAAGAGCCGATGTTTGAAAACCTCCAGGACCGTCTTGGATCCATTCTGAATGGACTGACAGGCCGTGGCGCGCTTTCGGAAGCCGATGTTTCCGCAGCGCTGCGCGAGGTTCGCCGCGCTTTGCTGGAGGCCGACGTCGCGCTCGACGTCGTGCGTTCCTTCACCGACCGCGTGCGGGAAAAGGCCGTCGGCGCCGAGATCCTGAAGTCGATCAAGCCCGGCCAGATGGTCGTCAAGATCGTGCATGACGAACTGATCGAGATGCTGGGCGGCGAAGGCGTCGGCATCGACCTGCATGCGGCCGCCCCCGTCGTCGTCATGATGGTCGGCCTGCAGGGCTCCGGCAAGACGACGACATCGGCCAAGATTGCCCATCGCCTGTCGACGCGCGAGAAGAAGAAGGTGCTGATGGCATCGCTCGACACGCGCCGTCCGGCAGCCCAGGAGCAGCTTCGCCAGCTCGGCGCGCAGGCCAATATCGACACGCTGCCGATCATATCGGGCCAGTCGCCGACGGATATCGCCGCCCGCGCCGTGCAGGCGGCCAAGCTTGGCGGCCATGACGTCGTCATCCTCGATACCGCCGGCCGCACGCATATCGACGAGCCCTTGATGGTCGAGATGGCCGACATCAAGAAGCGGTCGAACCCGCATGAAATCCTGCTGGTCGCCGATAGCCTCACCGGCCAGGACGCCGTCAACCTCGCCCGCAGTTTCGACGAACGCGTCGGCATCACCGGTCTGGTGCTGACCCGCATGGATGGCGATGGCCGCGGTGGTGCCGCCCTTTCGATGCGCGCCGTCACCGGCAAGCCGATCAAGCTGATCGGCGTTGGCGAGAAGATGAGCGAGCTGGAAGAATTCCATCCTCGCCGCATCGCCGACCGCATCCTCGGCATGGGCGACATCATCTCGCTCGTCGAGCGCGCGGCTGAGAACATCGACGCCGAGAAGGCGGCGGCCATGGCCGCCAAGATGGCCAAGGGCAAGTTCGATCTCGATGACCTGGCCGACCAGCTGCGCCAGATGCAGAAGATGGGCGGCATGGGCGGCATCATGGGCATGATGCCCGGCATGGCCGGCATGAAGGACAAGATGGCCGCAGCCGGCCTCGACGACAAGCTTTTCGGCCGCCAGATCGCCATCATCCAGTCGATGACCAGGGCCGAGCGCGCCAATCCCGACCTGCTCAAGCATTCGCGCAAGAAGCGCATCGCCGCCGGCTCCGGCACCGATGCCGCCGCCATCAACAAGCTTCTGAAGATGCATCGGCAGATGGCCGACATGATGAAGATGATGGGCGGCAAGGGCAAAGGCGGCATGATGAAGCAGATGATGGGCGGCCTTGCCGGCAAGATGGGGCTGGGGGGCCTCGGCGGCATGGGCGGCATGGGCGGCATGGGCGGCATGCCCGATCTCTCGAATATCGACCCGAAGCAGCTCGAAGCGCTGCAGAAGCAGGCGGAAGCCGCGGGTCTCGGAAAACCGGGTGGGGGTATGCCCGGTCTAGGCGGAGGCTTGCCGGGCGGATTGCCCGGTCTTGGCGGCGCAAAGCTGCCGGGCCTTGGTGGTGGTTTCCCGGGCCTGCCCGGATTGCCCAAGAAGAAGTGAAAGGATCGCCCGCCCCATGATTGATCCAGACGTCAAAGCCCAGCTTTCGAGCTACCGCCAGTCGATCGACAATATCGACGCGGCGCTCGTCCACATTCTGGCTGAACGCTTCCGCTGCACCAAAGAGGTCGGCGTGCTGAAGGCCAAGTACAAGTTGCCGCCGGCCGATCCGGCGCGCGAGGAATACCAGATCGCCCGTCTTCGTCAGCTTGCCGAAGATGCGCATCTGGACCCGGATTTCGCCGAGAAGTTCCTGAACTTCGTCATCAAGGAAGTCATCCGGCATCATGAGCAGATCGCTGCGGATCACGCTGAACAAAGCGCTGCAGCCCGATAACCGTACCGCTTAACGAAGCGGTCAAGAAAAGCCCAAGGAGTAAACAACATGGCACTGAAAATTCGTCTCGCCCGCGGTGGTTCCAAGAAGCGCCCGTACTACCACGTCGTTCTCGCCGATGCGCGCAGCCCGCGTGACGGCCGCTTCCTCGAAAACCTCGGTTCCTGGAATCCGATGCTTGCCAAGGACGATGAGAAGCGCGTTCAGCTGAACGCCGAGCGCATCAAGCACTGGATCGAACACGGCGCCCAGCCGACCGACCGCGTTCTGCGCTTCCTCGATGAGGCCGGCGTTGCCAAGCGCGAAGTCAAGAACAACCCGGTCAAGGCAAAGCCTGGCAAGCGCGCCCAGGAACGCGCCGCCGAAAAGGCTCAGAAGGTTGCCGACGCCGCCGCTGCTGCTGCCGACGCCGCGGAATAATCGCGACTTTCCCTTCGAGCGGGCGGCATGGCGACATGCCGCCCGTTTTCGTTTCCAATCGCCCACACTTCGTTTATGAGAAACCTGTCTTTCGGCTTCACATGAAGGAACCCATGACCAAGCTTGAAAACCCCGTTCTGATGGCGACGATCGGTGGCGCGCAAGGCCTCCGGGGCGAGGTGCGCGCCAAGGCCTATACGGCCGATCCGAGCGCGCTTGGCGACTACGGCCATCTGCACAGCATGGACGGCCGCAGCTTCGAAGTCCTCGAAATCCGCGAGATGAAGAATGTCGTCGTCGTCCGTTTCCGCGGCGTCAACGACCGCAATGCCGCCGAGGCCCTGAACGGACTTGAACTCTATATCGAGCGGGACAACCTGCCGGACGAGGAGCTGGAGGACGACGAGTTCTACTATGCTGATCTCGAAGGGCTCGAGGCGCGCGACGACAAGGGTGTCAGCTATGGCACGGTCACCGGCGTCTTCGATTTCGGCGCCGGCGACCTGCTGGAACTCAAGGGTCCGGGCAAACGCCCGGTGCTGATCCCCTTCTCCGAAGCCTCGGTGCTGGAGATCGACCTCGAGGCCGGCACGCTGCTGATCGATCCGCTGGCGGCGGGTCTGGCCGACGAGCCGGAAGAACTTTCGAAATTCACTCCCGACAAGCCGAAAAAGAAGAAGTGATGGCTTTCCGGGCGAGCGTGCTGACACTTTATCCGGAAATGTTTCCGGGGCATCTGGGCTTCTCGCTCGCCGGCAAGGCGCTGGAGCGGGGGCAGTGGTCGCTGGACACGGTACAGATCCGCGACTTCGCCACCGACAGACATCGCACCGTCGACGACACCCCGGCCGGCGGCGGCGCCGGGATGGTGCTGAAACCAGACATTCTCGCCCGCGCAATCGACAGCGCTTCAGAAAACGATACCCGCCCGCGGCTGCTGATGAGCCCGCGCGGCCGGCCGCTGACGCAGCAGCGTGTGCGCGAGCTCGCGGCCGGCAACGGCGTCATCATCGTCTGCGGCCGCTTCGAGGGTGTCGACCAGCGGGTGATCGAGGCGCGCGAACTGGAAGAGGTCTCGATCGGCGACTACGTCCTATCCGGCGGCGAGCCGGCGGCGCTGATCGTGCTCGATGCGATTATCCGCATCCTGCCTGGCGTCATGGGCAACGACCTTTCCGGCCTGCACGAAAGCTTCGAAGGCGGACTGCTGGAACATCCGCATTATACCCGGCCCCAGGAATGGGAAGGCCGGGAAATCCCCGCGATCCTCACCTCGGGCAACCACGGCGCCATCGAAAAATGGCGGCATCAGGAAGCGGTGCGGCTGACGCGGGAGCGGCGGCCGGATCTGCTGGAAAAGGCTGGCGCATCGCCCGGAAAATCGGGATCGAATTTCGGAAAGCACGATGCGTAGATTCAAAACGTTACAGCGTCCTTTCCGCGTCAGAAAAAGACGCGCGGCGCTGTAAAGTGAGAAAAACGGCTGATTTCGCAGCCCTTTTCACAAAAATGCCGTCCAAGGGATGACAAGCCCTGGCCTTTCGTGTATTGGCGCACGCGGAAATGGGGTTTATCCCCGTCTGCCAGCAAACAAAGAATGGCGAATCCGCTCCCGCCCTTGACGGGCAAAGTCCTGAGGCCAGTTCCGAAGGATCAGTGTTGAGCGCTCTGGCTGTTTCAGAAGAACCAAAGGTTAAGACGATGAACATCATTCAGCAGCTTGAGGCCGAACAGGCCGCCAAGATCGAAGCCAAGCGCACGCTTCCCGAATTTTCCCCGGGCGACACCGTCCGCGTCAACGTGAAGGTCACGGAAGGCACCCGTACCCGCGTTCAGGCCTATGAAGGCGTCTGCATCGCCCGCTCCGGCGGCGGCCTGCAGGAAAACTTCACGGTCCGCAAGATCTCCTACGGCGAAGGCGTCGAGCGCGTATTCCCGGTCTACTCGCCGATGATTGAAAGCGTCGACGTCGTTCGTCGCGGTAAGGTCCGCCGCGCCAAGCTCTATTACCTGCGCGACCGTCGCGGCAAGTCTGCCCGTATCGTTGAAGACACCGGCGTCCGCGCCCGCAAGCTTAACGACGCCGAGCGCGCCGCTATTGCCGAGGAAAAGGCACGCATCGAAGCTGAAAAGGTTGCAGCAGCTCAGGCGCTCGCCGCCGAGAAGGCAGCAGCAGAAGCTGCGGAAGCCAAGGCCGCTGCTGAAAAGGCCGCCGCAGAAGCAGCCGCCGCTGCAGCGGAACCGGCAGCAGAATAAGATCTGCGCTACGCGAAATTCTTTGCTTGGAAAGGCGGCCTTCGGGTCGCCTTTTCTATTTTTTGCTTCGGTGCGCAGCCGGCGGCCTTGCCTCAGACCTATCTTCCGTGACAGTTTTTGCCGTTCAATTTTGGGGAACCGTTCAATGTTGTTTCGCCGTACCGTTCTTGCGAGCTTCGCCGCCCTTGCTCTTCTACCCCTCGCCGCATCGGCCGCCGAGCTGCCTGATCTCGGCGGCAAGAGCGTCGTCGTCGTCACCGAGAATGCCTATCCGCCGCTGCAATTCGTCGATCCGAAATCCGGCAAGGCGATCGGCTGGGAATATGATGCGATGAACGAGATCGCCAAGCGGCTGAATTTCAAGGTCGAATACCAGAACACCAGCTGGGACGCGATGATCCAGGCGGTTTCCGACGGCCAGTACAACATCGGCATGACCGGCATCACCATCAAGGAAGACCGCAAGCAGAAGGTGGATTTCTCCGATCCCTATATGCGCTCGCAGCAGTTCATGCTGGTGCGCGGCGACGAGAAGCGCTTCACGGATGCCAAGTCCTTCGGCGAATTCAAAGATGGCCTGGTCGGCGCACAGCCCGGCACCACGCCTTTCTACACCGCCGTCTATGAAGTGCTTGATGGCAACGAGCAGAACCCGCGCATCAAGCTCTTCGAAACCTTCGGCGCCACCGTCCAGGCATTGAAGGCCGGCGACGTCGACGTCGTGCTGACCGACGGCACCGCCGGCAAGGGTTATGTCGATGCCTCGAACGGCGCCCTGAAGCTGATCGGCGAACCGCTCGGCACCGAGGATTTCGGCTTCATCTTCCCGAAAGGGTCCGACCTTGTCGCCCCGGTCAATGCCGCGATCGCCGCACTCAAGGCCGACGGCACGCTCGATACGCTGAACAAGAAGTGGTTCCTCGACTACAAGATGGGCGAATGACGCCGAGCAGCTATTGATGGCAGTGCGACCATCTCCCGACAGACACGTCAAGGACGACTATCCCTGGTGGCTGGTCGCGCTTGTCGCGATCGGCATCGTCCTTGCCGCCGTCATCGTCGCCAACGATATCTACGCCCAGGTCTTCCGCACCGTCGTCAACGGTGTCGGCATCACCGTCTTCGTCACGCTGGTCGCCTTCGTGCTCGCCACCGTGCTCGGCCTCGGCATCTGCCTGCTTGGCATGGCCGACAGCCAGGTGTTGCGTCAGATTGCGCGATTCTACATCGAGATCATCCGCGGCATCCCGATCCTCGTGATGCTGTTCTACGTCGCCTTCGTCGGCGCGCCAGCTCTGGTTGCAGGCTATAATTTCCTGATTTCACCGCTGGTGACATCAGGCGTGGCCGAGCCCATCCTGGTGCGCGATCTCTCGCTGATGTGGCGAGCGATCATCGCGCTGACGGTCGGCTATTCCTCCTTCATCGCCGAAATCTTCCGGGCCGGTTTCCAGTCGGTCGATCCCGGCCAGATCGAGGCGGCCAAGGCGCTTGGCCTGTCGCGCTACCGACGCTTCCGCTCCGTCGTCTTCCCGCAGGCAATCCGGGTGATCTTCCCGCCGCTCTCCAACGATTTCGTCTCGATGGTGAAGGACAGTTCGCTCGTCTCCGTGCTCGGCGTCGCCGACATCACCCAGATGGGCAAGGTCTATGCTGCCGGCTCCTTCCGCTTCTTCGAGACCTATTCGATCGTCACCTATATCTATCTGATCCTGACGATCGGCCTGTCGCTGGCGCTGCGGCGGACGGAGAAATGGATGAAGTCGCGGTAAGCGCCGCCGCACCGCTGAGAGGCCGCAGAGCGTCTGCTGATGATTCAAATTGAAGCCGCCGCGAAAAATCGCTATATGCAGGCCATGGAATCCAAGTTCAGATGCATTGGCGCGCATATTTTCGTGCTGCAGGACCATTATCGCCTGCCGGCGCGGTTTTTTGCGTGCGTGTCCGGTGCGCTCAACAGCCGACTTCGTTGATCGAATGACGGCCGGCGGAGCTTGATCTGCCATTTCTCGATTTTCCAAAAGCTTCAGAAAAACGGACTTAACGCCATGAGCGCACCGCGTACCCTCTACGACAAGATCTGGGACGATCATCTCGTCGACGAACAGGCAGACGGAACCTGTCTTCTCTACATCGACCGCCACCTGGTCCACGAAGTCACTTCGCCGCAGGCGTTCGAAGGCCTGCGCATGACCGGCCGCAAGGTTCGCGCGCCGGAAAAGACGCTCGCCGTCGTCGACCATAACGTTCCGACCTCGCCCGACCGCCATCTCGGCATCAAGAACGAGGAAAGCCGCATCCAGGTGGAAGCGCTGGCGACCAATGCCGCCGAATTCGGCGTCGAATATTATTCGGCAAGCGACAAGCGCCAGGGCATCGTCCACATCGTCGGTCCGGAACAGGGCTTCACCCTGCCCGGCATGACCATCGTCTGCGGCGACAGCCACACCTCGACGCATGGCGCCTTCGGCGCGCTGGCACACGGCATCGGCACCTCCGAGGTCGAGCATGTGCTGGCGACCCAGACGCTGATCCAGAAGAAGGCGAAGAACATGCTGGTGCGGGTCGACGGCGTGCTTCCGCCGCACGTCACCGCCAAGGACATCATCCTTGCCATCATCGGCGAGATCGGCACGGCCGGCGGCACCGGCCACGTCATCGAATTTGCCGGCGAAGCGATCCGCGCGCTGTCGATGGAAGGCCGCATGACCATCTGCAACATGACGATCGAAGGCGGCGCCCGCGCCGGCCTGATCGCCCCGGACGAAAAGACCTTCGAATATATCAAGGGCAAGCCGCGCGCGCCGAAGGGCGAGGCGCTGGAACAGGCGATCGCCTATTGGAAGACCCTGCAGACCGACGAAGGCGCTCATTACGACCGCGTCGTCGTGCTCGACGCCGCCAGCCTGCCGCCGATCGTTTCCTGGGGCTCCTCGCCCGAGGATGTCATCTCCGTCCAGGGCATCGTTCCGAACCCGGACGACATTCCGGACGAAACCAAGCGCACCTCCAAGTGGCGCGCGCTCGACTATATGGGTCTGAAGCCGGGCACGAAGATGACCGACATCACGCTCGACCGCGTCTTCATCGGCTCCTGCACCAACGGCCGCATCGAGGATCTGCGCGAAGTCGCCAAGGTCGTCGAAGGCAAGACGGTTGCCCCAACCGTCGACGCGATGATCGTGCCGGGCTCCGGCCTCGTCAAGGAACAGGCGGAAGCCGAAGGCCTCGACAAGATCTTCAAGGCCGCCGGTTTCGACTGGCGCGAGCCGGGCTGCTCCATGTGCCTGGCCATGAACGACGACCGCTTGAAGCCGGGCGAACGCTGCGCTTCGACCTCGAACCGCAACTTCGAAGGCCGTCAGGGCTTCAAGGGCCGCACGCACCTCGTCTCGCCGGCAATGGCAGCCGCAGCCGCGATCGCCGGGCACTTCGTCGATATCCGCGAGTGGAACTGATCCGTCAAAACGGATGATAATCCAAAGCCCACCGATGCCCCTGCGCATCGGTGGGCTTTCACATTTTATGCCGCCCCGCCTCAGTCGCTTTTGCGACGGCCACCAGATGCGGTCTTTTGCGGGACGACCATTGACTTGCCGATAATCGAGACGACGATCAGAAGGTCGCCGTGTGCGGATCCGGCCCCATGCGGGCACCGGCGCTGTCGAGTTTAGCGATCGCGGCCATATCGTCGGCATCAAGCTTGAAGTCGAACACCTGGAAATTCTGCTCGATACGCGACGGCGTTACCGATTTCGGGATGACGACGAGGCCGGTGTCGATGTGCCAGCGAATGATGACCTGGGCCGGCGTCTTCTGATGCTTCTTGGCGATCTCGCCGATCACCGCGTTCGAGATGAACTTGCCCTGGCCGAGCGGGCTCCAGGATTCGGTGGCGATATTCAGCTTCTGATGAGCCTCCTGCGCCGCTTTCTGCTGGAAATCGGGATGCAGCTCGATCTGGTTGATGACGGGAACAACGCCGGTTTCACCGATGATACGCTCGAGATGTTCAGGGTAGAAATTCGACACGCCGATCGAGCGGGCGCGGCCCTCTTCGCGGATGCGCACGAAAGCCTTCCAGGTCTCGGTATAAAGGCCGCGATGCGGCGATGGCCAGTGAATGAGATAGAGGTCGACATATTCGGAACCGAGCTTCTTCAGGCTGCCGTCGAAGGCGCGCAGCGTATTGTCATAGCCCTGATCGGTATTCCTGAGCTTGGTGGTGACGAAGATATCCTTGCGGTCGAGGCCGGAAGAGCGGATGCCTTCACCGACGCCCTCTTCGTTGTCGTAACCGGAAGCGGTATCGATGTGACGATAGCCGGCGGCGATCGCCGTGCGCACGGTGGGAGCGGCAATATCTTGCGGCGTCTGCCAGACGCCAAGGCCGACTTGTGGAATGGAATGTCCGTCATGGAAAGTGATGAAGGGTTGAGCGGTCACAATATATCTCCGGGAGTTTGAAGAATTGGACGAGGCATGAGTTGCGCCCCTATGGGGCGTCCCTGAACGCATTTCAGCCCGAGCGTTCGGTCACCGAAAACATATAGGCGGCCGCATCCGGAAGACAATCAGACGACGCGGACAATCGTTCCCTTTCGAAGGTGGGGCAGCAGGCGGCGCATGTCGCGCAGGCTTACCGCCACGCAACCCGCCGTCGGCTCGTAGCCTGGCCGGATGAGATGAAAGAAGATCGCCGAGCCGCGATTGCGCGCACGCGAGGAAATGTTCCAGTCCATCACCAGGCAGATATCGTAGAGCCCGTCGCTGCGCCACATCTCCTCGTGACTTGCGCTGAACGGCGCGCGCACGAGGCGGTTGTAGCTGGCATTGCCAGACTGATCGCACCAGAGCATGTCGGGGCGGATGCGGCGGATGGAAAGGGAAGTGACGAGCCGGCCGTTCCGCTCGCCGCGCCGGAAGCCGGATATCAACCTCATCGAGGCGATCGGCGTGGCGCCGTCGCCCTCGCGTTTCATCACGGTGCGGCCGGAGCGGCCGATCGCAGCAGGCACGGTGATGGCGCCAAGCTGGACGATCGCCCGGCTCTTGCGCCCCGGCGCAGGACGCACCATGATCGTCGACGGCGTCATACCTCGCCTCTGCCTTGCTTTTTCCATTTTTCTCGCATGTCGTGCCTTGTCTGGGGCTTCGATTGAAATCATATCGAAACCGACCCGGCAACAGCCCGCTGCCCGATCCTTGCCAAACCAGGAATTTGGCGTAGGACTAGGGGACTTAACATGAGGACGCAAACGGCATGACCGCACGCACCATTCTTCTGGTGGATGACGACGATGACCTTCGACAGACGCTGACGGAGCAATTGTCGCTGTATGAGGAATTCACGGTTCTGCAGGAAGCCAACGCCGGCAAAGGTGTCGCGACCGCCCGCTCGATGCCGATCGACCTGCTGATCATGGATGTCGGCCTGCCCGATATGGACGGCCGCGAGGCAGTGAAGCTGCTGCGCAAGGGCGGTTTCAAGGCGCCGATCATCATGCTGACCGGCCACGATACCGATTCGGACACGATCCTCGGTCTCGAAGCCGGCGCCAACGATTATGTCACCAAGCCTTTCCGGTTCGCCGTGCTGCTCGCGCGCATCCGCGTGCAACTGCGCCAGCATGAGCAGAGCGAGGACGCGACCTTCACCGTCGGCCCCTACCTCTTCAAGCCGAGCCAGAAGCTCCTGACCACCGATAACGGCCAGAAGATCCGGCTGACGGAAAAGGAAGCGGCGATCATCCGCTATCTCTACCGCGCCGAACAAAAGGTCGTCACCCGCGACATACTGCTCGAAGAGGTCTGGGGCTATAATTCCGGCGTGACGACGCATACGCTGGAAACCCACGTCTACCGCCTGCGCCAGAAGATCGAGCGCGACCCCTCCAACGCCGAAATCCTCGTCACGGAAAACGGCGGCTACAAGATCATACCCTAGAGCATTTCCGTTTTTCCCTGAATAACGGAAGTGCTCTATCTCTTTGTTTTCACGCAATTCCCGGCAAAAGCGTTTCACGCTTTGCCTGGCAAAACCGCCAGGCACTTTGCTGGAATTGCTCTAAGGCGAAAAGCCCGCATGGCGCTGACCGACGACATTCACATGCTCGCGCAGCTTCCTCTGTTCAAGGACATGAACGAGGATCAGCTGCGGTTGATCGCCTTCGGCGCCGACCGGCGCATGATTGCCGCCGGCCAGATGCTGTTTCGCCAGGGCTCGCCCGCCGAGAGCGCCTATGTCATCCTCAGCGGCAGCCTGGAGCTGAGCGCGACGAGCAGCGACGGCATGCAGAGGACAGGGGGGATCGCCGGTCCGGGAGCCCTGGTTTCCGAGCTGGCGCTGGTGACGTTGGTGGAGCGCAAGTTCACCGCGGTAGCACGCGAGGATACCAGCATCATCCGCATCACCCGCGCCCTCTTCCACCGGCTGATCGAGGAATATCCGGACGCAGCCCGGCTGATCGAGAACCGGATCCGCGACAATCTTGCCGAACTCGCGGCAAAGGCCGCAAGCCAGTTCTACCGCTTCAACTGATCCCGGTTAGAGCAGTTCTGCGCTTTAGGAAAGCTGAACCGCATCGTTTTAGAAATCAAAATGCGCCGTGACCGGTACGTGGTCGGAGGGCCGGTCCCAGCCGCGCGCCTCCTTCAGGATTTCTATCCGCTTGAGATGCGGCCCGAGATCTGACGACGACCAGATATGGTCGAGACGGCGGCCGCGGTCGGCGGCCTCCCAGTCCTTGGCGCGGTAGCTCCACCAGGTATAGAGTTTCTCGTTTTCAGGCACATGCTGGCGCATCAGATCGAGCCAGGCGCCGCGCTTCATCACCTCGAGCAGCCCCTCGGTTTCGACAGGCGTATGGCTGACGATCTTCAGAAGCTGCTTGTGCGACCAGACGTCATGCTCCAGCGGCGCGATGTTGAGGTCGCCGACGAGGATGGCCGAGGTGTTGGCCTCGCCATTGGCTTTCAGCAGCTTCATCTCCTCGATGAAATCGAGCTTGTGGCCGAATTTCGGGTTGATCGTGCGATCCGGCTCGTCACCGCCGGCTGGGACGTAGAAATTATGCAGCCGAACGCGGCGATTGCCGTGCTCGAAGATCGCCGAGATATGGCGCGCATCGCCGACGCCGCAATAATCCTGCCGGTGATCCTCGGTCAACGGAATGCGCGAGGCGATCGCCACGCCGTGATAGCCCTTCTGGCCATGGATGATGATGTGATTGTAGCCCATCGCCCTGAGTGGTGCCGCCGGAAACAGCTCGTTCGTCACCTTGGTTTCCTGCAGGCAGAGGATATCGGGCCTGTGCTTGAGAACGAGTTGCTCGACGATGGGCATGCGCAGCCGCACCGAATTGATATTCCAGGTGGTGATCGAAAAACCCATGCCCAAACCTTTCACGCTTTCATGAAAGGGCTTTAAAACAAAGGCAGACGCGAGGGAACCGGCCATGAGCATGATGCCGAAAAGTGTGAGCGCTTTTCGGACGACATCATGCTCAAATCTTTGATAGAGATCCGGATGTTTTCAAGCCAAGCCGGCCTGAAAACATCCGGATCTTGTAAAAGGAGCAGCCGATCAACCGAAAAGCCCTCAGTTGCGCGACTGAGGCGTGCCTGGAATGGTCTCATAGGGCACGCGGAAGACGCGATCGTCGAACTGCATGCCGGTTTTGACGTTGAAGATCATCACCGAGGTGTCCTTGCCCTGATTGTCGGTGATCGTCCACTGACGCAGGTCGTAGGTCTTCGGGTCGAACATCATGGTAATGGTCGAGTTTCCGAACACCGTATTGTTGCCGAGTGCGATCGTCGTCAGGTCAGACTCTTCCTTCACGCCCTTCACCATGCCGGCCGACAGATCGATACGCTGCGCCAGAAGCAGGCTGAGCGGGGTCTTGGAGAGCGGATAGAGATCCCAGGTCTTCAGCTTCATATTGCCGATGGCGACGTTCTTGCCGTCGGCGATCACTCGCATCGGCGACGGATCGTCATAGTTGAAGCGCAGCTTGCCGGGGCGCTGGATGAAGAACTTGCCGCCGGTCTGCTCGCCGCGCGGGCCGAACTGCACGAATTCGCCCTGCATCGTCGTGACGCCGGAAAAATGATCGGCGATCGCCTGCGCGGTGCCGGAGGCGGGAGCTGCCGCCTGCGCGTAAGCACCGAGGGGAATGGCGCTCGCTATCGCCGCGACGGCAAAGGCGCCGAGAAGGTGGCGGCGCGTTACCGTCAGGCCGGAGAGGAAGGTATCGGAGTGACTCATCTAAATCTCCTTTATGCGATCTGCATGCTGCCGAAAGGCGGCGTCTTCAAGGCGTTGCGATCGGCCTGCGAGAGGTAACGGCTTCGATGCTATCAGGTTTCCGCAAAAGCGGCTGCATCGGAAATATATGCCTGTTATGTCAGCGGTCGAGGATGTCGCCTTCCGTCGGAACGAGAATCTCGCGTTTGCCGGCATGGTTGGCCGGTCCGATGATGCCCTCCTTTTCCATGCGCTCGACGAGCGAGGCCGCACGGTTATAGCCGATGCCGAGCCGGCGCTGGACATAGGAGGTCGACGCCTTGCCGTCGCGCAGCACGATGGCGACCGCCTGGTCGTAGGGATCTTCCGATTCGGAAAGATTGGACGTGCCGGCCGGACCGCCGCCACCACCGCCGTAGTCGCCATCTTCGTCGTCATCGGCGGTGATCGCGTCGAGATATTGCGGCGAGCCCTGGGTCTTCAGGTAGGAGACGATCTCTTCCACCTCGACATCCGAAACGAACGGGCCGTGCACGCGCTGGATACGCCCGCCACCCGCCATGTAGAGCATGTCGCCCATGCCGAGCAGCTGTTCGGCGCCCTGTTCGCCGAGAATGGTACGGCTGTCGATCTTCGAGGTCACCTGGAAGGAGATGCGGGTTGGGAAGTTCGCCTTGATCGTGCCGGTGATGACGTCGACGGAGGGACGCTGTGTCGCCATGATCACGTGGATGCCGGCCGCACGCGCCATCTGCGCCAGACGCTGGACGGCGCCTTCGATGTCCTTGCCGGCGACCATCATCAGGTCGGCCATCTCGTCGATGATCACGACGATATAGGGCATCGGCCGCAGATCGAATTCTTCGGTCTCGTACATCGCCTCGCCGGTATGGCGGTCGAAGCCGGTCTGCACCGTGCGCGAGATCGCCTCGCCCTTCGACAGCGCCTGCTCGACGCGGGTGTTGAAGCCGTCGATGTTGCGCACGCCGATCTTCGACATCTTCTTGTAGCGCTCTTCCATCTCGCGCACGGTCCATTTGAGCGCGACGACGGCCTTCTTCGGATCGGTGACGACAGGCGAAAGCAAATGCGGGATGCCGTCATAGACGGAGAGTTCGAGCATCTTCGGGTCGATCATGATCAGACGGCACTGCTCCGGCGTCATGCGGTAGAGCAGCGACAGGATCATCGTGTTGATGGCGACCGACTTGCCCGAGCCGGTGGTGCCGGCGACGAGCAGATGCGGCATCTTGGCGAGATCGGCGATCACGGCTTCGCCGCCGATCGTCTTGCCGAGCGCCATGGCGAGCTTCGCCTTGCTGCCTTCGAAATCCCGGGAGGCGATGAGTTCACGCAGATAGACGGTCTCGCGCGTCTGGTTCGGCAATTCGATGCCGATCGCATTGCGGCCGGGCACGACGGCGACTCGGGCGGCAATGGCGCTCATCGAGCGAGCGATATCGTCGGCAAGGCCGATGACGCGCGACGACTTGATGCCGGGCGCCGGCTCCAGTTCGTAGAGCGTGACGACAGGGCCGGGGCGGACATGGATGATCTCGCCCTTGACGCCGAAATCTTCAAGCACGCCTTCGAGCATGCGGGCATTCTGTTCCAGCGCATCGGCCGAAAGCGTGGAGTCGCGCACGACATTCTTCGGTTCGGCGAGCAGATGCATCGAGGGAAGCTGGAAGCCTTCGGGACGGATGAACGAGCCCTGCGCCTCCCGCTCGATGCGGGCGCTGGGCTTCGGACGCGCGACCACCGGGACGACGCGCGGTTCCGGCTTGCCAGCCGCCTTTGCAGGTGCGCGGATCATCCAGTCGTCGTCGTCATCGTCGTCGGGCAGGATATCGGCCGGGCGCGGCGGCATGTCGTTATCGAAGGGCAGGTCGTCGTCATTGTCGTCATCGTCATCGATGGAAAACGATGGCGCGGAGACGATGCGCCGCGGCGAAGCCGTCCTTGCCCCCATCGATGGTTCCATCGAGGGCTCCATGCGCTCGCCGCGGACGGTCGGAGCCTTGGCGCGGACGGGTTCGTTCAGCGTGCCGAACTCGTCATCGTTGAAATCATAAGGTGATTCGTAATCGCCCTGGCGCCGCTTGCGCGGCCCCATGCCGAAGAGCCGACGCAGCCGGCCCTGGCTCATGTACCAGGCATGCGTCACTGCACCGCTGAGAGCAACCCAGCGGGACTCGTCTTCCTCCTCGTCCTCGTCTCCGACGACGCGGGCCTTGCTACGCGTATCGACGTAGTCTTCCTCGATCTCCTCGTCGGCGTCGCTGCGGCCGACGAGCCCCGATGCAAAGAGCATCAGCCAGGCGGTCGGCGCGGCGAAGATGCAGCCGACGACCATGGCGAAGGTGCCCGTCGGATAGGCGCCGACGAAGAGTGCGGGAAAACGCAGGATCATGTCGCCGATGACACCGCCGATGCCGTTCGGGATCGGCCAGGTGAGCGGCGGCGGAAAGCAGCCGAGGACGGCGCAGGATAGCACCGAACCGCCGAACCAGGCGCCGGCACGGGCAGGAATACGGCTGAAGCGGCGGCCTGAGATCAGTGTCAGCGCCCAGGCGACGATCGGCAGCATCGAAACGACGCTGGCAAGCCCGAGGAACTGCATGACGATATCGGCAAAGGCAGCCCCGCTGTAGCCGAGAATATTCGTCGGCAAGTTGGCGGTCGCATAGGAGTAGCTCGGATCCGCAACATTCCATGTCGCCAGTGCCGCGACGCAGAACGCCAGCAGCAGAAAGATCGCAAAGCCGATGAGCGCCTGGATCTGCCGCAGCATGAATGCCGAGAAGGAGAACCGATCCGGACGGCCATCCATTGCCGGCGACGTGCTTCTTGCCATGTGTCTAACCCGTCCAATGCCTGAGGACACGCGAATCGCTGAAGCTTCGCCGTGCCAAAATGCGTCCGCTCTACCTAATCAGAGCCGGGTTAAAGCGATGTTAACCATGCATGCCTGGACGACAATTCCGAGCAGGGAAATGAAAAAGGCCCGAACCTTGAAAGGTCCGGGCCAAATGCGGTCTATGGTTAGATAGGCCGCGACGGGCTGTGAAGCGGCGCCCTTCTGCCGGGCGCCGCAAACCCTGTGATCAGGAAGAGTGATAGGCGGCTTCGCCGTGGGTCGAAAGGTCGAGACCTTCGCGTTCGGCTTCGACGGTCACACGCAGGCCGATGACGACGTCGACGATCTTGTAGAGGATCGCAGAACCGATACCCGACCACAGCAGCGTCGTCAGCACGCCCTTGGCCTGGTTCCAGACCTGGGTTGCCGTGCCGGCATAGGAGGCTGCGAAGTCGGCTGTGGAATAATCGACGATGCCTGCACCACCGAGTGCCGGGTTGACGAGGATACCGGTGCCGAGAGCGCCGATGATGCCGCCAATGCAATGGACGCCGAAGACATCAAGGCTGTCGTCGTAGTTGAACTTGTTCTTCACGACGTCGACGAAGAAGTAGCAGACCGGCGAAACGATGAGACCGAGAACGATCGCGCCCATCGGGCCGGCAAAGCCTGCCGCCGGAGTGATGGCAACGAGACCGGCGACCGCACCGGAAGCACCACCCAGCATGGAGGCCTTGCCGCGGGTCAGGCTTTCGACGATGCACCAGGACACAGCGGCGGCAGCCGTTGCGACAAAGGTGTTGATAAAGGCAAGCGAGGCATAGGCGTTGGCTTCGAGGTTGGAGCCGGCGTTGAAGCCGAACCAGCCGACCCAGAGCAGCGAGGCGCCGACCATGGTCAGCGTCATCGAGTGCGGAGCCATGATTTCCTTCTTATAGCCCGTGCGCTTGCCGAGCATGATGGCGCCGACGAGGCCCGCGATACCGGCATTGATGTGAACGACCGTGCCGCCGGCAAAGTCGATTGCGCCGTAGGAGAAGATCAGGCCGGCCGGCGAGGTGTAGGAGCTCGGACCGCCCCAGAACCAGACCATGTGTGCCATCGGGAAGTAGATGAAAGTCACCCAGAGCACGACGAAGAGCATGACGGCCGAGAACTTGATGCGTTCGGCGAATGCGCCGACGATAAGGCCGGGCGTGATGCAGGCGAAGGTCATCTGGAACACGATGAAGGTGTATTCCGGAATGGCGACGCCCTTCGAGAAGGTTTCGACGAGCGACGAGGTGTTGACGCCGGCGAGGAAGGCCTTGGAGAAGCCGCCGACGAAGCTGTTCAGCGAACCGCCGTCGGTGAAGGCGAGCGAATAGCCGTAGGTCACCCAGATCAGCGCCACGACGGCCGTGATCATGAAGACCTGCATCAGCACCGAGAGCATGTTCTTGGCACGGACGAGACCGCCGTAGAAAAGCGCAAGGCCGGGGATGGTCATCAGAAGGACGAGCGCCGAGGAGACGAGCATCCAGGTATTGTCACCCTTGTCCATGGTGAGAGCAGGAGCAGCAGCGGCAGTGGCGGCTGGTGCAGCCTCCTGCGCGAAAGCGACGGCCGGGGCCAAAAGGGCGGCCGAAGCTGCGCAAGTCAGCGCAAAGGTGGAAGAAAACTTCGAAATTGACATTGGAAAAAGCTCCTTGATCTGCCGTTCTTACAGCGCTTCTGAATCGGTTTCGCCCGTACGGATGCGCACGGCATGGTCGATCGAATAGACGAAGATCTTGCCGTCACCGATCTGACCGGTCTTGGCCGCTGCCGCGATGGCCTCGACCGCCCTGTCGACGAGTTCCGATGCAACCGCGATTTCGATCTTGAGCTTCGGCAGGAAGCTGACTGCATATTCGGTGCCGCGATAGATTTCGGTGTGCCCTTTCTGGCGCCCGTAACCCTTCACCTCGGTTACGGTCAGCCCCTGAATACCGATCGCCGTAAGGGCTTCGCGGACCTCATCGAGCTTGAACGGCTTGATAATGGCCATCACAATTTTCATCTGGTTTCCCATCCTTCGTTATCCTCGGCGCGGAGCCGACTCTCCTTGCCGCTGACGTTCCTGAACAGCGACCGGCCAATACACATTCAAGGGGCGTGCCAGATTCGAGGCAGTTCGTAAGTTATTGAAAAGTAAGGGTTATAATAAATAGTGCCAATAAACAGGCAAATGATCGGCCAATGAGCGCACAAATAACGCGCAAATTTATAAAGTTGCACACTTTTTATTCATTTGCCTTTTTCCGAATCAGGCCTTCCTGCGCGACCGATGCGATCAAGCTACCCGATCGTGTAAACAAGCACCCCCGGGTTAATCCTCTGGCGCCTGAAGCCGACGGACTGTCTTGCGTATAAAGCAGCCAGTCGTCGAGTTTGCAGGGTCTGTGGAACCACATGGAGTGATCGAGGCTCGCCACCTGCAGGCTCTGGTCGAAAATGGACGTTCCGTGCGCATAGAGCGACGTATCGAGCAGCGTCATGTCCGAAAGATAGGCAAGCACCGCCGCCTGATAGAGCCGGTCGTCGGGAACCGGCCCGGTGGCGCGCACCCAGACGTCCTGTTTGGGATCGAGCTTCCTGTCGGAAAAATAATGCGTCAACGAGACGGGACGGATCTCGATCGGCCGCTCGCGCTGCCAGTATTTTCGGATCGCTTCCGGGGCGTGCGCGAGATACTGTTCCTTGATCTGCTGTTCGCCGAGCAGCGCCTCCGGCATCTCGACTTCGGGCATCGCGATCTGGTGCTCGAAACCCGGCTCCTCTACCTGGAAGGAGGCCGACAGCGCGAAGATCGCCTTGCCGTGCTGGATGGCGACGACACGCCGCGTGTTGAAGCTCGATCCGTCGCGGATGCGCTCCGCCTGGTATATGATCGGCACCGTGGGATCGCCGGGACGCATGAAATAAGCATGCAGCGAATGGACGAAACGCTCGCCCTCGATGGTGCGCTGCGCCGCCATCAGCGCCTGGCCGATCACCTGGCCGCCGAAGACCCGCTGCCAGCCGACCTTGGGGCTGCGGCCGCGGAAGATATCGACCTCGATCGGCTCGAGGTCGAGCGTCGAAAGCAGCGTCTCCATCGCCGAAGGCCCTGATGTCTCGCCCGTCATTTCTATGTCTCCCAGCGGTAGGAAGTGAAGTTGCGATGATCTATATAGAGCACATCTGAGGCACAAGGTACGAGAGCGGCGCGATGCTGGACATGCTGGTTGTGGGCGGGGGTTATGTCGGCCTTTCCGCCGCTGTCGCGGTCAAACAGGCCGCCCCGCATCTGAATGTCGCCGTCGTCGAGGCGGCGCCCGAACATGTCTGGAAAAACGATACGCGCGCTTCCGCCATCATCGCGGCGGCGGCGAAGATGCTCGAGGTCTTCGGCATCTGGAACGAGATCGAGCCGGAAGCCCAGCCGATCACCAAAATGATCGTCACCGATTCCAAGACCTCCGATCCGGTGCGTCCGGTTTTTCTGACCTTCGACGGCGAAGTGGCCGACGGCCGGCCCTTCGCCCACATGATCCCGAATGTTGCGATGGTCGCGGCACTCCGCGGCGCCTGCGAGCGGCTCGGCATCGACATCCGCCACGGGCTCGGCGCCACGGAGCTGAAGACCCATGACACCCATGTCACCGTCACGCTTTCGGACGGCAGCGCGCTGGAAACCCGGCTGCTGGTTGCCTGCGACGGCGTGCGCTCGACGCTGCGCGATCTCGCCGGCATCAAGACCGTCACCTGGGACTACGGCCAGTCCGGCATCGTTGCGACGGTCGAACACGAGCGGCCGCATGACGGCTGCGCCGAGGAACATTTTCTGCCGGCCGGTCCCTTCGCCATCCTGCCGCTGAAGAATAACCGCTCCTCGCTCGTCTGGACGGAGCGGACGCATGATGCCGACCGGCTGGTCGCCGCCGACGACCTGATCTTCGAGGAAGAGCTCGAACGCCGCTTCGGCCACAAGCTTGGCAACCTGAAAGTGATCGGCGACAAGCGCGCCTTCCCGCTCGGCCTAACGCTCGCCCGCTCCTTCGTCGCGCCGCGTTTCGCGCTGGCCGGCGACGCCGCCCATGGCATCCACCCGATTTCGGGTCAGGGGCTCAATCTCGGCTTCAAGGATGTGGCGGCACTCGCCGAGACCGTCGTCGAGGCCGACCGCCTCGGCCTCGATATCGGCTCGATCAATATCCTCGAGCGCTACCAGACCTGGCGGCGCTTCGACACTTTCCGCATGGGGGTGACGACCGACGTGTTGAACCGGCTCTTCTCCAACGATGCGACGCCGATCCGCATCGCCCGCGACGTCGGCCTCGGCATCGTCGACCGGCTGCCGCGTCTCAAATCCTTCTTCATCGGCCAGGCGGCCGGAACGACGGCAAAGGACAATCCGCGCCTGCTTGCCGGAGAGACGATTTAACCTTTACGCAATTCCCGGCAACAGCGCTTCCTGGAATTGCTTCAATCGTCGAGACGGCGAGCTTCGGACACCAGCATGATCGGAATGCCGTCGCGGATCGGATAGGCAAGCCGCGCCTTTTCCGAGACAAGCTCATTCTGCTCGCGATCATAGGAAAGCCGGCCCTTGGAGAGCGGGCAGACCAGGAGATCGAGCAGCTTTGGATCGACGCGGCTGAGTTTTTCATCCATCGCTGAAGTCTACTGCAGAACCGTGTCGGAGTCACCGAAGACGCGCGCCAGCACGATTTCGGTAATCGCGATCAGCGTCTCGGCCCGCGTCTTCAGGTCAGGCGCCTCCAGCAGCGCCTGTTTTTCCGCCGGCCCGAAGGGCGACATCATCGCCAGCGAATTGACGAGCGTCAGATTGCTCGCCCGCTCGACGCTCTCCCAGTCGGCCTCCAGCTTGTTGGCATCGAGATAGGCCTTGAAGGCGGTGAGAAGCGCTGCGCGATCGACCGCCTCCTCCTCGTTTGCGGCCGAGAGATCGGCGATGAACGGGGCGATGCGGAAGATGCGGAAGGGATCGCTGGTCGCTTTCTCTTCCAGCAACCGGAAACGGCAGACGCCGGTCAGCGATACGATATAGCGCCCGTCGCCGGTCTCGGCGAAGGAGGTGATGCGGCCGAGGCAGCCGACAGCGGCAAGATTGGGCTCGCCACCCTTGTCCTCATGTTCGCCGAGTGCCGGCTGCACCATGCCGATCAGCCGGTTTCCGCTCAGTGCGGCATCCAGCATCGCCAGATAGCGCGGCTCGAAAATGTTGAGGGGAAGCTGCCCGGCCGGCAGGAGAAGGGCGCCGGTCAGGGGGAAGACAGCGATCGCATCAGGCAGATCGCCCGGCTTCAGGTATCTGGCATTCCCGACTTGCATGAAACCGTCCCGCATTCTTGTAACGGGCTTGCCCGTCTTGACGAGAATGTGGTGCCCTCGTCCGAAAACGCAAGGGCCGATGCTCGAACTTACAGCGCCGCGCGTCTTCTTAGACGCGCAAAACACGCTGTAACACTTTGAATCACTGCATAATTTTATCCTTAAATCGATTCCGATTTAAGGAATTATGCAGTGTCGAATACCCCGAAAATCGGAATCGATTTTCGGAAAAGATCATGCCCGGATTCAATGCGATAGACCGACCATGGCGCGTCCTGTCGGGCGCGCGGGTGCCCTACGAGAACAGCATCGCTGAAAGCTTGCGGCGCGCTGCAACCGTCGCCGGATCCTTGAAGCCCCAGACCTCGAAGAACTGCAGCAGCTGGCGGCGGGCGCCATCATCGTCGAAGGCGCGGTCCTTGCGCATGATCAGCAGCAGATGGTCGGCCGCCTCGTCGCGCCGGCCTTCGACATTGCGGATCTTGGCAAGCTTCAACCGCGCCTCGTGATCGTCGGGATTGGCGGCCAGTTCGTGCTCGAGCGCAACAGGATCGCCGAGCTTGCGGGCCTCCTCGATCTGCTCGAGCTTCATCAGCACGGCCTGGATGCCGGCGTCTTTCGCCAGCTCTTCCGGCAATTCCGTCAGGATTTCGCGTGCCCGCTGATGCTGGTTGGCGGCGATCATGCATTCGGCCATGCCGGCAAGCGCCTTGGCGTTCTCGGGATCGGCCTGCATGACGGCGCCATAAAGCTGAGCGGCCTCGTTGATATTGCCGGCGGCAAGCAGTTCCGCCGCTTCCACAAGCACGGCTTCGATTTCGGCCGCCTCATCGGCGCCGGCCGGACCGGCAATCCGGTCGATGAACTGCTGGATCTGGCTTTCCGGCACCGCGCCCATGAAACCGTCGGCAGGACGGCCGTTGACGAAGGCGATGACAGCGGGGATCGACTGGATGCCGAGCTGGCCGGCGATCGAGGGATGATCGTCGATGTTCATCTTGACCAGCCGGACGCGGCCCTTGGCCTCGTTGACTACCTTTTCCAAGACCGGCGTCAGCTGTTTGCACGGACCGCACCAGGGCGCCCAGAAATCGACCAGCACCGGCTGCTTGCGCGATTCCTCGATGACGTCCTTGGCGAAATTCGCGGTCGTCGTATCCGTGATATAGCTGCCGGCCGCAGCCGCGGGTTCCGGCGCAGCACTAAAGCGTGTCGTCGCCGTCATCTGATTTCCGAAGGAACCGTTATAGGGGTTGTCGCTGCCGCTCATAGGTATCTCCCGCCGCGCCGATCCTGCCGGCGTCTTTGCTAAAGCATGTCGCGCAAAACTGTGTGGCGGTTTTGCGATAAAGACATGCGCAAAACCAAAGACTAAAGCGCGGCAAGCGAATCTAAAAGATCGCGACGCGCTTTAGTGCTAAAATCGTATGTCAGGACGTCACTTTCAAGACAAGCGGCTTATGTCCCGTCGCTTCCATGAAGCGGATAAGGTCGCTGCTCGCAATCGACGTCGTCGCATCGTTGGATAGCGGATGGCAGTTGACGATCTCGTGCGCCATCAGATCGGCATCGAGCACGAAAGTGACATTCTCCGCAGTATCGTTGATCGCGCCGAAGGCCGTCACCGAACCCGGAGCAACGCCGAGATACTCCATCAGCTTCTCCGGCCTGCCGAAGGAGACCCGGCCGGACCCGCCGATCAAGTTATGCACCTGTTTAAGGTCGACCTCGGCATTTTCCTCGACAGTCAGCAGGAAATACCTGTCCTTCTTGTCCTTGATGAAGAGGTTCTTGGTGTGACCGCCGGGAATCTCGTCACGAAGGGCAACCGATTCGGCGACGGTGAAGACCGGCGCATGGTCGACCGTCTTATGGGCAATGCCGAGGCCGTCGAGAAAGGCAAACAATTCGTCTCTTGTCTTCGGGGCATTTTCGGACATGGGGCAATCCATTGGACAGGAAGGGAAAAAAGCGAGGCGTCCTGATTAAGTCGGTCCACAGCGTTTGGCAATCTTTGCGACCGACGCTTTGCCCCGCATTTGCGGCCTTTCCGCCGGGCGTCTGCCAGCACCAGAATTTTTCTTCGCCTCTCCGTCATTTCCCTGTTGCATTTGAAAACCCGTTAGGCCATATAGCGCCGGTCGCCGCGAGGCGGCGCCCATGGTCCAACAACTACCCCGGACCGATGTGGATTGAGCGGGTGTAGCTCAGGGGTAGAGCACAACCTTGCCAAGGTTGGGGTCGAGGGTTCGAATCCCTTCGCCCGCTCCAGTTTCTCCCGACTTGTTCAGCTTGGATACATGGACGGCACGATGTCCGTCCCGCTAGTTCGGGCCGCTCGTAGCTCGCACATGTTTGTCAAGGTGCGGCTTCTTCGTTGCGCGATTGCCGAAAATAACGGCGACATATTTACTGCTTGAAGCAGTGCTCGCGGTGCCATTGCAGAAAATGCGCATGCGGTCGCTCAAATGCTCTTCGGGGCGCAATCGCGCGACCGGTTTTGTTGATAAAACCCCGTACTGCATCGGGATCATTGACCTGTCGTGAAATCAGAATCTCCAGATTGTCGGTGAGCCCGATCAATCCTCGATCAAACATCCAATGGGCCGTGCCGGATAGAGCAATCCCATTGCTGACGATATCGGGACCGTTCGCCTCGACCGGCCGGATATGCGCCGCATCGACTTCTGGCCGCCCTCCGCCATTGATCAACTTGAGCCCGGTAATTGCGCAGCGCTTATCATAGGCGCTCAAAACGACTTGGCGAAAAACGCGATCTCGCACAATTCGGGACGCTATATAGCTCACTCGGTCGCGGCTCTGTTCGAATTGGAAAGGCGCTTGCTCTTCCCCAAAACCTGGAGGCGATGCCCTCGCATCGACGCGTGGCAACAATGGTTCGCGATCATCGAGGCCCAGCGCAACGATGCGGCTGAAGTCGTCCGTCGAGATTGGACGAACCGCCGACTGCGCGCTGCCGGAAATCCGACCTTCCGCGTTTAGCACACCGCGCTCGACGACACCGTCGGCACCGCTGAAGGGAACTGGGTGGACGAAGTCGAGATAACTTCCAGGTTCGATCAGCGCTAGATACATGCCCGATGTGGTGGAATCTCGAACGACTTGCTGCACCTTCACTACAGCAAAATAACCTCGAGTCTCGGAGACCTTTCGAGGCTCGTAGTAAATAATTCAGTCGCCGACGCATGCTTGGACACGATGGAGATACTGGCTGGGAAACTGATATTGCTCCGCCGGGCTGTCGTCATAGATCGAATCTGAGCGGTGGATGAAAACCCCTAATCCCATGATCGTCGTATAACATATCCGTTTTGGCTGCACAGGCACCACACCACCCGCTCGCCTGCGCCCCCCAATCAAGCTCGTAATTATTTTGGTTGATTGGTTCGATTGTAAATTTATTGTCGGGGCAAAATGGACGCGTCTTTGACTAGGGAACCTTCATGTTCAGTTTATCGCAACGCGAGTTCCTTTGGGCGACACCGATCCGCACCCAGCGCGTCGACGCCGGCGCTCAGGCCACGGTGCCGCCACCACCCATAAATTCCTGATTGCTCCCAACATCAACTGAGGTTTCCCATGCGCATCGCCGTCGGTGGCATTCATATCGAATGCAGCACATACAACCCCGTCCTGAACGAAGAGAAGGATTTTCGCGTGCTGCGCGGCGAGGCGCTGCTGGCAGCGCCCTATTTCGCCTTCCTCAAGGATTACAATGCCGAGTTCCTGCCGACGATCCATGCCCGGGCCATTGCCGGTGGCCCGGTTTCGCGTGCCACCTACGAGGCCTTCAAGGGTGAATTCCTCGAGCGGCTGAAGCCGATGCTGCCGCTCGACGGTCTCTATCTTGCCATGCACGGCGCCATGTATGTCGAGGGCATGGAGGATGCCGAGGGCGACTGGATCAGTGCGGCCCGTGCACTGGTCGGCGAAGATTGCACGGTTTCGGCAAGCTACGACCTCCACGGCAACGTCACCCAGCGCATCATCGATGCGCTCGATATCTATTCCACCTATCGCACCGCGCCGCATATCGATGTCGAGGAGACGATGCGCCGCTCCGTCTCCATGCTGGTGAGGAGCCTGAAAACCGGCAAACGGCCGGTCGTTCTCTGGGCTCCGATCCCCGTCGTGCTGCCCGGCGAGCGCACCAGCACCGTCGATGAGCCGGCAAAGAGCCTCTATGACCTGCTGCCTGGGATCGACGCGATCGACGGCGTTTGGGATGCATCGCTGATGGTCGGTTATGTCTGGGCCGACGAACCGCGCGCCACCGCCGCCGCGATCATGACCGGCACCAACCGCACTGTGCTGGAGCGCGAGGCCAAACGTCTCGCCAAGGCCTATTGGGATGCGCGCGAGGACTTTGTCTTCGGCTGCGAGACCGGCTCGCTCGAAGAATGCGTCGCGAGAGCAATCGCAAGCCCGACCGCCCCGGTGGTGCTTGCCGAATCCGGTGACAACCCCACAGGTGGCGGCGTCGGGGACCGGGCCGACGTGCTGGCGGAACTGATCGCCAGGGATGCCGCCGGCGTGGTCTTTGCCGGCATCGCCGACAAGGCGGCGACCGAGGCCTGTTATGCTGCCGGCATCGGCGCGGAACTGGAGCTCAGCGTCGGCGCCTCGCTCGATACCAAGGGCAGCAAGCCGGTCTCTGCCCGCTTCACCGTCAAATTCCTGCATGAGACATCAGATCCCTCCGACCGCCAGGCGGTGGTTTCGGTTAGTGGCATCGATCTCGTGCTTTCCGCCAAACGCCGGCCCTATCACAATATCGTCGATTTCACCCGGCTCGGCCTCGACCCGCACCAGGCGAAGATCATCGTCGTCAAATCGGGCTATCTCTCGCCGGAACTGGCGCCGCTCGCCAATCCGAACCTGATGGCGCTGTCAACAGGTGTCGTCGATCAGTTCGTCGAGCGCTTGCCGCGACTGCGCAAGCAGCATCCAACCTACCCCTTCGACAAGGATTTTGCCTTCGAGCCGCAGGTCTTTCTCTCCGCACGCTCGACGCCGGCCTGAGTTTGACCTGAACCAATTGCGTTTGTCTGGATGATAGTGTCGATCGCGGCGCCACCCTGTCGCCGCGATCGACTGTTTTCCGTATCGCGACAATAGCGGGATTTGAGCAAAAAACGGGCAGATTTCGGTTTGCACAAAAAAGCGCTTGACGGTCGGCGCGATTTGGTTTGCACTGAACCAATAGAAAATTGGTACGGACCATTTAAGCGAATGCCGATGGATGAGACGCAGGGCAATTCGAATTATGCGCTGGAGAGGCTGAGGGCACTCCTGCAGTCCGACAGTCTCGACGCCGACGGCAAGCTGCCGACCGAGCGCACTCTTTCGGAAATGCTTGGCGTCGGCCGCCGTGCCATCCGTCGCGCCCTCGAAGTGCTGGAGGCCGAGGGGCGCATCTGGCGCCGCCAGGGCTCCGGCACCTATGCCGGCCCGCGCCCCGACGGCTGGAGCGATCATGTCGGCTCGATCGTTGCCGGCACCGATCTCATGGAAGTCATGGAAGTGCGCCTGCGCATCGAGCCGCAACTCGCCCAGCTTGCCGCCATGCGCGCCAAGGCCGCCGATATCGAGCGCATGTACGATCTGGTGAAGAAGATCTACGAAAGCACCGATGCCGACGGGCGCGAACTCTGGGACGGGGCGCTGCACCGCCAGATCGCCCAATGCGCCGGCAACGGTTTCTTCCTCACCATCTTCGATGTCATCAACCGGGTGCGCCAGGACGAGGCCTGGCAGACGATCCGCGAGCGCGCCCGCAGCGCCAGCCGGACGCGGCCCGTGACCTTTAACCAGCACACGGCGATCGTCGATGCGATCGCCGCTCGTGATCCTGCCAGGGCGGGCGAAGCGATGCGCCAGCATCTGCTGACGCTGCAGGAAAGCCTCATCCGCATCACCTCGCTCGACCATAGCGAAACGGAGGTCGACAAGACCCTCGCCTGAACAGCGAAATGAGCAGAGAGAAATGAGACGGGCGGGCCATAACCGCCGGAATGGAAGCAAAAACCAAACAAAATAGACAGAGGAGAATGGAATGAAGATCGCCAAATTGCTGACCACCGCCGTTGCCGGCGCACTGTTTGCGCTTCCTGCCTTCGCCGTCGACCTGAAGATCGGCCTGCAGGACGATGCCGACGTGCTCGATCCCGCGCAGTCGCGCACCTTCGTCGGCCGCATCGTCTATACCGCGATGTGCGACAAGCTGGTCGACGTCTCGCCGGATCTGAAGATCGTGCCGCAGCTTGCCACCGAATGGAGCTGGTCGGCCGACGGCAAAGAGCTCACCATGAAGCTGCGCCAGGGCGTCAAGTTCCACGACGAGACCCCCTTTAACGCCGAAGCGGTCGTCGCCACGATCGAGCGCAACATCACCCTGCCGGAATCACGCCGTAAGAGCGAGCTCAGCTCGGTCGCAAAGGTCGAGGCGACAAGCGAATACGAGGTCAAGTTCACCCTCAAGGCGCCTGACGTCACCCTTCTTGCCCAGCTATCCGACCGCGCCGGCATGATCGTCTCGCCAAAGGCCGCCAAGGAACTCGGCGCCAAATTCGGCGATCACCCGGTCTGCGCCGGCCCGTTCAAGTTCGTCGAGCGCGTCCAGCAGGACCGCATCGTGCTCGAAAAATTCCAGGACTACTGGAACAAGGACAAGATCTTCATCGACAAGCTGACCTATCTGCCGATCCCGGATACGACGGTGCGCCTCGCCAACCTGCGTTCCGGCGATCTCGACATGATCGAGCGCCTGGCGGCGACCGATGCGGAGGCGGTGAAGTCTGATTCGAGCCTCGTCTATGCAGACGCCGTCGGCACCGGCTACATGGCGCTTTACACCAATATCGGCAATGGTGCGCGCGCCGACAATCCGTTCGGCAAGGACAAGCGCCTGCGCCAGGCCTTCTCGCTGGCGATCGACCGCGATGCCGTGAACCAGATCGTCTATGAAGGCACGGCGGTTGCCGGCAACCAGCCCTTCCCGCCGAGCAGCCCGTGGTTCGATAAGGATATTCCCGTCCCCGCCCGCGATCTCGACAAGGCCAAGGCGCTGATCAAGGAAGCCGGCTTCGACCGCGTGCCGATCGAGCTGCAGATCCCGAATAATCCCGTCGCCATGCAGATGATGCAGATCATCCAGTCGATGGTCGGCGAAGCCGGCTTCGACGTCAGCCTCAAATCGACGGAATTCGCCACGCTGCTGAACGAGCAGACGGCCGGCAACTATCAGCTCAGCCGTTCCGACTGGTCCGGCCGCGTCGATCCCGATGGCAACATCCATCAGTTCATCACCTGCAAGGGCGGTATCAACGACACGAAATACTGCAATCCCGACGTGGACAAGCTGCTGAACGAAGCCCGTGCATCGACCGACGATGCCGTGCGCAAGCAGAAATACGATGCCGCCGCCGTCATCCTCAACGATGATCTGCCGATCATCTATCTCGGCCATCAGTCCTGGATCTGGGCGCTGCACAAGAACATCACCGGCTTCGTTCCCTCGCCGGATGGGATGATCCGTCTCGTCGGTGTCAAGAAGGCCGGCTGACCATAAGCAAATCATGCGGCGCAAACCCTCCGCCGCATGATTCTAAAGCGCGTCGCAATCTTTCAGATTCGCTTCACGCGCTTTAGCTTTTTGTTTTACGCATGTCGTTATCGCCAAACCGCTGCACACTTTTGCGCGACATGCTTTAGTCGTGTCAGGATCGCCCATGTACACCTACATCGCCAAACGGCTCTTGGTCGCCATACCGACGCTTTTGATCATTTCGATCTTCGTCTTCTCGCTGCAGAAGCTGCTGCCCGGCGATCCGATCCTTGCCATGGCCGGCGAGGAACGCGACCCGCAGGTTCTCGAATTCCTGCGCGAGAAGTACCGGTTGAACGATCCCGTGCCCTATCAATATGTGCGTTGGCTGGGTGCCGCCCTTCAAGGCGACCTCGGCATCTCGCTGCGCACCAACCAGCCGGTTCTGCAGCTCATTGGCGAAAAGCTGCCGGTCACCATCCAGCTCGCCATCATGTCGATGATCTTCGCTTTTGCGATCGGCGTGCCGATGGGCATCCTGGCAGCCGTCAAGAAGAACACGATGATCGACTATCTCGCCAACATCATCGCGCTGACCGGCCTGTCGATCCCGAATTTCTGGCTCGGCATCATGCTGATCCTCCTGGTTTCGGTCAATCTCGGCTGGTTGCCGGCATCCGGCTACGAACCCTTCTTCAGTAACCCGCTGCGTTCTCTGGAAACCATGCTGATGCCCTCCTTCGTGCTCGGCAATGCGCTGGCGGCGACCCTGATGCGCCATACCCGCTCGGCAATGCTGAGCGTGCTGAGCGCCGATTACATCCGCACCGCCCGAGCCAAGGGACTGCCGGAAAGCACTGTCGTGCTCGAACACAGCTTCCGCAACGCAATGCTGCCGATCGTGACGCTGACCGCGCTGCTCTTCGGCGAACTGCTTGCCGGCGCCGTGCTGACCGAGCAGATCTTCACCATTCCGGGTTTTGGAAAGCTCATCGTCGACGCCGTCTTCAACCGCGACTACGCCGTCGTCCAGGGTGTGGTGATCTGCACCGCGATCGGCTTCATCCTGATGAACCTCTTGGCCGATATTCTCTATGTCCTGCTCAATCCGCGCATGAGGGCCGCCCTATGACCGCGATTGGGGAGACCGGTATTCCCTCTGCGATCGACCGCACGCCGAGCCGTGCCTGGCGCAAGCTGAAGGCCAACAAGGGCGCCCTCGTCGGCCTTGCGATCATAGCCTTCTTCGCGATCCTCGCCATTGCCGCGCCCCTTCTTCCGATTCCCGATCCGAACGCCACAAGCTGGTCGGCGATCCGCAAGGCGCCCTCCGCCGCCCATTGGCTCGGCACCGACGACATCGGCCGCGACATTCTTTCCCGGATGATTTGGGGCGCGCAGGCCTCGCTGATGGCCGGCGTCTTTTCGGTGGCGATCGCCGTTGTCATCGGCGTGCCCTTCGGCCTTATCTCCGGGTATTTCGGCGGCTGGATCGACATGGTGATCTCCCGCATCACCGAAGCCTTTTTGGCCATGCCTTTCCTCATCACCGCGATCGCGCTCGCAGCCTTTCTCGGCCCGAGCCTGACCAATGCGATGATCGCGATCGGCCTTTCGGCCATGCCCGTCTTCGTGCGGCTGACGCGCGGCCAGGTGCTGTCGGTCAAGACCGAAGAATATGTCGAGGGCGCCCGCTCGATCGGGCTCCGGTCCTCGAGCATCATTACCCGCTACATCCTGCCGAATGTCTTCGCGCCGATCCTCGTGCAGGCAACGTTGACGATAGCAACGGCGATCATCGCCGAAGCGAGCCTCTCTTTCCTCGGCCTCGGACAGCAGCCGCCGGCGCCGAGCTGGGGCTCGATGCTGAACGTCGCCAAGAATTTCCTCTCCCAGGCGCCATGGATGGCGATGTGGCCGGGTGCCGCGATCTTCCTCGTCGTCATCGGTTTCAATCTCTTAGGCGACGGCCTGCGCGATGCGCTCGATCCGCGCGAAGCATGATTTCTTGAAAGGACATTTGACATGACCGCATTCACGACCCGTCCCGAGATCCTCGGCACTTTCGGTGTCGTCACCTCGACGCACTGGATCGCCTCGGCCGTCGGCATGAGCATTCTCGAAAAGGGCGGCAACGCCTTCGACGCGGCAGTGGCGACGGGCTTCGTGCTGCAGATCGTCGAGCCGCATCTTTGCGGCCCGGGCGGCGATCTGCCGGCGGTGATCTATTCGAAGAAGAAGGACAAGGTCGAGGTCATCTGCGCGCAGGGCCCCGCCCCCGCCGGCGCGACGATCGAACACTATACGGCGGAAGGCCTGAGCCTGATCCCCGGCGATGGACTGCTTGCGACCGTCATCCCCGGCTCCTTCGATGGCTGGATGCTGATGCTGCTCGACTATGGTTCGATGAGCGTGCGCGATGTGCTGGAACCGGCGATCTACTACGCCGAGCACGGCCATCCGATGCTGCCGCGCGTCTCCGCCACCATCAAGGGGCTCGCCGCCTTCTTCGAGAAGGAATGGCCGAGCTCCTATGAGACCTGGCTGCCGGGTGGCAGCGCGCCCGAAGCGCATGCGAATTTCAGGAATCCGGTGCTTGCCGAAACCTGGAAGCGCATCATCACCGAGGCCGAGACGAAAAGCGGCCGGGAAGCGCAGGTCGAGGCAGCCCGCGACGCCTTCTATCGCGGCTTCGTCGCCGAGAAGATCGACGACTATCTGAAGACCGCCGAGGTGATGGATGCGAGCGGCAACCGCCACAAGGGCGTCCTGACCGCCAACGACATGGCAAACTGGTCGGCAACGATCGAGGAGCCGCTGACCTATGATTATCACGGCTGGACGATTGCAAAGATCGGTCCCTGGGGTCAGGGTCCGGTCTTCCTGCAGACCCTGTCGATCCTCAAAGGCTTCGATCTCGCCGCGATGGATCCCGCTGGCACCGATTTCGTCCATACCGTCGTCGAGGCGATGAAGCTCGCCTTCGCCGACCGCGAAGTCTATTACGGCGATCCTGATTTCTCGGAGATTCCTGTCACGCATCTGCTGTCGGAGGCCTATGCCGCCGAGCGCCGCAAGCTGGTCGGCGCAGACGCCTCCTTCGATCTTCGCCCCGGCATCGTGCCTGGCTTCGAAGCGCAGCATGATCTGACGATGAAGATGCTCGGCGCGGATTCGAAGACGGGCGCCGTCTACGAGCCGACCATGGCGCATCTTTCCGAAAAACGCGGCGATACCGTGCATATCGATGTGATCGACCGCGACGGCAACATGGTCTCCGTCACCCCGTCCGGCGGCTGGCTGCAATCCTCGCCGACCGTGCCCGGGCTCGGCTTCTGCCTCAATTCCCGCGCCCAGATGTTCTGGCTGAAACCAGGCCTGCCGACGTCGCTTGCCCCCGGCAAACGGCCGCGCACGACGCTGACGCCTTCGCTCGGCCTTTATGAGGGCCGCCCGACGCTCGCCTTCGGTACACCCGGCGGCGACCAGCAGGAACAGTGGCAGCTCTCCTTCTTCCTGCGCTACGCCCACCACAAGCTGAACCTACAGGCGGCAATCGATCAACCGCTGTTCCACACCTCGCATTTTCCGGGCTCCTTCTATCCGCGCACCCGCGAACCCGGCAGCCTGATGGCGGAGGCGAATTTCGGCCCCGATGTCCTTGATGCCCTGCGCCGCAAGGGCCACAAGCTGACGGTCGCCGATCCCTGGACGATCGGCCGGCTGACGGCCGCAAGACGCGATGCCGATGGACTGCTGCGCGCAGCGGCCACCCCGCGCCTGATGCAGGCCTATGCGATCGGGAGATAGTCATGACTTGGTCGATCGTCGCCCGTGATCCCTTGACCGGTCATCTCGGTATTGCCGTCGCGAGCCGCTTCTTCGCCGTCGGCGCTCTCGTGCCGCATATTCGCGGCGGCATCGGCGCCGTCGCCACGCAGGCCTTCGTCAGCCCGCTTTACGGCGTCGATGGCCTGTCGCTGCTTGCCGCCGACAAGGCGCCGGAGGAGATCATCGCCGAGCTGACCACGCGTGACGCCGGCCGCAATCAGCGGCAGCTGCACCTCCTCGATGCGAAGGGGCGCAACGCCGCCTTCACCGGCGGGGCATGCATCGACTGGGCGGGGCATCTGGTCGACGAAAACGTCTCGGCCGCCGGCAACATGCTCGTGGGTCCTGACGTTATCACTGAGACGCTTGCCACCTACAACAAGGCGATGGACAAGCCCTTGGCCGAACGCCTGCTGCTGGCGATGCAGGCAGGCGAAGATGCCGGCGGCGACAAGCGCGGCAGGCAGTCTGCCGCCCTCGTCATCCATCGCGACCAGGATTATCCGTGGCTGAGCCTCCGCGCCGACGATCATCCCAATCCGCTCGCCGAACTTGTCCGCCTGCATGCCGTGGCGGGTGAACGCTACCTGCATGTCGCCGAGACGATGGCGACGCGGCAAAATCCGAACGGCATGACCGACAGGCGCGAGATCGATGAAAAGATCGCGGCGCTGGAAGCGGCCCGCATCGCTGAAGGCAGGCCTTCCGCCTCCTTCGCCACGCCTTTGAAGACGTGAACCAGATAAGACCAAGGGAACGACATGAGTGATGTTTCTTCAGCCTCCGCCTCTCCGGTTCTCTCCGTCCGGAACCTGACGACCTCTTTCCTCGTCGATGGTGACTGGAAGCCGGTGGTGCGCGACGTCTCCTTCGACGTCATGCCAGGCGAGACCGTGGCGATCGTCGGCGAAAGCGGCTCGGGCAAGAGCGTCACCTCCCTTTCGATCATGCGGCTTCTCGCCAAGGGATCGAGCCGCATCGATGGCGCCATCACCTTGAACGGCAAGGATGTTCTCACGCTTCCGGAAAAGGAGATGCGCCGGGTGCGCGGCAACGACGCCGCCATGATCTTCCAGGAGCCGATGACATCCCTCAACCCGATCTTCACCATCGGCCGCCAGATCTCCGAAGCGCTCACCTGCCACGGCGATATCGGCAAGGCCGAGGCGCGGGCCGAAACCTTGCGCCTGCTGGAAAGGGTCCGCATCCCCAACGCCGCCTCGCGCTTCGATGAATATCCCCACCAGTTTTCAGGCGGCATGCGCCAGCGCGTGATGATCGCCATGGCGCTCGCCAGCCGGCCGAAATTGCTGATCGCCGATGAACCGACAACGGCGCTCGATGTGACGATCCAGGGCCAGATCCTCGACCTGATCAAGATGCTGCAGGAAGAAGAGGGCATGTCCGTGCTCTTCATCACCCACGACATGGGCGTCGTCGCCGAAATCGCCGACCGCACCATCGTCATGTATCGCGGCGAAGCGGTGGAAACCGGCACGACCGACGCCATCTTCCATCGCGGCAGGCATCCCTATACCCGCGCTTTGCTCTCGGCCGTGCCGCGCCTCGGCTCGATGGCCGACCGGAAATGGCCGCTGCGTTTCCCGGTCGTCGATACCACGACCGGCGAACGCCGGGAGCCGATCGAGGTGGCCGATACCGTCGACCGCCGCCGGACGCCGATCCTCGAAGTCAAGAACCTCGTTACCCGTTTCGACATCCGCGGCGGGCTGCTCGGCCGCAAGACCGGCGCGATCCATGCGGTCGAAGATGTCTCTTTCGATCTCTTCCAGGGCGAGACGCTGTCGCTCGTCGGCGAATCCGGCTGCGGCAAGTCGACCACCGGCCGCTCCATCACCCGCCTCGTCCAGCCGAACGGCGGTAGCGTCAGCCTCGACGGCTATGACGTGCTGAGCCTTGACGCGGCTAGTCTCAGACGGATGCGCCGCAGCATCCAGATGATCTTTCAGGATCCCTTCGCCAGCCTCAACCCGCGCATGACCGTCGGCGCCGCCGTCGCCGAACCCATCACCGAACATGGCCTCGGCACCGGCGCCCAGGCCCGCGACAAGGCGGCCGATCTCCTCGAACGCGTCGGGCTGAAACCCGATATGATGAAACGGTATCCGCACGAATTCTCCGGCGGTCAGCGCCAGCGCATCTGCATCGCCCGGGCGCTCGCACTCGATCCGAAGGTGATCGTCGCCGACGAAAGCGTTTCGGCCCTCGATGTCTCGATCAAGGCACAGGTCTGCAATCTGCTGATGGATCTGCAGCAAAGCCTCAACCTCGCTTTCCTATTCATTTCCCACGACATGGCGGTGGTCGAGCGCGTCAGTCATCGGGTCGCGGTGATGTATCTCGGCGAGATCGTTGAGATCGGCCCACGCGCGGAATTGTTCAGCAATCCGCAGCACGCCTACACGAAGAGGCTGATGGCAGCCGTGCCCGTGCCCGATCCCGCGCGGCGCGGCATCAAGCGCAACCTCGGGACCGACGAGCTCAAGAGCCCGGTTCGCCCGGTCGGCTACGTCGCGCCGCCTCGCCGATATCGGGAAGTGTCGGCAGGTCATCTGGTGCGGCTCGACGAAGCCGCCTGAACGTGAAAACGCACTCTCTGGAGCATCCGATAAACAAGTATTGCGGGAAAATAACCCGTGCCGGTGGCGCGCGGGCCGTCTTTTTTGCTGCACCGCTTATATGACTTCTGCTAGATATTATTTTACCGATAATTATTAACGACCGATTCCCCCCTTTTGTGTTCTCTTATCCTTGCGAATCAAAAAGGTTTGATTTGCCCGGGGACGGCCCCCATGTTGAAGCATGGGGCGATGCAACAGTTGGGTAGGAGCCTATGCTGCAACGGATTGAAGACATTGATGCAGCACTCGTCGACAGGCTGCAGCATTCGGCGTTCAAGTACTTCCTGAAATATACCAATCCCGAAAATGGCCTGGTGGCGGATACCTCGATCGGCGGCGTGCCGGCGAGTATCGCAGCCGTCGGCTTTGCGCTTTCCTCCTATCCTGTCGGTGTCGAGCGTTGCTGGATCAGCCGCGAGGAAGCAGCCGAGCGTACGGTCAATACGCTGCGTTTCTTCGCCGAGGCGCGTCAGGGCGAGGAACGCCACGCGACCGGCCATCGCGGTTTCTTCTATCATTTCCTGCACATGGATACCGGCCATCGCGCCTGGAACAGCGAGCTTTCGACCATCGACACGGCGCTGCTCGTCGCCGGCATTCTGACGGCCGCACAGTATTTCAATCGCGAAGACGACGAGACGGAGACGGAAATCCGTCAACTCGCGACCTTCATCTACGAGCGCGTCGACTGGCGCTGGGCGCTAAACAAGGGCGACACTATTGCCATGGGTTGGAAGCCCTCTTCCGGCTTCCTGCGCTGGCGCTATCACGGCTTCGACGAGGCGATCATCCTCTATACGCTGGCGCTCGCCTCGCCGACGCATCCCATTCCGCAATCGAGCTACGACGCCTTTACGTCAAGCTATTCCTGGATGTTGCATGGCGAGCAGTCCTATCTCTATGCCGGGCCGCTCTTCATCCACCTCTTCTCGCATGCCTGGATCGATTTCCGCACCATTCAGGACAAGCCGATGGCGGAGCGGAACTGGGATTATTTCCGCAATACGCAGGTGATGATCAACGTCCAGCGTGACTATGCCGAGCGCAATCCCGGCCAGTTCGTCGGCTACAACAGGAATATCTGGGGTTTCTCCGCCTGTGACGGTCCACCGCCGACACGGCGCATGCGCGGCGGTCGCCAGCCGAAGGTTCTGGGTTACGCCGCCCGCGGCGCACCGCTCGGCCCCGATGACGGCACGATCGCACCCTGGGCGGCACTTGCCTGCCTGCCCTACGACCGGCTGGCGGCTCTCGACGGCACCAAGGCGCTTCTCACCACCTATCCGAACCTGCTCTTGGAAGGCGGCTTTCCCGGCGGCTTCAATCCGACCGTCAAGACCAAGCGGCCGGAAGGCTGGGTCGACGACCGCACCGTCGGCATCGACCAGGGTCTTGTCGTCATGACCATCGAGAACGACCGTTCGGATTTCATCTGGAAACTGATGCGGCAATCACCGGTCATCCGCCTCGGGCTCGAACGCGCCGGCTTTACCGGCGGCTGGCTCGAAGGCATCGAGCCGGAAGAAGTGGTGCGCAAGTTCGGCTGAGCAATTCCAGCAAAAGTGCGCAGCGGTTTTGCGTCCGGGATTGCGCAAAACAAAGATAGAGCCCCGCGGGGCTCTAACTCAGCTCTCGAAGACATGCGCCTTGCCGGCAATATCGAGGCGAACGAGGTCGCCTCGCGCCGGAAGCGCGACGCTCGAGGTCTTGATCAGGATCGGCGGCAGCGCCACGCCGTCTAGCGAAACCGCAACGGTACAGACCGCCCCGCCGAATTCCACCTCGACGACACGCCCGCCATAATCGCGATCGCTTTCATCGGCGACGACACGAATCTGCTCGGGCCGCAGCATGATCTCCGCCTTGCCCTGACGGCTGCCCTCGACGGCGACACGGCCGAGGGCGCAATCTGCCAAACCGTTGCGGATGATGGCGGGAAGCAGCACGGCATCGCCGAGAAACAGTGCCGTCTCGCGATCGCGCGGATGCAGATACAATGATTGCGGCGACCCAGCCTGGATCAGCCGTCCTTCCCTCAGAACCGCCACCTGATCGGCAAAGGTCAACGCCTCTTCCTGATCATGGGTGACGAGAATGGTGGTGATGCCTGCCGCCTGCAACACACGCGCAACCGCCTTGCGCATATTTTCACGCAGGCCGGTATCGAGCGCCGAGAAAGGTTCGTCGAGCAGCATCAGCCGCGGCTTGCGGCCGAGCGCGCGGGCGAGCGCCACGCGCTGCTGCTGGCCGCCGGAAAGCTGATGCGGGCGCCGGACCAGCATGCCGCGGTCGAGCTCGACCATGTCGAGCAACTCGAGCACGCGCTCCTCCCGATCCGCAGCCCCTCGTTCGAAGCCGAAGCCGATATTCTCGGCAACGCTTAAGTGCGGAAACAGGGCGCCGTCCTGCGAAACGATGCCGATGCCGCGCTTGTGCGCCGGTACCGTCGCCGGACCGTCTGCGAGCAGGTCGCCATCCAGCGTCACCCTGCCGACATCGGGTTGCTCGAAGCCCGCAATGATGCGCAGCAGCGTCGTCTTGCCCGAACCGGACGGGCCGACGACGGCGGTGCGGCTGCCCGCCACGACGTCGAGCGAAATATCCTTCAGCGCCTGGACCGGGCCATAACGCTTGCTGATGTTTTCGATCGTGAGCAGCGTCATTGGCCGGCGGTCCGTTTCGATTGGGTATAAAGCATCAGGGTGAGCGGCAGCGACAACACGACCATCATGAAGGCGTAAGGGGCGGCCGAGACATAATCGATCTCGCTGGTCAGCGACCAGAATTTCGTCGCCAACGTATCGACGCCGTTGGGCGACAGCATCAGTGTCGCCGTGAGTTCATTGGTGATGCCGAGTGCGGCCAGCGCGACGCTGGCGGCCGCTCCCGGTGCTGCAAGCCGCATGGTGATCTGCCGCACCGCCTGACCCGGGGTGCGGCCGAGACCCATCGCGGCGCGCTCCAGCTCCACCGGGGCCTGGGCGATGCTGGCGCGCAGCCCGACCATGGCGCGCGGCAGAAAAAGCATCACATAGGCGACGATGAGCGTTGCGAAGGTCTGGTAGAGCGGCAGCACGAGACGCACGGTGATCGTCACCAGCGCCAGCGCCACGACGACGCCCGGCAGCGAGCCGACATAATAATGGCAGGCTTCAAGCACACGCTGGAAGCGGCCGGGCGCCCGCACGGAAAGCCAGGCCATCGGTGCTGCGGCCATCGTCGCCAGCACGCCGCCGGCAACTGCGAGCACGATCGTCTGCAGGAAGGCGCTGCCGACTTCGATGCGCCAGATATCGGTGCCGCCGAGATAGAGCCAGCGGCCAAGCGTTACCAGCGGCACGCCGAGCGTCAGCGCCGCCAGGACGACGGGCAGCAACATGGCTGGCGCCACGAACCAGCCCAGCCGGCGGCGGTCCGCCGGACGTGGCGAGCCGGAGCCGACGCGGGCATAACGTTCATTGCCGCGCACCAGCACCTCGAAGCCGAGCAGAAAAAGACAGCAGGCGACGAGCACGCCGCCGAGCATGTTGGAGGCCGGGCTGTTGTAGGAGGACTGGAACTGGTCGACGATCGCCGTCGCGAACGTGTCGAACCGGATCATGACGAACAGCCCGTATTCCGACAGCAGATGCAGCGCGATCAGCAGCGAACCGCCACAGATGGCGAGTCTGAGCTGCGGCAGCACGGCGCGGAAGAAGACCCGCCAGGGATTAAGGCCCAGCGAGGCCGCGGCATCCTCGATGGCCGGATCGAGACGCCGCAGCGCTGCGGCGACCGGCAGGTAGAGGAACGGATAATAGGCGATGACCGAGACGAAGACGCCACTCTGCAGGCCACGCATGCCGGGAACGAGGCTGACCCAGGCATAGCTGTGCACGAAGGCGGGCACGGCGAGCGGGGCGATCGCCAGCCAGGCCCAGAGCCGCGCAAAAGGAATGTCCGTCCGCTCCGTCAGCCAGGCAAGCGTCACGGCAAGCGCGATCGACAGCGGGATGGTGATCGATTCCAGCAGAACCGTGTTGACGAGAAGTTCACCGACGCGCGGCCGGAAGACCAGGGCCTTCACTGTTTCCCAGCCGACATCGTAGGTGACCCAGCCGATGAAGCCGAGCGGCACGAGACTGAAGATCGCGACGAGGGTTGCAAGCAGGATCACCGAAGCGTCCGGCATGCGTCCGCGCGGCAAAACCATTCGCGCGACCCTCGGCGCGACCGGCGCCTCGTTGCCGGATGCGAGCAATCTGTTGTCCTGCAGCAAGGCCGATGCCTTTACACGCTGAAAAAGGAAGGCAACCGCCTTTGAAAGGCGGTTGCCGGATGTCGTCATGCCCTAAGGTTTTCTTGAGCCAAAAGCAACAGTTTTGGCCGGAAGACGCCTGCGGCAGAAAGGTCAAAGCATGTCGCGCAAAACTGTGCCGCGGCTTTGCGACGACGACATGCGGAAAACCAAAGATCTAAAGTGTGGCGCGCCACGCTTTAGATCAGGCCGGCGGCCGTCATCAGTTCGACGACCTTCTTGCTGTCGAGGGTCGAAGCTTCGACCTTCGGCGCATTGAGATCGGCAAGCGGAGTGAGCTTGTCGTTGGAAGGCGCATCCTTGCCCACGGCATATTCATAGGAGGTGCCGTCCTTGAGAATCGCCTGGCCGGCCTTACCGGTGACGAACTTCAGGAAAGCCTGGGCTTCCTTCATGTGCTGTGTGGACTTCAGGACGCCGCCGCCCGAAACGCTGACGAAAGCGCCCGGATCCTGGTTCTTGAAGTAATGCATGCCGACATTCTTGCTGTTCTCGCCGGTTTTCGCCTGATCGCCGAACCAGTAGTAGTGATAGATGACCGCGCCCTCGACTTCGCCCGCATTGACGGCCTTCATGGCGACGCTGTTGCCCTTGTAGCGGGTGGCGTTGTCCTTGAGGCCCTTCAGCCATGCCTTGGTGGCATCTTCGCCCTTCAGCTGCAGCAGGGCTGCGACGATAGCCTGGAAGTCGGCGCCGGCAGGTGCCGCGCCCCAGCGGCCCTTCCAGACCGGATCCTGGAGGTCGAGCAACGACTTCGGCAGCTTGTCTTCGGTGAGCTTGGTCTTATCATAGGCGAAAACCGTGGTGCGGGCGGCAATGCCGGTCCACATGCCGTCAGCCGGGCGATACTGATCCGGAACCTGATCCAGCGTTTCCTTTTCGATGGGAGCGAAAAGGCCCGCGCCATCGACCAGCGTCATTGCCGGCGAATTCTCGGTCAGGAAGACATCAGCCGGAGAGGCGTCGCCTTCCTGGATGATCTGGTTGGCGAATTGCATGTCGCTGCCCTGGCGCATGGTGACCTTGATGCCGGTCTCCTTGGTGAAGGCATCGATCCATTCGCGGCCGAGGCTTTCGTGCTGGGCATTGTAAACGACGAGACCTTCATCCTGCGCATTGGCGCTGCCTGCAAGCGCGGTGACGGAAAGAAGCGAAGCGGCAAGCGCGAGGGAAAAACGGTTAAGAGCAGTGTTCATGATGGCCTCCGTAGCGATGTCACCCGAGCTCTCCAAGGGCGATCAGAGGCGTATATTTTTCCTGACTACCAATTTCAAGTTTGGCTTGCCCAGAAAAGACATCACAATATCTTGACTAAATATTTCATATTACAGGGGAATAAATCTCAACTCGGTCAAAAAAGGCGACGCTCTGCAAGCGCCGCCTCTCTCTTGCAGCCTTTGCAGCCAGCTTATTCGACGTCGAACTTGACGCCCTGCGCCAGCGGCAGCGTCCTGCCGTAATTGATCGTGTTGGTGGAGCGGCGCATATAGGCCTTCCAGGCATCCGAGCCGGATTCGCGGCCGCCGCCGGTCTCCTTCTCGCCGCCGAAGGCGCCGCCGATTTCGGCGCCCGATGGCCCGAGATTGACGTTGGCGATGCCGCAATCCGAGCCGCGTGCGGAGACGAAGGTTTCGGCCTCGCGCATGTCGTTGGTGAAGATCGACGACGACAGCCCCTGCGGCACGGCATTGTGCAGCGCCAGCACCTCGTCGAAGTCACTGTATTTCATCACATAGAGGATCGGCGCAAAGGTCTCGTGCTCGACCGGGCCGGTCTGATCAGGCATTTCGACAAGCGCCGGGCGAACGTAGAAGGCCTCGGTCGAACCGGTTTCGACGCGGTCGCCGCCGGTTACGGTGCCGCCGGCCGATTTCGCCTCGCCCAGCGCCGCCTGCATGTTCTTAAAAGCTTGGCCGTCGATCAGCGGTCCCACAAGCGTCCCGGCCTCGAGCGGATTGCCGATGGTGACGGAACCGTAGGCCTTCTGCAGGCGCGGCACCAGCTGGTCGTAGACGCTCTCATGGACGAAGAGACGGCGCAGCGTCGTGCAGCGCTGGCCGGCCGTGCCCATGGCGGAGAAGGCGACGCCGCGCAACGTCAGGTCGAGATCGGCCGACGGGCAGACGATCGCCGCATTGTTGCCGCCGAGTTCGAGAATGGCGCGGGCAAAACGCTGCGACAGGCGCGGACCGACGGCGCGGCCCATGGCCGTCGAGCCCGTGGCGGAAACGAGTGGGATCTTCGGATGATCGACCAGCACTTCGCCGACCTCACGGCCGCCGATGATCAGCGTCGACAGATTGGCCGGTGCGCTACCGCCCTCGGCGACGAAACGCTTCAGCGCCTTTTCGAACAGAGCCTGCACGGCAAGCGCCGTCAACGGCGTCTTTTCCGAGGGCTTCCAGACGGTGGAATTGCCGCAGACCATCGCAAGGGCTGCATTCCACGACCAGACGGCAACAGGAAAGTTGAAGGCGGAAATGATGCCGATCACGCCGAGCGGGTGCCAGCTTTCCATCATCCGATGCTCGGAGCGCTCGGTGGCGATCGTCAGGCCGTAGAGCTGGCGGGAGAGGCCGACCGCGAAATCGCAGATGTCGATCATCTCCTGCACTTCACCGAGACCCTCGGAGGTGATCTTGCCGACCTCGATCGAGACGAGACGGCCGAGTGCTGCCTTGGAGGCGCGCAGTTCCTCGCCGAGCAGGCGGACCAGTTCGCCGCGCTTCGGCGCCGGCACGGCACGCCATTCGAGGAAGGCCTGGTGCGCCGTTTCGATTGCCGCCTTCGCCTCGGAAACGGAATGTTCCCTGAGCCTGCCGATTTCCTTGCCGGTGACCGGCGAGGTGACGGAAAGCGTGCCGCCGTGATAGCGGCCGGCATCGACGCCGAGTTCGGCGAGCAGCTTGGCGGTTTCGGTGGCGAGATCGAGGACGGCGATGGTCATTGTCTTGGTTCCAATCTAATTTTCTCAGAAGCGGGCATCGGCGAAATGGGCGACCTGAGCGCCGGCTTCGTACCATATTTCCTTGAGCGCACGGAAGCTCGGTTCGCTGGGTGCCGTCAGCGGTAGTGGCAGATCGGCTTCCGGAAGCCGGCCGAGGATATGCTCCGCCAGCGTGCGGCCAAAGACCGTGCCGGGCGCAATGCCGCGGCCATTGTAACCCGAAAAGCCGACGACATTCGGGGCGAATTTGTGGAAGCGCGGCAGCGCATCGTCGGTCATGCCGATCTGGCCATACCATTCGCACTCGAATTCGACATCGCCGATGACAGGGAAGAGCCGCTTCAATGCGCGTTTCGCCCAGCCTTTGTGTACGGAAAGGCCGGTATTGCGCAGCGCCCCGACACTGCCGAAAACGAGACGCCCGGCCTGGTCCATGCGGAAGGATGAGAGGATTTCCTTGGTATCCCATGCGCCTTCCCGCCCCGGCAGGATCGACTGACGCAGATTATGGCCGAGCGGCACGGTGGCGAAATTGAAATAGGGCAGATAGATCTGTTCGTTGCGCACCTGCTCGAAAGGACCGGTGCTGTAGGCATCGGTCGCAACGATGATCCAGTCCGCGCTGACCTCGCCCTTTGCCGTCTTCACGATCCAGCGGCTGCCGTTTTGCTCCGTTGCAACGACCGGGCTGGACGTATGAATGACGACCCCGGTCTTGACGGCGGCATGGGCAAGGCCGCGGGCATAGGCAAGCGGCTGCAGCGTTCCGGCGCGTTTGTCGAGCAGCGAACCGGCATAGGCATCGCTGCCGATGCGTTTGGCCGTTTCCGTCGCATCGAGCAGCGTCACGGCTGCGCCGCGGGCGGACCATTGCGCCGCGCGATCCTCGATCTCCTTCAGCCCGTCCGCGCCGACCGCGCAATGCAGCGTGCCGTTCCGTTCGAGTTCGCAGGCAATCTGATGTTTGTCGATCAGCTCCATGACGAGCTTCGGCGCATTGGCGAGCAGGTCGAGCAGACGTTCGCCATGCACCGGGCCGAGCACGCCGGGCAGATCGTTCGGCATCACCCACATGCCGGCATTGATCAGCCCGACATTGCGCCCGGCACCGCCGAAGCCGATCTCCTTGGCCTCCAGCAGCACCACCTTCGACCCGGCTTCGGCAAGATGCAAGGCGGAAGAGAGGCCGGTGTAACCGCCGCCGACGATGACGACATCGGCCGATACTGGGCCATCGAGAGGCGAGGTCGTCGGCGCTTCGGGCGCTGTCTTTTCCCAGAGACCGTGGGAGCGCGGATCATTCAGCATGGCTCAGTCCGATCGGAGCGAAATCGCGGATACTCTAATGCATAAAAGAAAGTGTTGAACCTGCCATTTCACGCAACCGTCTTCAGCGGCAGGCCCGCAAGGCCGAGCGCGGCCAGTGCCGAATCCAGCGATGCAGCCTGGCGTTCGGCGTAAAGTGCCAGCTCGTCCTGAACGGTCGCGCCCAGTGCTGCCTCGAAGGCGTCCCGGTTCGAGCGAGTCGCGTAGTTCTGCTGCTGGTCGGTGCCGAGGTTCGACTGGAAGATGCCGGCCGCGCTGACGGGCAGGAAGTCTTCGTAGACGATGGGGGTGAAGGTGAGGTAACCCGAGGCGATCAGTGCCTCCGGATCACCGGGCAGCGTGCTGCCGGCCGCAGCGGCAATGCCTGCAGGCGTCGCGGCATAGCGGAAGAAGGCCAGATCCTCGTTGCGCAGCTCATCCCAGCTGTCCGGAAGTGCCTTGAAACGCGTGGCAAGTTCATCGTCGTAGGCGCCGGCCTTGGCGCCGCCGGCGCCCACCTGCACCTCGCCGCGAACCGAGGCGAGCAGCTGGTCGTAAAGCGCCCGGCCCTTCGCCGTCAGCGCCACGCCGCGTTGTTCGATCTCCCCGAAGCGGGCGGTATGTGTCCCTCGAACCGCGCCATCGTTTTCACCGGAAAAGGCGATCGTTTCCTCCAGCGCCTTGAAACTCGTCTGTCGCAGCAGGATATCGCAATGTCGGCGCGGCGGCCCTTCGATGACCGCCTTCGGCGTGATGCCGCGTTCCGGCATACGGGCCTGGACGGCGTCGATATCGAGCGTGCGCGGCGTCAGATGGTTGATGTGCGGCCCCTTGAAGCTGACGACGTCGGCGATCAGCCGATGTGCATCGTGCAGCCGCTTGTAGGTTTCGGCGCTGACTGTCGCTTCGCCATGCCAGCGGAAGGTTTCCAGCGCCTCGGCGACGAATTCCGTCGCTTCCGCCTCGCTCAGGCCGCCGTTCTGCTCGTGGCGCTCGATCAGCGCGACGGCACGCGGCGTGTAGATCCGCCGTTTCGCCAGAATGGCTTCGGCCTCGCGGCGCAGCCCTTCGTCTTCGATCAGTTCCAATCGCAGCAGCGAGGTGAAGACGCGGAATGGATTGACGTTGAGCGCCACCTCGTCGATCGGCCGGAAGCTGGTGGAATGAACCGGCACACCGGCAACCGAAAGATCGTAGTAGCCGACCGGCTGCATGCCCATGACCGCAAACAGCCGGCGAATGGTGAAGAGCTCGTCGGCCGTACCGAGCCGGATGGCGCCGTGGCGCTCGACATCGATGCGCTCCAGCTCGCCGGCTTGAGCCAGACGTTCGCGCAGGTCAGGATCATTCTCGAGGCAGCCGGCATTCACATCCGCCACCAGCTCGATCAGCGTGCCGTATTGCGGCACCTCCGCCCGGTACATCTGCGACATCGCCTCGGTGAACAGCGATCGGATGCGGTCTGGGGAAACGAAGGCTTGCGGCATTGGGAAACTCCGGCTCATTCCGTTTTTGCAGGATGAACCCCTTTACACGCGCGACAAAGCCGCAAATATCGCTATTTCGGAAATAGCCCATTCTGAAACGGAATGATCATGCTGACGTCTAGACGTTTTCTGCCATCGATTTCGCATCTCGCCGCCTTCGAGGCGGTTGCCCGCACCGGCAGCGTGACGGCAGCAGCGCGCGAACTCGATCTGACGCAGAGCGCCGTCAGTCGTCAGGTAAGCGCGCTCGAGCAGCAGCTTGGTGTCGAGCTCTTCCTGCGCGAACGCCAGACCATGCGGCTGACGCTTGCCGGCGACGGATATGCCCGCGAGATTCGCGAGGCGCTGCGGCGGATATCCAGCGCCTCGCTGAACCTGCGCGCCAATCCGCATGGCGGCACGATCAATCTCGCCATCCTGCCGACCTTCGGCACACGATGGCTGGCGCCGCGCCTGGGACGCTTTCTCGCCGCCAATCCCGGCGTGACCATCAATCTGGTGACCCGGCTTTCGCCCTTCGATTTCCGCCTCGATTCGATCGACGCCGCCATCCATTTCGGCCATCCGCACTGGCCGGGCGCCGAACTCGCCCTTCTGATGTCGGAGCGCACGGTGCCGGCCTGCAGTCCGGATTTTCTGAAGCAATATGCGATCTCAGGACCGGAGGATCTGCTCGCCGTTCCGCTGCTGCACCTGACGACGCGTCCTGACGCCTGGGAACAATGGTTCGCCGGCAACGGCGTTTCCTTCGAAAATGTACACGGCATGCTTTTCGACCAGTTCGCCACCGCTGCGCAGGCGGCAATCGCCGGCCTCGGCGTCGCCCTGTTGCCGACATTCCTGATGCAGGAGGAGATCAGGCGCGGCGATCTCGTCGCCGCTGTCGACCGTGAAATGGAAAGTCGCGAGCGCTATTATCTCGCCTTTCCGCCCGAGCGCGCCGATTATGCGCCACTTGCCGCCTTTCGCGAGTGGATCGTCGCGGAAGCCACTACCAACCCAACTGCGTGACGAACGGCTTGCATCGGAGGGGCGCTTTCGACCATTATGCGCGCCAAACAACTTTGCAGGAAATCTTCATGAAGCCGATCTTCGTCCAGCTCCAATGCGCACCCGGCAAGACCTATGATGTCGCCGACGCCATCTACCAGACCGAACTGGTCTCGGAGCTCTATTCGACCAGCGGCGACTACGATCTGCTGCTGAAGGTCTATATCGAGGAAGGCCAGGATATCGGCAAATTCATCAACGACAACATCGCCAATATTCCCGGCATCGTCCGCTCGCTGACGACGCTGACCTTCAAGGCATTTTAGAGCAATTCCAGCAAAAGTGTGCAGCGGTTTTGCGTCCGGAATTGCGTGAAAACAAAAGAGATAGAGCGTTTCCGTGATTCGAGAAAAACGGAAACGCTCTGAAATTCCCGTCAGACACGGTTAACCTTTTTCGCGAAGAATCGCCCCCGCAGGACGTCGCCTAAACCGCGCCTTAACGCCGGGCATATCTGGTCGTTGTTATCACGGGGCCTGCATCAGCGCGGACCGGCACGTGCAGCGATAGGTGGAAAATGTCGATCGTCGAGGCAGATAGGGCGCGCGCGAAGCCGCAGTTGGAAACGGCTCCGCTGATCGTCCATGTCGTACGCCAGTTCCTGCCCAATCGCGGCGGCCTGGAAGACGTGGTCGCCAATCTCGCCCGCCAGACCGTGCGCCGCGGCTATCGCGTGCGCGTCGTCACGCTGGATTCGCTCTTCACCGCGCCTGAAGACAAGCTGCCACTTCGCGAAGATATCGACGGCATCGAGGTGGTGCGCATTCCCTGGTTTGGCACCAGCCGTTATCCACTGGCACCGCAGGTTTTCCGCCATCTCGCCGATGCCGATCTCGTGCATGTCCATGCCATCGACTTCTTCTTCGACGCGCTCGCCTGGGGCCGGCTGCTGCACGGAAAACCGATGATCGTCACCACCCATGGCGGCTTCTTCCACACGCGGAAATACGCGGCGATCAAGAAGATCTGGTTCCGGACGCTGACCCGCGCTTCGGCGATGGCCTATCGTCGCGTCGTCTGCTGCAGCGCCTCCGACCTCAAGCAGTTTTCAGAAATCGTGCCCGACAGCCTGCTGATCGAAAACGGCGCCGATATCGGCAAGTTTGCCGACACCGCTTCACGCCGGGCGAAGCGCCGCATCGTCACGATCGGCCGGTTCTCGGTGAACAAACGGCTGGACCACCTGCTCAATGCGATGGCCATGTTGAGGACCCGCGATCCGGAATGGCATCTCGACATCGTCGGCGCCGAGTCCGACCTGAACCGGGCGGATGTCAACAGCGCCATCGAAAGCCGTCATCTGTCCGGCCGCGTCACCCTGCATGTGTCGCCCGAGAACGACACCATCCGGCGCATCATCGCAGAAGCCTCGCTTCTCGCTTCCGCCTCGGAATATGAAGGTTTCGGCCTGGTCGCTCTGGAGGCGATGAGCGCCGGCCTCCTGCCGGTGCTGAACGCCAACGATGCCTTTGCGACGCTTGCCGCCCGGCATCCCGTTCTCATGCTTGCCGATTTCACCAATCCTGAGAGTGCCGCCACGGCGTTCGAAACGGCCTATGAACACCTTTCGCGCCAACCGGACACCGTTCGCGCCGAGCTTCTCGACGCCGCCCGCGGCTATTCCTGGGATATCGTCGCCGGACGCTATATCGATCTCTACAGATCGCTTGATGTCGTCGCCGCGGAAAGCATCTGATCCCGTCTTCCTGCCGCATAAGCTACAGCATTGCGCGTGTGAAACGACGCGGCGCTGTAGCATCGCCGGTTATGCTCTTGCCAGACGAATGATCTCGTCGAGCACGAATTTGCGCGATTGCGGCGGCGTCAGATTGTGGTCGGCATCCGCCAACATCAGCAGGCGCACGTTCGGGTAGCGGGAAAGCCTGGCGCCGCGCGGCCCGAAGTGGAAATAGACGTGGTCAAGCCCGACATCGCCCTCGCTGTAGATCAGCGTCAGCGGCACCTTGCGTTTGCCGAACAACGCGAATGAGTGCCGGACCTCGCGGGCGATATGGCGCCGGTCGGGGAGCAACTCGAGCAGCGGCGCGATCCACGGCGACAGCCGGCGGCCGGCGGCGATGATGATATTCTGCAGCGCTGCAACGACGTCCACCTGGCCGCGCAACAGCCGCTTCAGCGTGTCGAGCCGCGCCAGGCGCTGGCTGTAATCATCAAGGCTACGCGGGACGGAAACGACATGCTCGCGGCGCACCGGCATGTCAGGATCCCAGTAATAGACGAAGGGATTGATCGACACGACTGCCTTCAAGCGTTCGTCGGCGACGCCGGCGCGGAAGGCGACATAGCCGCCGCTGCATCGGCCGGCGACCATGACGGGGCCGGCGACGACGGTTTCGAGCAGATCGAGTGCGGCGACAGCATCTGCGGTCTGCGTATCCGAATAAAGCACTTGTTCCGGCGCATCCGGCCGCGGCGGGCTGTCGCCGACATTGGCGGAATCGAAGCGCAGCGAAACGACGCCTTGGCGGGCGAGCTCGCGCGCCATATCAACCGTCGTCCGTCCCCAACCGGCATGCCGGTCATAGGCCGTCGACAGGAAGAGCACGGCATTGCCCTTGATCTCGCCAAGCGGCCGGCTGACGACGCCGACCAGATGATTGTGGCTTCCGAAACGCACCGGCGTTTCGGCAAAACCATCGCCGGCTAGCGGCGGGTTGTCGATCGCCGCCGGCGAATGGGCGGCGGATGTCTCTGTCGTCGTTGCCTCCAGCCACGTCGTCAGCAGCGCGACGACAGCCATTGGCGTCTTGGCAAACAGCGGATTGGTGGCGAGCTCGTCATAGCCTTCGAAAGCCGTCTGCTCGACATCGGCGCCAAGCGCCTTCAGCGCGTCGGCAAAGCCGGTATCCTCGGCCTTGGCAGGACGTTCGAGGATCAGATAGCGGGAGGCCGCAAGCCCCTGCGGCGAGGCAATGCTGAGCTTGCCGAGCTCGGCAGCGATCTCTTCGGGCATGACGAGCCCGGCGATCTGCACCTTCGCAGTCTGGACATGCTCCTTGCCGAGGCCGAGATCGGCATCGATGATCTTCGACCACATGTTGAGTTCGCGCAGATAGGCCCGGCCGCTCAGCACCGGCGCCAGCATGACGAGGCTGTCGACGCCTTCGATCGAGGAACCGACGCGATGGGCAAGCGTAGCACCAAGGCCCTGTGCGATGAGGATGATGCGGTCGCAGCCGCTCAGCGACTTCAGCTTGTCGGCGGCCGCACGGATCGAATCTTCCCAGGTTTCCAGCCTCGCCGGCAGTGCGTCGAAATCCAGCGCGTCGCCGGTGCCGCGATAGTCGAAGCGCAGGCTCGGCACGCCGATATCCGAGAAATGCTCCGCCGCGACGCGGAAGAATTTACGGCTGCACATCTCCTCGAAACCCCAGGGACTGACGAAGAGCACGGCGGCCGAGCGTTTCTGGGCGAGAGGATTTTCAGGCATGAACAGCCCGATCGTGCCGTCGAAGACGACAGGCAGGGCAGCACTGCGTCCCGCACCTTCGGCCGGTTCGAGCGAGAATTCGCCGGGCGCGACCTTGGCGCGATCGGGATCGCCCGGAAGCCGCGGCGCGATGAAATTGATCGCATGACCAACCGGTCGCCGCAGCAGGGACGGCATCTTGTCGAGAATGGAGCGCATGACTTCGACATCTTCGCCCGGCACGGCGCGCAGCACCCGGAGAGCTGCGAAATAGGCGAATGCGCCGGCGATGATCGCGCCGACCAATCCGGCCGGCCCCTGGACGAATTCCAACACGGAAGTCGCTCCGCAAGCACAGAGGACGGAGGCGAGCGTCACCTTCGTCAAGCTTGCGTAGAGACCCGAAAGCTGGGATCCGAATCCTGTCTGTCTGATCATCATCACCGACATCGCAACGAATACGAGGATGCGCACGAGTGCGGCACCCTCGGCGGCAAGCCTAGGTACGATCAGTAAACAACCCGCTACCATCAGTAGGCCACCTATCACACTGATGTTCAGGCGGGAGCGGGCCCTGTCCATCGACAGCAGGTAGAGGCTGAGGATCTGCATGAAGGTATAGGCGGGAGCAACAAGCGCAAGCAGCGCCACCACCGTCCCGCTGCGGCGGAATGCTTCGCCGAACACCACGAGCACCAGTTCGCTGGAGATCGCGGCAAGCCCCAGGCTCATCGGCAGCACGATATAGGCCATGCTGCGGGTAACGGCGGTAAAGACCTCGACCGGCAATGTCGAATCGTCGCTGCTGTGCCGCCGCTCGGAATAATAGGGCAGCAGGCTGCCGGTCATCTGGATCGGCAGTTGCAGCGCGATATTCGCGATCGACAGGCCGACAGCATAATAGCCGACCATCTCCACCGACCAGAACTGCTGCAGGAAGAGAAGCTCGAGCCGGTTGAGGAAAATGGAATCGATGATGAACTGGATCGACAGGATGACGGAGGAGGAGGCGAGATATTTCAGCGAGACTCCGCACCAGTCGCGCCGCGCCAGAAGGATCGGCAGCGTGGCGAAAAACAGCACGAGCTGGCCGAGCGCATAGCCGACGAGAACGCCCTCGACGCCGTAGAAAACGGCGCCGACGGCAACGCCGGCAAGCTGCACGATCGAGACGGCAACCGTCAGCTTAAAGAAGGCGCCCAGCTTCTTTTCGCCAATCAGGTAGAATTTGACGAAGGATCCGATCGCCTGGATGAAGAACAGCACGCCCGTGACCAGAGCGACGGATGGCGCCGTGTCGGCCCAGTGCATCTTTTCGGAGGTCAGGAAGAACAGCGCGTAGAGCGCCAGCAGCACGACGGTCGAGAACATCATGAAGCTGACGAGGATGGCGGCAAAACCCCGCCGGCGGCGCGCGTCGAATCCTTCCGCCGAAAGTTGCGGCAAGGTCTTCAGCAGCGTGATGCTGGAGCCGAGCTCGGCGATCGAGGCGCCGGTCACCACCAGCCAGAGCGAGAAGGCGACGATGCCGTTGGCTTCCGGCCCGAGCAGCCGCGCGGTTATGATCGATGAAACAAAGCCCGTCAGAAGCAGCAGCATGCCTGCCGCCGCATTCATCACCGAGTTTGCGATAATACCCTTCGACATCTGTCCATCCGTCAGCATCGGCCTAAAGCGCGTCGCGATCTTCAGATCGCTCCTCGCACTTTAGGTTTTTGTTTTTACGCATGTCGTTATCGCAAAACCGCTGCACACTTTTGCGCGACATGCTCTAAAGCCGCATACCCGCCATCTCTAATGCGAAAATGTTAAAATAAAGCGGAGTGACGACCTCAGCTTAGCTCGCCTGCATCGCCGCCAGCGTCTGAAGCGCCTTCTCGTAGCTGTTTTCCGCGAGGTAACGCAGCAGGAACTCCCGCGCCTTCTCGGCCTTCTCTCGCGCACGCTCGGGTGTGCGGAAGATATCTTGCAAGTGCGCGGCGGCCGCCTCGGGTGAGGGATCGGCCCAGACCGCGCCTTCGAGCCCGGCAAATTCGGGATGGGTATCGACCACCGGAATGAGGGGAGAGGCAACCAGCCAGCTATTGTCGGGATCGCAGAAATCCACCGTGCCCGACCAGCCTGTGGAAATGACCGGCGTCCGCTGCATGATCGCCTCGGCTACCGTCAACCCGAAACCCTCGGAGCGATGCAGCGAAAGATAAGCGTCTGAACTGCGGATGAGGCCATTGATATCGGAATCCGACATCCTGTCGGTGACGATCCTGATCCGGGTATTGCCCGCGACCGAGGCGACCAATTCGCGCAGGCCCTCATCCTTGTTAATATCGCCGCTGGCCTTCATCAACAGGAAGGCGCCGGGGCATTCGGCGGCAAATATCCGGAAGGCCTCGATGACGGCCTGCGGATTCTTCCGGTTGATCGAGGAGCCGGCGCTGAAGATGAAGCTGACGAGAAAGGCGTCTTCCTCGATGCCGAATTTCTGGCGCACGCCTTCCGTCGCCGGCTTCTCGGTGACAGGATGCGGAACGACGATGACCGGTGCCGCAGTGAGGGGCGCTATCGCCCGCCTGGTGAATTCCGACGGCACGAAGACGGCATTCATGTAATGCATCGCATTGCGCCACTCGGCCGGCACGACTTGGAGCTCCCAGGCGAAATAGCCGATGTTGAAGGCGCCGGTGAAATTGGCAACGCCCTTCTTCAGGATGGCGCGCGGCAGCATCGGCGGATTGAGATGCCAGATCCGGCTCCCCACAGGTTCGGTGGAGAGATGCGACGGCATCCATCCGGCGAAGGAATTCTCGTCAGGATGCGTGCTGACGTCGGAGAGCGAAATCGCCCGCCCCACCTCCGTCAATGCGCCGGCGCAGAGCCTTGCCGATTCGCCGACGCCGACCGCCATCGAGAGATAGCCGACGATTTCCACCGGCCTGCGCGGATTGAAGGCAAGACGCGACCGCGGGATCAGCCGCTGCAGAACATGGGCGCGCAGAAAGCGGTATATTGTTCTCAAATCACGGTCTTTCCCAATGGATCGGCATCATCCTTCGCAGCGCGTCAGCCCCAGAGCATGATGCCGAAAAGTGTGCGCGGTTTTCGGACGACAGCATGCTCTTTCCTTTCTAGAACGCGACGCGATGCGAACTGCCTAGACTTCTGACCTCGCCCGCAGGCGGAATATCGCTTTCCACGCCGGCCAGCGCGTGGAGCTTCACACGCCGCATCGCGCCGGGGGCAAGGTGGAACCAGTCGTCCTCGGCCCGATGGCCTTCGACGTCGATATGCACAGATTGCGCCAGCCGGTCGGTCCTGATGTCAACGAACCAGTCGTCGCCGTCTCTGGTGAGTGATGCTTCGATCCCTGCATCATGAAGCGCCTTCCCCCGTCCGCACGGGAAGTGGAAGCTCTCGGCGAGAATGGCGCCGTCCGCCAGCGAGCGCAGGCGCGCCACACTTGCATCATGCGCCGGCGGCCCGAAGCGGAAGGCATAGGTCGTATCGAAGAAGGCGCCGAACAGCGCGGTGCAGGCAAGGCGCTCCGTGTCCCTTGCCGCCAGCTTGAAGGCCCTGCTGCCGCTGACGACCTGCTGTTTTCCGCCGCGCAGGCAGACAACCTCGAGCTCGACATCGAGTGCTGCATCCGTCTCGTTGACGACATGCACGTCGAGACCGTTCGTTCCCTCGTCGGTGAAGACCACTTGCACCGGCCGGAATGCACGGCGCATCGCATACCAGACCGGCTTCGGCTCTCCGGTGGAGTCGATCACTCCCCAGCCGGGGCCGGGCAGTAGATCCTGCAGTGTCCAGACGAGCGCGCCATTGCAGGCGGAGCCCCTGCGCCGCCATTCGGCAAAAACCTCCTCGATCACCTCGCCGGTCGCGGCGCGGGAGAGATCGAGATAGCGTTCCGGATCTTCGCGGCGCAGCTCAGCCGGATCGAAACCGTAGAGAAGCTGCAGGTAGAAGTCGCGAACATCCTCGAAATCCCACGATGCACTGCGGTCGCGCGGCACGCGGGCCTTCCATAGCGGGCTGTGGACGGCGGGCACATCGAGATGACGCTGCAGCGTCCTTTGCTGCGGCACATGCGCGAAGGCGAGGCTTTCGGAAGCAAAACGCACATCGGCGCGGCGTGCATCGGCAATCGGCCGCATATAGGCGCCGACGCCGTAATAATGCGCAATACCGGCATTGGGCGAAAAGGGCATTGCCCCGCCATATGGCGAGTTCGGCACATAGGGCACGTCGGGGCGCATGCGCGCGACGACCGCCGGGATGATTTCATCGGTGACCGGCCCGCTCCAGAATTCCGCCGGCAGGCCGAGCATGGCCGCCTGCTGGTGGATTTCGCTGCCACCGCAAAGCACCGCGAGGGAAGGCGCCCCCTGCACACCGTGCAGGAACTCCTCGACCTCCGCATGCACGTGACCGAGAAAAGCCTTGTCGTTGCGCGGATAATCGAAATTGGCGAACATGAAATCCTGCCAGACGAGCAGACCGAGCTCGTCGCAGAGCGCGAAGAAATCAGGCGTTTCGTAGGCCATGGTGCCGCCGATGCGGATCATGTTCATGCCGGCTGCAGCGGCAAGCCGCAGGAACGGCTCATAATCCGCCCGCCCGCCCGGCAATCGCACGATATCGGCCGTCGCCCACACCGCGCCGCGGCAGAAGAGGCGTTCGCCGTTGACGAGGAGCGCGAAATCATCGCCATCGGCACCGCGGTCGACGTCGATGCGCCGGAAGCCGGTCCTGCCGAGCGGATATTCCACGCCGTCGGAAACCAGCGTTAGCTCATAGAGACGCGGAGCGCCATGCGTATGCGGCCACCAGGCCTCGATGTCGGAAAGCTTCAGGATAGCCGAGTAATGACTGTCGCCGACCTTCTCGAAGGGCTGCTCCATCCCGCCGCAGCGCAGCAGCATTGCCGGATCCTCGGCATTGCTGTGCAGGGAAACGCTGAGGCGGCCGATACCACTCTCCTCCAATACGGCGCGTATGGAGACATTGTCGATCGAGACGGGATGACGCCGTACCATCGAAATCGGCCGCCATGGCCCGACGGCATGGATATCGGGGCACCAGCCCGGCATATGGCCGAGCAGCGTCGTGCGGAAATTCTTCAAGCCCGCCGGCGTGATCATCTGCGGCCGCCAGCGCGCACGCGGGCCTGGCTCGGACAGACGGGGGCCGAGCGCCCGGAAGCACAGTGCCAGTTCGTCGCCGCCCGAAAGCGTCACCGGAATCTCGTGCGCCGTGAACATGCTCTCGGAAAACAGGATTTCCTGGCCGTTCAGGAAGACATGGCAGAGCGTCGCCAGCCCTTCGAAACGCAGGATCGCATCGCCGGGCTCGGCATCGAAAAGCCGGCAGAGATACCAGGCATCCCGCGTGTTCAGCGGCTCGGGATTTTCCCGATCGAAGAGCCCGGCTTTTTCGAGGGCTGCGGCGACGGTGCCGGGAACGGGTGCTGGAATGAACTGCGCCGACAGCGGGATGTCATGCGGCACGGCGCAGGCGCCCGGCTCCGTCAGGATCAGGTTCCAGCCTTCGGAAAGTAGACTTTCCTCGGCACCGATGCTCGCCAAACGCCCCCGCATGGTTAGATCTCCGGCCTCAGATTCGCCCCGCAAGCGACGCCATCATGGAATCCCATGCATCGGCGGCCGGATCAAGAGCTGCCTGCAACGGCTCGAACTTCCTGCGGGTGACGGCGCGGGCAAGCTGGAACTGCACCGATTTCGCCACCTCCGAAATGCGCCTGGCATGCTCAGTGGCAGCCGCGAATTCACCAGGGGAAAGCCAGGTGAGGTGATCGGCCGCCAGCTCGAAATTGGCGCCCACCTGGCGAAGCGTGTTGAAGGCGTATTTGTGGAAGAAGCCGAACGGGCGTTCCGCCACCGCTTCGACCTGTTGCGGAAAGACGCTTGCAAAGGCGCGGATCGGGTTTTCGCGGGGACACCGGGCAAAATGAAAACCGGCAAGCCGCCGCGCGGTCGCGCGCAGATGCGCTTCATCTGCCGGCCTTTCCGGGAACCGGGCAAATTCCGTATAGGGCAGGAACGGCGGGTCGTTTTCCGTCAGCTGCAGCTGGAACAGACCGTCGAAATCCTCGCCTTCGAGTCGGAAATAACCGGCATTGTGGAAATAATCGACGCGCTTGGTCGCAACATCAAGCCGGTTGATCGCAACGGTCGTCTTGCCGTGCTCCTGCCGGTAGGCAGTGCCGCGCGTATCCGGCATGTAGAAGGAATCCATTTCGATCAGGCAGAGACGGCCCCGCGCGATCTGCACCTCGACATGGCGTTCGACACTGTCGTAGATGGCAAGCTCGGTCGCACGAATGCCGTAGAGCGCTTCGAGATCCTCAAGCGGCACCTTGAAGAAGGTGAACTGGTCGCCCTCGAAATCCTGCGTCAGGGTAAAACCCAGCATCGCCTCCGGCGCAACGCCTGATGTCGCCAGAACTTCGATCCAGAGATCGACATAGCAATTGGTTTCCGGCCAGGCGCGCTCACCGGAATGCAGCGCATGCGCCCGGTAGGTTTCCGGGTCGATTCCCGAAAATACCCCCGAAAATACCGATGTCATCGATTTGCTCAGCCCCACAGCGCTTTCCGGACGCTGGCCGGCCATTGCTTCACATCGAGCCCGTGATGATGGAAGAGGGCAAGGGCGATGCGCTCCAGTCCGAAGCCGACGCAGGCGGTGTGCGCGACACTGCCGTCTTCGAGATTGAGACCCCACTTCGTGCCGAAGGCATCCTGATGGTAGTTGAAGCTCATGCAGGCGGTCGGATTGGCAGCCGAGGTGATCGGGATCAGAAGCTCGAACTTCAGGTTCTGGTCGCGCTGATTATTGGCGAGCATCTTACCGGCGCGGCCGAAGAACGGATCATTGGCGACGTCGATCGTCACCTCGAGGCCGACTGCCTTCATCATCTCGACGCCGCGGTCCATCCAGCGCTGGCGGAAATCCGTGACGTGCAGCTCAGTGCCCATGCAGACATATTCACGCATGCGGAACAGCTGCTGGCGGGCCGGGTCTTTCGACGGCTCATGGCGGAAGCAATAGGATTGCAGGTCGAAGAGGCCGCCCGTCTTCGGCAGGTTGCCGCGCTTGGCGATCGTCGGATAGAGCGGATAGCAGGCCGCCGGCGTCAGCACGATGTCGGTCGCCTCCTGTCCCTTGGTCCAATCTTCGCCGACTTCCATGCATTGCAGCAGGCTGACATGATCGAGCTCGCTGCCGCAGAAGCTGTGCACCGTGCCGGCGAGCTGCGGAAAGCTCTTCATGTAGCCGCTCTTCTCGAAGAAGGCGCGGTTCATGCCGGGCGGAAAGCGCATGGCTTCGGCACCATCGGCGCCGCCGAACGTGTCGATCAGGCGCTCGAAGGCAGCGATCACATCTTCGAACTGGCCGCTGCGGCCGTAGAGCCCGTCGATGCCGGTATCGATCAGCAGACCGGATTCGAAAAGCCGGTCCAGAAACGAGGTCTGCATATCCATGACTGTCACCCCAGTAGGCTAGTGTCCTGCTTATGGACAAGAAGCATGCTCGACGTGTTGCCGAGGATGCGGTCATTCGAAATCATGAGCTGTGCGGAATGCGCGTCGCGCAGATGGCGTCCGAGGCTGAAGGGCGTGCCATTCTTGTAGCCCATGATGCCGCAGATCAGCATGGCATGGTTGACGATCTCCAGGATCGTCTCGGACGAGGCGATCTTGACGTTGTTCATCGCCACCGCAAATCCCATCGAAGACAGCCTGTCGGCATCAGTCTTAGCATCCTCATAGGCCTTGAGGCCGGCAACCACGTTGGATTTGACCATCTGCAGCAGGTTCGAAACCTCGGCGAGGCGCAGCGCGCCCGGCGGCTGGGCATCCGGCGCCTTGCGGGCGGCGGCACGCACGAAAGCCTGGGCACGCACAACGGCATCGACGGCGATGCCGTACCAGACGCCGCTCCACAAGAGGTGTGAGGAGGCAAGCATGGATTGCGCCGCGATCTCCGCGAAAGGCTTCGGCAGGATCTGGCAAGCCGGCGCTTGTCCCTTGAAAAGGAAACCGTCGGAGCAGGTTCCGCGCATGCCGAGCGTATTCCAGACATGCGTTTTCTCGAGCGTGTACTGGTCCTTGAGGAAGGCCGTCAGCACCTGATCGGAGGAAGCCGCCTGCGCGTGGGCACGCGAGGTGATGAGAATGGCGTCGGCGTGCGAGCCGTAGGAAATGACGGTCGCATCCTTTTCGAGGCGGCACGTGTCGCCATCGACCTCGACCGCGCAGATGCTGTTGCGCAGGTTTCCGCCGATACCGCCTTCGGTGGTGGCGGATGCGATCAGCAGCTGCTCGGCTGCGATGCGGCGCATGAAACCACGATGCCATTCGCTGTCGACGCCGTGTTCAACGAGGCTCGACAGCTTGATGTGGTGCATGGCGAAGACCATGGCGCTTGCGGCACAGGCCTGGCCGAGCATCGAGCACAATTCGGCGATCTCGGTGATCGAGGCGGACTCGCCGCCGAGATGGCGCGGCACCTGGATGCCGAGCAGCCTTTCAGCCTTCATCGCATCGACGGCTTCCCGGGGGAAGCGGGCCTCGGCATCAACGGTATCCGCGTGTTTCGCCGCAATTTCGGCGACACGGGCCACCCTTGTGACAAGACCGTCCTGCATGATCTTGACGGGGAAATTCATCAGGCGACCTTCCGGCTGTCCCGGATGAGATCGACGGTCCTGGCGATGGCCGAGATGCTCGCGAAGGATTTGCGGTTCAGGAGATTGTCGGGAAATTCGATGTCGAAGGCCTCTTCTAGGCCAAGCATCAACTGCACAGAAGCAAAGGACGTCAAACCTGCCGCATACAGATCGGCGTCGTCGGCGACCTGGTCGATCGACCCAGGAAGCTTGCCGAATTTGGCTACGAGGTCGCGGATTGCCTTATTCATCCCATCACTCCAAGATTCTCATGATCCCGAACCGGCGTTCATCGCCTTGTCATGAGCGTTCTTTTAGTGCGGAAAACAGAACATTCCGCTAATTTATTGCGTTAAATATGACTGAGGCTCATAGTTAGGATTTTAGCGATCCTTCCCGAGCCGTCGTAAACAACCACCTTATATCAATGGCTTAAGGTAATTTGGACGCTGCGGCACACTCTGGTTTCTGAAGTGGCGAGTACAGAAATGACACGCAAAACGCCGCGTTTTGCCTCAACCGGCCGGCGGATAGGAATGCGCGCCGCCGCGATAATCGGTGACGGAATAACATCCGTCGCCTGTCGCCCGGATCGCGCTCCCACTGACGACGGCCTTGCCGTGACCGCCTGGGATATCGAGGATGTAGGCCGGCTGGCAGAGACCGGAAATCCGGCCGCGCAACCCCGCGACGATCTCCTGCCCCTCCTCGATCGTTACTCTGAAATGACTGGTACCGGGCGCCAGATCCGGATGATGGAGGTAATAGGGTTTGACGCGGATTTCGACGAAGGCCTTCATCAGCTTCGCGAGCACGTCGGGATCGTCATTGACACCCTTGAGCAGGACCGACTGGCTGACCATGGCGATGCCGGCATCGACGAGGCGGCCGCAGGCGGCCCGCGCTTCCGGCGTCAGTTCGCTGACATGGTTGGCGTGCAGCGCCAGATAGACTGTCTTGCCGCTCGCCTTCAGCGCGGCGATCAGCGCCGCATCGATCTTCTCGGGATCGACGACCGGAACGCGCGTGTGGAAACGCACGATCTTCACATGCGCGATGCCGGCAAGCGCCTCCATGATCTCGCCGAGCCGGCGCGGCGAAAGCACCAGCGGATCACCGCCGGTGAGGATGACCTCCCAGATCTCCTCATGACCGCGGATATAATCGAAAGCGGCCTGCATCGCCGCGGCATCGAGCGTGCCGAGGCCCTGCGGCCCCACCATTTCGCGTCGGAAGCAGAAACGGCAATAGACCGGGCAGACATGCACGGCCTTGAGCAGCACGCGGTCAGGATAGCGATGAACGATGCCCTCGACTGGGCTATGGGCATGATCGCCGATCGGATCGGCGCGCTCTTCCGGGGCGATCGTGAGTTCAGCCGCATCGGGCACGAATTGCCGAGCGATCGGATCATCGGGATTGGCTCGATCAATAAGCTTGCTGATCGCAGGCGTCAGCGCAACCGCGTAACGCGCCGCCACCTCCTCGAGCGCTATGCGATCGGCAGGTGCGACCAGCCCCGCCTTCACGAGATCGTCGACACTCTTGATCGGTTTGACGACATTCATGTTCCATACTCCGCAACCGGCGCCCAGAGTACCTGGTCGATGCGCGATGCTCCCGTCGCCAGCATCACCAGCCGGTCGAAGCCGAGCGCGATACCGCTTGCGTCAGGCATCAGCGACAGCGCGGCGAGCAAATCCTCGTCGATCGGATAGGTCTCGCCGTAGACCCGCGCCTTCTCGGCCATCTCGATCTCGAACCGTCGCCGCTGTTCGGCAGCGTTGGTGAGTTCGCCGAAGCCATTCGCAAGCTCGACGCCGCAGGCATAGAGTTCGAAACGCTCGGCAACCCTCGGATCGCGTGCCGAGGGACGCGCAAGGGCTGCCTCCGAGATCGGATATTCGTCGAGGATGGTAATGCGGCCGAAGCCGAGACGCGGCTCGATCTTTTCGACCAGCACCCGGCTGAAGAGATCGGCCCAGCCGTCGTCATCGGCAACACGCATGCCAACGCGCGTCGTCTCGGCCGCCAGATGGTCGCGATCGGTCGAACCGTCGGCTGCGACCGAGGCGAGAAGATCAATGCCGGCATGACGCTCGAACGCTTCGGCAATGCTGATCCGCTCCGGCCCGGCGAAGGGATCGCTCTCGGCGCCGCGATAAGCAAGCTTGCCGGTCTTTACCGTCTCAGTCGCCAGCGCCAGGATCCGCACGCAATCCATCATCAGGCTCTCGTAGCTTTCGCCGGCCCGATACCATTCGAGCATGGTAAACTCAGGATGATGCAGCGGCCCGCGCTCGCGGTTGCGATAGACATGGGCAAAACACGAGATGCGCTCCTCGCCCGCCGCAAGCAGCTTCTTGCAGGCAAACTCCGGCGAGGTATGCAGGTAAAACGGCGCCTTTTGCCCATCCGTCGTCAGTGCTTCCGTGGCGAAGGCATGCAGATGCGCCTCGTTGCCGGGAGAGATCTGCAGCACCGCCGTATCCACCTCGATGAAATCCTCGCGCGCGAAAAACCCGCGCAACGCCGCCTGGATCGCATTGCGACCGATCAGGAACGGACGGCGGTCGGCATGCACGGACGGGGTCCACCAGGGGGACGCTTTCGCCGAAGAGTTCATTCCAAGCTTTCTTCGCCGGAGAAGCCGGTATGGGGGGTGGCTATTTCCCGGATTTTAGGTTAGTTGCGCCCCAAAGAAAAACATTTGCGTCTTCGGGCGTCTCGACAGTCATCTACGACGCCGAAAGCCGAGTTACAAGGAAGTCTTATGGTCAAGGTCATCGCCTCTTCGGTCCGCAAGGGCAACGTTCTCGATGTCGACGGCAAGCTCTACGTCGTTCTCACCGCCCAGAACTTTCATCCGGGCAAGGGCACGCCGGTCACCCAGGTCGACATGCGTCGCATCGTCGACGGCGTGAAGGTTTCCGAGCGCTGGCGTACCACCGAACAGGTCGAGCGCGCCTTCGTCGAAGACGTGAACCATCAGTTCCTCTACGAGGACGGCGAAGGCTTTCACTTCATGAACCCTGGAAACTACGATCAGGTCGTCGTCGATGTCGAGACGATGGGTGACGACAAGGCTTATCTGCAGGAAGGCATGACCTGCGTTCTGTCAATGCATGAAGGCATTGCGCTGGCGATCCAGATGCCGCGCCATGTCACGCTCGAAATCACCGAGACGGAACCGGTCGTCAAGGGCCAGACGGCATCGTCCTCCTACAAGCCGGCCATGTTGTCAAACGGCGTGCGCACCATGGTGCCGCCGCACATCAATGCCGGCACTCGCGTCGTCATCGCCACGGAAGACAATTCCTACGTCGAACGCGCCAAGGATTGATCCCTGGTTTCAGCCTATCGAAGAGGCCGGCTCATCCCGGCCTTTTTTTGTGTCCGCCACCTTCAAAGATGCGGGTTGCGCGGCCGGTATTTCTTGACGAGCTTCTGGTTGATCTCGGCGGCGCCCGGCATGTTGGCGCTGAGATAGACCGGTGCATCGCCGGATTTCGAAAGATCCGAGGCAACTTCCGCGAAGATCGCATTGATCACTGTCACCCCGACCGCCGTCGAGACCGGCCCAACCCGAAGTCCGGTGCCTTCGAGATCGACAACGGCATCACCCGGCGGCAACCCGTTATCGAGCACCACATCGGCGACGTCGGCGAGCCGCCGGCGGCCATTGGCGATCGCCGAGGAATAGGCGATTGAAGTGATGGCAATCACCTTTGCGCCGATTTCGCGCGCATAGTCGGCCGCCTCGATCGGCGCGGCGTTCACGCCGGAATTGGAGGCGATGATGATGACATCGCCGGGCTGCATGCCGTAGCGCTCCAACATCGGCCGCACCAGGCCCTGTGTGCGCTCATAGACGGAGCTGATGACCGCACCCTCATGCAGCATGGCCGAGCCGACGAGCACCGGCACGGTGAAGGCGAGCCCGCCGGCACGATAGTGCACCTCTTCCGCCAGCATATGCGAATGGCCGGTGCCGAAGACATAGACGCGCTTGTCGCCGCGGGCGGCATCGAGGATGACGGCTGCTGCCTGCGCCATCGGCTGGGCAAGCGTCTGCTTCAGTTCCTCCAGCCGACCGATCAGATTGGAGAAATAGGCATCGGTAATGTCGGTCATCCCACGTCTCCTTGATTTCAGGCCGCTTCGCCGCTGAGCCAGGTGGCGGTGACGGCAAGCGCATCGGTGAGATGCACGAGATCGGCACGCGTACCCGGCGAGAGATGGCCGCGATCGGCAAGCCGGAGGAACCGGGCCGGATAAAGCGTCGCCATGCGCAACGCCTCGGCGAGCGTCAGGTCGAGATAGGTAACGCCGTACCGGATCGTCGAGATCATGTCGACGTCGGAACCGGCCAGCGTGCCGTCGGACAGCACCAGCTTCGAGCAGAAGCCGCCCCTTTCGCGCCGGACGGTGCGCCCGTTCAGCGTGAACGAGTCCTTCTCCGACCCGACGAGCGACATCGCGTCGGTGACGAAAAACAGCTTGCCTTCGCCGCGCTTGGCGCGCAGCGCCGTGCGCAGGGCCTTCGGATCGACATGATGGCCGTCGGCGATGATGCCGCACCAGGTCGAAGGATGATCGATCGCCGCGCCGACGAGGCCGGGCGTGCGGTGTCCGAGCTGGCTCATGGCGTTGAAGAGATGCGTGACGCCCCGCGCCCCGGCATCGAAACGTTCTTCCGCCGCCTCGCTCGAACAATCGGAATGGCCGATGCTGATGGTGACGCCCGCTTCCGCAAGCTCGCGCACTTGGGCAACCGTCACCTGCTCGGCAGCCATGGTGACGAGCAGCGTGCCGATCGCCTCGCGCGCCGCAATGAAAGCCTTGACGTCGCGGTCCTCCACCGGCCGCATCAGTTCGGCCAGATGCGCGCCCTTCCTCGCAGGCGCCAGATGCGGGCCTTCAAGATGCAGGCCGGCAACCCCGCGGTTCGCCTTCACGGCCTCCTTGGCCGCCTCGATCGCGGCAGCGGATGCTTCTGATGTATCGGTAATCAGCGTCGGCAACAGCGACATTGTGCCATAAGGCCGGTGCCCGCCGGCGATAATGTCCATCGAGGCGGTGGAAGGCTCGTCGTTCAGCATCCGCCCGGCGCCGCCATTGACTTGCGCATCGATGAAGCCGGCCGACAGAACGCCGCCGGCAAGCGTCACGACCTCGCCATCCGGTAGGTCGTTTCTCGCGACGATCGTTTCGACGCGGCCATCGGCAACGATGAGGGCTTTCTCGTCATGGAAACGCTCGCCATCGAAGATGCGGGCGCCGAGGAAGATCTTGCGGGCCATCAGACCGTCTCCGTCACCTTGAGCAGGTTTGCCGGCTTGTCTGGATCGAAGCCCTTGCGGCGCGTCACCGACTCGATCAGCCGGTAATAGACGAGCAGCGACACCAGCGGATCGACCAGGCCGTTGCCCGTCGTCGGCACGCGCAGATGAACACCGGAAAGCGGCTGCGTCGAGAAGCCGACGGTGGTGGCGCCGAGTTTCTGCAGGCGCTTCAGCGCCTGGACATTGTTGGCGAAGGCCGCATCGTCGGGCGCAAAGGCGACGATCGGGAAGCCCGGCTGCACCAGGCGCATGGGGCCGTGCATCAGTTCTGCCAGCGAGAAGGCCTCGGCATGCAGGCCGGAGGTTTCCTTGGCCTTCAGCGCCGCTTCGAGCGCGATCGCGAAAGCCGGGCCGCGGCCGGCCGTATAGAGCGAGGTCGCGTTGAAGAGCACCTCCTCGGCTGCCGCCGTGTCGATGCCGGCAGTTGCCGAAAGCGCCTCCGGCAGTTTGCCGAGCGCGGCCTGCAGATCGGACGCGCCGCCGATCGCAGCCGTTACCCCGGAAAGAGCAGCAACCGAGGCGATGAAGGATTTTGTCGCCGCGACACTCTTTTCCGCGCCAGCATTGAGGCCGAGAACGACATCGGCCTGTTTGGCAAGCGGGCTGTCGGTAACGTTGACGACGGCGATCGTCGTCGCGCCGCCCTTCTTCGCCGCATCCTGCAGCGCGACGATGTCGGGGCTGGCGCCCGACTGCGAGACGGTGAAATGGACACCGCCCTTCAGATGCAGCGCCGCACCATAGACCGAAGCGATCGACGGGCCGACCGAGGCGACCGGAACGCCGCAGGTGATCTCGAAGAGATATTTGAAAAAAGTGGCGGCGTGGTCCGAGGAGCCGCGCGCTGCCGTCGTCACCACGCTCGGGCGGGCGGACGAAAACAACCGGGCGATCTCGGCAAAGACCGGTTTTTCCTTTTCGAGCAGCGTGGCGACCACCTCGGGCGATTGGCCGGCTTCCTGCAGCATCAGCGACTGGTTGTCATTCATAGGTCATCTCCGATTCTCAATTCGGCAACGAAATCATAGGCATCGCCGCGATAATGCGAGCGGGTGTATTCGACGACGCGCTGGTCTTCCAGCCGCGAGACACGTTCGATCAGAAGCGCCGGCGCGCCGGCCTTGACGTTCAGGATCGCGGCGGAGGACGGGTCGAGCGTGACCGCGGTCAGCCGCTGCAGCGCGCGCACGGGCCTGTGGCCACTGGCCGTCAGCGCATCGTAGAGCGATCCCTCGCCGCCGGCATCGTCGCCTAAGAACTTGATCGGCACCACGGCGCGTTCGATCGCCAGCGGCAGGCCGTCGGCAAGGCGCAAGCGGTCGAGCCTCAGCACCGGTTCGTCACCGCCGAGGCCAAGCAGGAAGGATTCCTCCGGCGACGGTGTATTGACCGACCGCGACAATATCCGTGCGGCCGGCAGACGCCCGCGCGAGCGCATGTCAGCGGAGAAGGAGGAAAGCCGCCACAGCGACTGTTCCATGCGCTCCACCCGGCTCGAGACGAAAGTACCGCTTCCGTGGCGCGATTCCAGTGCGCCGGATGCCATCAGATCGCGATAGGCGGTGCGTACGGTGACACGGCCGAGCTTCAGAGCCTCGGCAAGGTCGCGCTCGCCCGGGAGTGCGGTGCCGGGCTTCAGCAGCCCTTCCTGAATGAGGCCGGTCAGCGTCTGCGCCAGCCGCTTGTAAAGCGGCCCGGTCAGGGCCTCGTCACGCAGGCCGCGGCTGTTCAGTTCCGCTATCAGACTGGTTCTATCCATGGGCACACAATAGAACCTATATAGAACCAATCGGCAAGACAGAATCGAACACGGAACGAAAAAACCCTCGCCGGCGGACCAGCAAGGGTTTCATAACGGTCAAATTTGACAGTCGTGCGTCCGTTAGACGCTCAGTTCTTGGTAAAGATATAATCCGTCTCCTGGCGCAGCACTTCGCCGGGGCGCAGGACCGCATTCGGAAAACCTTGGTGATTGATGGCATCCGGCCAGACCTGCGTCTCCAGGCAGAAGCCGGCGAATGGGCCGTATTTGCGACCGCCGATGCCGGGAGCCCCGACATCGAGCTTGAAGCCGGCATAGAACTGCACACCTGGCTCGGTGCTGCGCACTTCCAGCGACACACCGGAATACAGGCTGCGGGCAAGCGCGACGCTCCGCTTGGCGGTACGCTCGCCCGACACGCAGAAATTATGGTCGTAAAACGCTTGTTCATTGCCGACGAAACGCTTCATCGGCGCCATCTCGCGGAAATCGAATTCCGTGCCCTCGACGGGACGGATCTCACCGGTCGGCACCTGCTTCTCATCGGTCGGCAGATAATGATCGGCAGCTATCATGATGTCATGGCCAAGTGCATCTTCGCGGCCGTCGAGATTGAAATAGGCGTGCTGGCAGACATTGGCGAGCGTCGGCTGGTCGCTGGTCGATTCATAGGTGATCGACAGTTCACCATTGCCATGCACCCGGAACGTCGCCTGGATGGTGCAATTGCCGGGATAGCCGGCGCGGCCATCGGGATCGACGATCTTCAGCACAACGCGGTCGACGTCATGCTCGACGATCGTCCAATTGCGTTTGGCGATATTGTCACTGCCGCCATGCAGATGCGTCACGCCGTTTTCATTCAGTTCGAGCTGATAGTCCTTGTCGTCAAGCGTGAACCTGCCGCCGCCGACGCGGTTGGCGCAGCGGCCGGGCGTCGCGCCGAAATAAGACGAATAAAGGAGATAGCTGTCGAAATCGTCGAAGCCGAGCTGCAGCGGCGCATCATGTCCCTCGAGACGCAGATCCTGGATGACCGCGCCCCAGCTGATAATCTTGGCCGTCAGCCCGCCACCCTTGATCACGACGCGATAGACGGTCTCGCCCGCCTGCGTCTGCCCGAAAACGTCCCGCTCCAACTTATCCGACATGATCGACCGTCCATTCTGTCCCTGCTGCAAATTCCTCAATTCGGAATCGATTTGAGGAATTTGCAGCGATTCAAAGTGTGCATTGCACGTCCGACGAAGACGCGCGGTGTGGTAGGCTTCGGGACAGGAACCTGCCCGCATTTGCTTCGATCCGCAACCGGCAGATCGGAAAGAAAGCCGCAGCAGTGGTGCAGCGACATCGGCTCGCGGCGTGATCGGCAACGGTCAGAGATCGGTACCGATCTCTTCCACATCAAAGGGCGTCGTCTGGTAGATTTCGTTGATCCAGTTGCCGAACAAGAGATGCGCATGGCTGCGCCAGCGGTTCTGCGGCGCAAGCGCCGGATCGTTATGCGGGAAGTAATTGTGCGGCATCTTGATCGGCACGCCGGCATTGACGTCGCGGAAATACTCGTCGGAAAGCGAGGTGGAATCATATTCGACATGGTTGAACATGTAGAGCCGCCGGCCCCTCTTTTCGTGCACGAGGCAGACGCCCATTTCGCTGGACTCCATCAGGATCTCCAGGCTTTCGGATTTCTCGATATCGGCGCGGCGCACTTCGGTCCAGCGCGACACCGGCACTTCGAAATTGTCGGAAAAGCCGTTGAGATAAATCGAGGAAGGCTTCAGGTTCCGGTGGCGGTAGACGCCGAAGGCCTTCTCTTTCAGCTCGTATTTCGGAACGCCGTGAAAATGATAGACCGCCGCCATCGCGCCCCAGCAGACGTTCATCGTCGAATGGACATTTGTTTCCGTCCAGTCGAGAATCTCCTGCATCTCCGGCCAATAGGTGACGTCCTCATAGGGTAAAAGCTCGATCGGCGCCCCGGTGATGATGAAGCCGTCGAACTTGCGGTGCTTTACCTCTTCCCAGGTCTGGTAGAAGGCAAGCAGATGATCCTCGGACGTATTCTTCGCCTTGTGGCCGCCGATGCGAATGAGCGACAGCTCCACCTGCAACGGCGAGGCGCCGACGAGGCGGGCCATCTGCAGCTCGGTCTTGATCTTGTTTGGCATGAGGTTGAGCAGCCCGATCTGCAACGGTCGGATATCCTGACGGATCGCCAACGTCTCGGTCATCACCCGCACACCCTCCTGAACCAGGGTTTCGAAGGCGGGCAGCGTATCGGGGATCTTGATGGGCATTGCGGTCACTCGATCAAAAACAAAAACCGGCGGCGACAAAAATCGCTACCGGTCCGCACGCGGCCCTTTAGCGACTTTTTTAACGTGGCTGCAAGCCGGCCGGCCAAATCACCACGGAGGCCTTAATTAGACCCAGTCTGATTGCGAATCAACTGGCGAATGCATGCAGGAGAGACTCGTGCAAGCATCATCACAGTTTAATGACTGATAGAATCTGTTGATAGACCCGTAACGCCACCATGTTATTTATAGGGGCATGGGCGATTTGGAAAAGCGTAATGGCAGATAAAGTCGAGAGGAGGCCGGGCATCCGGGGGCAGGATAGGGTAGGGTATGATTTCAGCCTGACATATCGCCTCGGGGTGATGTTCTCAGCATTCTGGAATTCGGAAGTGCGTGGCAAGGTGCTGTTTCTGGCGACCGTGCTGATCCTCGTTATCCTGGCGACGTCCTACGGCCAGGTCATTTTGAACGAGTGGAATGCTCCCTTCTACGACTCGCTGGAGCGCCGCGACCTCGGCGAATTCTTCCACCAGCTCGAAATCTTCGCGATGATCGCCGGCACACTGCTGCTGCTCAACGTGCTGCAGGCCTGGCTGAACCAGATGACTGCGCTCTATATGCGCGAAGGCCTGTCACGCGATCTGGTTGACCAGTGGCTGAAGCGCAAGCGGGCGCTACGGCTTGCCTCCAGCGGCCTGATCGGCGTCAACCCGGACCAGCGCCTGCACGAGGATTCCCGCAACCTCGCCGAAAGCACGACAGGGCTGGTTCTCGGTCTGCTGCAGTCGACCATTCTTCTGGTGAGCTTCATCGGCGTTCTCTGGGAGCTTTCGAGCGGCTTCATCTTCCGCATCAGCGGCCATAGCTTTTCCATTCCGGGTTACATGGTCTGGGCGGCGATTTTCTATGCCGCTTCTGCCTCGGTGCTGAGCCAGGTCGTCGGTCGCAAGCTGGTGAAGCTCAATGCCGACCGTTTTTCGAAAGAAGCCGAGCTTCGCTTCACGCTGATGCATGCCAATGAGAACATGCCGGCAATTACCGTTGCCCGCGGCGAGGAGAACGAGCGCCGGCGCATCAACACCGATATCAGCTCGGTCCTGACAGTCGTCAAGCGGCTTGCCATGGCCAATACCAATCTCACCTGGGTTTCGGCCGGCTATGGCTGGCTGGTGATCGTCATCCCGATCATCGTTGCCGCCCCCGCCTATTTCTCCGGCGGCCTCACCCTCGGCCAGCTGATGATGTCCGTCGGTGCCTTCAACCAGGTCAACACGGCGCTGCGCTGGTATGTGTCCAATTTCGGCCCGATCGCCGAATGGCGCGCCACGCTGATGCGCGTCACCGATTTCCGCCAGGCGCTGGTCGACATGGAAGACGACTTCGACCTTAAGGACAGCATCGCCTATGAAAACGCCGCACCCGACACGCTGACGCTGAAGGACGTGGTGATCGTCGCCAAAGTCGGCGAAGACATCGAGGAATGCGGCGGTTTCCGCCTGCGCGAAACCAATGTCGTGATCAAGGCCGGCGAAAAAGTCATGATCAACGGCGATCACAGCGTCAATCGCAAGCTGCTCTTCCAGGCAATGGCCGGCCTCTGGCCGTGCGGCAGCGGCACGATGGGCCTGCCGCCAATCGACGACATGCTCTTCGTTCCTCAGCTCGCCTATGTCCCCGGCGGCTCACTGCGCGAGGCGCTGGCCTTTCCCGAACGTCCGGAAGCCTACGAGAAAGCCGCCGTCGAGGCGGCCCTCGACAAGGTTGGTCTCCATTCGCTGATCGCAAGGCTCGAGACCCGCGCTCGCTGGGACAAGCTGCTCGACAGCGACCAGCAGAAAGCGATCGGCTTCGCCCGGCTGCTTCTCGTGCGCCCGCGCTGGATCATCTTCGACGAAGTGCTGGAAGGCATGGAGCCGGAATTGCAGGAAACGATGGCCAAACTGCTCACCTCGATGCCCGAAAGCGGCATGATCTATATCGGCCGCTCCGAGGCCTATCTCGAGGCGCTGAAGCCGCGCGTGCTGCATCTACAGGCGCTGCCGTCAAAATCCGAGGAGCCGCCCGTCGTCCAGACCGGCGCCAGTGCCAGTGCGGGCGCTGCCGCCGTGCCCGCGCCGGCGCTGTAAAACGCCGCGCGTCCAGCGCGTTGAGGAAAATCTCGCTGCCCCTGTATGGCGAGAATGATGCAATCTTTGTCAAAATATGCCATGATGATCGGACGAGGTGATGTATATGGCGACCATGAATGTTTCCCTACCCGATCCAATGAAGGAATGGGTGGACGCTCAGACAAAAACCGGGCGTTACAGCAATGCGAGCGATTATGTCCGCGACCTGATACGGCGTGATCAAGAGCGCGCAGGTAAGCTGGCGGAATTGCAGCATTTGATCACCGACGGGTTGGAAAGCGGCGTCAGTGATCGTTCCAAGGACGATATTCTCCAAATCGCGCGCGAACGGCTGGCTGCGCGACACGTATGAAATACCGCACAACCGTCGAAGCGGATCGAGACATAGCTGAAATTTATGTTCTCGGTGCCGATCAATTTGGCGTGCCGCAGTCAGAGCGATACATCGATGACCTATTCAGCACGTTTGAACTGCTGGACGATAATCCACGCATGGCCCGTGAGCGCCGTGAGTTGAACCCGCCGATGCGGCTCCATCCGTATCATGCGCATATGATTGCCTACATGATCCGCGACGAGAATATCCTGATTGTTCGCGTGCTGCATGGGCGGGAGGACTGGGAAAGCCTCTTTGTGTAAAACTGAGCCTTGACCCTTTTCCTCTACTAAAGCCGCCGATCACATCGGCGGCGTGATGCCGTTGAGGCCAACGGCGATCTGGCTGGCCGAGATGCTGCCGTCAGCCGCCTTCTCGCCGGTGACGACGACGCCGGCACCGGGTTTCAGATCATCCTTGGTCGCAGGCGCCAATGTCACGATCGGCGTGCCATCGGCAATCGAGATGGTCTTTTCCTTGCCCTGATAGGTCAGCGTGATCGTGTGGCCGTCGACGGATTTGACGGCGTTGCTGACAGTCGCGTTGGTCATCTGGCTGTTCGGCTGCGCATCCCAGGGACGGTTGCCCTCACCGGTTCCCTTCATCGACGCCGGAAAGATCAGCACCTCGATCGCCCCGTCCGGGCCGGTGCCCTTCGGAAGTGAGGCCACACCGACGAAATCGCCGGGTTTGATATCCTCGACCGAAGCTTGTCTGATGCCGCCGACCTTCCAGCCGGCTTTCAGCGCGACCGTCGCATCGCTGCCCTCGCGCGTCTTGACGACAAGCGTATCGCCGCTGAGGCTTTCGATTGCGCCGCGAACACGAATGCGCTGGGCATCCTGCGCCTGTGCGTCTTGCGACAGGGCAAGCGCCACGAGGCTGCCGGCAGTAAGTGCTGTGAGAAAACGGGAATAAGGCTTGCGAGACATATGACTTTTCCTTGTCGCCATTGCGATCGGCAATATCCCCGGCTGCCGGACGGCACCTTATGCCGCAGGAAGACACACTGACGAATCAAGGAAAAGTGAGCCTTCAGGTCTGAGAAAATCTCAGCCTTCCAGCTCTTCCCGCAGCATTTCGAGCTCCAGCCACTCCTCTTCCATGTCAGTCAGGCTGGCGCGCAGTTTTTCCATCTCGCCGGCAAGCCGGTTGAAGGCTGCGGGATCGCGCGTGAAAAGATTGGGATCTGCCATCACCTGTTCGCGCTTGGCGATTTCGGCTTCGGCCTTCGCCATTTCTTTTGGCAGGTTTTCCAGTGCGAATTTCTGCTTGAAGGAGAGCTTGCTCCTCGTGCTTCCCGCGGACGGCGCTGCCTCCTGCGTCTTCGGCTTCTCCGCTGCCTTCTCTGCCCTCTTGCGCTCCTCAAGCGCGCCCTTGCGTTGCGTAAGCATGTCGGAATAGCCGCCGGCATATTCGATCCAGCGGCCGTCCGGCGCATCCGGCACGGCGGGTGCAATCGTCGAGGTCACGGTGCGGTCGAGGAAATCGCGGTCGTGGCTGACGAGAATGACGGTGCCGGGAAAGCCGGCGACAATTTCCTGCAGGAGATCGAGCGTTTCGATATCGAGGTCGTTGGTCGGTTCGTCGAGGATCAAAAGGTTCGTTGGGCGCGAAAGGATGCGCGCCAGCATCAGCCGGGCGCGTTCGCCACCGGAGAGGTTTCTGATCGGCGTACGCGCCTGTTCCGGCTGAAACAGAAATTCCTTCATGTAGCCGGTGACATGACGCTGTTCGCCGTTGACGAGCAGGTTTTCGCCGCGCCCATCCGTCAGATAGTTGGCAAGCGTATCCTCGGGATCGAGATCCTCGCGTTTCTGGTCGAGCGTCGCGATCTCCAGATTGGTGCCGAGTTTGACGATGCCGCTATCGGGTGAAAGCTGCCCGGTCAGCATCTTCAGCAGCGTCGTCTTGCCGGCGCCGTTCGGCCCGACCAGACCGATGCAGTCGCCGCGATGCACGCGGATCGAAAACGGCGTGACGATTGCCCGCTCGCCGAAGCTCTTGGTGATCTTGTCGGCCTCGATCACCAGCTTGCCGGATTCCTGCGCGTCCGAAACCGTCGCCTGCACCGTGCCCTGCGGCCCCTTATGGCCGCGATAGTTCGAGCGCATCGTCTGCAGCTCGCCGAGACGGCGCATGTTACGTTTGCGCCGCGCCGTGACGCCATAGCGCAGCCAGTGCTCCTCGCGCTCGATCGACTTGCCGAGCTTGTGCTGCTCCAGCTCCTCGGCCTCCAGCACCTGGTCGCGCCAGGCTTCGAAATGCGCAAAGCCTCTGTCAAGCCGGCGCGAGGTGCCGCGGTCGAGCCAGACGGTTGCCGTCGAGACCTTTTCCAGGAAACGCCGGTCATGCGAGATCAATACCAAGGCGCTGCGCGTCTTTTGCAGCTCGCCTTCCAGCCATTCGATGGTCGGCAGGTCGAGATGGTTGGTCGGCTCGTCGAGCAGAAGAATGTCCGGCTCCGGGGCCATAACCCGGGCAAGGGCTGCGCGCCGCGATTCGCCACCGGACAGCATTTTAGGGTCTTCATCGCCGGTCAGCCCGAGATGGGAGAGGAGATAGGTGACACGATAGGGGTCATCGCCTGGCCCGAGGCCGGCCTCGGCATAGGCCTGCACCGTGGTGAAGTCGGCAAAATCCGGCGCCTGTTCGAGATAACGCACCGTCGAGGACGGATGGCGGAAGACCTCGCCGGACTGCGCCTCGACCAGGCCGGCGGCAATCTTCAGCAGCGTCGATTTTCCCGAGCCGTTGCGCCCGACGAGACAGATTTTGTCACCGGGCTCGATCTGCAGGCCAGCACCGGCCAGAAGCGGCGCACCGCCAAAGCTCAGGAAGATATCGTCGAGTTTCAGAATGGGAGGGGCCAAAAATCAGACTCCGGAAAGATCATAGGGCCGGGCGAGCACGATTGCCCGGCCGCTGCGGAGCGAAAAGCGAACCTTGCCTTCCGCAACATTGGAAATGGTGCGCGACGAGCCGAAAGGCAGATGGAAATCCACCAGCGGATAACGCGCATTCTCGATGGTAAGCCCTCTCAGCTCGCTGAATCCGGGCACGGAAAACAGGCTGCCTTTGGGAAGGTCCAGTTCGATCGTACCGGCCACCAGCGGCACGGCCTCTTCCTTGCCCGAGGTCAGCAGCAGGTCGAAACCCTCTTCCGCCAGGCTGACGGCCGACAGCAGATGCTGAAGCGCGTGGTCGGAACGTTCACCGCCGAGCGCACCGGCGAGGATGAGCCGCCGGGCACCCCGCGCGATTGCTTCCGCCACTGCGATTTCGCCGTCCGTCGCCGCCTTCGCTGCCGGATAGGGCTGTTTCGGCACATCGGGAAATGCACCCGCGAGATCATCAGGCGTCGAATCGAAATCACCGACCCAGAGCTCCGGCGTAATACCGAGTGCTGCCGCATGCCGCATGCCGCCATCGGCCGCAATGAAGCGGCTGTCTTCGATGGCATCGCGCAGGCGCTCCGTCAGGCTGAGTTCGCCGCCAAGGAGAATGGTGAATGTGGATTGGCTCATGGGCATTGCCCTTAGCGCAAACGAGGGGTCGAGGGGAAGGGCCGGCGAACGACGGCGTCTGCCTCAGCCCGGTGTATCCTTGTCGCGCGACAGGAAAACCGCCTCGTAGCCGCCGATGAAGCGCTCGAAAAGCGCTGCGAAACGCTCGACATCTTCCTGCGGCCAGTCGGAAACGATCTCGGAAATGATTGCAAGCTTCTGCGCGACGATCTCGGCAAGCAGGTCCTGGCCGACCTCGGTAATGACGACGACGATCCGCCGCGCATCGGCCTGCGAGGCCTCGCGGCGCAGCACGTTGCGCCCGACCATGTCGGCCACCACCCGGCTTGCTCGTGACGGATCGATGCGCAGCATCTCTGCGATCATGCCGACCGTGACCTCGCCGGCAGGCTGCGCCCTCCGCACGGCATCGAGCACGTCGAGATGCGAAAGCTCAAGGCCCGGTGCAGCACTCTGGATCGCCAGCCGGCCGATCAGCCGCCGCCCGGTCATCAGCCGCATGCGCGCCATGCTCCGGCCGATACGCGGCACGTTTTCACGATCCGGCTCGGCCGGCTCCGCAGAAGGGGTCTTGGTCAGGACGTCGCTCATCACAGGACCATAACAGAGCCGATTCAAAAATTGAATATGCTGATGTCATTAATGTGCCATTGACAATTATATGCTGTTAGCACATAAAAGCACTTCAACCCGGAACGATACCTCCATGGACATGCAACTCGCGCCTGCGCCGCTCGTGACGGATCCTCGTCGCCGGCTTACCCTCTTCTTCTTCCTGATGACCGCCATGTTCATGGCGACGCTTGATAATCAAATCGTCTCCACGGCGCTCCCGACGATCGTCGGCGAATTCGGCCATCTCGAGCGCTTCGGCTGGATCGGCTCGGCCTATCTCCTGTCGCTGAGCGCCGTCATGCCGCTCTACGGCAAGCTCGGCGATCTGTTCGGCCGCAAATACGTGATGATGACGGCGATCATGATCTTCACCGTCGGATCGACAGTCTGCGGTCTTGCGGTTTCGATGAATACGCTGATCGCCGCCCGCGTGCTGCAGGGCCTTGGCGGCGGCGGCATCATGGTGTCGATCTTCGCCGTCAACGCCGACCTATTCGAGCCACGCGAGCGGGCGCGCTATCAAAGCTATTCCAGCCTGGTGCTGATGGCATCGGGCGCGATCGGCCCGGTGCTCGGCGGGACGATGAGCGATCTCTTCGGCTGGCGTTCGATCTTTCTCGTCAACGTGCCGATCGGCTTTATCGTGCTCACCGGCCTTGCCTTCATGCTGCCGTACCGCAAACCGCATCGTCGCCCCAAGATCGATTATGCCGGTGCGCTTCTGCTTGCCATGACGACGACAAGCATCGTGCTTGCCACCGACAGCAGCGAACTGTTCGGTGCATTGATTTCGCCTGAGAGCATCGGCATCGTTGTCTTCGGCCTCGTCTGCGCCGTCACCTGGGTGTTCGTCGAGCGCCGCGCGCCGGAGCCGATTGTTCCCCTGCAGCTGTTTCGCAATTCGACCTTCAGCCTGCTCCTGGTGATCTCGATCATGGGCGGCGCCATCGCCATCGGCATGGTCAATTATCTCGCCCTCTTCCTGCAGACCACGACCGGCCTTTCGCCGTCGGCCGCCGGTCTGCTCTTCATCCTTCTGACCGGCGGCCTCGTCTGCGGGTCGCTTTCCGCAGGCCGCATCATCTCGAAGACGGGGCGCTACAAGCCCTTCGCCATCGCCAGCCTCACCTGCAGCGCCATCGCCTTTGCGCTGATGTCGCAGATCCATGCGGGAACGCCGATCGCCTTCATCGGCGCGGTCATGATGCTGCACGGCATCGGCATCGGCCTTGCCCAGCAAGTTCCCGTCATCGGCGTACAGAATGCAGCACCCGCCCGCGACGTCGGCGCCGCCACCGGCTCGGTGACGCTGTCGCGCATGGGCGGCGCCTCGATCGCCATTTCCATCTATGGCGCCATCATCGCCTCCGAGCTCGGCAAGGTCGGCGTCTCCATTCCCGGCGTCGCCGATATCGAGCAGCTGACGCCGAAAATGATGGCCGCCCTTCCCGAAGCGAGCCGCCAGGCCGTCGCCGATACCTATGCCGCCGCTTTCTCGCCGCTCTTCATGACCTCCTGCGCCATTGCGCTGATCGGCCTTGCCGCCGCCATCATGCTGAAACCCGTGCAGCTGCCCCGCGCCGGCGAGACGACAAAGCCGCAACCGGCGACCGCGGAAGCTGCCGAATAGTCGACTCGTTACTGCGAGAGAATGCTTCATCAGGAGGCGTTCCCTCTCGATGCCTGTATCAAGGGTTGCAATTTTCCCGCTGGACTGTCGCTATCGAGCCGGTTGCTTCAATCGGGCCGTTCTTTTTCCGCACCGTCGACGAATCTCCGCTTTGTGACGGAACTTTCGCCATAATTTCATCCGAGCGAAGGGAAGCCTTAATGCCTGAGGCTTGCTAAAATGCAACGGCGCCACATTTAAACAGAGTCTCGCTATGCAACCGATGCGTAAATCAGCTACAGCAACGACTTGTATCGGCCGATTGTGCAGCGCGAGATCAGGGGTGCGCACCTGTTGAGTTCCCCTTGCCACGGTCGGTCCGAATCTGCGGCAAACCGGCAAAACAGCGACATGATGCGGAGAATCAGACTGGACAGCTTGACGACGTGGAATTCGCCCGCGCTTTCCAGTGATGCCATCTCCGCCCCGCGGTGCTTCGCGCGTCGCCTGATGCTGCTTTCGGCGCTCGCAATGGTGCTGAATGGCTGTCAATCGCTGATCGACCAATCCTATCAGCCCAGTGTCTCGCCTTCTTCCAACCCGCAGATCGTCGACGAGGTGCAGAAGAACGATCCGCGCGCAGCGATGGGCGCCCGTGAGCATCCGCGCATCGTGGCGAGCTACGGCGGCGAATACAAGGACGCCAAAACCGAGCGCCTCGTCGCCCGCATCGCCGGCGCGCTGACGGCGGTGTCGGAAAATCCGAGCCAGTCCTACCGCATCACCATTCTGAATTCGCCGGCGATCAACGCCTTCGCGCTGCCGGGCGGTTATCTCTACGTTACCCGCGGCCTGCTCGCCCTTGCCAACGACGCCTCGGAAGTCGCCGCCGTGCTGTCGCACGAAATGGGCCATGTGACGGCAAACCACGGCATCGAGCGGCAGAAGCGCGAAGAGGCTGAGGTCATCGCCAGCCGTGTCGTCGCCGAGGTCCTCTCCAGCGACATCGCCGGCAAGCAGGCGCTTGCCCGCGGCAAGCTGCGGCTCGCCGCCTTTTCCCGCCAGCAGGAACTGCAGGCCGATGTCATCGGCGTGCGCATGCTCGGCGAAGCCGGCTACGACCCTTATGCTGCCGCCCGGTTCCTCGATTCGATGGCGGCTTACAGTCGCTTCATGTCGGTTGATCCCGAAGCCGACCAGAGTCTCGACTTCCTGTCGAGCCATCCGAATTCGGCCCAGCGCATAGAGCTAGCCCGCACCCACGCCCGCGCCTTCGGCCAGGAAGGCTCGGTCGGCGACAAGGGTCGCAATTATTATCTCGACGGCATAGACGGACTGCTCTACGGCGATAGCCCGGAGGAAGGCTATGTGCGCGGCCAGACCTTCCTGCATGGCGGTCTCGGCATCCGCTTCGACGTGCCGCCGGATTTCCACATCGACAACAAGGTCGAAGCGGTGATGGCCACCGGCCCGAACGACATTGCCGTCCGCTTCGACGGCGTCGCCGACAATCAGAACCAGAGCCTCACCAACTATATATCCAGCGGCTGGGTGACCGGCCTCGACCCATCGACCATCCAGCCGATCACCATCAACGGCATGGAAGCAGCCACCGCGCGCGCCAGCGCCGACCGCTGGGATTTCGATGTGACCGTGATCCGCAACAATTCGCAGATCTTCCGTTTCCTGACCGCCGTGCCGAAGGGCAGCGGCGCCCTTGAGCCGACGGCCAATGTGCTGCGCGCGAGTTTCCGTCGCATGACGCCGGCAGAGGCCGCCTCGCTGAAGCCGCTGCGCATCCGCGTCGTCACCGTCCGGCCGGGTGAGAACATCTCGACACTCGCCGCCCGCATGATGGGCACAGACCGCAAGCTCGATCTCTTCAAGCTCATCAACGCCCTGCCCACGGGCGCAGCCGTTTCAACAGGCGATCGCGTCAAGATCATCGCCGAATAAAAGAGGCCCGGCTTGCGCCGGGCCAGTCTGTGCTGCTGGAGGGGATAAAACATCTCGCGCAAAACTGAGCGGCGGTTTTGCGACAATGATCTAAATCGCGACAAGCGAATCTAAGATCGAGACGCACTTTAAGTTCAGGCGTAGGCCGCCATATGCGGATCGGCGCTGACGAGCGCGCTGCGAAGCTTCTCCATCGCCCGGCTTTCGATCTGACGCACACGTTCCTTGGAAATGCCGAGATCGGCACCGAGTTCTTCGAGCGTGGCACCGTCTTCCGCCAGACGCCGGGCGCTGATGATCTTCATCTCGCGTTCGTTGAGGTGTTTCAGCGCCGAGGCGAGCCAGACGCGGCGGCGCTCGCCGTCGATCATGTTGGACACCTGCTCGTCCGGCAGGGGATCGTCGCTGACGAGGAAGTCCATCTTCTCCGCGCTCTCGGCATCGCCGGAGACCGACGGCGCCTGCAGCGAAGCGTCGTTGCCGGAAAGCCTGGCATCCATCGTCTGCACATCCGAGAGGCTGACGCCGAGAGCGGCGGCGATTTCCTGGTGAATGGATTGCAGCGTCAGCTGCGTGTCGCCCTTGGCGAGCTTGGCGCGCAGACGGCGCAGATTGAAGAACAGCGCTTTTTGCGCCGAACTCGTGCCGCCGCGCACGATCGACCAGTTGCGCAGGATATAATCCTGGATCGACGCCCTGATCCACCAGCTTGCATAGGTGGAAAAGCGCACGTCGCGTTCCGGCTCGAAGCGGGCGGCGGCCTCGAGCAGGCCGACATAACCTTCCTGCACCAGATCGCTCATCGGCAGGCCGAAATTGCGGAACTTGCCGGCCATGGATATGACGAGGCGCATATGCGCCATGGCGATCTGGTTGCGGGCGCCGCGGTCGTCGTGATCCTTCCAACGGGTGGCGAGATCGTGCTCTTCCTGGCGGGCGAGATAAGGAGCGGCCATCGCGATTTTGATCATGCGCCGATCTGCAGACATGTTCTTCATTTCGATCTCCTGAACAGGCCTCTCGCCCTGAAATGAACAATAAAACTCATGTTCCGGAACATCGCTGTCCGGATTGAATGGGTTCTGAATGCATAAAAGCCTCGCCCTGGACTTTTCAGGGGAAGGCTCTATTTCTCATCATGTGCCGGTAAGACGGCCGGGCTGGACCTGTTTCTTCACTTTGCCGGATGGGCAATCTAGAAAAGGCATGATCCGCTCCTCATCGAACATTGACGGAATAGCAGTTCGCCCGTTGAGGCCGTTGCCCGACGAGCAGTCCGCAATTACGTGTGATAAACGCGGCAGCCGGGAAAAAGTTCCAATAAAAAAAACCCGGCGCAAAGGCCGGGTTTTTTGACAAATATCAGGGTCGCTTTATGCGGCTTCGTCCTGTGAATCGTCTTCTTCGATCGCCTTGCCGCGCTTCGGACCCTTGTTGAGATTGGTCTCGACGAGGCGAACGGCTTCGGTTTCCGACATCTTGTTGACGGCGGCGATTTCGCGCGCCATACGGTCGAGTGCAGCCTCATAAAGCTGGCGCTCGGAATAGGACTGTTCAGGCTGGTTCTCGGCACGATACAGATCGCGCACGACCTCAGCGATGGAAATCAGGTCACCAGAATTGATCTTGGCATCATATTCCTGGGCGCGGCGGGACCACATGGTGCGTTTGACGCGCGCCTTGCCCTGCACGACCTTCAAAGCACGCTCGACGAAATCCGTTTCCGAAAGCTTGCGCATACCAATGCTCATCGCTTTCGCGACCGGAACCTTCAGACGCATCTTGTCTTTCTCGAAATCGATAACGAAAAGTTCGAGCTTCATGCCGGCAACTTCTTGCTCTTCGATAGCGGTGATGGTACCGACGCCATGAGCGGGGTAGACGATCGATTCACCGGTCTTGAAGCCGTGACGTGCTGTAGAAGGCTTTTTCTGCTGAGTCGTCATTCTATTCAAAAACTCCCTGTTACGCTTCCGGCGGCGGCCGGAGCCGGGTCAGTCAGGCCCGGGTGAGACGGTAGTATCCGTCGGGTGACTTCACTCTGGTCCCATCGGGCAAAAGCAAAGACTTCTTGCGCACGATCTTGGGACCCGGCGCTCAAAGCGTTGATATGTCACGGAAACCGTGTACGGATTTGTTTTGCTTTCGTGATGGTTTTGGGCATGCGTTATGCCACAAATGGAACAGTAGACGAAACCTATCATAAAAATATGAGGAAATCAATAATTTGCTTCGCTTGAGTCATGCGAGCAACACATGTCACCCATATGCCTCACGCAGCTTTTAAAACGTTTCGCGCCGCGGTCGCCCGAATCCGGGGGCCGAATGTGGGCGCTGTCTCAATCGCCGGAACCGGGCTTCTCCGAAAAATACTTCTCGAATTTTCCGGTCTCGCCATCCATTTCCTTGGCCTCGGGCAACGGGTCCTTCTTGACCGTGATATTCGGCCAGATCGTGGCATATTCGGTATTGATCTTCAGCCATTTGTCGAGGCCCGGCTCGGTATCGGGCTTGATCGCCTCGGCGGGACATTCAGGTTCGCAGACGCCGCAATCGATGCATTCGTCGGGATGGATGACGAGGAAATTCTCGCCCTCATAGAAGCAGTCGACAGGGCAGACTTCCACGCAATCGGTGTATTTGCACTTGATGCAATTGTCGGTCACGACATAGGTCATGAAGAACTCCAGGATTTCCATGCGGATGGGGCCGGGCAACCTGGAACGTCGCGCCTATCCCCGTGCCGGAAGAAAAGCGTGAGCAGGCTTGGGAGGCAAGCACGCTTCCGGCAGGTTGTCAGTGACCTATCGGCTTTGGCGCCGGATTTCAAGGATAAACGATCTGCAAAAGCCGCCGCTGCAGACAGAGTTTTCTAATCCTCGTCCGACATCAGCCTGTCGATTGCACGTCTTTCCTTTTTGGTCGGACGGCCGGTGCCGGTGGCCCGGATCGCCTGCTCGTAGGGCGTGAGACGTTTTGTCTCATCGGGCGGCGGGGATTGGTCGTCGTAGAGCAGGCGCGCCTCCTCGTATGGCCCCCGCCGTTCGCCGGCAAGGCGCATGACGAGAACGACATCGCGCCGCTCCAGCGTCAGCTCGATACGGTCGCCCGGCTTGACCATCTGGCTTGGATGGTTGCAACGCTCGCCGTTGATGCGCACATGGCCTGATTGGATATGGCTCTGCGCCAGCGAGCGCGACTTCACCATGCGCGCGAAGAACAGCCACTTGTCGATGCGCTGGCGCGAACCGCTTGTCGGCTGTGTCTCCCCGCTCATGATTACTTCTTCATCTGCTCCTTGAGAGCTGCGAGCTTGGCGAAGGGCGAATCCGGATCGATCGGCTTCTCCTTGCGCGGCGGCTTGGCCTCGAAGCGTAACGGCTGCGAGCCGCCACGATTGTTGTTGCGGTCGTTGCGATCGTTACGCTCGCCGCGATCCTTGCGATCGCCACGGTCCTGCCGGTCGCCGCGCGGCTGGTCGCCACGCGGTTGGTTGTTGCGGTCGCCTCTTGCCTGCTGCGGCCGGCCACCATCGCGACCACCGCCTTCCTTGCCGCGGTTCTGGCGATTGTTGTCGCGGCCGTCGCCGCCGCGATTGCCCTCGCCGCCTTCACCGCCGCCCGGCCGGCGATTGCGGTCGCCGCGCTCCTGATTTTGACCGCGCTCTTGGCCCTGGCCGCCACGGCGTTCGCCATGCCCGCCGCGCCCCTGGCGCTGATTGTCGTTGCGACCGCCAAGACGCCACAGAAGAACCGGCTTCGGTTCCGTCGGCTCGCCGGCTTCCCCAGGAGCAAATCCTGCTTCCCCGGAAGCCGATACCGCTTCCACAGGAGCGGAGGTTTCCCCGGAAACAGAGGCTTCCGCCGGAGCAGATGCCTCGATCGCTTCGGCCGGAGCGGGGCTTTCAACCGCTTCCGCCACGGGCGCGTCGGCAACCGCCGAAGCCGCCTCGGTTACGGATGGCTCGGCAGCAGTCTCTTCCGCGGCGCCATCGGCATCGTCGTGATCGGCCTTCTCGGCTGTCTCTTCCGCAGGCGTTTGCGCACTGGCGGCAGGTACTGAGGCCGCATCCTGCGCCGCAAGATGGACCGATGCTTCTTCCGCCTTCACGGCATCGGCGCGATAGCCGAGACCCTTGAGGATTTCTTCCATGTCCTCGAGCGTCGCACCGAGGATCGACAGCATCGCCGTCGTCGTCGTGAAGCGGCGGCCATCATAAGCACCCTCCGGACGGTTGTTCTGACCAGGCTTCCATTGCAGCAGCGGACGGATGATATCGGCAAGCCGTTCCAGGATGTCGATACGCACGGCACGCTTGCCGAGGAAACGGAAGCCGGCGAGTTTGTAGAACATCCGCTCGAAGCTCGGATCGGTGACCACGGAGGTGCGGCCGGCGGCAAGCACGGGAATGAGATCGCCATAGCCCGGCTTGTCGAGACCGTCGTTCTTCAGCGCCCAGAGCAGCGTGATGAGCTCGGCCGGCGCCGGCTTCAGAAGTGCGGGAACGAAGATATGATAGGCGCCGAAACGCACGCCGTAGCGGCGCATGGAGGCACGGGCCTCCTGGTCCAGCGACTTCACCTCCTCGGTCACGTCGCGGCGGAACAGTACCCCGACATTCTCGACGAGCTGGAAGGCAAGCCCCTTGGCGAGACCCTGCAGGTCTTCGGCACGCGACAGATCGTCGAGCGGCTTCAGCACCGTGCTGATATGATGATTGACGAAGCGCTCGATGCGGGCGGCAACATGATCGCGGGCATTGCCCGTCAGTTGCTCGTCGGCCAGCAGAATCACGCGCGGACGCATGATGTGATCGCTGCCCGAAAGCCGCGCCACCGGGTCGCCCAGCCAACGGATCAGCCCATCCGAACCGATCACCAGATCGCTGTTGCCGGCGGCATGCATCCGGGCCGCGCGGGCTTCGAACTCGAGCCCGAGCGCCTTCTGCGACGCAGCCTGAACCGCCTTGGCATCCGGCCCGTCCGTTCCCGCCACCGGCGTGAAACGGAATCCGCTCAACTGCCCTACATGATGTCCTTCAACGAAGACATCGCCATTCACACTGATTTCAGCTTCCAGCATCGCATTCTCTCTCAGGCGCTTCATGAGCACAGATGTCCTGCGATCAACAAAGCGTTTCGTCAACCTTTCATGTAACGCGTCGGACAATCGATCTTCGATTTCCCGCGTCTTTTCCTGCCAGTGTGTCGGATCGGCAAGCCAACCGGGCCGATTCGAAACGTAGGTCCAGGTCCTTATCTGCGCGATTCGCGCCGAAAGCGTGTCAATTTCGCCATCTGTTCGATCGGAGCGATGAACCTGCTCCGCAAGAAACTGCTCATTCACCGTGCCATAGCGGACGAGATCGGAAAAGAGGGTCGAGATAAGATCGGCATGTTGTGCTGGGGTGATACGCCGATAGTCGGGAAGTGCGCAAGCCTCCCAAAGTTTTTCGACGCGCGCCGGCCTGTCGGCGAGATCGATGACCTCTGGATAACGCGAAAGCTGTTCCAGCGCCTGCTGGTCGACCGCAGGCAGCGCCCGCGTCAGCCCCGGCACGCGCGGTCCCGTCTCAAGGCTGGCGCGCAGCGATGCGATTGAAGAGAAGTCCATCTCGGTCGTTCGCCACTGCAAAACCTTGACGTTGTCGAACTCGTGGCCCTCGATGCGCTGCACCAGCTCCTCGTCGAAGGGCGAGACTTGCCCGGTGACGCCGAAGGTTCCGTCCCGCACATGCCGCCCGGCGCGCCCGGCGACCTGGCCGAGTTCGCCCGGATTGAGATTGCGAAACTGGTAACCGTCGAATTTCCGGTCCTGGGCAAAGGCGACGTGATCGACATCGAGGTTGAGGCCCATGCCGATCGCATCGGTCGCCACCAGATATTCGACGTCGCCGGCCTGATAGAGCGCCACCTGAGCATTGCGGGTGCGCGGGCTGAGCGCGCCGAGCACGACCGCCGCGCCGCCGCGCTGCCTGCGGATGAGCTCGGCGATGGCATAGACCTCGTCGGCGGAAAAGGCGACGATGGCCGAGCGCTGCGGCAGCCGTGTGATCTTCTTCTGCCCGGCATAGAAAAGATGCGAAAGCCGCGGCCGCTCGACGATAGTGATGCCGGGCAGGAGCTGCTGCAGGATCGGCCGCATCGTCGCCGCGCCGAGCAGCAGCGTTTCCTCGCGGCCGCGAAGATGCAGGATGCGGTCGGTGAAGATATGGCCGCGCTCGAGATCGCCGGCGAGCTGCACCTCGTCGATCGCGACGAAGGCGGCTCTGGTTTCGCGCGGCATCGCCTCGACAGTGCAGACGGAAAAACGCGCAGTGGGTGGCGAAATCTTTTCCTCGCCGGTGACCAGCGCCACATTCTGTGCGCCGACCTTCTCGACCACCCGCGTATAGACCTCGCGCGCCAGCAGCCGGAGCGGCAGGCCGATCACGCCCGTCCCGTGCGCGACCATGCGCTCGATGGCATAATGGGTCTTGCCGGTATTGGTCGGCCCGAGCACCGCGGTCACACCGCGCCCACTCAGAATCATCGGCTGCGAAGTCAGTGTCATGGGTCCATGCAAATGAGGCGGGGTGGCCCCAGGAAAATCTCGGCTCCTCGATGGGAGCTGGACAACAAATGGACAGCTACCGCCGCAAACGCAAGGGCAGATTTCAAAATGCCTCGGGGATTGCGACCTTTGCGAGTCGCCCGGAACGGCCGAATTTCCGATTCGGAACAGCGTGAGAACGAATCAGCGACGAATCGATGACTCCGGCTGATTCAGCTTTTGTTCACGGCTAAGTATTGATTTTGAATCACTTTTTCCCACTAAATGCTGAATCGCGAGACTCTCTCCTGTTCCCATTTTCGCCGTCGTAAGTGACGATCTTCGCCCGATCTCGAACAGGCGAAAATCCGCCCGAAATTAACCTCTCGACCAAAGCCGGAACGAATCGGAGACGAATCGCTGACGCTGGCATTTTCGCCTTTCGTTCACGGCCACATCTGGTAGCCTTATCAGGTCCAGGCCCTAGATGCGCATTGGCGGCAGATCGCCTCGCTCCACCTCGTCGTATCAGCATTAATCTTTCAGGCGCCGGATTCAGACAGCGTTAAGTCAGGGCGGCCAATTGTGGCGCGCCGATCAAAAACGGAACGAATCGCTGACGAATCGGCGACATCGCGATTTTCCCGCTTCGTTCACCGCAACATATTGTATTTAAATGTCTTTTTAACCATAGCGGCGTTTTTACGAGATGACGGAAATTAAACCGTGAATCAGGCTTCGACACATTTCCGGAGCTTAACCGGGAACAAAAATCGCCAATACGTGTTTCTCGTCCATCCAAATTGCGGATGAAATGAAGGAAACACACCATGCTTGGCACGATACTTCTTATTATCCTCATTCTGCTCTTGATCGGAGCCTTGCCGAATTGGGGTTACAGCCGTGGCTGGGGCTATGGACCTTCTGGCGGTTTGGGGCTAGTTCTCGTGATTATCATTATCCTTGTACTAATGGGCCGCATCTAAAGCCCAACTAACCTGGGGAGTTACGACATGATGAAGAAGATTGTTCTTATTGGTGCCCTCGTCGGCGCCTTGGCATCCTGCACAGCGACCGAGCAAGGTACGGCGATCGGTGCCGGCACCGGCGCGGTTATCGGCGGTGCCGTCACCAACAGCTGGGGTGGTGCCGCCGTCGGCGCCGTTGCCGGCGGTTTGACCGGCGCGCTGATCGGCCAGTCGGTCGAACGCCGCGGCTACTGCGTCTATCGCGACCGCTACGGCCGCCGCTACGAGGCCCGTTGCCGCTACTGATCGGCAAAGCATATCGGACTCCCAACGGGCGCTTCGGCGCCCGTTTTCTTTTGCCGGTCGCATCCGTCAACGAGACGTTGACAATCGGTTACGAAAGTCAAACCTACCACCGCCCAACGGGCAGGCACATATTTCCTTCAGAGCGCAACGGGCAGGCACAGCCGCCCGGCGCACCGGAAAGGAAACGCTTCCATGATTCAGATTTTGCTGAATTCCCTCGTCGCCGTTCTCATCGCGTCGGCTTTCCTGACGACCGCGATATCAGCCCTCGGCACCGATGATCCTTCGCTACGCAAAGTGCCGGCCAGAGCTCGGCCACAGCGACGTCCGAACACAGACCGCCGCTCTTGATCTTTCCGAAAACGCACCACTACACCGGCCACAACCGGCATCACGAGACGTTCAAAAAACAGCGATAGCGCGTCCTGCCGGACGCGCTGTCGCTTTGAATCTAATCTCTACCGTCGACTCGAAGACAGAAATACCTAGGCGAAGAACTGTCCGCCATTGGCCGTGAGCGTTGAACCGGTGATGAAGCCGGCGTCGTCGGAGACGAGGAAGGTGACGCAGCGCGCGATCTCTTCCGGTTCGCCGAGACGGCCGACCGGGATCTGCGGAATGATGCGTTCGTTCAGCACCTTCTCCGGCACGGCAAGCACCATTTCGGTTCCGATGTAACCGGGGCAAATAGCGTTGACGGTGATGTTCTTGGCAGCACCCTCCTGAGCCAGCGCCTTGGTGAAGCCGAGATCGCCCGCCTTGGCCGCCGAATAGTTCACCTGGCCCATCTGGCCCTTCTGCCCGTTGATCGACGAGATATTGACGATACGGCCGAAGCTGCGGTCACGCATGCCGGTCCAGACCTGATGCGTCATGTTGAAGAGGCCGGTGAGATTGGTATTGATCACCTCATGCCACTGCTGCGGCGTCATCTTGTGGAACATCGCGTCGCGGGTGATGCCGGCATTGTTGACGAGGATTTCGACCGGCCCGATCTCGCGTTCGACCCTGGTGATCCCCTCGCCGCAGGCAGCGTAGTCCGAAACATCCCATTTGAACACCGCAACACCGGTGACGTCATGGAAGGCTTTGGCCTTCTCGTCATTGCCGGCATAAGTGGCTGCAACCCTGTATCCGGCGTTTTTCAGCGCCATGGATATTGCTGCGCCGATGCCGCGCGTACCCCCAGTGACCAGAGCCACTCTGCTCATGTTCCGCTCCCCTTGTGTTTTCGCCCGCTCGTGGCGGGATCTTCAATCGAATATGGATCGTATGCTATTTAAAGCGCTTCAAAGCACATGGCCACACCCATGCCGCCGCCGATGCAAAGCGTGGCGAGACCCTTCTTGGCGCCGCGGCGCTTCATTTCGAACAGCAGCGTGTTGAGAACGCGCGCACCCGAGGCGCCGATCGGATGGCCGATCGCGATCGCTCCGCCATTGACGTTGACGATCGACGGATCCCACCCGAGATCCTTGGTGACGGCGCAGGCTTGCGCCGCGAAGGCCTCGTTGGCTTCGACGAGATCGAGATCGTTGACCGACCAGCCGGCCTTTTCGAGCGCCTTGCGCGAAGCCGGGATCGGTCCGGTGCCCATGATCTGCGGATCGACACCCGCCGTTGCCCAGGAAACGATGCGGGCGAGCGGCTGGATGCCGCGCCGGACTGCCTCAGCTTCGCTCATCAGCACCGCCGCAGCGGCACCGTCGTTAAGGCCGGACGCGTTCGCGGCCGTGACCGTGCCATCCTTGTCGAAGGCCGGCCGCAGCTTCCCCATCGCCTCTATCGTCGCGCCGTGACGGATATATTCGTCGGCATCGACCGTAACGTCGCCCTTACGTGTCTTGATGACGTAGGGGATGATCTCGTCGGTAAAGCGGCCGGCCTTCTGCGCCGCCTCCGCCTTGTTCTGCGAGCTGACCGCGAACTGATCCTGGTCGTCGCGCGAAAGCTGCCACTGGCGCGCGATATTCTCAGCGGTGATGCCCATGTGGTAGCCATGGAAGGCGTCGGTCAAGCCGTCCTTGATCATCGTGTCGATCATCTTCATGTCGCCCATCTTGACGCCGCCGCGTAGATGCGCGGCATGCGGCGCCATCGACATGGATTCCTGGCCGCCGGCAACGATGATCTTGGCGTCGCCGGTGGCGATCTGCTGCATGCCGAGCGCGACCGCGCGCAGGCCCGAGCCGCAGAGCTGGTTGACGCCCCAGGCCGTCGCTTCCTGCGGAATGCCGGCCTTCATCGCCGCCTGGCGAGCCGGGTTCTGGCCTTCGCCGGCGGCAAGCACCTGGCCGAGGATCACCTCATCCACCTCGCCTGCATCGACGCCGGCGCGCTCGAGCGCACCCTTGATGACGGCCGCCCCGAGCTCATGCGCGAGGACTGTCGCGAAAGCACCGTTGAAGGCGCCGACTGCTGTTCGCCCTGCGCTGGCGATGACGATGGATGAATTGCTCATGGGGACGCTCCTCGTTTTCGTCTCACTTACATAAGTGGAAACTGGCAAAGCTTGGAGCACAAGTCAAACGCGAAGACCGGCCGCCGTCATTTTTAGGCAAAGCCCGTCAAAGCCCGATTCATCTGCTCTGTTAAAGGTTTGCCGCATCGCACAAAGAGATTGTCACCGGGCTTCTTTTGCGTTTACAGTCTCAAGTGGAGGAATATCCATAAATCAGACGGGGGTTCAGGAGACTGATATGGCGAAGCATGAGGGTCAGATCGTTATCAAGAAATACGCCAATCGCCGCCTATACAACACGGGCACCAGCACCTACGTGACGCTGGAAGACCTGGCGGAGATGGTGAAGAAGGGCGAAGAATTTACCGTACAAGATGCAAAAAGCGGAGATGACATCACCCATTCGGTGCTGACCCAGATCATCTTCGAACAGGAATCGAAGACCGGCAACACCTTGCTCCCGATCTCCTTCCTGCGCCAGCTCATTACCTATTACGGCGACCAGATGCAGATGGTCGTGCCGAGCTTTCTCGAACATTCGATGCGCTCCTTCACCGAACAACAGGCCCAGATGCGCGAGCAGGTAAACCGCGCCTTCGGCGAAACGCCGCTCGGCAAGAACCTGCAGTTGCCGATGCAGATGGTCGAGGACCAGGTTCGCCGCAACACCGAGCTGTTTCAGCAGGCGATGCAGATGTTCTCGCCCTTCATGACGCCGCCTGCCAAGGAAAGCCGCAAGGCCGAGGCCAAGGATATCGATGAGCTGAAGGAACAGCTCCGCGCCCTTCAGAACAAACTCGACAACCTATAATCCGATCGAGACATCCCGCCCGGCGCTCCGGATCGACACGGCAAAACCGCCGATGACATCGATCAGAGCGATCGTCATCAAAATGAAGAAGACCTGCGTCGCAGCATCCCGGACGAGCAAAAACTCGACCAGGAAGGCGATGAACACCAGCATCGACAGCATGTGGTTGACGAGATTGCCGGGACCGGTTCTGGTCGCTTTGAGGATTTCGAAGAACAGCACGACAAGCGCGATGACGATGAAAAGATCGCCGAGCGCCATGCTCCAGATCGCGCCCGAGATCATCGACAGCACGATGATATCATGTTGCAGTGCCGGAATGCCGCCATCGCCCATCAGGCCCAGCATCGCAAGATTGTAAAGAATAAACGGGATAATCATTAGGGGCATGGCGGCTATCATCGGCAATCTCCCAGCGCTTCATGGAAGAATACTGCCGCAAACCCTTGCCCCACCGCAAGTCATTGCAAATATTATATTGTCGAAATGCAAAAGGCCGGCATGACGCCGGCCTTGAAACTTCGATCGGACAAGCCGGATCGGGAAATTATGCGCTTTCCTTCGGCGTCAGAACCTGGCGGCCGCGATACATACCGGTCTTCAGGTCGATATGATGTGGGCGGCGCAGTTCGCCGGAGTTCTTGTCTTCGACGTAGGTCGGAGCCTTCAGGGCGTCTGCCGAACGGCGCATACCGCGCTTGGACGGGCTTGTTTTTCTCTTCGGTACAGCCATTTCTCTTACTCCACTTGCGGGCAAAACATTCCCACGGCCAGACTGGCGGCCGAAACGGACATGTCGCGATTTCGGAATTTGGCGCGCTTATACATGCAAGGGGTGACCTTGACCAGTCCCCATGCGTATTTTTTGCGAAGCCGATGATTCCCGGCTCAGACTTCGTCTTCCGGCACGATCCAAGGCTCGGCGCGGGCCGCCTCTTCCCATTTCCGCCAGGCCGGATGCGCCTTCATGGTCTCCATATAGGCCAGCGTATCGTTTTGGCTGACGAGATCATAAATGTCGAACCGGTTGACGACAGGCGCAAACATCGCATCCACCCCGCTGAACGCGCCAAACAGAAACGGTCCGCCGGATTGCTGCAGGAGGTCGCGCCAGATCGTCTCGATGCGGTTGATATCGGCGTCGACACCATCCGACAATGCGATCCTGCCCTTCGGCCGGCGGATATTCATCGGGCAGGCGCTGCGCAGCGCCCGGAAGCTCGACAGCATTTCCATCGAAACCGAACGGGCGAGCGCCCGCTCGGCGCGATCCCTCGGCAGAAGGCCGGCGTCCGGATAAAGCTCGGCGACATATTCGATGATCGCCAGCGATTCCCAGATCTTCAATGCGCCGTGCTGCAGAAGGGGCACCCGCCCGGTCGGCGAAATCGCCTTGATATCGGGATTGCCACCGGGATAGTCAAAGGGGATCAGGACCTCCTCGAAATCGACGCCGGCGCCGGTCAGCGCCATCCAGGGCCGGAACGACCAGGAGGAGTAGTTCTTGTTGGCGATGTAGAGCGTCGGTCTATCCATGGGCCTCTCCCGTTCAAGCTTCGAAATCGAAAATCAGCAATTCGTGGAAATGGTTCATGTCCTCGAACACGCAGAATGCCGGCGGGGTCAGCTCGAGAACAGGGGCTTTGCGGCGGATATCCCCGGCCACGTTGTCGAGCATTGCCTGCCAGCGTGGCAAGGCTTCGTACTCCAACCGTTCGATCGCATAGGCGAAGGTCATGTGGAACTTATAGTCGTCATGGTTCGGCTGGCGATAGCCCAGAAGCTCGGCCAGCGCATTGCGCCAGGCGCGCATGACCTTGCGGTCGTTCTCGCTCGCCCCGTCGACGAGCAGGCCCGACGGGCGAGCGTCGACGACGGCGACCTTGAAGGGATCGAACACCGAGAAACCTTCGAGCCGGGCCGCCATCAGCTCGGTCATGTCGTCGATCGGTGTATCGAGCGGCAGATCGCCCGGCCAGCAATCCTGCCGGCGCCTGGTTTCGATCACGCCTTCGAAAAGCGTCATGTGAATGCTTGATATCGGCGTGAAGAGGAACTGCGAGGCCTCGGGCATCGCCAGATATGTCTCACGCGCCTCGATCAGCACCTTTTGCGTCTGCGAACCTTTTTCGGCATGGCAAACGATGGTGTTGCCGGCTTCCGGAAGAAAGCCGCCGACCTTGCGATAGCGGCTGCCGAGATGCGTGGGCGGGTTCGGATTGTGCGTCTTCGAGTAGAAGAGAAGCTGGGGCGAAAACGTCGTGATGTTCATGGGCGACTCGCGGCTCTGGTTGGGGCGGCATTCGCCCATATGGCAGAACCACGAATGTCAGATGACGGTCACCGCTTCCAACGACAAGTTCTGATCTCAATCATAGATGCACTTGATGTAATCGCCCGAACCTTGTGCACGTCTCTCGATCACGCCGGCGAGCCGGCGAAGACCTCTTCCGGGCTTGCCGGCATTGCGGTCGATGGGGTTCGGCAGCGAGACGGCAAGCAGCGATGCCTGGCGCCGCGTCAGCTTCGAGGCCGGCACCTTGAAATGGTGTTGGGCCGCCGCCTCGATGCCGTAGATGCCGGGACCCCATTCGGCGATATTGAGATAGATTTCCATCAGCCGCCGTTTCGACAGGACGAAATCCGTGGTCACCGCGAGTGGAAGTTCCAGCGCCTTGCGCACGAAGGAGCGGCCGTTCCAGAGGAAGAGGTTTTTCGCCGTCTGCATCGGGATGGTGCTGCCGCCACGCGTCGCCTGACCTTTCAGCGTATCCTCGACCAGCATGCGCATTTCCGCCCAGTCAACACCGCCGTGAAAGCAATATTGTCCGTCCTCCGACATCATCACCGACTGCACCACAACCGGGGCGATCTTGTCCAGCGACACCCATTGCCTGTCGTAACCACGCAGCAGCACGAGATCGCGCAGCATCAGCGTCGAGACGGGGTGAATGAAGGGCAGCAGATAGAAAAAGATCAGCGCATAGGGAAGGATCAGCATGATCAGCACGGCAAGAACAATGCGTTTCAATATACGCCGGTCTTCGAACCATCGCCGACGAGCCGGCATGTCGACGCTGTCCTCTCTCTCTGGCGCTATATCCAATGTCCCCAGTCCGATTTCGCTCCTGTCGTTCTCATAACGCCTGTGCGGAGCTTATGCCAGAGTGCGCGGCGAATCTTGCTGCCGCCATCGACAATTCCGTTGCAAGCCCGGGGGCGCTCATGCCAAACAGCGCCCATGGACGCGAACCGGGACACTTTCGAGACGAGGCTGAAGAACAACGCCCGCGACATCGAGGCGCTGCTCGACCTGTTGCTTTCGCCGAGTGCCCTTTCCGATGAAATCGCCAGGCCCGAGACGCTGCGCGATGCCATGCATTATGCCGTGCTGAACGGCGGCAAGCGGCTACGCCCGTTTCTCGTCGTCGAAAGTGCCGCTCTTCTCGGCGGCGACGCCGAGGCGGCCCTTCGTGTCGGCGCAGCCCTCGAATGCGTCCACTGCTATTCGCTCGTGCATGACGATCTGCCCGCCATGGACGATGATGATCTGCGCCGTGGCAAACCGACGGTCCACATCAAGTTCGACGAAGCGACGGCGATCCTCGCCGGCGACAGCCTGCTGACCTACGCCTTCGACATCATAGCCGCGCCGGAAACGGCCCTTCCCGATACGAGCAAGGCAGCGCTCGTGCTGGCCCTTGCCCGCGCAGCCGGTCTCGGCGGCATGGCCGGCGGCCAGGCGCTTGATCTCGCGGCGGAAAAGCAGGCGCCCGACGCGGCCGGCATCATCCGCCTGCAGGCGATGAAAACAGGCGCGCTGATCCGCTTCGCCTGCGAAGCCGGCGCCGTCATCTCGGCAAGCCCGCCGGAAGATCGCCGCCGCCTGCGCGCCTTCGGCGAAAAGATCGGCCTTGCCTTCCAGCTGGCCGACGACATTCTCGACCTGACCTCGGATGCGGCGACCATGGGCAAGGCGACCGGCAAGGATGCGGCCCGCGGCAAGGGAACACTCGTCGCCCTGCGCGGCATGGAATGGGCCGAGACCCAGCTCCGTGAGCACGTCCGCGATGCCGAGGCGCTGCTTGCCCCCTACGGCGCCCGTGCTTCGATCCTCATTGCTGCGGCGCATTTCATCGCCGACCGGAAGAGCTGAAGCGGCAGGTCAGGCTGCCAGTATCTCCTTGAGAGCGGAAACCAGACGGGCACACTCTTCATCCGTGCCGATGCTGATCCGCAGGAAGTCCGAAATACGCGGCTTGGCAAAATGCCGGACGAGAATGTTCCGTTCGCGCAGAGCGGCGAGAAGCGCCGCGCCCGACTGGCTTTGGTGCCGAGCAAAAACGAAATTCGCCTGGGACGGCAGAACCTCGAAATCCAACGCTTCTAGTTCCCCAACAAGGCTTTGCCGGTTGGCAATGATTTTCCTTCTGCATGTCTCGAACCACGCCTCGTCCTTGATCGCCGCCGTCGCGGCAAGCTGCGCCAGGCGATCGAGCGGATAGGAATTGAAGCTGTCCTTGACGCGCACCAGCGCCTCGATCAGTTCCCGCTGCCCCAGCGCGAAGCCGACGCGCAGGCCTGCAAACGAGCGGGATTTCGACAGGGTCTGAATGACAAGCAGATTGGGATATTTTGAAATGCGCGGGATGGCGCTTTCACCGCCGAAGTCGACATAGGCCTCGTCGATCACGACCACCGCATCCGGGTGGGCGGCGACAAGCGCCTCTATGTCGGCAAGCGGCAGGCCGATCCCGGTCGGTGCATTCGGATTGGGGATGATGATCGCGCCGCATGGCCTGTCGTAATCTTCCAGCCGGATCCGGAACCTGTCATCGACAGGCACTTCGATCGCTTCGACGCCGTATAGCAGGCTATAGGTCGAATAAAAGGCGTAGGTCACATCGGGATAGAGGAGCGGCCGCTCATGTTTCAGGAGCGCTTGGAATGCATGCGCGAGAACCTCGTCGGAGCCATTGCCGACGAATACTTCCTCAGCCGTCACGCCGAAACGGGCCGCGATCGTCTCGCGCAATTCCGTGGCAGTGGGATCTGGATAGAGCCGCAGACGATCGTCCGCCGCTTCCCGGATCGCCTCGAGCGCCTTCGGAGACGGCCCGTAAGGATTTTCGTTGGTATTGAGCTTGACCAAGCCGGCGGTACGGGGCTGCTCCCCGGCGACATAGGGCTGAAGCTTGCTGACGATTGGCGACCAGTACTGGCTCATCCGAAGTTGCGGTCGGTCATTCCGCCGCCGTCCGCTGGCCGAAACGCTTCTCGATATAGTCGACGACAAGCGCCTCGAAATCGGCGGCGATATTGGGACCGCGCAGCGTAAGCGCTTTCCGGCCGTCGATGAAGACGGGGGCGGCCGGCGTTTCGCCAGTGCCCGGAAGCGAAATGCCGATGTCGGCATGTTTGCTTTCGCCCGGCCCGTTGACGATGCAGCCCATGACCGCAACGTTCAGTGCCTCGACGCCAGGATATTTCTCGCGCCAGACCGGCATGTTCTTGCGGATGTCGTTCTGGATGTTCTGGGCAAGCTCCTGGAACACCGTCGACGTCGTGCGCCCGCAGCCGGGACAGGCCGCAACGACAGGTATGAACTGGCGAAAGCCCATGACCTGCAGGATTTCCTGCGCCACCTGGACTTCGCGCGTGCGGTCGCCGTTCGGCTCGGGCGTCAGCGACACGCGGATCGTATCGCCGATGCCGTGCTGCAGCACGAAGCCCATCGCCGCCGACGAGGCGACGATGCCCTTGGTGCCCATGCCGGCTTCGGTCAGGCCGAGATGCAGCGCATGATTGGAGCGTTCGGCGAGCATGGAATTGACGGCGATCAGGTCCTGAACCTGGCTGACTTTGGCCGACAGGATGATGCGGTTGCGCGGCAGGCCGATCTCTTCGGCAAGGGCTGCCGACAGCAGCGCCGACTGCACGATCGCCTCGCGCGTTACCTGCCGGGCCGAAAGCGGCGACCCAGCCTCGGCGTTCCGGTCCATCAGCGCAGTCAGCAGATCCTGATCGAGCGAACCCCAGTTGACGCCGATGCGCACCGGCTTATCGTAACGAATCGCCATCTCGATGATCTCGGCGAACTGCTTGTCCTTCTTGTCCTTGAAGCCGACATTGCCGGGGTTGATGCGGTATTTCGCCAGCGCTTCGGCACAAGCAGGATGATCGGCAAGCAGCTTGTGGCCGATATAATGGAAGTCGCCGATCAAGGGCACGTCCATGCCGAGGCGCAATAGCCGCTCGCGGATCTTCGGCACGGCGGCCGCACTCTCGTCGCGGTCGACGGTGATGCGCACCAGCTCCGAACCCGCCCGGAACAGCGCGGCGACCTGCGCGACGGTGGAATCGATGTCGGCCGTATCGGTGTTCGTCATGGACTGCACGACCACCGGCGCCCCGCCGCCGACGATGACGCCGCCGACATCGACGGCAACGGAAGCGCGGCGCGGTTTCGGATCAAAATCGGCGGCTGACAACATGAAGCGCTTTTCACCCCTAAAAACAGTGCCTTTCAGGTGGATCATGACCGCTTTCTTGTCAACCGCCCCTGATATCACTTTTGTTGGGAGGCGGCTCAGTGGCCGCCTCCGGAGGTCTCATCGGCATAATGGGCCAGCTTGGAAAGCAGCAGAACGACGAGCAGCAGCACCGGCAGCGCCATGAAAACGACGGCAAAACCGATATGCTCGGCGACGAAGCCGATCAACGATGGTGCCACCAGCATCCCGGAATAGCCCATGGTCGTGACCACCGAAATACCGATGCCGGGCTTGAGGCCGGGAATGTTGCCCGCCGCCGAGAAGGCGATCGGCACCATGTTGGAAATGCCGATACCGCAAAAGGCAAAGCCCAGGATGGCAAGCTCGGCATTGGGCGCCAAGCCTGCAAGCAGCATGCCGACAATGGCAAACAAAGTGCAGATCCGCAGTGTCTTGACGCCGCCGAGACGATCACGCACCAGGTCGCCGGCAAAGCGCATGATTGCCATGGTGGCCGAAAAGGCTGCGAAACCAAGACCGGAAAGTGCCACGGACGCATCCATTTCCTGCCGAAGATAGAGCGCGCCCCAATCGAGAACCGCACCTTCCGGCACCATGCTGAACAGCGCCATCAATCCGAGCAGCCACGGCAGCGGCACCATCGGCAGCTTCGTCTTTTCCTTCTTGGTGTCGGGATGCGGCGGATCGGCAAGGATCATCGGCCAGGCGACGGCAAGGAAGATCGCCGCCAGCACCGTCGCCAGTTGCGCATGGCCGAGAATGCCGAGCTTGGAGATAACGATGCCGCCGAGACCTGAGCCGATCAGTCCGCCAAGGCTCCAGAAAGCGTGGCAGGACGACATGATGGCGCGACGCATGGATTTCTCGACCGACACCGCATTGGCATTCATCGCCACGTCCATTGCGCCGATGAAGCCGCCGAACAGGAAGAGTGAGATCGCCCCGGTGATCACATTTGGCGCCAGCGTCAAAGCCAATAGCAATGGCAGCACGCAGGCAGCCAGGACCTGAACGACGATGCGCGAGCCGTGTTTGGCAATCTGCGCACCGGCGATCGGCATCATGACCAGCGAGCCGACCCCGAAGACCAGGATCATCAGCCCAAGCTCGAACTTGGTCAGCGCCAGACGCTCGGCAAAATCGGGGATCTTCGGAGCCCAGCAGCCGACGACAAAACCATTCATGAGAAAGAGCAGGGAAACTGCAGCCCTGCTTCTGGTAATGAAGCCGCTCCGGGCTCCCGGTGGCGCACTTACATGACTGTCCATTTTCCGTCTTTCCTCATTGCCGGGCTTGCTCACGCCCGGTTTCCCTAAACTCTACGACGTCGCCTCAGTTCGTTTTCTCGGCGAGAACAGTTCTGCATCCGCGCTCGCGGTAACGGGCGAGAATGGCCGGATCGGTATCGTGCTCGACGACCAGGCATTCGCAATGGGCAACCGGCAGGATGCTATGGGGGGCCGCAGTGCCGAATTTCTCCGAGGTTGCAGCCACCAGCACTTTTCTGCTCCTGGACGTCGCAAACCGCTTGAACTCCGCATCCTCGAAGCCGAACACGGTGATGCCGGCTTCGAGATCGACGCCGCAGGCGCCGAGAATGCAGAGATCGGGCGAAATCTGCTCCATATCCCGCAAGGCCTTGGCGCCGAGCGAACCGCCCGTCTGCCGGTCCACCATCCCGCCGATCAGAATGACGTTGACGCCAGGCTTGTCGATCAACGCTGCGGCAATCGCCGGCGCATTCGTCGCAGCCGTGAGCGCAAGTTCGGCCGGCAATGCGTTGGCAATCGCCAGATTGGTGCTGCCGGCATCGAAAAACACGGTCGAACCAGCGGCAATCTGCTTTGCCGCAGCGCCCGCCAGCGCCTGTTTCCGGTCAGCGGCAAAACCGATGCGTTGCGTCATGCTTCCATGCGCCGGCGAGACCGGCAAAGCACCGCCATAGACCCGCTCGCAGAGCCCGGCCGCGGCCATCTCGCGCAGGTCCCGCCGCACCGTATCCTCGGAGACACCAAATTCCATCGCAAGTTCCGCCGCCAGCACGCGGCCATTGAGCCGCAGCCTCTCGGAAATCAGCCCCTGGCGCTCTCGCAACAAAAAATCCTGCATGTTTCTACCGGATCTATGAGACATGAAAACGTGCATAAACGCTGATAACCGTGCAAGCAATATGCACGATCACACGTTTTCTGACGTTATGAAACAAAGCTCCACTACCGGAGCGAAATATGGCCTATTGACCGGCCCGAGGGCCGGGGTTACCGATCGCATATTCTCGATTCCCGCCGGCATATCCGCCATCTGGTGTATTTCCGTGAAAAACTCCGTCAGCCTGGGCATTCTGCTCACGAGCGTCGCCTATATGGCGTTCACCTTCCATGACGCGATCATCAAGATCCTGACGGTCACCATCCCGGTCTGGCAGATCCTGTTTTTCCGCAGTCTCAGCATCCTTGTCGGTTGTCTCGCCTATGGCCGCGGCAAGCTCGTCCATCAAACGATGACATCGCCGATCATCAAGCCGATGATCGTCCGCAGCATCCTTCTTCTCTCTGCCTGGCTTTCCTATTATTCCGCCGCAAGCCGCCTGCAGCTGGCTGAAGTAACGACGCTTTATTACGCCGCACCCATCGTCGGCACCCTGCTTGCATGGCTCGTCCTGAAGGAGGAGGTCACGCCGGCGCGCTGGCTTGCCGTCGGCGTCGGCTTCGTCGGCGTGCTGATCGCCTGCAACCCCATCGGTCTTACCATCTCCTGGCCGGTCTATCTGGCGCTGCAGGCCGCCGTTCTCTGGGCCTCTGCCATGGTATTGCTGCGCAAGACCTCACTGCACGAGAAGACCATCGTCCAGCTTGCGGTCTCCAATGTCTTTTTCCTTGTTATGACCGGCGTTGCCGTTCTCTATACGTGGCGGACACCTGACATGACGCAGCTGGCGCTGCTCGTCGCCACCGGCGTTGTTGCCGGCTCGGCGCAGTTCGCCCTCTTCGAAGGCATGCGCCGGGCGCCCGTCTCCGTGCTTGCGCCATTCGAATATACGTCTCTCGTCTGGGCCTTCCTCCTCGGCTACCTGATCTGGGCAGATGTCCCCACGCATAATGTCATCGCCGGCGCATGCATGATCCTCGGGGCCGGGTTGATCATCATCGTCAGCGAAAGGCTGCGCCGTCGCATCGCTGTTTGATGCGAATTTTCCAAGAGATTCACGGTTCAACCGGTAGCTTGAGAAAAATATTTGCAGTTGCTGCTTTTATTCGCAGTTTTTTACGCTTCCCGCGCCCTAATTTTCTGCGAACTATCCCTCATCCGATGACAACCTCCCAAGGATGGATACAACAATGAACTGGCTGAAAACCGTCGCCGCTGCCGCCCTCATTCAGGCTGCGGCCCTTCTGCCCGCCCATGCCGGCGAAAACCTCGCCGCCATCAAATCGGCTGGCGTCTTCAAGATCGGCACCGAGGGCACCTATGCGCCCTTCACCTATCATGACGAAAGCGGCAAGCTCGTCGGCTTCGATGTCGAGATCGGCGAAGCGATCGCCGCCAAGCTCGGCGTCAAGGCCGAGTTCGTCGAAGGCAAGTGGGATGGCCTGATCGCCGGCCTCGACGCCAAGCGCTACGACACCGTCATCAACCAGGTCGGCATCACCGAAACCCGCAAGCAGAAATACGATTTCTCCGAGCCCTATATCGCCTCCAAGGCCGTGTTGATCGCCCGCGACGGCGACGACAGCATCAAATCCTTCGCCGATCTGAAGGGCAAGAAGGCCGCCCAGTCGCTGACCAGCAACTTCGGCAAGCTCGCAACCGAAGCCGGTGCCGAGCTTGTCGGCACCGACGGTTTCGATCAGTCGATCCAGCTGGTGCTGACCAAGCGCGCGGACGCCACGATCAACGACAGCCTCTCCTTCCTGGACTTCAAGAAGCACAAGCCGGACGCGCCGGTAAAGATCGTCGCCGAGCAGGAAAACGCCGACTATTCCGGCGTCATCATCCGCAAGAACGAGCCGGAGCTTCTGGCCGAAATCAACAAGGCGCTTGCCGACATCAAGGCCGACGGCACTTACAAGAAGATCGCCGACAAATATTTCGGCCAGGACGTTTCGAAGTAAGCCCTGACACCAGCGGTTTCCCACTGCCGTCATATCATTTATAGCTGCATGGAAAAGCGTTCGGCGAAACCTCGCCGGACGCGTCTTTTCTTGAGGAAACGCCCTTGCCGCACTGGCTCCAACTGATGGCGGAATCGCTTCCCTCGCTCCTTTGGGCAGGGCTGATCTTCACCATCCCCTTGACCCTGCTTTCCTTCACGTTCGGCCTGATCTTGGGCTTGGCCACCGCAATCGGACGTCTCTTCGGCCCGGAGCCAGTTGCAGCCATTGCCCGCTTTTATGTTTGGGTCATCCGCGGCACGCCGCTGCTCGTACAGCTCTTCGTCATCTTCTACGGCCTGCCGAGCATCGGCATCCTGCTCGATGCCTTTCCGGCCGCCCTCATCGGCTTCACCCTGAATATCGGCGCCTATAGCTCCGAGATTATCCGCGCCGTCATTTCCTCGGTGCCGAAGGGCCAGTGGGAAGCCGCCTATTCGATCGGCATGAGCTGGCGCCAGGCGATGAGCCGCACCATCCTGCCGCAGGCTGCCCGCGTCGCCGTGCCGCCTTTGTCGAACACCTTCATCTCGCTGGTCAAAGACACTTCGCTTGCCGCCGCCATCACCGTGCCCGAGCTCTTCCAGGCGGCGCAGCGCATCGTCGCCACCACCTATGAGCCGCTGATCCTCTATATCGAAGCGGCGCTGATCTATCTCGTCCTGAGCTCCGTTCTCTCGCAGCTGCAGGTACGGCTGGAGCGCCGCTTCGCGCGTTACGGCGGCATGCTGGAGGCAAATGCATGATCGAGCTTTCCAACATCGAAAAGCGCTTCGGCGACGCCGTCATCCTCAAGGATATCAGCATCCGCATCCCCGAAGGCAGCGTCACCGCGCTGGTCGGGCCTTCGGGCGGCGGCAAGAGCACGCTGCTGCGCTGCATCAACCTGCTCGAAATTCCGACCGCCGGCTCCATCCGCCTCGGAGAGGAAACGCTGGCCTTTGCACCGGGCAAACGAACGAGCTGGCCGGCGATCCAGAAGATCCGCCGCCAGACCGGCATGGTCTTCCAGAACTTCCAGCTTTTCCCGCATCAGACCGCGATCGAGAATGTCATGGAAGGCCTGGTGACGGTGTTGAGATGGCCACGGGAAAAGGCCCGCGAGCGCGCAATGGAGCTGCTGGCCAAGGTCGGCATGACCGAAAAGGCGAACGCCTGGCCCTCGACGCTTTCAGGCGGCCAGCAGCAGCGTGTGGCGATTGCCCGGGCGCTGGCGCCGTCGCCGCGCGTGCTTCTTTGCGACGAGCCGACCTCGGCGCTTGATCCGGAGCTTTCGGCCGAGGTGGTCGATGTGCTCGGCCGTTTGGCCAGCGAAGGCACGACGATGGTGATGGCGACCCACGATCTCCGGCTCGCCTCGAAGATCGCCAATGACGTCGTTTTCCTGGAAGCCGGCAGCGTGGTGGAAACGGGCAGCGCCAGAGCGATCTTCAGCGCGCCGGAGCGCGAACGCACCAAGCGCTTCATCTCGACGATCAACGCCGCCCATACTTACGATATCTGAGACTTACGATATCTGAGCCAATGCCGGGATGCGAACATCCCGGCTGGCTGGAACGCCAATCAGGAGGCCGTGACGACCGAGCGCGCCGCCTTCAGCGCATTGCCCCACCAGGTGAGCTGGTCGAGCTGGTTCTTCGCCGCTTCGTTGAGATGCGCGTAGTCGCTGAGGCTCTTGCCTTCCTTGAGGACGCCGAGATATTCGCCAAGCGCGATATGCACGCCCGTTTTCACCGAAGCCGCGCCCATTTCCACGAAGATCAGCCGGAGATGCTCGACTGCGCGTGCGCCGCCGACACCGCCGTAACCGACGAAGCCGACCGGCTTGTGGATGAACTCGCCGAGGTCGATGGCGTTCTTCAGAACCGCCGTCGGAGCGTGATTGTACTCGGCAACGGTGAAAATGAAGCCGTCGAATTCACGCAGCTTCTTTTTCCAGCGCTCTGCCGTCTCGCTTTCAGCGGTCGTGGCACGCTGCTCACCGAAAAAATGCATGGGGTATTCGAGCAGGTCGAGAACCTCGACCTCAATGTCCTGGCGCTCTGCGGCGATAGCGGCAATCCACTTGGCCGGATGCTCGGCAAAACGGCCAATACGCGTGCTGCCGACGATGACGGCAATCTTCAACTTGCTCATGGATATCATTTCCTGATTGGTCTTGGGGGCGGATGATGGGAGCGCAAGTTTATGAGAAAGCCTCCGCGCCGGGCAAGGCGCGAAGGCTTCGAAAAATCAGCTTTTTGACAGGCCGATCATACACAATCGAGTGAATGGAGCCCGCTCGCAAAGTCGGCTGATGGGCACCGTTGCGGAGGATGTCAGCGCTTCAGCCTGCATAGACGACGAGCAGGTCCTTGGCATCGATCTGATCGCCGGCCCGCACCAGCACTTCGGAAATCGTGCCATCCTTTTCCGCATGCAGCGCCGTTTCCATCTTCATCGCCTCGATGGAGACGAGCACGTCACCGGCATTGACGGCCTGGCCGGGCGAGACGAAGACACGGCTGATGACACCCGGCATCGGCGCGCCGACATGAACGGCATTGCCTGGTTCGGCCTTGCGGCGGACGGCGGCACCCGTCGCCCCATGGGCCCGGTCTGGCACCTTGATGCGGCGCGGCTGGCCGTTGAGCTCGAAGAAGATGGTCACCATGCCCTGGCTGTCGGTCGCGCTCATCGCCTGGTTGACGATGACGAGCGTCTTGCCACGCTCGATATCGGCAAACAGCTCCTCGCCGTCCTTGAGACCATAGAAATAGGCGGGCGTCGGCAGCACCGAGACCGGGCCGTAGGTATCTGAGGCGAGCGCGAAGTCGGTGAAGACCTTCGGATACATCAGGTAGGACGCAAATTCGAAGTCGCTGACCTCGCGCTCGAGTTTCGTCTCGATGACTTTGCGCTCCGCATCGAGATCGGCCTCCTTGAGCAGCGAGCCCGGGCGCACGGTATAGGGCTTGTCGCCCTTCAGCGCCTTCTTCTGCAGTGCTTCGGGCCATCCTGACGGCGGCTGGCCGAGATCGCCCTTCAGCATCGAGACCACCGATTCCGGGAAGGAGACTTCCTTGTCGGGGCTGACGACATCGGCGACCGTCAGGTCCTGGGAGACCATCATCAGCGCCATGTCGCCGACGACCTTGGAAGACGGCGTCACCTTGACGATATCGCCGAACATCTGGTTGGCGTCGGCATAGGCCTGCGCCACCCGATGCCAGCGGGTTTCGAGGCCGAGCGAGCGGGCCTGCTCCTTGAGGTTGGTGAACTGGCCGCCCGGCATTTCGTGCAGATAGACTTCGGATGCCGGCCCCCTCAGATCGCTTTCGAAGGCGGCATATTGGTTCCGCGCCGCTTCCCAATAGAAGGAGATGCGGCGGATCCATTCCGGATCGAGGCCCGGATCACGCTCCGTACCGCGCAATGCCTCGACGATCGAGCCGAGACAGGGCTGCGAAGTATTGCCGGAAAGCGCATCCATGGCGGCATCGACGGCATCGACGCCGGCATCGACGGCGGCAAGAACGGTCGCGGCCGCAATACCCGATGTATCATGCGTGTGGAAATGGATCGGCAGGCTGGTCGCCTCGCGCAGCGCCTTGAACAGAACCTTCGCAGCCGCAGGCTTGAGGAGGCCTGCCATATCCTTGAGCGCGATGATATGCGCCCCGGCCTTCTCGAGCTCGACGGCAAGCTCGGTATAGTATTTCAGATCGTATTTCGGACGGGCCGAGTTCAGGATATCGCCGGTATAGCAGATCGCCGCCTCGCAGAGCTTGTTCTCCTCGGCTATGGCATCCATCGAGACGCGCATGTTCTCGACCCAGTTCAGGCAGTCGAAGACACGGAAGAGATCGATGCCGCCCCTGGCCGCCTGGCGGACGAAATATTTGACGACATTATCAGGATAATTGGTGTAGCCGACCCCGTTGGCGCCGCGCAGCAGCATCTGCAGCAGAAGGTTCGGCGCGCCCTCGCGGATCAGCGCTAGGCGTTCCCAGGGATCCTCCGTCAGAAAACGCATGGAGACGTCGAAGGTCGCGCCACCCCAGCATTCGAGCGACAAAAGGCCTGGCAGCGCATGCGCATAGGTATCGGCAATGCGGGCGATGTCATAGGTGCGCATGCGGGTGGCGAGCAGTGACTGGTGACCGTCGCGCATCGTCGTGTCGGTCAAGAGCACGCGCTTCTCGTTGCGCATCCATTCGCCGAATTTCTTCGGGCCGAGCGTGTCGAGGAGCTGCTTGGTGCCGTCCTTGACGGTGTTGCCGTTGGCGTAGGGCACCACCGGCTCGGCAGCGTTTTCCAGCGGCCTCGGCCTATCCTTGGCCTCGGGATGGCCATTGACGGTGACGTCGGCGAGATAGGTCAGGAGCTTCGTGGCGCGATCCTGGCGCTTCACCTGCTGGAAGAGTTCCGGCGTCGTGTCGATGAAGCGTGTCGTGTAGCTGTTATCCCTGAACTTGGGATGGCCGATGATCGCTTCGAGGAAGGTCAGGTTGGTTGCCACGCCGCGAATGCGGAATTCGCGCAGCGCCCGGTCCATGCGGGAAATCGCTTCGGACGGATTGGGCGCCCACGCCGTGACCTTGACGAGAAGCGGATCATAAAAGCGGGTGATGATCGCACCCGAATAGGAGGTGCCGCCATCGAGGCGGATGCCGAAACCGGACGCCGAGCGATAGGCGGTGATGCGGCCGTAATCCGGAATGAAATTATGCTCCGGATCTTCCGTGGTGATGCGGCACTGCAGCGCATGGCCGTTGAGACGGATATCCTCCTGGCGCGGCACGCCCGATTCCGGCGTGCCGATCGCAAAGCCGTCGAGGATGTGGATCTGCGCCTTGACGATATCGATACCGGTGACGACTTCGGTCACCGTATGCTCGACCTGGATGCGCGGATTGACTTCGATGAAGTAGAATTTGCCGGTATCGGCATCCATCAGATATTCGACGGTGCCGGCGCCGATATAATTGGTCGCCGCCGCGATCTTCAGCGAATAGGCGGCGAGTTCCTGGCGCTGCGCCTCAGAGAGATAGGGCGCCGGCGCGCGCTCGACGACCTTCTGGTTGCGGCGCTGGATCGAGCAGTCGCGCTCGAAGAGATGCACGACATTGCCATGCGTATCGCCGAGAACCTGGCTTTCGACATGGCGTGCGCGCTCGACGAGCTTTTCCAGATAGACCTCGTCCTTGCCGAAGGCCGCCATCGCCTCGCGCTTGGCTTCCGTCACCTCGCGGGCAAGGTCCTTTGGATCGCGGATCGCGCGCATGCCGCGCCCGCCGCCGCCCCAGGAAGCCTTCAGCATGACGGGGTAGCCAATCCCTTCCGCCATCTTCGCCACTTCGGCCATGTCCTCCGGCAGCGGCCCGGTGGCCGGCACTACGGGAACGCCGACCGAGATCGCCAGGTTGCGCGCTGCGACCTTATTGCCGAGCTGGCGCATCGTATCGGCCTTCGGGCCGATGAAGATGATGCCGGCCGTGTTGCAGGCATCGACGAATTCGGGGCTTTCCGACAGCAGGCCGTAGCCGGGATGAATGGCATCGGCCCCGGAGAGTTTCGCAACGCGGATCACCTCCTCGATCGACAGATAGCTCTCGATCGGGCCCATGTCCTTGGAAAGATGCGGGCCGCGGCCGACCTGGTAGCTCTCGTCCGCTTTGAAGCGGTGCAGTGCCAGCTTGTCCTCTTCCGCCCAGATCGCCACCGTTTTTATTCCAAGTTCGTTGGCCGCACGGAACACGCGGATGGCAATTTCAGAGCGGTTGGCAACGAGAATCTTGGAAATGGGCAAAACGGTCTCCTCAGACGTTCAGACGCGGGAATGCTGCACCCGCGAAGGAAATTCTTAACTTCTTGTCACAGGAAGTTCAATTTATCTTGCGACTGCGAAATGCAATTTTTCGACATTCTGAAGCTACTCCAGGAAAAGTCCGAAACGGTTTTCCGTCCGGAGTTGCGCAAAAATAAAAAACCAGAGCAATTCCGCTTCGTTGAGAAGCGGCATTGCGCTAACTTATCAGGCCATGACGGAAGGCAAGTGCCACCGCCTGCTGCCTGTTTTTCGCCTTCAGCTTGTCCTGCAGGCCGTTCATATACCAGTCGACGGTGTGGTTTGAGATCTTCAGCATCTTGCTGATCTCCATCGAAGTCATGCCTTCGGCGAGATAGTGCAGGATTTCCATCTCGCGCCGCGTCAGCGGCGTGTCGGCCAGCAGCACGGTTTCCAGTGCCTGCGCCTCGCCCTTCAGATCGAGCAACCGCCAGAAGGCCTTGCGCGCCACCGCCTCCAACAATGCGATCTCCACCGGCGACAGCTCGATCGGCTTGCCGGCGAGACTAAGGCTGGCGAGAATGCCGTTGCGCCCGTGGATCGGAAAGATGTAGCCATCCTCCAATCCATGCCCGAAGGCATCGACCATCATCTGCTCCATGCGGCGCTGATGTGCGTCCTTGTGGAAGGCCGCGATCGCCTCCCGCCAGCGGAAAGGCCGCTGCGCATGGGCGAGATAGCGCACCATCGGATCGATCAGAGCATATTTTTTCGCGGTATATATCTGTGGCCATTGTTCCGGCCAGCAGCCGGCAAGCGCCGCAGCCCAGGGGTCCGGATTCTGCTGCACCGGGTTCTGCGGCACATGGCGCAGCAGCCCGTAATATTCGAAGCCGCAACCGCGGAGGATCTGCTCCAGCTCGGTGACGACGGCTTCAGGATTTGAGCATTCTTCCAGAATTACAAGTAATTGAATTAACGAATTAATATTCACAAAAATGCCCCTTGCCCGGACCTGATGCCCGCATGAGGCCGTCGGCGGCTGGTCGAACTGGCCGCGAAACGGTCTTCAATAAATGCAGTCTGTAATTTAATGCTGCGCTAAACATTTAATAAAATGCAAGCGCAAATTGTTGCGGGATATAGCCGAACGGCAAGTTCCGCGCCATGCCCATCTCGTCGCATCCTGCGATAGTATGATCGTATTAATCATCACACCGGTTGAAGCCTGAATACTCCGTTAATCGCCCGTTCAGGTAGCCTTTTGTAGCATCGCATCATCCCGTTTTTCGCAGATGCACAAGAGGTTCCACGTGACGCTATTCAAGGTCTATGCAAGAGCTCTGCGCTATCTTGGCGCCTACAAGCTGCGCGTATCCCTGGTCGTTGTCGCAAACATTGTTCTTGCGACGATCACTATCGCGGAGCCGATCCTGTTCGGTCGCATCATCGATGCGATTTCGGGCAAGGGTGAGGTCAAGCCCATCCTCTTCATGTGGGCGACTTTCGCCGTCTTCAACACCATTGCCTTCGTTCTGGTGGCCCGCGAGGCCGACCGGCTGGCCCATGGCCGGCGGGCGACGCTGTTGACGGAAGCCTTCGGCCGCATCATTTCCATGCCGCTCGGCTGGCACCATCAGCGCGGCACTTCCAACGCACTGCATACATTGCTGCGCGCCTGCGAGACGCTATTCGGCCTCTGGCTGGAATTTATGCGAAACCACCTGTCGACGGTCATCGCACTTGCCCTTCTGATACCGACTGCAATGTCGATGGACCTGCGCCTTTCCGCCGTGCTCATGGTGCTCGCCATCGCCTACTGGCTGATCGGCCGCGTCGTCATGGGCCGCACCAAGGACGGCCAGGCTTCGGTCGAGAACCATTATCACACCGTCTTCTCGCATGTCAGCGACTCGATCAGCAACGTTTCGGTCCTGCACAGCTATAACCGCATCGAGGCCGAAACCAGGGCGCTGAAATCCTTCGCCGACCGTCTGCTCGAAGCTCAGTATCCGGTCCTCGACTGGTGGGCGATCGCCAGCGCACTGAACCGCATGGCGTCGACCATCGCGATGATGGTGGTCCTGATCATCGGCACCATGCTCGTCCAGGCCGGCCAGCTGCGCGTCGGCGACGTCATCGCCTTCATCGGCTTTGCCAACCTGTTGATCGGCCGTCTCGACCTGATGCGCCAGTTCGCTACGCAGATTTTCGAGGCCCGTTCCAAGCTTGAGGAATTCTATGCGCTGGAAGACTCGGTGCGTGAACGTGAAGAGCCTGCCGGCAACGGCGAGATCAAGGACGTCAAGGGTGCGATCGAGTTCCGCGACGTGTCCTTCGGCTTCGGCAACAGCTCGCAGGGCCTGCACAACGTCTCCTTCTCGGTGAAAGCAGGCCAGACGGTCGCGATCGTCGGCCCGACCGGCGCCGGCAAGACGACGCTCGTCAACCTGCTGCAGCGTGTCTACGATGCCCAGGGCGGCAAGATCCTCGTCGACGGCACCGATATCACCAAGGTGACCCGCAAGTCGCTGCGTCGCCACATCGCCACCGTCTTCCAGGATGCGGGCCTGCTGAACCGTTCGATCAGCGACAATATCCGCCTTGGCCGCGAGGGCGCTAGTGAAGAGGAAATGCGCCGTGCGGCCGAAGCCGCCGCCGCTGCCGACTTCATCGAGACCCGCGAGGATCGCTACGATACGCATGTCGGTGAACGAGGCAACAAGCTCTCCGGCGGCGAGCGCCAGCGCATCGCGATCGCCCGCGCCATCCTCAAGGACGCGCCAATCCTGGTGCTCGACGAGGCGACCTCGGCGCTCGACGTCGAAACCGAAGCCCGCGTCAAAGCCGCGATCGACAATCTGCGCCAGAACCGCACCACCTTCATCATCGCACACCGCCTGTCGACGGTCCGCGAAGCCGATATGGTGCTCTTCCTGGATGACGGCCGCGTCGTCGAACAGGGTAGCTTCGACGAACTCAGCCACAGCAACGGCCGCTTCGCCGCCCTGCTGCGCGCCAGCGGCATCCTGACGGACGAAGAGGTCCGCAAGGCCCACACCACCGAAGCCGCCTGATCGGTTCAGGTTTGAAGATAAAGGCCGGAAGGTAACTCCTTCCGGCCTTTTTGTTTGCCTGGACTAAACACCTAGAACCAATCGACATTGAGGATTCCCAAATCGGTTGATCACTGATTCATAGGGTACCGTGTGAAGCACGGAGGCCTATGATGGGAGTGAAGCGATACGAGTTGAATGAGGCGCAATGGTCGAGAATTGCGCCTTTGTTGCCGGGCAAGGCCAGCGATCCAAGTCGGACGGGGGTAGATAACCGGTTGTTTGTGAACGGGTGTTTGTGGGTGCTCCGCTCGGGCGCACACTGGCAGGACCTGCCGGAGCGCTACGGCAAGTGGAAGACGGTCCACCGCCGGTTCAGTCGCTGGTGCCATGCCGGCATATGGGAGCGGGTCTTCGATGCACTCACCGCTGACCGGGACAATCAGTATTTGGTGATCGACAGCACCATCCTGCGTGCTCATCAACAGGCGGCGAGCGGAAAAGGAGGGCCAAGGATCAGGCGCTGGGGCGTTCCAGAGGTGGACTAACGACCAAGGTCCATATGCTGGCCGATGCGCTCGGACGTCCCCTGCGCTTTATCGTGACGGCCGGTCAGGTTGGCGACATCACGCAAGCTCCCGCTCTTCTCAATGACCAGACAGGCCAGGCCATTCTCGGCAATAAAGCCTATGACAGCAAAGCCTTGCGCGCAGCGATCGCGAGATGGGGGCCGATGTTGTACCTGCCAGGCGTCTCTCCGACAAGGAGGGAGATGGGATGCGGCGCCGGCGTCCCACCGCGATAGCATTTGGGTGGGTCAAGCTTCTATGGCGTTGGTGCTTTGCGTGGGGAGCAAGCCTCCTGCCGATCGCCCTCCTAGTGGGAAGACATGCCCCGCAGGGCAGAGGGTTACCGTACGGCACCGTGCCTCGACACTCGACGCATGATTGATCGCTCCGCTGATCCCCTCTATCCTCTTCCATCATGCAGTGTCCCCAGGAGCGAACCCATGAAGGTCCTGCGCATCGTCGCCAATATTCAGGCACCGGATATCACTCTGGCCCGGCGCTTCTATCAGGATATCCTCGGTCTTGACGTCATCATGGATCACGGCTGGATCACAACGTTCGGCACCGCGCTCTCGATGAACGTTCAGCTCAGCATCGCCAGTCAAGGCGGTTCCGGAACGGAGGTGCCCGCCCTCTCGATCGAGGTCGACGACCTCGATGCTGCTTTCGAGGCGATGTCGGCCTCAGGTTTCCCGATCGAGTACGGCCCGGCCAACGAGCCTTGGGGCGTCAGACGCTTTTATGTGCGCGATCCCTTCGGCAAGCTGGTGAACATCCTCGTGCATAAAAATTGTGCCGGCGACCATCGGCCACCGGCTCCTTCATGTCGGGAAAATCCGAACCCTATTTCCGATCGTTCCGGCGATAGGCATTGACCGTCCCGCCAATGCGGACGGGAACGGGGATAGTGGCGGTATCGGCGACAAGTTTCCCCTTGACCTTGCCCTGCTGGCGCTTGCGCTCGAGATAATAGGCATAGGCGAATTGTATCGCGATCCCTGCAATCACGAAGAGCGGACCGGCCAGCTGATCCTTGTTGGTGATGTAGAGCACCACCTGGCCGATCATGGCGAGGATCGTGCCGGCGACGAAGATGTTCAGCGAATGACGGCCGAGGATCGTCAGCGGATGGTCCGCAGGACGGCGCAGGATGCGTGAGAGCGCCGGGATGCTGATGACGAGATAGGTCAGCGCCAGCACATGCAGCAGCCGTGGCAGCGACAGGAAGGTCTTGTCGAAACCGGTGATGACCGTCGGCAGGCCGAGTGCCGCCAGAGAATTGCCCCAGATCCAGAGATGGCCGGTCACCCAGATGAAGGACAGCATGACGTAGCCGGCAGCGGCCACAAGCAGCAGCGGATGGCGCGGGATCGCACCACCGCGCTTGATATGCAGCATCGAGACGATGCCGATCGTAAACAGGAACTGCCAGGAGAGCGGATTGAGGAACCAATAGTCTTCAATCAGCATGTTGTGCGGCGCCACCTGGTAGATGCCCGCAAGCAGCCAGACCGCGGCCGAGACGCCGAGCGCCAGCCAAGGGCTGCGCGCATTCAACAGCAAGATGATCGGCACCATCAGCATCAGCGCGCCGTACATCGGCAGGATATTGTTGTAGCCGATCTGGTGGCCGAGCAGGAGAAGTGCCGGAATGCCTTCCTTCAGGTTCATCAGAACCGCCAGGATATTGATTTCTACCAGCAATCCCGGCCGATGGAACAGCCAGGCACCGCAGATGAAGAGCGCGAGCGTCATGAAGGTGGTGATCATATGGGCGAGATAGAGCGTGAAGGCGCGCTTTACCGCCTTGATCGCCACCGTGAGCCGGTTACCCGGCTGGAATCGGGATCCATAGGCAAGGCCGACGGCAATGCCCGAGATCAGCACGAAGGCTTCGGCGGCATCGGAGAAACCGAAATTCTTCGTCGTTACATATTCGAAGATCTGGCCGGGAACATGATTGATAAAGATCATGATCAGGGCCACGCCACGCAAGACGTCGAGCCTCGTGTCACGCACTGGCGCAGCTACGGATAGGGAACTGCGCCCCGTGGCGATGGCTTCGGTCGGCGTGCTTGCCATTGATCTCTCCTTATTATCCGATTTGCAAACGCGACGACGGCCAAAAGGGTTCCCTTTTGGCCGTCGCGAATCGCCGTGTTTTTCAGCGTGGAGAACGCTGTTATCCGAGCGGATATCCCTCTTCGGGATCGGTGACTTCGCAGCCGTTGATCGACAGAGTGTAGCCGCTATCATTGGACGCTTTTGAGACCGAAATGCGGTATTTGCCGCCGCCTTGCTCCACCTCTGCCGCAAAACCGTCCCATTCCGAAGGGAGCGACGGGCGCACATAGAGCCGGCCATCCTTCAGCCGGATACCGAGGATGCCCTCGACCGCGGCGCGGTAGAGCCAGCCGGCTGACCCAGTATACCAGGTCCAGCCGCCGCGCGATGCATAGGGCTCATGTCCGTAAACGTCGGCTGCCACGACATAGGGTTCAACGCGGTATTGCTCCGCTGAAGCCTTGTCGAACGCATGGGTGATCGGGTTGAGGATCTGGAAGCAGCGGAAAGCATCGTCGCCCCGCTTCAGCTCCGCCAGCGCCATCACCACCCAGGTTGCGGCATGGGTATATTGCCCGCCGTTTTCCCGCACACCCGGCGGATAGGCCTTGATATAGCCGGGATCCTTGGCGGAATTAGCGAAAGGCGGCGTGAACAGCCGGATGATGCGGGCATCCTCATCGACCAGCTGATCGAGCACGGCATCCATCGCCTTGACGGCGCGGGCCGGGTCGCCTTCGCCGGACAGAACGCTCCAGGACTGCGCGATCGAATCGATCCGGCATTCGGGGCTTTCGAGGGAGCCAAGCAGCGTACCGTCGTCGAACGTGCCGCGGCGATAGTAGCCGCCATCCCAGGCCGCAGTTTCGAGCGCCTTCTTCAGCTCGGTAAGATGCGCCGACCAGCGCTCCACACGGGCCGTGTCGCCGCGCTCTTCGGCATAGGGAATGAAGGAGCGCAATGCACCCGCCAGGAACCAGCCGAGCCAGACGCTGGTGCCGCGCCCGCCGATGCCGACGCGGTTCATGCCGTCGTTCCAGTCGCCGCCAAGGAACAGCGGCAGGCCGTTTGTCCCCTTGCGGGCGATGGCGAGATCGAGCGCCAGCGCCGCGTGTTCGTAGACGCTCGCCTTGTCCTCGGAAATCTCCGGCTTGTAGAACGAGTCGTGCTGGCCTTCGAGCAGGGCCGGCCCTTCCAGGAAGGCGATCTCCTCGTCGAGCACGTTTTTGTCGCCGGTGACGCTGCAATAATGATGGATTGCATAGCTGAGCCAGACGACGTCGTCCGAGATCAGCGTGCGCACGCCGGCACCCGTTCCGGGCAGCCACCAATGCTGTACATCGCCTTCGCGGAATTGCCGCGAAGCGGCATTCAGGATCTGCCGGCGGGCAAGCGAGGGTTCGTGCAGCACGAAGGCCAGCGTGTCCTGCAGCTGATCGCGGAAGCCGAAGGCGCCGCTTGCCTGGTAGAAGGCGGTGCGGGCCATGATGCGGCAGCCGAGGCTCTGATACGGCAGCCAGGTATTGACGAGATTGTTCATCCCGCGATCCGGCGTCGATATCTGCAGCCTGCCGGTGAAGTCGCGCCAGAAGGCGCGGTTCGCCTCGACGGCATCGTCGAACGACGCCTTGCGAATATCGGCGATGACGGCGCGCGCTTCTTCTTCCGTCGGCGTGTCGCCGAGGTAGAAGGTGAAGTCGCGCTCCTCGCCGGCGCCGAGCTCGATGTTGATCGCAACAGCCGCGGCCGGGTCACCGTCGAGATCGGTCGTACCGGAAAGGGCAGCGGCGGAGGTGACGGCCTGCGGCGTCTGGATCGTTCCCGCCTTGCCGATGAATTCGCGCCGGCTTGCCGAGAAGCTCGAAAGCGTCTCGCTCGCCGCGAAGAAGGCGGTGCGGTTGGAAAAATCGATGCTGTAGGGATTGGTGGCAAACAGCGCCCCCGTCTCCTCGTCATGGCTCGACAGGATGAAAGGCACCGTGCGGGCCGGATTGCTGCCGAGGACCCATTCGACATAACCGTAGAGACGCAGCTTACGGCTGGCCGAAGCGGTGTTGCGCAGGCGTAGGCGCTGCAGTTTCACCGGCTTTTCGCGGTCGATCGTCTGCGTCAACTCGAGCGCGATCTCGTGCTGAACGCTGGAGAAGACGGAATAACCGAGCCCGTGGCGGGCTTCGAAGCGGATGTCCGGGCGGCGGGAAAGCGCTGCGAACGGCGTCATGACGGCACCGCTGTCGAGATCGGTGAGATAGAATGCCTCGCCCGAACGGTTGACCACCGCATCGTTCGACCAGGAGGTCAGCTGATAGTCGCGCGAATTGGCGCTCCAGGTGAAGCCCGAGCCCTCGGCCGACACGTGGAAGCCGAATCTGTCATTGGAGATGACATTGATCCAGGGCTGCGGCGTCGCATGACCTCCAGGCAGCCGAACGACATATTCGCGCCCGTCGCGGGCAAAACCGCCGATGCCGTTCCAGAAGTCGAGATCGCCTTCCTCCTCAATGACGACGGCCGGCACGACAGGTGGCGGCACCGGCGCGATACGCTTGACGGGGGCTTTGTTGCGCTCGGCCCGTTCCATCTCCTGCAGCTCCTCCTTGGAGGGTGCAAACAGCGCGACGGCGCGGTTGATCTGGTCGACGACCTTGCCGTTCTTGGTATGCAGGGTGACGCGGGAAGCCGCGATCAGCGCATGGTAGGTGCTTTCCTCCATCAGGTCCTTGCGAACCGCAAAGATATGCTGGCGCAATCCGTCGGCCTGGCCCATGCGGCGCACGTTTTCGCACATGGCGTCAAGCGCATGCTGCATGTCCTGCGCATAGGACGAAGCGCGTTCGTTCATGATGACGAGATCGGCAGTGACGCCGCGCGAGCGCAGATATTCCTGCGCCAGCAGCGCCTCGCGGGCGATCTCGAGATCCATGTCGTCGTTGATGCGCAGCGTGAAGATCGGGAAGTCGCCGGAGATCGCCAGCGGCCAGAGCGCCGATTGCGACTGCAGGCCGGCCTCGACGGTCGCCTCGTCCTTGCGCAGTTGCATGTCGGGATAGACGAGATAGCGTCCGAGATGCTGGAAGGCCGCCGCCTGCTGCGAGGTGACGCCGACGTGACGCATCTGCACCTGGGTGCGCGTCCAGGCCTGGACGAGCTCGTGAGTGAAGGCATCGGGATGACGGTAGCGATTGACCGCCTTGTCGACTTCCTCGCGGCTTGGCGCCGCAATCGTCCAGAAGATCACGCTGACTTTCTTGCCGGCCGGTACGCGGACGGTTCGACGCAGCGACATGACGGCATCGAGCATGAAACCGTCGCTGCCGGAAAGCGTAGCACCCGGATCGAAGGCGGCCGCATCGGCAAGACTCCGGCCACGGCCGATGAACTTGCGCCGGTCGGTCTCGAATTCGGTATGGCGGGTGTCGCCGGCATTGTCGACGATCAGATGGGCGATGCTGATGTTCGGCTCGTTCGGATCGCGCTTGTTGCGTTCGGCGCGGATGACGTCGCCGCGCTTGCCGATCTCGGTCTTGACGAACATGCGGGCGAATGCCGGATGCGCATTGTCGGTATCGTCGGAGGTAATCACCGGTTCGAGATAGGAGGTGACCTCGATGAAACGGTCTTCCGTGCCCATGTTGAGCAGGGTGACGCGGCGGGCCTCGGCATCATGCTCGGTCGCGATGATGCACTCCACCTCGCTTGTGAGGTCGCCGACCGTCTTGGTGAACTGCGCCTTCTCGTCGGCGAATTCGACCTTGATCTTTTCGCCTTCGACACCCTTCGGCTCGGCGCTCGTCGACCACCATTCATTCGTGGCGGTATCGCGCAGGAAGATGAAGCTGCCCCAGCGGTCTTCGGTCGGATCGGCTTTCCAGCGCGAAACGGCAAGGCCGTTCCAGCGGGAATAGCCGGCGCCCGTTGCTGTCAGCATCAGCGAATAATGGCCGTTCGACAGGAACACCACTTCTCGGTCGCGCGACGCCGGATCGCTGATCTTTCTGATCTCCGGCCGCAGGAGATCGTCCTGGATGCTGGCCGGCGTATCGGATTCATGCTTGCCGCTCATGACCGGAATGTCGCGCGGCGCCTTTTCCTGCAGCAGCAACTCCGCTGCCTCGATGACGGGATCGGCGTGGAAGAGCTCGCGCAGATGACCGTTGAAGGCGACGTTGGCGACTGCCGCGATCGACATGCCGTGATGGTGGGCATAATAATTGTAGACCACCGCGCATTTCTTGCCTTCCGGCACGCGCGTCGGCGTGAAGTCGACGGCGTCGTGGAAGCCGAACTTGCCGAGCGCACCGACCTTACGCAGCCTCTGCAGGTTTTCAAGCGCCCCCGGCGGGTCGTACTGGGCAGCGAGCAGCGAGGCGTAAGGCGCGATGACGGCATTGTGGCCGAGACCGCGCTTCAGGCCGAGCGTCGGCACGCCGAAATTCGTGTACTGATAATTGAGGTTATGGTCGCGGGCGTTGAAGGCCGCTTCCGAAATGCCCCAGGGAATACCGAGCTTGCGGGCGTAATTCATCTGCTCGACGACGACCAGATTGTTCGTCTGGTTGAGAATCCCCCCGCCGCGCTCCTGCATGACGAGCGGCGGCATCAGATATTCGAACATCGAGCCGGACCATGAAACCAGCGCACCGCGCGAGCCGACTGGCACGACCTGGCGGCCGAGGCGGTACCAGTGTTCCGTCGGCAGATCGCCCTTGGCGATGCCGAAGAGGCTGGTCAGGCGGCATTCCGAGGCGAGAAGGTCATAGCAGGCCTGGTCGAGTTCACCGCTTTCGACGCGGTAGCCGATCGACAGCAGACGCCGCTCCGGCCGGAACAGGAAGCCGAAATCCATCGAGAAGGCGAGATCGCGCGCCTTGTCGCGCAGCGCCACCAGCCGCGGCCTCAACGCATCGACCTTGGAAAGGTCGAAGGTGCTGTCGGAAATATGCGCCTCGCAGACCTTCACCAGCGATGCCGCCCACAGGGTGACCTCTTCGCTCTGCTTCGACTTGACCTCATGGTCGAGATTGGCGGCGAGCTTCTCGATGTCGCGCGCGAGAACGGCGAGATTGATGATGCGGATCGAGGCGAATTCGTGCTCGCGTTTGACGGCGGCAAGCGCGTTCTGGAAGCCGACGATGCGCTCCTCCAGGCGCCGGCGCAGCGGGCGCACGGTCTTGCGATCGTCGGGCAGGTCCGCCAGCACTTCGCCGAGAATGCCGGCCGTGTCGCCGACGCCGTCGAGATTGCCCTGCATATGGGCGGACGGCGCCTCGGCCCAGTTGCGGCAGGCCGACGAAATAGCGATCAGATGGCCGGCGAGATTGCCGCTGTCGACAGCGGAGACATAACGGGGGCCAAGCGTCTGCAGCGTATCGGTGTGGTACCAGTTGAACAGGTGACCGCGGAATTTCTCCATTCTATCGATCGTCGCGATCGTCTGCTCCAGCCGCTCGAGCGTCTCCTCGAAGGAGAACCAGCCGAAATGCCGGCCGGAAACGACGGAAAGCAGATAGACGCCGATATTGGTCGGCGAGGTACGCGCCGCGACGATCACATGCGGCGTTTCCTGGACATTGTCCGGCGGCAGATAGTTCTGCTCGGCCGTCGTGAAGGTCTCGAAATACCGCCAGGTGCGCCGGGCGATCTTGCGCAGTTCGCTCGACACGGAATCGGCGACCTCGAGCCGGTCCTCGGTCTCCGCCGACTGGCTGACATACCAGGCGACAACCGGCGACAGGATCCACAGCAGCGCGAAGGGAATACCGACGAGGAAGGCGTTGTCGCCGGGAAGGGCAGCAAAACCGAGCGCCAGCAGTGCCAGCACCGGAGCATGCCACATCGCCTTGTAATAGGAGATCAGCGTACCCTGACCGCCGGCCTGAACGCTGGCGGCGGTCCGCCATTGCAGCATCAGCTTGCGGCTGACGAACAGGCGGTAGAGCGAACGGCCGATCGCATCCGCCATCATGCAAGCCGAATCGGCGATGAAAACGATGCGCAGCGCAACCTGCGCGTTGGCGGCGGTAATATCGGACCAGACCGTATAGAGATGGGCGCGGGCGATGATATCGCTGGTGCGCGGGATGATGCCGTTGATGAGCGACAGCGTCGGCGCGACGAAGAGGCAGAAGATCAGCAGAATCTGCCAGATGAGTGCGCCGAGCGGACCCATGAAATACCAGCCGAGCACGGAGGCGAAGAACCAGGCGATCGGCGTCAGCGAGCGGCGCAGATTGTCGAACATCTTCCAGCGGCCGAGTGCCGTGACGCCGTATTTCGGATTGAACATGTAGGGGAGAAGCTGCCAGTCGCCGCGCGCCCAGCGATGCTGGCGCGAGGTTTCCACCTCATAGCGGATCGGGAAATCCTCGACCAATTCGAGATCGGTGACGAGCGCGCAGCGCGCCATCGAGCCTTCGAGAAGATCGTGGCTGAGCACGGAGTTCTCGTCGATCCGGCCCTTGAGCGACGCTTCGAAGGCGTCGACATGGTAAAGGCCCTTGCCGGTGAAGGTGCCTTCGCCGGCGAGGTCCTGATAGACGTCGGAAACGGTGAAGACATAAGGATCGAGGCCGCGGTTGATCGAAAAGACGCGCTGGAAGACCGACGCGTCCTTGCCCGTCGTCAGCGACGGCGTGACACGCGGCTGCAGCACGCCGTAGCCGCTTTCGACGCGGGCGGTTTTCGGATTGATGACCGGGCGGTTGATCGGATGATAGAGCTTGCCGACCAGCTTGGTGACGGCATCGCGCATCAGGCGCGTATCGGCATCGAGCGTCATGACATATTGCACATTGGCCGGCACAGTATTGGCGCCCGGCAGGTAGGTCGTGTCGCGGTCGCCGCGCAGAAGCATGTTCAGCTCGTGCAGCTTGCCGCGCTTGCGCTCCCAACCCATCCAGACGCCTTCCGAGGGATTGTAGAGGCGGCGGCGATGCAGCAGATAGAAACGCGTCTTGCCGTCATAGGCATAGCGGGCGGAGAGATTGGCGATCTCGCGTCGCGCATAATCGAGAACCTCGAGATCGGCGGGCGTTTCCTCGACGTCGCTGTCCGGCCAGTCGCTGAGCATCGCGAAATAGATCTCGCCGCGAGGATTGGCGAGATAATGGACCTCGAGATTGCGCACGTGGTCGTCGACGCTGTCGCGGTTCGAGATCAGACAGGGCACGACGAGCAGCGTGCGCGCATCTTCCGGAATGCCTTCCTTGAACTCATAGCCGACGAGGCGCGCCGGCGTCACGAAGAAGGACAGCAAGGTGTTGAAGAGGCCTGTCGCCCCCTCCGACGCCGGCACTGAGAACATGATTAGCAGCAGGGCGATTTCAAAAGCACCCATGCCGGCATTCGCCATGAACTTGCCGACGATCGCCATGGCGATAACCGTCAGCAGCATGACGGGCACGGCAATCGCCAGCCAGTTGAACCGGCGCACGGCGCGCACGAAATGCTGGGTGACCGTCGGGCGATAGTTCGCCCGCGCCTCGAGCTTCGGCCGCTGCGCGCCCGACAGGAAGCCGCCGACATTCGGTTCGTGCGGCTGCGGCTCCTCGGAGGCCTTGGCGGCATCGGTCATGTCGAGCGCCAGCTGGGCGATTTCCATTTCTGACAGCGGCGAGCGCTTGGCCAACCTCTCTATCTGCTTGCGATATTTGTTGCGCGAGCCGGAATCGAGGATGCCGTAATCCGAATGCTCCCAGAGCAGCTTGTCGACATGGCTGACCTGCTCGACCCAGACCGACCATTCGGCATCATCGATCTCGCGAAGGCTGCGGATGATGTTGCCCATCGTCACATTGCCGGAAGAGAGCCGGCTGTGTTCGGCCGTCGTCGCCTCTTCGGTGTTGCGGCCGAGCTCTTCCAACCGCTCGTCGAGCCAGGTGATCGCCAGGCTCGATGTCTGCGAGCCGTCGCGCAGGCGATAGAGGAACTGCGTCGAGAAGGTATTGTCTTCGGCAAGCGGTTCCAGCGTCTTCAGATAGGCGGCCGCCGCGGCCGGATCGGTCAGTCGCACCAATTCGTCGGCTGCCTCGTTGGCGCGGCGGCGCAGCCGGCGGCTGGCCTCGACACGGCTCGAAATACGGCGAAGGTTTTCCACGAGCACGTAGCGTACGAGAGAGGGCAACGCCCACAATTCGCCGATCCTGAGCGTCTCGCTGGCCTGGAAGCCGTCGACCAGCGCCGTCAGACTTTCCTGCGAGATCGTGCTGTGGGTATGGGCGACATAGAGCCAGGCAAGCACGAGGGTGCGCGGCACCTCGACGCCGCCGACGACCATGGTCGGCAATTCGCGATAGAAGCGGCGGGGGAAGTCGCGCCTTACCTCCTGGATCGCCTCTTCGACGATATAATGGTTGTCCAGCAGCCATTCTGCCGCCGGCGTAATCGTCTCGCCGGCCTCGACGTCGGTCGCCGTGGTCCGGTAGACGCGCAGGATTTCCTTCTCGTTTTCCTTATGCCGAGCAAAGAAATCAAAGGGGGCGAAAGCCGGCAGCTTGTCGACGCCGTTGCGGGCGACCGCATCGCCCATCGCCTTGATGTCCTCGTTCGAAAGATAGGTCGAGCGGATCGAACCGTTGTGATCGATCTGCTTCGTCTCGGGTTCGCGCGGAAGGCTCGGAGAAAGATGAGAAATAGACATGGGTTCGGTTCTGGATCCAAACGAAGTTATGGCTGTTTTGCTCAGCCTTTTGCACTGCTTATCATGACTGCTACATGAACGGAGCCCTATTCTTCGAAGATCGATGAATCGGGATAAATGACGCTTCGGCCAGCGATGCGAACGGGCGAAGCCCCGGTCTCAGCGCTGCTCAACGGATGATCGAGACCATCGATACCCTCTCCGCGAAAGCCATGGCGAAAACTTGGCCATCATCGGAATAATTCAAGTCAAGAGGCAGGAGTCGGTACCCCCCGCGCTCGTCCGGGCGGCTGGATTGACAAAATGCCGGCACTGTTCCGGCAATGCGACAGCTCTTTGATTTCGGGAAGGAACGGGTGTGGCGTCACCGGCAAAACCTATCTCGTCCGGCCGGGCTCAGGAGTGCTGATGGCGGTCGTCCAGGTGCGCACCGGAAATATGAAGCCCAGCCACATCGCATGAAGACGTTCGATGCGATCGCCTCAGATGGTATGAAAAGAATATGGAAGAAGGACGATGAGGATCGGAATGCCGACCACCGGAGCAAGATAGCTCTCATGACCACTCTCCATTCGGCGAGTGTCAGGAGAATGACGGGACAATCAAACGTTCCGGAATCCAATAAAGGCGAAAACCGCCGCAGCGCCGGCATCTGCCGACGCTTATCATCGACCGGATTATCCGACGACGCCGCAAACCATCGCCACGACGAACAGGAATGCCGCCGTGAAGATTGCTCCATGGAGCACCGTCTGAAGCCGGTGACGCGTTGTGAGCGGCTTTTTCGTCGCCACGGAACCGTATTGGTTCACGTGAGTATGCGAAATACCCAGATCTGCCATATGTCGCCTCCGTTGTTCTCGTGCGGCCGGTTGTGCGGCTCGCGCTTATATTCTTATTTTCTCTATCAAGTAGGTAGAGATAAATTTCCGTCCAGAGCGAACGGAAGAGAAAATTCAACCAGCCCTTTTAGCAGAGCGTGCGCCAAGCCCAGATCCACGAGCGCTCGACGGCACTCTCATTCTCAGGCGGGTTGGAGGAAGTCTCGATCAGCCGGCGGTCCTTCTCCGCAGGAAGGGATACCGAAGCCTGCTCTTGGCGATCGGTTCTCATGGGAGGATCGAGGTAGCCCATGGTCATCCCACCGAGAAAGAACATGCTTCAACCTCCATCGATCACGAAAGCTAACAAACGTTAACGGGATCATGACAGAAGCAAGTCAGCTGTCAATAGTCTAGTTGAATGGTCGTCTTTTAGCGAAGCATTATCCTTAACGCCGCAATCGATCTTTCCTTTTCAAGGGCTTGAAAAGATTGCCGTTCAGGCTTTGACGAAACCCTTGCTCGCGATCATCAAATTTCGCGTGTAGTCCTCATGAAACGCGCCGCCCGCCAGCTCTTGCGAGCTCAGCCGCTCGACGACGGCGCCGTTGCGCATCACGGCGAGCCTCTCACACATATGGGTGACGACGCCGAGATCATGGCTCACCATCACGAAGGTGAGCTTGCGGTCGCGCCGGATCTCTTCCAGCAGGTTCAGCACCTCGGCCTGCACCGAAGCGTCGAGCGCCGATGTCGGCTCGTCGAGCAGCAGGATCGACGGTTCCACGATCAGCGCCCGGGCGATCGCCACGCGCTGTCGCTGGCCGCCGGAGAGCTGGTGCGGGTAGCGGAAACGGAAACCATTGCCGAGGCCGACCTCGTCAAGCGCGCGGGCGATCCGCTTCTCGCTGTCGGCGATGCCGTGGATTGCAAGCGGTTCGAGCAGAAGCCGGTCGATCGTCTGACGAGGATGCAGCGAACCATAAGGATCCTGAAAGACCATTTGCACGCGTCGATAGAAGGTTTTGCTGCGTTTCGAACCTTTCAGCGGCTCGCCATCGATGTTGATCGTGCCGCCGCTGACCGGCGCAAGTCCGGCAACGGCCCGCAGCAAGGTCGATTTTCCCGAGCCGGACTCGCCGACGAGACCAAAGGATTCGCCGCGTTCGACACTGATGCTGACATTCTTCAAGGCATGAAAATGGTCGTAGACGACACTGAGATTGTCGACTTGGAGAGCTGCGCTCATGCCGCCCACTCCGGCTTGCGGTCGAGCACCGGCAGCGGATGACGGTTTGCGCCGATCTCGGGCATGCAGTTCAGCAGGCCCTGCGTATAGGGATGCTGTGCATGTCTGAGATCGGCCGCCGCCAGCTCCTCGACGATCTTTCCGGCATACATGACGATGACGCGGTCGCAGAAGGAGGAGACCAGCCTCAGATCGTGGGAGACGAAGATCAGCCCCATCCCGCGCTCGGACACCAGTCTGTCCATGATCCTCAGCACGTCGAGTTGCACCGTTACGTCAAGCGCCGAGGTCGGTTCGTCGGCAATTAGCAATTCAGGGCCGGCAATCAGCATCATGGCGATCATCGCGCGCTGCCCCATGCCGCCCGAGACCTCGTGCGGATGCAGGTCGAAGACACGTTTCGGATCGCGGATCTGCACCGCTTCCAGCATGGCGAGCGCGCGCTCGCGGGCCTCCGCCTTGCCCACCTTCTCATGCGTGCGCAACGTTTCGCAGATCTGCCGTCCGATCGACATGACGGGATCGAGCGAGTATTTCGGATCCTGCAGGATCATGGCGATGCGCTTGCCGCGCAGCCTGCGCCTTTCGCCGGCAGACACATTGATAAGATCGATGCCGTTGAAGTTAAGCCTCTCGGCCGTGACGACACCGTGTTTCGGCGTCAGACCCATGATCGCCCGGCCGGTCTGCGACTTGCCCGAGCCGGATTCGCCGACGATGCCCAGCCTTTCCTTGCCGAGCGTGAAGGAGACGCCGCGCACGGCCTCGATCACCCCGGTGCGCGTGGGGTAGCTGACCTTGAGCTTGTCCACCGTCAGAAGTGTCGTCATTGGCCGCTCTCCTTCGGATCGAGCGCGTCGCGCAGGCCGTCGCCAAGCAGATTGAAGCCGAGGCTGACGACAAGGATGGCGATGCCCGGCATCGCCGCAACCCACCATTGATCGAGGATGAAGCGCCGTCCCGAGGCGATCATCGCACCCCATTCCGGCAGCGGCGGCTGCGCCCCGAGGCCGAGGAAACCGAGACCGGCAGCCGTCAGGATGATCCCCGCCATGTCGAGCGTTACACGCACGATCAGCGAGGAAATGCAGAGCGGCATGACATGGCGTACGATAATGCGGAAAGGCGAGGCGCCCATCAGCTTCACTGCCGAAATATAATCGGAACGCCGGACCGTCAGCGTCTCGGCGCGCGCGATACGGGCATAGGGCGGCCAGGAGGTGATGGCGATGGCGATGATCGCGTTCTGAATGCCGGGGCCGAGGGCTGCGACGAAGGCGAGCGCCAGCACCAGCTTGGGAAAGGCGAGGAAGATATCGGTGATGCGCATCAGCGTCGCATCCACCCAGCCTCCGGCATAACCGGAGACCGTACCGACGATCAGCCCGATCGGCGCCGAGATGACGGCGACGAGCACGACGACGAGCAGCGTCAATCGCGATCCGTAGATCAGCCGCGAATAGATATCACGACCCTGATCGTCCGAACCGAGCCAGAATTCCCCCGTCCCGGGCGGCAGCAGGCGGGCATTGCGCAGATCGCCGACAACGGGATTGTGGGTGGCGAGCACATCGGCAAAGGCGGCGATGAAGAGCAGCGCCACGATGATCAGCAGGCCGACGACGGCGAGCCTGTTTGCCGTGAACTGCCGCCAGGTGACGTAGGCACGGCCGAGGCGGGCTTGCAGGCGCGATTGCGGCCGGTCGGAAAGCAGCCATTCGCGGCGGCTCATCGCAGGAGATGGGCTGGCATTGGCCGTCATCGGTTTCGCGTCCTCGGGTCGAGCGTCCGGTAGAGAAGATCGGACAGAAGGTTGATGCCGATGAAGACCGTACCGATAACGATCGTGCCGCCGAGCACGGCGTTCATGTCGGCATTCTGCAGCGAATTGGTGATGTAGAGCCCGATACCCGGCCAGGAAAAGACGGTCTCCGTCAACACCGATCCTTCGAGCAGACCGGCATAGGAAAGCGCAATCACGGTTACGAGCGGCACGGCGGCATTGCGCAGCGCATGACCCCAGATCACCCGCGTTTCCGAAAGCCCCTTGGCGCGTGCGGCAACGATATATTCCTGGGAAAGCTCGTTCAGCATGAAGCTGCGCGTCATGCGGCTGATATAGGCGAGCGAGAAATAGCCAAGCAGGGAGGCGGGCAGGATGATGTGACGGAAGACATCATAGAAGACGTCCCATTGCCCTTGCCAGGCGCTGTCTAGCAGGTAAAGGCCGGTGATCGGCGTGAACGTATATTCGAAAACGATGTCGATGCGGCCGGGGAAAGCCACCCAGCGCAGCCGCGCATAGAAGATGACGAGCGAGATCAATGCCAGCCAGAAGATCGGCACCGAATAGCCGACGAGGCCGATGACGCGCACCACCTGGTCGACGATGCTGCCGCGGCGCACCGCGGCGAGAACGCCGAGCGGTACGCCGACGACGGCGCCGATGATCGTTCCGAACGTTGCGAGCTCGATTGTCGCCGGCAGGACACGGCGGATATCGACCATGACAGGATTGGTCGTCAGCACTGAATTGCCGAAGTCGCCGGACAGGATGCCTTTGATATAGATAAAGAATTGCTGATAGAGCGGCAGGTTGAAGCCCATTTCCTGGCGTACGCGCTCGACGACGTGGTTGGGCGCGCGGTCGCCGAGAATGGCGAGCACGGGATCGATCGGCACGACGCGGCCGATGAAGAAGGTGACGGCCAGAAGGCCGAGATAGGTGGTTACGGCGGCAAACAGAAACCGCCCTAGCGCCTTCGCAAAGGCCCCAGCACGGCCCTTTCGGGGCCGCGCCTCCTGCGTTGTTTCGACGGTGCTCAAGTCACTCAATCCCGCCGGACTATTCCTTGGCGATCGGACCGACGAAATTGGTGTCGAAGCTCGGACCCAGCTTGAAGTCCTTCACGCTCTTGCGGTAGCCGGCCACCTCGGTCTGCTGGAAGATGAAGACGAAGGGGCTGTTTGCAAGATACTTCTTCTGGATGTCCTGATATATGGCGGCACGCTTGGCGGCGTCGCGTTCCAGAAGTGCTGCCTTAGCTAGCTTGTCGAGCTCCGGCGCTTCCCAGCTGTTGCGCCACGCGAGCGTCTTCACCGTGCCGGCATCGGAATTGTCAGGATTGCTGGTAAAGGTGTCGGCATTGGAATTCGGGTCGAAATAGTCAGAACCCCATTGGCCGATATACATGTCGTGGGTACGGGCGCGGTACTTGGTCAGCGTCTGCTTGCCGTCGCCGGGGATGATTTCCATCTTCACGCCGGCCTGCGCCAGCGTCTGCTGCATCGATTCAGCGATACCGGTCACCGGCTGCGTGTTGCGCACGTCCATGGTGATCGAGAAACCGTCGGGTACACCGGCCTTGGCCAGCAGTTCCTTGGCCTTGGCGACATCGAGCTTGTAGGGATTCTCATCGAGCGCGCCGAGTTGACCCTTTGGCAGGAAGGTCTGATGGATCTCGCCGATACCCTTGATCAACGTTGCGCCGATCGCATCGTAATCGACCAGATATTTGAAGGCTTCCTGGACTTCCGGCTTTTTCAGGTTCTCGTTCTTGTTGTTCAGGCTGACATAATAGATCGTGCCCTTCGGCGCACTCGTTGTCGCGAGATCGGCATTCTTCGAAACGGCGTCGATGTCGCCCGGCTCGAGATTGCGGGCGATATCGATGTCACCGGCTTCGAGCGCCAGGCGCTGGGCAGAACTTTCCTTCATGTAGCGGTAGATGACGCGGTTGAGCTTTGCCTTGTCGCCATAATAATTGTCGTTGCGCTCCAGCACGACGACTTCGTTGGCGCGCCATTCGCGCATCTTATAGGCGCCGGAACCGGCATAGCCGGTCTTCAGCCATTCATTGCCGAAGTCGTTGTCGTATTTGTGGTCGGCATCGGGCGTCACCGCCTTCACATGCTCCAGCACCAGCTTCTTGTCGACGACGGAAGCCACCGTTGCCGTCAGGCAGTTGAGCACGAAGCTCGGCGCATAGGCCTTGTCGACTGTGAAGACGAAGGTGCCGGCATCGGCCGCCTTGGCCTTTTCCGTGACGTTGTCGCCGGTCAGGCCGAATTGGGTGAGAATGAAAGCCGGGCTCTTGTCGAGCTTGACGGCCCGCTCGAACGACCAGGCAACGTCTTCGGCGGTGATCGGGTTGCCGGAGGCGAATTTCAGGCCGGACTTCAGCTTGAACGTATAGGTGAGACCGTCATCGGAAACGCTCCAGCTTTCGGCCAGATCGCCCTTCACCTTGGACGTGTCGTCCATATCGAGACGGACGAGCAGGCTGTAGCTGTTGCTGGTAATTTCGGCGGTCGAAAGCTCGAAAGCCTCGCCCGGATCCATCGTGATGATATCATCGATGGCGAAACCTTCGACCAGCGTATCTTTCGGCGTCTCGGCAAAGGCCGAGGGTGTGGCCATCATCAGCAGTGAAAGTGCAGCTCCCGCGGAAAGCATACGGAAATTGCGGTGGAGCTTGGTCATCATCATAGTTTGTTCCCCTGTTTTGATTGATTACGAAGCGTTTGCGGTCATACCCATGAAAACTATGGTGCCTTCTCAGCGCGTCCAGAGGCGCGCGCGGCGCTTTAGGCGTGACCCTCCCGCCAAGCCTGTGCGAGAATGCGAAGCCAATTTTCACGGGCAAGTTTCGTGAGATCGGCTTCACCATAGCCAACCTCTCTGAGAGCGGCAATCAGCTTCTGATTGCCGGCTGCATCGCCGATTTCCTCGGGAATGGTGGCCCCGTCGAAGTCCGATCCGAGCCCCACGCAGTCGATGCCGATGCGGTTCACAAGATAGTCGATGTGGCGGATCATATCGGCAAGCGGCGTATCACTGTCCGAGCGGCCGTCGGCGCGCAGCATGGCGGTGGCATAATTGATGCCGACCAGCCCGCGGCTTTCGCGGATCGCATCGAGCTGCCTATCCGTCAGGTTGCGCGCGACCGGCGTAAGGGCGTGGGCATTGGAATGGCTGGCGACCAGCGGCTGGTCCGTCTTCTTCGCCACGTCCCAGAAACCCTTCTCTGTGATATGGGCAAGGTCTATCAAGATACCGAGGCGATTGCATTCCCTGACCAGCGCGAAGCCGGCATCGGTAAGGCCGGGCGCCGTGTCCGGTGACATCGGGAAAGCGAAGGGCACGCCGTGACCGAACACGTTGTGTCGGCTCCAGACCGGCCCGAGCGACCGCAGCCCTGCCGCATAGAATACCTCGAGCGCCGCGAGATCGGCGCCGATTGCCTCGCAGCCTTCCATATGCATGACGGCGGCGAAAATGCCGTCCGCCATGGCGCCGCGGATATCCTTCACCGTCCGGCAGAGCCGCCAGGCGCCGGCCTGATCGAGCCGCAGCGCGATGGCCGCCATTTCATTGGCGATGGCAAGGGAAGGCAGCGGATCGAGAGGGGCCGCCATCGGCGTCACATAGCGGCCATCGGCATCCGGATCGGCGAAGACGAGATCGCCCGAGGGAATGTAGATGGCGCAGAGACCGCCTGAAAGACCGCCCTCTCTCGCCCGATGCGCATCGATATGGCCGACCGTCGTGCCGTCTGCGAATTCCGCGATCGGGTCGCTGCCGTCTTTTGAATGTGTCCAGAGTCGAAGGAGAACGTCGTTGTGACCGTCAAATACGAATTGCATCTGTCTTCCTGCGCTGCCCGATCGGGCGAATGAAGCGGCCAGAATAGAAAAGCTGACGGAATTCGCCACCTCTTTTTTTAGAAATCCATCGGCGCTGAAAACGAAACGGGGGCCCAAGCCCCCGCAAAAACCAACGGATCGACGGAGATCAGTGCTTGCGGCGCTTCTTCTGTCTGTAGACGTCGATGACGACAGCCGCGACAATGATAAGGCCTTTGACGATCTCCTGGTAATAGGCATCGATCCTGAGGAACGTGAAGCCGGAGGTCATGACGCCGAGGATGATGGTGCCGATGACGGTGCCGGTGATGCGCCCAACACCGCCGGTGAGCGAGGTGCCGCCGATGACGGTCGCAGCGATCGCGTCGAGTTCATATCCGACGCCCATGCTGGCCTGTGCGGTTTCAGCACGTGCCGCCGTGACGATACCGGCAAGGCCGGCGAGCAATCCGGCAATCACATAGACCTTGACGAGATGCGCCTCGATGTTGATGCCGGAAACGCGTGCGGCCTGCGGGTTCGCGCCGATGGCATAGGTGAACTTTCCGTAACGCGTATAGCGCAGCGCAATATGAAAGATCAGCGCAACGACCAGGAAGACGACAACCGGCCAGGCTTTCGTTCCGATGAAATGAAACTGTTCGGTGATCCCCGAAACCGGCTGTCCCTTCGTATACCACTTGGCGACACCTCTAGCCGAAACGAACATGCCAAGCGTTGCAATGAACGGCGGGATCTTCGTGTAGGCGATGAGCGCGCCGTTCGCGAGACCGGCGGCCGCCCCGATCAGCAGACCAACGACGATCGGCACGAAAGCCGGCAGGTCGGTCAGCGAGGGAAAAACGGCTCGTCCCCAGGTCGAGGACTGGGCGAAGCTTGTTGCGATCATCGCCGTCATGCCGACGACCGAGCCCGACGAAAGATCGATGCCGCCGGTGATGATGACCTGCGTGACGCCGACGGCAATAATGCCGATGACGGAGACCTGTAGGATCATGATCGTCAGACGCTGCGAATTCATCAGGAAGCTTTGGCCGATGAACATCCAGCCGAGCACTTCGTAGATGAGCGCGATGCCGACGAGCACGAGGAAAATGCTGAGTTCCGTCGGTATGCGCCGCCGCCTTTGCCGGGTTGCGAGCGGAGCCGCGCCCTCTGCTGCCTTGGTAGTCATGTCAAACCTCCCTTGGACGATCGCCGTCAACGCATCACTGCGCAGCCAGCTCCATCACCTTGATCTGCGTTGCTTCGTCGCGATTGAGGAAACCGGTCACGCGCCCCTCGTGCATGACCATGATGCGGTCGCTCATCCCGAGGACCTCGGGCATTTCGGAAGAAATCATGACCACCGCCACACCGTCTCGCGCCATCTCCACGACCAGCCGGTGGATTTCCGCCTTGGCGCCGACATCGATGCCGCGCGTCGGCTCGTCGAGGATGAGGATGCGCGGATTGGTGAGCAGCCAGCGCCCGATCAGCACCTTCTGTTGATTGCCGCCCGAAAGATTTTCCACCCGCTCGTAAAGATTGGGCGTTTTCACGCGCAGCTTTTTTGCCATGTCTTCGCAGGTTGCCTCGACTGCGCCCTGCTGCACGAAGCCACCCTTGACATATCTGTCCTGCAGAACGGCGATCTGCATGTTCTCGAGAATATCGAGGATCAGCAGGCAGCCTGTATCTTTCCGGTCCTCGGTCAGGAACGCCATCCGATTGCGGATGGCCTCGGTCGGCGAAGAAATGGTGACCGGCTTGCCGTAGAGCTCGATCGAGCCGGAACTTGCCGGCGTCACCCCAAACAGCGTTTCGGCGACGTTCGACCGCCCGGAACCGACGAGGCCGGCCACGCCGAGGATTTCGCCGGCCCTGACCTCGAAGGAGACGTTCTTGAAGACGCCGTTGAGACAAAGATCCTTGACCGAGAGCACGACCTCGCCGATCGGCACCTCTTCTTTGGGGAACATCTGGGTGATCTCGCGCCCGACCATCATGCGGATGATGTCGTCGCGGGTGACGTCGGTCGAGGCATGGGTGCCGATATATCGGCCGTCGCGGAAGACGGAGAACTCGTCGGCGATCTCGAAAAGCTCGTTCATCTTGTGGGTGATGTAGACGATGCCGATGCCTTGGGCCCTGAGGTCGCGGATAATACGGAAAAGATGCTCGACCTCGCGCTCCGTCAGTGCCGAAGTCGGCTCGTCCATGATCAGCACGTCGGAATTATAGGAAACCGCCTTGGCGATCTCAACCATCTGCCGGTTGGCGACCGAGAGGTGCCGAACCTCGATATCGGGATCAATGTCGATATTGAGCCGGGCAAACAGCTCCTCGGTCATGCGATGCATGCGGCCGTGATCGATGAAACCCAAGCGGTTTTTCGGTTCGCGGCGGATCCAGATATTTTCCGCGACCGTCATGAATGGCATCAGGTTCAGTTCCTGATGGATCATGGCAATCCCGTTCTCCAGCGCATCGAGCGGAGATTTCAGCCGAATCTCGATCCCTTTCAGGCGGATATCGCCCTTGTCGGGGATGTAAATGCCGGCGAGGATCTTCATCAACGTCGATTTGCCGGCGCCGTTTTCGCCCATCAGCGCATGCACGGAGGCGCGCTTCAGCCGGAACTGCACGTCGTCGAGTGCGACGACACCCGGAAATTCCTTGCGAACGCCCTCGGCGCTCAAGAGATATTCCGCATTCGGAACTGCACCACTCGCGCGCACGGCGGCCATGGTTGTCGGGCTGACGGCCATATCATCTCCTCCGGATACGGACAGGCGGAAAGGATGCGGGCAAAGCCCGCATCCTGCTTGGCATTCGCCTCAGTTCTTGGTGACGAAGTCCTTGACGTTCTCAGGCGTGACGAGCTGGAAGGGAATGTAGACCTTTTTGTCGACCTTTTCGCCCTTGGCAAGCTTGAGCGCTGCATCGAGCGAGCCCTTGCCCTGGCCGGCAGCATCCTGGAAGACGGTGACGTCGAGATCACCCGCCTGCATGGCGGCAAGCGCGTCCTGCGTGGCGTCGACGCCGCCGACGACGACCTTGCTCATATCCTTGCCGGCTGCCTTCAGCGCCTGGATGGCGCCGATCGCCATTTCGTCGTTGTTGGAGATCACGGCGTCGAATTCGATACCGCTGGAGAGCCAGTTGGTCATCAGGTCGGCGCCCTGGGTGCGGTCCCAGTTCGCCGTCTGCTCTTCAACGATCTCCAGACCCTTGCATTCATCCGTCTTGATGACGTCATGAACGTCCTGGGTCCGCATGCGCGCAGCCTGGTTGGAGAGCTCGCCCATGATGACGACGGCCTTGCCCTTACCGCCGAGAATGCGGCAGATTTCCTTGGTTTCCAGCGTGCCGGATTCCTGCTCGTTGGAAGCGACGAAGGCCTGATTGTCCGGCAGCGTGTCGACGTTGACCGGCTGACGGTTGACGTAAACCAGCGGAATGCCGGCATCGGCCGCGAGCTTCGACATTGCCGTGGTCGCATCGGTATCGACAGGGTTGACGATGATTGCATCGACCTTGGAGGCGATGAAATTCTGGATCTGGCTCTGCTGCTTGGAAACGTCGTTCTGCGCGTCTTCGACCTGCAGCGTCACGCCGCTCAGTGTCTTTGCATAATCGGTCATGCCGTTGCGCAGAACGGTCAGGAAATTGTCGTCGAATTTCGCCATCGAGACGCCGACGGTTTCTGCGTGAGCGGCCGTCGACAGGACGAGCGCCATCGCAGTGCCCAGGATAAACTTTTTCATTTTCACTTCCTCCACAAAGCGGTGCCCGGCTGCACCCTCCTCACGCCGGAGCTCCAGGCATTTGCTCTGAAGCTGCAATTTCCCCGCGCCACCTCTCCCGCGGCGCTCCGCAAAACGGAACAAACAAACCGTCAAATCCGTTCTGCGGAATATTCATTCCATTTTCTGGGAACGGCGTCAAGTCTCTTTAGCGGCGACCAGATACGGATGAAGCGCAATGCCATGGGCCTTCACGGCCGGCGCCTGCATTTCCTGCGTTGTGAAAGGCGAAGCGAGCATCCATCTATGCGGGGTCGAAGACAGGCCGAGAGTCGCAGGCGTCTTTGATCTCTCGCTGCGGCCCCAATCATTTGAAGATTTTGGAGACAGGACAGATGCCCATTTCGATCTATCGCCTCACCGTTCCGATGTTCCAGCGCGGCCTCGCCGGCCTGAAAACCTACCTCGACAAGGCCGAAGCCTATGCCACGGAAAAGAATATCGATCCTGCCATATTGGTCGCCGCTCGCCTTGCGCCCGACATGCTGCCGCTCTCCGGCCAGTATCAGCGCGCCAGCGACAGCGCCAAATTCGCGCTCGCCCGCCTGACCGCCACCGACGCCCCGAAGTTCGAAGACAACGAAACGACGCTCTATGCCCTGCGCGAGCGCCTGGCAAAAACCGAAGCCTATCTCGCCGGCTTCTCGGCCCAAGCGCTGGAAGGCGCGGAAAACCGTGAGATCACCCTGCCGGGAAAGAGCGGTATCGTGCTCCCCGGTGACGAATATATCGCCACCTTCGCCCTGCCGAACTTCTATTTCCACGTCGCGACGGCCCACGCCATTCTGCGCAACCAGGGCGTCCCGATCGGCAAGCGCGATTATCTCGGCTGAGCCACTGCATAATTCCTTAAATCGGAATCGATTTAAGGATAAAATTATGCAGCGATTCAAAGTGTACAGCGCCCTCTGCGCGTCTGAAAGGACGCGCAGCGCTGTAATGTCAGGGCCGGTGCGTCACCGGCCCTCTTTCCGTCAGCTCGGTATAGGCAAGCGTCTGGTCGAGATGCCGTGCCCGCAGCGACAGCAGCTTCTCGGCATAGGCGAGCCGTATCGCCGCATAGGCCGGATCCGCTGCGACATTGTCGAGCTCCATCGGATCGTTGCGAAGATCGAAGAGCAGCGGCGGCAATGCGGTAAAATGCACATATTTGAACTGTCTGTCGCGGATCACCGCGAGATTGCATTGGTTGGACCGGAGCCCGAAATGCCGCTCGGCCCCGCAATGCGCAATGTCGCGGAAATCGAATTCCCAGAATGCCGCATCCCGCCAACCCTGTCCGCTCCCGCCGTTGACGAACGGCATGAGCGACCGGCCATCGAGCCCGTTCTTCGCGTCGATGCCGAGCCTTTGGCAAAGGGTCGGAAAAATATCCGCAGCACTGGTGAAATCGTCGACGATCCCGCCCCGAGCACCGCTTGCGGGATCCCGAATAACAAGCGGAATATGATAACTGCCGTCGAAGAAGCCGCCCTTGCCGAGCGTCCAGTGATCGCCCGCCATCTCGGCATGGTCGGAGGTGAAGACGATCAATGTATCGTCCCAAGCGCCCGCATCCTTCAGGGCTTGCCAGATGCGGCCGAGCTGCGCATCGACCTCCGATATCATCCCGTAATAGATCGCCCTTATCATGGCGAAATCCTCGGCGTTCCAGTCGCCGAGCGGTCCCGTTGCGCCGTGGATGAAGTTGCCCTTCTCAACGCGCGGCATGGCATAGGCGAGATAGGGATGACTGTTCTCTTCCGCTTCGCGGTCTTCCGCGCGTGCAAAAACCGGTCCGTCCCCCGGCTTGAACATTCGGTTGAACGGCTCCGGCACGGAGAATGGCGGATGCGGACGTAAGAAGGAGACATGCGCGAACCACGGGCCGTCCTGTTCGCCCATCCAGCGGATGAACTCGCCGGCCAGGAACGCCGTCTGGGTCTCGTCGCTGGAATAGGCCGGCGCCGTATCGGAAATTTCTCCAGCTCTGGCACCAACAGGAATATGGATATCGCGGCTGACGGCATCCGCATGGCCGCGGGACCTGAGCCAGGAGAGCCATTGTTTCTCATGTTCGGGCAGAAGCTGGCGGGCGGTAAAACCCGGCAGCACGCCTTCATAACTCGTCAGATGCGGATCGCCGGCATCCATGCCGCGCGGATCAGGCGCCGTATCCGTATAGCCGAACAGCGCCGGGTCGTATCCCGCCCGCCGGGCCGCCAGTGCCAAATTGTCGAAGCGGGCATCGAGCGGCGAACCGTTGCGGCAGACCCGGTGGTTCATCTGATAGAGACCGGTATAGAGTGTGGCCCTCGCCGGCGAGCATGGTGCCGCCCCGGCATAGTGCCGCCGGAAGAGCGTGCCTTCACGCGCCAGCGCATCGACACCGGGCGTCTTCACGCAGGCATGACCGACGGCCGACAGGCAATCGCCGCGCCACTGGTCCGCCGTGATCAGCAGGATGTTCGGCCGACGCGCCTTTTCAATGCTGGTTGGATTTCGCATGCCAGTCCCAGGCGGAGCGGATGATCTCGGACAGATCATACTGCGGCACCCAGCCGAGCACGTCGCGCGCCTTGTCGTTATTGGCGACCAGCGTATGCGAATCGCCTTCGCGACGGCCGATATATTCGACCGGGAAAGGCCGGTTCGACACGTCCTCGATGGCGCCCAGCAATTCCTTGACTGTCGTGCCGGTGCCGGTGCCAAGGTTGAGCGCGACGGAATCGCCGCCCTTCAGCAGATATTCGACGGCGCGCACATGCGCATCGGCAAGATCGAGCACATGAATATAGTCGCGCACGCAGGTGCCGTCGCGGGTCTCGTAGTCGCTGCCGAACACCTTGAAACCCTGGCGGCGACCGAGCGCCGCGTCGATCGCTAGCGGTATCGCATGGGTTTCCGGCTGATGCCATTCGCCGATCCGGCCCTCGAAATCGGCGCCAGCCGCATTGAAATAACGCAACACCACCGAGCGCAGGCTCCTGTACTGGTCGTAATCGGCAAGCGCCTGCTCGACGATATATTTCGTCCGCCCGTAGGGATTGATCGGCACCTGCCGGTGCGTTTCGTCGAGCGGCACGCTCTGCGGCAGGCCGTAGGTCGCGCAGGTAGAGGAGAAGACGAAGGCGTTGATATCAGCCGCCTGGGCTGCTGAAAGCAGCGTCAAAGTACCGATCACATTGTTCTCGTAGAAGGAAACCGGATCCTTGACCGATTCGCCGACCTCGATCAGCGCCGCAAAATGCAGGATCGCCGCCGGCTTGTGTTTGGCCAGCACCTCATCCAGCCGGGCGCGGTCGCGAATATCGCCTTCCTCGGCCGGCCCCCATCTGACGAACTCGCGATGACCGTTCGAAAAATTATCGAAGACGACAGGCCTATAGCCCTTGTTCGCCAGGTCGAGGCACGTATGCGAGCCGATATAGCCGGCACCGCCGACGACAAGAACCGTTTCACCTGCCATACACCACCCTTATTCTTCACGAGAGATGAGAGAAACCTAGACGAGATACACGTCAATAAAAAGAAGGAACTGCGATCGGCGTCAACGGACAATACGTCAAATGCCGAAGCCGCCCGCCCGTGTCCGTTGTGCCGGGTCGGCAATATTCATGAATTATTCGCGTGATTTGCATAGCCGCCCGATCTAAGGGGCTTGCACCACCATGTGATGATCAACGGTCTGCAGCCATCAGGCAGGGAGAGCGCGAATGAGGAAGGCATTGGTCGTTTGGGGCGGCTGGCAAGGCCACGAGCCGGAGCAATGCGCTCATATCGTCGCCGATCTCCTGCGCGAGGACGATTTTACGGTCGAGGTGACCAGCGATCTCGGCGTATTCGGATCTCCGACGCTGGCGAAAGCCGATCTGCTGGTGCCCATCATCACCGGCGAAAAGCTTGAGAGGGAACATGCCACTGCCCTCGGCGAAGCCGTGCGTGGCGGGCTCGGGCTTGCCGGCCATCACGGCGCGCTCGCCACATCCTTCAAGGAAAGCGCGCATTTCCGCTATGTCTCCGGCGTCACCTGGGTCGCCCATCCCGGCAACATCATCGACTTCCGCGTCGCCGTCACCCGCCAGAACGATCCCGTCATGGAGGGCATTCCCGACTTCGACTATCGTTCGGAGCAATATTATCTCCACTATGATCCGACCGTCGAAATCCTGGCGACGACCACCTTCACCGGCGCCTACGATCCGGCAGCCCGCAATGTCGTGATGCCCGTCGTCTTCAAGCGCCATTTCGGCGCCGGCCGCATCTTTTATTCCGCCCTCGGCCATGTCGCGGCCGAATTCGACCATCCCTACATGCCGCTCATCCTGCGGCGTGGTCTGAGCTGGGCCGCCCGTCAGTAGCGTTGGAGGGCGGGTGAGCAGTCTTGCCAATCGCCCACCCGCGACTAATCTCCCCGTATGCCGGATCGCTTCTCTTTCCTTCCCGCCACTGCCGACCGCTTGACCGATATAGAAGCAGTCTTCGACGATTGCTCCGGCGGCCGGAATTGTCGCTGCGCCTACTGGTATCGTCCGAATGCCGACTACAAGGCAGGTTGGGGCGAGGGAAATCGCAACTGGTTCCGAAGCCTGCTCGCCGGGCCGCGCCCGCCGGGCATTCTCGGCTATCACGAGAATGAGCCGGCCGGATGGTGCGGTGTCGCGCCACGCGCCGTATTCGACCGGCTGCGCCGTTCAAAACCCTTTGCTCCGGTCGATGACAGGCCGGCCTGGTCGATCAATTGCTTCATCGTCCGCAAGCCGTTCCGGCGGCGGGGCCTGTCGCGACTGTTATTGAAACACGCCGTCGAATTCGCAAGCGCGAACGGAGCCGAATGTCTCGAAGCCTACCCTGTTGATCAGGCCGCCCGTGCTTCGAACGGAGCCGAGCTCTATCCGGGAGCGCTCTCGATGTTTCTCGATGCCGGTTTCGCCGAAGTGGCAAGACGCCTGCCGGCAAGGCCGATCGTCCGCCTGGAATGCCGCTGAACATTTCGGCATTCAGGGGAGTGGCAACATGGTCTAGCGAGCCGCTTTGATCTGCCGGTCGTTCTCGACGGCGGGCGCTGCCTGATCATAGATCCGCATCAGCCGCCCGGCTGCTTTCAGCTTCTCGATGAGATCGTTTCCGTCAGGCGAGGCCTTCGTCAGCTCAAGCTGCTCGAACTCCCTCAACGCCTGCGCCCAATGGCTTTCCCCGCGGCCATCCGGCCTGCCTTCCGATTCCCACAACGAATAAGCGCGCTGGCTGACCCAGGCGTCTTTATTATGACTCATAATCAACCCCAGCGAGAAATTTGGAAGCAATATTCGACAGGCAACAAGGTGCCAAAACCGGCTTTAGGAGTCGTTACGAGGCAGCGTTAGTTTTTAGCTAATAGCGAGGCGCCGAAGGATTATCCCGTGTACACATTCCCGGACCTTGGCCTCGTACTGCCTGCAGGGTAGGGTCACCCGCAGAAACGACAGCGATGACGATGGCAGCCAAGACGACACTCAATGCGAAAAATCTCGAATCCCTTGGAGCGCAGCGCCTTGCCGAGCTGCTGATCGAGGTCAGCATGGGCAGTGCCGCCCACAAGCGACGGCTTCGAATGGAGCTTGCCGGCAATCACGGCAGCGCCGAGGTGGCGCGTGAGGTGCGAAAGCGGCTTGCGAGCATTGCCCGGGCTCGCACCCTCATCAACTGGCACAAAGTGAAGGCGCTGAAGAACGATCTCGAAACCCAGCGCAAGACGATCGCAGAGACGGTTGCCGCCGATGATCCCCAGGAAGCTTTCGAACTGATATGGCAGTTCCTCGCACTGGCCGATTCGATCTTTGAGAGGTCCAACGACCGCGGCGGTTCGCTTATCCAAAGTTTTCACCAGGCTTGCGAGGATGCTGCTGCAATTGCTGGGTCCGCCAAAATCGACGCCCATGTTCTGGCCGATAAGGTGTTCAAAGCCGTGCAGGACGATAGCTACGGCCAGTACGACAACTTGATTGCCGCGATGGTGCCAGCCCTCGGCAAGGATGGTCTCGATCGCTTGAAAACCCTCGTCGCCCAATGGTCCAAGGAGCCGAAAGACAAGCCGGCGGAAGAGGAGCGCAAGGTCATTGGCTGGGGCAGCGGCGGCGCGATTTACCAAGATGAGATCGCCGGCACTCACCGGGATCTGACGGTGCGCATAGCCTTGCAGCAAATTGCCGACGCTCAGGGCGATGTTGATGCCTACATTGGCCAGCATCCCGAGGAGACACGCAAGGCGCCGATGATTGCGGCCGACATCGCCAATCGTCTGCTTTCGGCCGGGCGGGCGAAGGAAGCGCTGCAGACGTTGGATGGGGCCGACAGGAGAGGCTGGGCCGAAATGCCATTCGAGTGGCAGCTTGCTCGCGTCGAGACGCTTGAGGCTCTGGGGCGCGTAGAGGAGGCACAGACCTATCGATGGGCGTGCTTCGAGCGGTCGCTGCATGCCGGGCACCTCAAGGCCTTCCTCAAGCGATTGCCGGATTTCGACGATCTTGAGGCCGAGGAGAAGGCATTTGCCCATGCCCGGGCTTTCCCGGACGTCCACCAGGCACTTGTCTTTTTTCTGAATTGGCCGGCACTTGCCGAGGCGGCAAAACTGGTGGCGATCAGGAAAGCGGAACTGAACGGCGATCTCTATGAGCTGATGACGCCGGCGGCCGAAGCTCTGGCGGAGAAACATCCGCTCGCAGCGACCATGGTCTTGCGCTCCATGATCGATTTCGCGCTCGATAACAGCCGGTCCAGCCGCTATAAACACGCGGCGAGGCATCTTGCGGACTGCGCGTCGCTTGCGCCTCATATCGATGACTTCAGCAACATAAGATCCCATGACGCCTATGTCGCGGAACTCAAGCGCCGGCACGGCAAGAAGCATGGCTTCTGGAGACTGGTACCTTAAGTCGCTTCGGATGTTTTACCTTCAGAGAGGAATCCCATGACGACCCCTTCCTGGCACGCCGATCCGCTCACCTGGGGAACCGGCCCCCGCATCTTCGAAGCCTTTCTGGAACCGACTTGCCCTTACTCGGTCAGGGCGTTCAACAAGTTCCACGAACTGCCGAGCCAGGCGGGCGAAGACAAGATCACCGTGAAGATCCGCCTGCAGTCGCAACCTTGGCACATGTATTCCGGCGTCCTTGTCCGCTGCATCATCGCAGCTTCGACTCTGGAAGGTGGCAAGGAAACTGCAAAGAAGATCATGGCTGCCATCGCCACCCATCGCGAGGAGTTCGAGTTTGAACGCCATGCCGGCGGCCCGAATATGGATGTGACGCCGAACCAGATCATCGAGCGCCTGGAAGGCTACAGCGGTGTCAAGCTGAAAGAAGCCTTCGCAATCCCGGACCTCGACCGGGAGATCAAATGGCATTGCAAATATGCCAGGCAGAACGGCATCCATGTCTCGCCGACCTTCATGATAGATGGGCTGGTGCAGCCCGATATGAGCAGCGGCGATGAGGTCGGAGTCTGGGTGAAGAAGGCGCTGGGGAGCTGACGCTGGCCATGTGCCAGAGACTATCAAAAGGTGAGCCGTCTCTCACCGATGCCCTATCGTGTTCGTACGGGGATGGAATCAGTAATCAATCTGGGCTAATTGCTTTTTGAGGCATTGCTGATGAACTGCCATCATGACAAAGCCGCCCCGCAAGCCTTCCAAACCGGTGCTCGGTGAAGCCTACGAGCCACTTCGCAGCCGACAGCGCCGACGGCCTAATCCCGCTCAACCAAATCTTCCTCTCGATCAGATGCCGGCGCGTATCGCGCGGTGTCGGGCGTCAGTGGGAAGGACACGGTTCAGATGAGCGACGACCCGAAATTGAATCGAGCCGAAGGTCAGCAATGTCAGCAGCAGACGAGCGACTGGGACATGGTTGCTCGCAAATACCCGAGCCTCGACACTGCGATCTTGCTGGGGATCCTGTTTATTGCCATCGTCTTCAGGTTTCATAAGATCACCTTACCACTGGTCGACGGCTTCAGCTGGCGCGAGATAAGCACCGCAATGATGGCCGACAATTTCCAGCAGCGCAGCTGGAACATCTTCTTTCCGGAGGTCAGCTGGACCGGGCCCGGGCCAGGCTATCAGGGCCGCGAATTCCAGATCGTCAGCTATCTCACAGCCTTGCTCTACCAACTCTTCGGTTGGCACGACTGGTTCGGCCGCGTGGTTGCGGCATTCTTCGGTCTGGTGACGGTGTTTTCGCTACACAGGCTGACGGCACTATGCTGGGACAGGATGCACGCCCACGCGGCGGCACTCGCCTACGCGCTGATGCCGGCGGCGATCATGATCGACAGCTCGTTTCTTCCCGATCCCGCGATGCTCGCCTTGGTGACCCTTGGCGTCTGGCTGTTCGTCAAATACTGGACCGGCGGCAGCCCCTGGCTCTTGCCGCTTGCCACGGTCAGCTTCTCGCTCGGCGCACTGTCAAAGCCGCCAGGCCTCGTCGCCGGCGCCGTTATCTTCTATTTGATGGTTTGCTGGATTCTGGAGAAGAAGCAGAAGCAGGCAACCGCAGTCTTCCTGTGGGGGCTTCTGAGCCTCGCTATCATCGCCGCTTATTACATCTGGGCGATTTATCTCGGCCGCAGCTATCCGCCCTTTCATATCGCCGGCGGCGGTTATATCTGGGATGACGGCTTCCGGGCATACGTTAAACACAGGTTCTACTTCAAATCGGCGTGGAACACGTCGGTCTGGTGGTTCTACGGCTATCCGTTCATGGTGCTGCTCGCGGTCGGCTTATGGATGCCGCCCAGACCCGCCGAAGACCCGAAGCAACGCACCCTTTCGGCCATTCCCTATGTGTGGCTGGCTGCGGCCTTGATCATCTATCTGGCGGCGGCAGGCGAGATCACCAGCAATGTGTGGAACTTCCACATCTTCCATGTGCCCGTCGCGATGTTCTGCGGCCGCGGCGGGCTTCTTCTGGCAACGCTTGCATCGCGAACGGTTCTGACCCCCGCCGTCGTGCTTCGCGCGATCTTCATCGTGGCCATCGCGCTTGCCTGGTCGACCTTGCCCCTCGTCAGGACAATGAAGAAGCCAATCGCCATGAACGGCAAGCTGCTTGGCGAGGAACTAGCGCGGCTGGCGCGACCGGGCGATCTCGTTGTCGCCACCGCGCCCGACGTCGGCGACCCCGTCGCAGTCTACTACAGCAGGGTGCGCGGCTGGGTGTTCCCGCCTGGAGGAGGCGATGCGGACTGGTCGAAATTCGTAGCGGATGACGCCACTGCCATCGCGCAGCTCGAGGAACTGCGCGCGCAAGGCGCGGATCTGTTCGGGGTGACCAAGAACGCCACCGACCATCAGGACTTGCGGTTCGTCGAGCATCATGTTGGCGTCATCGATTATCTGGACAAGACCGCAACCAAGCTTGTGGATTCGGACGATTTGCTGGTCTATAGGATCACCCGCCCATGAGCCGCGACAGTCTGGCATCCATGTCTCGCCGACCCTCATGATCGACGGGCTGGTTCAAGCCGACATGAGTTAGCGGCGATGAGGTTGGAGTCTGTGATGAAGGCGCTGGGCAACTGAACCTGGCCGAGTGCCAGAGGCTACCTCCCCCGCTTATTTGTCTGCTGCCAGTTCTTGACCGCCATGAATATCATGTGTCGCGATCTTCCCAATCGCTTATTCCCTGGTTCAAGACTGGTTTCGCAAGCTAAACGCCATGTAGACATGTAGCTGCGTGCCACGCCGCCGGACCCAGGCTTGCCAGCGGCCTCTGAGTTTTCGGATCGTCCGCCATCTGGTCTCCAATAACTTGGTGACGACCTGCATCGTGCGCCTCTGGAAGCGTATTCGCAAAACCCCAGCTCCGGTCACGACCTTGTGTCAGCAGGGTTCATTCGGTAGAATTGGGGCTGGCAATCTACAGCGGCGGGTGAAGGTTCGAACATGTAGGTCATTGGGAACTCGATCCCGGCGACGCACTGAAATTCCGCTCGTAACGCCTTCGGACAAGTTGACCATGACTGGCGTCGACGATCGGCTTCTCGAAAGTAAGATGATCCAGATCGAGCAGGCTCGATCCTGGAGCCCGCGCGTGATCTCTAAGTTCGAAGCGCTAATCAGGGACGGCAACGATCTCTCCCTTTATCGTGTCAATCCGCTGGCGTTCGCACGTGACCGCGCGATAACTGACACGGAATCCATTGATCTGTTCCTCCATGCCACCCGATGCGGCCTGTTCGAGATGACTTGGGATGTGCTTTGTCCCCAATCTGGAATGGTGCTCGACAGCTTTGGCGCCTTGCGCACGCTCAAGACCCATTATGTCTGTGGCTTGTGCGACGTATCGGGTGAAACTGACCTCGATGACTTCATCGAAGTTACGTTCTCCGTGTCGCCGCATCTTCGGCGGCTGCCGTTTCATGATCCCGACTCGCTCTCGGTCGAAGACTTCCACTGGAAGCTTCGCTTCGCCAACGACGGCAAGCTGCCCGGCCAGCAAGCTCGATTTCTCGACTACCTGCGCGAACTGGTCCGGGGCCTCACTTATCTGCCGCCGAGCTCGAGCGTCACGCTACGGGCGGAACTGGGTCCTGGTGTTCTCTCCGGCGTGAATGTCCAAACGCAAGCCGCTTTCATGACGCCGATATCGGGTGAGCCGGCCACAGCGCCGACGCTGCTGCGGGTCAGGTATGATGGGCAACGCTTTTCCCCGGCCCTCGCCGTTTTATCGCCGGGTCCTTGTATTATCGAGGTGGAAAATACAGGACTCGTTCGTGGCTCACTGCTTTTGATAAACTGGCCGCCCGAGGTGGCAGCCCTGACAATCAAGCCGCAGCTCGAATTCGAGCCGTATATCTCCGGCGGGATGTTGCTGGCAAGGCAGACCTTCAGGCGCCTGTTCCGGTCCGAGCGAGTCGACGAGCGGGAAGGGCTCGGCATTCGCCAGGTGACTTTCCTCTTCACAGACCTAAAAGGTTCAACGGCTCTGTATGAGCGCTTGGGCGACCTGAACGCCTACGCCTTGGTGAGGGAGCATTTTGCTCTCCTCGAATTGACGGCACAGCAACATTCCGGCGCCATCGTAAAGACGATCGGCGACGCAGTGATGGCCGTCTTCTCTCGCCCAACAGACGCAGTCTCGGCCGCATTGCAGATCTTAAAGGAAATCGAGCGTTTCAATCTCGAACATGGTGAGCCGGGCATCATCCTCAAAATCGGCGCACACTGCGGCCCATCGATAGCTGTCACGCTAAACGATAATCTCGACTATTTTGGTCAGACCGTAAATGTTGCCGCCCGCGTGCAATCTCTGGCAGATGCTGGCGAGATCTGTATCTCGGAAGCGCTCTATACGGCGCCAGGCGTCATTCATCTCCTGACCGGCCACCATGTCGTGGAATTTGGTTCCTCACTCCACGGAGTTGAAGGCAATGCTTCCGTGTATCGCATCATTAACGGGCCATAACCGCCTGCGTCGCCTCTTGTGGACGGGTTGCTTCATCCGCGCCGCGGATGCGGCCCTGCAATCGAATGTGGCGTACGCCAGCCGTACGTTTTCGCACGTGCTCCATTGCATGATAATTATGTTTATGGCGGAGAGGGTGGGATTTGAACCCACGATACCCTTGCAGGTATGCCGCATTTCGAGTGCGGTGCATTCGACCACTCTGCCACCTCTCCGCGGTCTGGTCGGCGCTTGTTCGGCGCGGGCGTTCTCATAACGGGCAAATGACAGGCTGGCAAGCCGAAAAGTCGAAGCATTCCATCCTTTTGCCTTGACACCTTTTTGTCACTCGCGTATCTCGGCTGCGCAATAGGTTTGGAGAAATCCGCGCCTTAGCCGTCCCGCGCTCGCGCGGGGCTTCACCGGCAGGACGAGTTCGAGGATTAGACCTCTGAAATCCCTGCTTAACTTCGACTGATAAAAAGACAGCCACCTGCTGGATTTGCGGGGAGCGCTGGAACGAACATGAAAGGATAAAAAATGTTCGCAGTCATCAAGACCGGCGGTAAACAGTACCGTGTGGCAGCCAACGACGTGCTGACCATCGAAAAGCTGGAAGCCACCGCTGGCGACTCCATTGAATTCACCGAAGTGCTCGTGATCGGCGAAGGCGCCGACGCTGCGATCGGTGCGCCCTTCGTAACCGGCGCCTCTGTCAAGGCAGAAGTCGTCGAACAGAACCGCGGCAAGAAGGTCATCGCCTTCAAGAAGCGCCGCCGTCAGAATTCGAAGCGTTCGCGCGGCCATCGTCAGCATCACACGGTCGTCCGTATCACGGACATCGTGGCTGCCAAGTAAGATCAACGGGACAAGGTTTAAAGGAGAACTCCAATGGCACACAAAAAAGCTGGCGGTTCATCGCGCAACGGTCGCGATTCTCAGTCCAAGCGCCTTGGCGTGAAGAAGTTCGGCGGCGAAGCCGTCATCGCAGGCAACATCATCGTGCGTCAGCGCGGTACTGAGTGGCATCCGGGTTCCAACGTCGGCCTCGGCAAGGATCACACGATTTTTGCGCTTACCGCCGGCAATGTGAACTACCGAACCAAGGCCAACGGTCGCGTCTACGTGTCTGTCATGCCGAAAGCGGAAGCAGCGGAATAAGCCGGTAGCGCTCAAAAACAGCCGGCGTCTCATCGACCCGGCTGGCCGTATCAGGTTCAGTCTAGAAAACAGGGGAGATGGGGCGCCATCTCCCCTTTTTCTTTACCCCTCAAGGAGGACTGAACCATGCAAGGCGAATTGTTAAGGGTAGACCAATCACGGTCTTCCCGGGAAGACCAGCGGTCTTCCACGGAGCGGCTGAGGCCGGAACGGTTAAGGACCGATTGCCCTGTCTTGTTATCGGAAAGGCTCGTCATGCGCGCGCCCCACGAAGAAGACATCGACGCCCTTGCCCATCTCGCCAATAACGCCAAAGTCGCCACCATGGTATCGCGTATGCCGCACCCTTATACCGCCGATGATGCTGCCGACTTCGTGCGTCGCACGAAAAATGGCGAGATTGGCAAGTGCGTCTATGCGATCACCAAGGCCGAAAACGGCGCCTTTATCGGCTGCTGCGGTGTGGAACCGCAGACAGACGGCAAGACCGTCGAGATCGGCTACTGGCTGGGCGAGCCCTATTGGAACAAGGGTTATACGACCGAGGCCTGCCATGCCCTGGTCGATATGGTATTCAGGACCCGCCAGGACGTCGATCAGATCGACGCCCGTTGCCGGGTAATGAATGTCGCCTCGCGCCGCGTCATCCAGAAGTGCGGCTTCCAGTTCCAGGGTTCGGGGCTCGCCGCCTCGCTGGCGCTCGGCAGCAACGTGCCGGTCGAATGGTACAGGCTCGACCGCAAGACCTGGATGTCCCTCAGAAGCTGGGGGAACATCGCATGAGCACGACTGCGCTGCAAAGGCCCGAGGTCAAGCCGATGATGCCCGGCCCCGCGCCGGTCATCTCGACCGCCCGGCTGACGCTCCGCCCCCACAGGCTGAGCGATGCGCCTGCGATCGCGGAATCGCTCTCCGATTTCGCGGTCACGCGCATGCTGTCCCGCGTACCCGCGCCGTTCGACCGGCAGGATGCGCTGGACTGGCTGGTCCCGGTCACCTCGGGCACCCTGCCCGACTGGCCGCTGGCGATCACCGATAAGGACGATGTCCATATCGGCAACGTCTCGATCGAGCTGCGCCACGGCCGCTGGCACCTCGGCTACTGGCTGAACCGCTACTACTGGCGGCGCGGCTATATGAGCGAGGCGGTGGCGGCGATCATCGAGCGCTTCTCGCGCCGCATGCCGGAGACGCCGATCTATTCCGGCGTCTTCGCCGACAACCCGGCTTCGCTGCGACTGCAGGAGAAACTCGGTTTCCGCATGACGGGTTGCGGCGAAATCTACTGTTTCGCCCGCAACACCATGGTGTCGCACATCGAAACCGTGCTGCAGCCGGGCATGCTGCAGCCGCGGAAGGTTGCCTGATCAAGATCGAGACGTCGCCGCACCGGCGGCGTCTCCTTTAATCGCCGATCTCGACCCATAGAGGGAAGTGGTCGGAACCGACGGATTGCGTATCGATCCGGGCGGATTTCAACCGGCTCTGCAGGCCGCAACTGACGAAGCAATAATCGAGATGCATGCGCTTGCCGTGATCTTCGGGATCCATCCAGCTGTAGCTCTCCGGAGAGTAGGCCTCCAGCGCCGCAAAGGCGTCGACCGGCGTGCCGATCCTCGCCACGCGGCCGTAATATCCGCCGCCAGCCCCGGCAAGCGCGCAATATTCCGGCGATTCCGGCTCCATGTTGAAATCACCCATGATGATATAATCCTCCGGCAGCGGCGGCTCCGGCAGGTCGAATTCACCACCTCCCGTCAGCGACCCACCCTCCTGGACGAAGGCATTGATATGCGTGTTCAAGAATTGCAGCTGGCGGATGCGCTCGTCGGCGGAGACATGGTCGAGATGCACGGAATAGACGCGGACCGCACCGCCGGGTGCGTCGATCACCGCCTCGGTTGCGCCGCGCTGCAGGTTGATCTTGCCGATCGTCCGGCTGCGCGGCAGAAGCAGCGTTCGGGTCGAGAGGATCGGCCAGCGCGACAGCACCATATTGCCGAACTGAAAACGGGTGCCAGGCACCGGCTGGAGCCCGCCTTCATCAGCCTCGATATGCATGTCGCAGGCCGGCCCATAGACCCAGAAATAGTCGGCAAAGAAGGCTGCAACATCGGCCACCATGTCGGCAAAACCGTTGCGGGAGAAGCCGCGGGTCACCTCCTGCAATGCGATGACATCTGCACCCTCGAGACTCCGGGCAATCCGCACCAGATCGTATCTGCCGTCGAGACCGAAGCCGTACTGTATGTTATAGCTCGCAAAATTCACGATAATCTTTGACCTCCGTCGGAACCGCCTATATCGAATGGGCCAAGACGGGCCGTCCAACTGCCACTGAATATTGGAAGTAAAATGAAATTTCTCGACGAAGCAAAGGTCTATATCAAGTCCGGGGACGGCGGCGGCGGCAGCGTTTCCTTCCGGCGCGAGAAATTCATCGAGTTCGGCGGCCCGGATGGCGGTGATGGCGGACGCGGCGGCGACGTCTGGGTCGAGGCCGTCAACGGCCTGAACACGCTGATCGATTTCCGCTATCAGCAGCATTTCAAGGCGACGATCGGCACCCATGGCATGGGAAGGAACCGCACCGGCGCCAATGGAAGCGACGTGACGTTGAAGGTTCCCGTGGGCACCCAGATCTTCGAGGAAGATCAGGAAACGCTGATCTGCGACCTGACCGTCGAGGGCCAGCGTTACTGCCTGGCCCATGGCGGCAATGGCGGCTTCGGCAACGCCCATTTCAAGACCTCGACCAACCAGGCGCCGGATTGGGCCAATCCCGGCCTGCCCGGCGAGGAAAAAACCATCTGGCTGCGCCTGAAGCTGATTGCCGATGCCGGCCTCGTCGGCCTGCCCAATGCCGGCAAGTCGACCTTCCTAGCTGCCGTCACCCGCGCCCGGCCGAAGATCGCCAACTATCCCTTCACCACGCTGCATCCTAATCTCGGCGTCGCCACCATCGACGAGCGCGAATTCATCCTGGCCGACATTCCGGGCCTGATCGAAGGCGCCCATGAAGGTGTCGGAATCGGCGACCGATTCCTCGGCCATGTCGAGCGCACCCGCGTTCTGCTCCACCTCATCTCCGCCCAGGAGGAAAAGGTCGGCAAGGCGTATAAGACGGTTAAGCACGAGCTCGAAGCCTATGGAAACGATCTGACCGACAAGGCCGAGATCGTGGCGCTGTCGCAGATCGACGTGCTCGATGATGCCGAACTGAAGAAGAAGTCCAAGGAATTGGCCAAGGCCTGCGGCAAGACGCCGTTCCAGATTTCGGCCGTCACCGGCAAGGGCATGACCGAGGTGCTGCGGGCACTCCGCGACATCATCGTCGAAGCCAATACCGAGGAGAAGCCGGCCAAGGTGCCGAAGCTGCGCCATCGCGACATGGTCGTCACCGATGAGGGCGAGGACAAGCGTGGGGACGAGGACGATGACCAGCCGTAAGCCGCTTGGCCGCTACCGCCGGATCGTCATCAAGATCGGATCCGCGCTTCTGGTCGATCGCAAGGCCGGGCTGAAGAAGGCCTGGCTCGACGCCATGTGCGCCGATATCTCCGGCCTGAAGGCCAAGGGTATCGATGTGCTCGTCGTCTCCTCGGGCGCAATCGCGCTCGGCCGCTCGGTGCTCGACCTGCCGTCAGGTGCGCTGAAGCTGGAGGAAAGCCAGGCAGCGGCGGCCGTCGGCCAGATCGCGCTGGCGCGCGCCTGGTCGGAAAGCCTGTCACGCGACGAGATCGTCGCCGGCCAGATCCTGCTGACGCTCGGCGATACCGAGGAGCGCCGCCGTTATCTCAATGCCCGCGCCACCATCAATCAGCTTTTGAAGATCGGCGCCGTGCCGATCATCAACGAGAACGACACCGTCGCCACCAGCGAGATCCGCTATGGCGACAACGACCGGCTGGCCGCCCGCGTCGCGACGATGACCGGCGCCGATCTGCTCATCCTTCTCTCCGACATCGACGGCCTCTACACCGCGCCGCCGCATCTCGACCCGAACGCGACGTTCCTGGAAACGATTGCCGCAATCACCCCGGAGATCGAGGCGATGGCCGGAGGTGCGGCCTCCGAACTCTCGCGCGGCGGCATGCGCACCAAGATCGATGCCGGCAAGATTGCGACGGCATCAGGCTGCGCCATGATCATCGCCTCCGGCAAGACCGACAACCCTCTGTCGGCAATCGAAAACGGCGCGCGTTCCTCCTGGTTCGCGCCGTCGGGCACACCCGTTACCGCCCGCAAGACCTGGATTGCCGGGCAGCTGCAGCCGGCCGGCGAACTGCATGTCGACGACGGCGCCGTCGTCGCCCTCGGTGCCGGCAAGAGCCTGCTTCCGGCCGGCGTGCGCAGCGTTTCCGGCCTCTTCAGCCGCGGCGATACGGTGGCGATCATCGGCCCGGCCGGCCGCGAGATCGCCCGCGGCCTTGTAAGCTACGATGCCGACGACGCCCGTCGGATTGCCGGCCGCAAGTCGGCGGAAATCGAGGCCATTCTCGGTTATGCCGGGCGAGCCGCCATGGTCCATCGCGACGACATGGTGATGACCGCGCAGATCGGTTCGAAATCGGAAAGGCAGAAGAAGGACGCGAGCTATGCTTGATACCGTTGCGCCGGGCCCTGACATTGACGTGCTGATGAACGACATCGGCCGCAAGGCAAAGGCTGCCGCACGACCGCTGGGCTTTGCGTCCACCGAGGCCAAGAACAGGGCGTTGAATGCCATGGCCGATGCGATCCTGGCAAACAAGGCGCAGATTCTTGCGGAGAACGCCAAGGACCTGAAGGACATCGAAGGCACCGAGATGCTCACTTCCTTCGTCGACCGGCTGACGCTGAACGACAAGCGCATCGCCGAAATGGCCGAGGGAATCCGCGCCATCGCCGCCCTTTCCGATCCGGTCGGCGAAGTCATCGCTGCCTGGGACCGGCCGAACGGCCTGAAGATCGAGCGCGTCCGTACGCCGCTCGGCGTCATCGGCGTGATCTTCGAAAGCCGGCCGAACGTCACCGCCGATGCCGGCGCCCTCTGCCTCAAGGCGGGCAATGCCGTCATCCTGCGTTGCGGCTCGGATTCGCGCCGTTCATCGCAGGCTATCCATGCCTGCCTGGTCGAGGGCCTGAAGACGGCGGGACTTCCAGAGCATGCTATCCAGCTCGTGCCGGTCACCGACCGCGCCGCCGTCGGCGCCATGCTGCGCGGCCTGGACGGCGCAATCGACGTCATCGTGCCGCGCGGCGGCAAGAGCCTGGTTGCCCGCGTGCAGAGCGAGGCCCGCGTGCCGGTTTTTGCCCATCTCGAAGGTCTTTGCCATATCTATGTCGATGCCTCGGCCGACATCGAAATGGCGAAAAAGATCATCGTCAACGCCAAGATGCGCCGCACCGGCATCTGCGGCGCAGTCGAAACCCTGCTCGTCGATGGTGCTGCGATCGGCACGCATCTGACGCCGCTGCTCGAGGTTCTGACAGAGGCCGGCTGCGAGGTCCGTGCTTCGCCGACGGTGCTGAAGGTTGCACCCGGCATGAAGCCCGCGGCCGAGGAGGACTGGTCGACCGAATATCTCGATGCGATCATTTCAGTTGCCGTCGTCGACGGCATTTCGGGCGCGATCGCCCATATCCAGACATATTCCTCGAACCACACCGAGGCGGTCATCGCCGAGGACCCTGACGTCGTCGCGCGTTTCTTCACCGAGGTCGATTCGGCGATCCTGCTGCATAATGCCTCGACGCAGTTTGCCGATGGCGGCGAGTTCGGCATGGGTGCGGAAATTGGCATCGCCACCGGCAAGATGCATGCCCGTGGCCCGGTCGGCGTCGAACAGCTCACCTCCTTCAAATATCGGGTGCACGGTGCCGGACAGACGCGGCCCTGACGTGACGAATGAGGATGTGGACCGGCGCTATCTCCGCATGCCGCACAGCGAGCGCGGCATGGTCGTCGGTCTGTTCGGCGGTTCGTTCAATCCGCCGCATCAGGGCCACGCGCTCGTCGCCGAGATCGCCCTCAAGCGGCTTGGCCTCGACCAACTCTGGTGGATGGTCACCCCGGGCAATCCGCTGAAGAGCCGCAACCAGCTCGCTCCGCTTGCCGAACGCATTGCCGAAAGCGAGCGTGTTGCCGCCGATCCCCGCGTCAAGGTCACCGCCTTCGAACAGACGCTCGGCACCAGCTACACCGCCAACACGCTTGCCCGCGTCAAGGCCCGCAATCCGCATGTGCATTTCATCTGGATCATGGGCGCAGACAGCCTGCAGAGCTTTCACAAATGGCAGAAATGGCAGGAGATTGCCCGCACCTTCCCGATCGCGGTGATCGATCGGCCGGGCGCGACGCTGTCCTTCCTGTCCTCGAAAATGACAAGGACCTTCGATTTCGCCCGGGTCGACGAGGATGACGCCCGTGTTCTCTGGAAGAAACGTGCGCCGGCCTGGACCTTCATCCACGGACCGCGCTCCGGCCTGAGCTCGACGGCAATCCGCAACGGCTCTTCGCACGGCGACGCCGAATAGAGCGCCGCGCGCCCAGCAAGACGCATGCACCAGTCTGATTTCAGAAGATCCCGAAAACGAGAAAGCCCGACGGGGGAGGAGATCCGTCGGGCTTATAAACTCGATCGACAACTGGGAGGAGGAGTGTTGTCGATCCTACCGAACGGCTATGGGAGGAGGAGAAGCCGTTTCGATGAGTGTGTTGTACCATATTTCGCAGGAAGATGAATATCGATTGGTGCATTGCAGCAATGCATCGCGTGCAATCCTGTGCAGCCTTGTGGCTTTGGCATTGCCGTTTTTCTTAGCAGAATCGACGGAGCATTCTCTGCCGCCGGGAGTTCTTGCGGTTTGCCAACCTGTCGCTCGGGTATTTCCACCCTATGGATCTCACGCCGCGGTTCAAGCCATGCACTTCAACAATGCGTAACCATGGGTCGTTGCGTATATGGCGGCCTAATATGGTTATATTTTCCTGGATATATCCCTAGCCAAGATGCCTCGCCCGTTATATTCGTCGCAATATTTCGAAACCTGGGGAGAAATCATGCAGAACCGCCGCCGATGGATGAAACTGGCAACCGCCGCGATCCTGGCCCTCTGGCTTGGCGCAGCAGCGTTTCCAGCGCCTGCCGCCGCAGCCGAAAAACTCACCGTCTTTGCGGCGGCGAGCCTCAAGGATGCGCTCGACGCCGCCAATGCCGCCTGGGCAAAGGAAAGCGGCAAGGAAGCCGTCACCTCCTATGCGGCAAGCGGGGCGCTGGCCAAACAGATCGAAAACGCGGCACCCGCCGATATTTTCATCTCGGCCGATCTCGACTGGATGGATTATGTCGCCAAGAAAAACCTGATCAAGGCCGATAGCCGCTCCAACCTGCTCGGCAACAAGATTGTGCTCGTTGCGGAAAAGGACAGGGCAAAGCCGGTCGAGATCAAGCAGGGCTTCGACCTCGCCGGGCTTTTGGGTGACGGCAAGCTTGCGATGGGTGAGCCGAAATCGGTTCCGGCCGGCAAATACGGCATGGCCGCACTCGAAAAGCTCGGCGTCTGGAAATCGGTCGAAACCAAGGTCGCCGGCGCCGAAAGCGTGCGCGCCGCCCTGGCCCTCGTCTCGCGCGGCGAAGCGCCCTTTGGCATCGTCTACCAGACGGATGCCGCAGCCGATAAGAGTGTCGCCATCGTCGGCACCTTCCCCGCCGATTCCCATCCGCCGATCATCTATCCGATCGCCATCCTCGCCGAAAGCAAGAACCCGGATGCATCAGCCTATCTCGACTTCCTGAAATCCGACAAGGCAGCCGCCTTCTTCACAGCGCAGGGTTTCACCATCCTGAAATGATCGAGGCCTGAAATGATTGCGGGATTTGCACGTCAGTGCCTGACTTGCGGCTCACATCACGATGTTTCAGTCTACTGACGAAGACCGCTAACTCCTCTATCGTCATGCTCGGGCCTGTCCCGAGCATCTGCATCCGGTCGATTTTGGAGAGGCAGCAGATCCTCGGCACAAGGCCGAGGATGACGCCGAGTAAAGAGCAAGATTTGGCAACAAACGGCTTGCATGTGCAAGCCTTCACTTTTGAGAGGAATAAAGGCGCTTGTTGGACGCTCTGGGCTTGAGCAATGAGGAATGGACGGCGATCCTGCTCAGCCTGCGCGTCTCGATCGTCGCCATGCTGGCAAGCCTGCCCTTCGGCATCCTCGTCGCACTGCTGCTTGCCCGCGGCCGCTTCTGGGGCAAGTCGGTGCTGAACGGCGTCGTTCATCTGCCGCTGATCCTGCCTCCGGTGGTCACCGGTTTTCTTCTCCTCATCCTGTTTGGCCGCCGCGGTCCGATCGGCAGCCTGCTCGATCAATATTTCGGCATTGTTCTCTCCTTCCGATGGACCGGTGCGGCTCTGGCCTGCGCCGTCATGGCCTTTCCGCTGATGGTGCGCAGCATCCGCCTGTCGATTGAGGCGGTCGACCGCAAGCTGGAAGAAGCAGCCGGAACGCTCGGCGCCGGCCCTGTCTGGGTCTTCCTGACGATCACCCTGCCGCTGACCCTGCCCGGCATCATCGCCGGTATGATCCTTTCCTTCGCCAAGGCGATGGGCGAATTCGGTGCGACGATCACCTTCGTCTCCAACATTCCGGGCGAAACCCAGACGCTGTCGGCGGCGATCTATACCTTCACCCAGGTGCCGGGCGGCGATGCTGGCGCGCTCCGCCTGACGCTCGTCGCGGTCGTCATTTCCATGGCCGCCCTGCTCGCCTCCGAATTCCTCGCCCGTCTTGCCGGCCGGAGGATCGATCCGGAATGACGCTGATCGTCGCGGCAAAACAGAGGCTCGGCGCCTTTTCGCTCGATGCCGCCTTCACCTCCGAGCGAGGCGTCACCGCGCTGTTCGGCCGCTCCGGCTCCGGTAAGACCTCGATGATCCGCATCATCGCCGGCCTCGCCCGCCCGGACGAAGGCCGCGTCGTCCTCGACGGCGAGGCCTTGACCGAAACCGAAACCGACATCTTCGTCCCGAAACATCGCCGCCGCTTCGGTTATGTCTTTCAGGAAGCGCGGCTTTTCCCGCATCTCAGCGTTCGCGCCAATCTATTCTATGGCCGCTGGTTCGCGGCAAGAACGGCGCGCGGCGAGAGCTTCGATCGCATCGTCGACCTGCTCGGCATTGAGACGCTGCTGGAGCGTAGCCCCTCGAAACTCTCCGGCGGCGAGAAGCAGCGCGTCGCCATCGGCCGCGCCCTTCTCTCCTCGCCCCGCCTGCTGTTGATGGACGAACCGCTCGCCGCCCTCGACGAGGCGCGCAAGGCCGAGATCCTGCCTTATCTGGAGCGATTGCGCGACGAAACCGACATCCCGATCGTCTATGTCAGCCACTCGATCGCCGAGGTGGCACGGCTGGCCAACCAAGTCGTCGTCATGCGTGACGGCACAGTGGAAGCGACAGGCTCCGCTATCGACATATTGAGCCGCCCCTCCGCCGCCTCCGACCGGCGAGAAGCGGGCGCACTGCTGGAAGGCACGGTGGAGAGCTTCGATGCACGTCACTGTCTATCGACGGTCGCGCTGAAATCCTGTCAGCTCCATATTCCGGGTGCGGCCCTTGCGCCCGGCAAATCGGTCCGCATCCGCATTCCTGCCCGCGATGTCATGCTGGCGACCGCAAGGCCCGAGGGGCTGAGCGCGCTGAATATCCTGGAAGCAAAGATAGACGGGATATCGTCGACCGAGGACGGAACGGTGGAAATCCGGCTCGATTGCGGCGGCGATATCGTTCTTTCCCGGATCACGACGCTCTCCTGCGAGCGTCTCGATCTTCGACCGGGAAGGGTGGTCTTCGCCGTCATCAAGACGGTTGCCCTGGAGGCCTGATCAGCCGCGCTCGCTTTGCTGCAGGTTGCGCTTGGCCTCGAGCCAGGCGAGGTCCTCCGCAAGGCTGGTCCGCACCGTCTTTTCCATCCGACGGAAACGGTCGAGCAGTTCCTCGCCGAACGGCGTCAGCACCGCGCCGCCGCCCTTTTGCCCGCCGCGCTGCGATTCCACCACCTGCTCGTTAAACATCCGGTTCATCTCGCTGACCAGCAGCCATGCCCGCCGATAGGACATGTCCATCGCCCGCCCCGCCGCCGAGATCGATCCGGTCTGGCGGATATGCTCCAGCAGTTCCATCTTGCCATGGCCGAGGCGATCCTCGTCCGGAAAGCTGATTCGCAGGACGGGCACGAGTGTTTTTGCGGCTGAGTCGGTCATTGAATCTGGAGATCGTGGAATTTGCCGCACTTTACGCTGCGGCAGGGAAACTGTACACCGCCCGCACAAGGCCGCCCCGAGCAGTCAAATACTTCAATTCGAAGGGCAGATCGGATTTTCGGCCGTTCCGTACCTTAGCATGTCTTGAAACATTAATGGTTTGATGCCTATCTTAACCATGATCCGGTCTCGATCGGATCTCGTGTTGTGCATAGTTTGTCATTCCAGGAAAGGGAAAGCACTGACAACAGTACACGCCAAGGGAAAAACGCTCGCCGTTATCCCGAAGAGTGCGGAACGTGGCGCCGATGCCGCCGCCCGTGCCCTAGAAACCGTCCTCGCCAGCCTCGAGGACTCCAAAGCTGAAGATATCGTTACCATCGACATTGCCGGAAAATCGGCGCTGGGAGACTACATGATCGTCGTCTCCGGCCGCTCGAACAGGCATGTCATGGCGATCTCGGATCACCTGCTCACCGACCTTAAGGACGACGGCCTCGGTACGGCCCGCGTCGAAGGTCAGGAAGGCGGCGATTGGGTCCTGATCGACACCGGTGACATTATCGTGCATGTGTTCCGGCCCGAAATCCGCGAGTTCTACAACATCGAAAAGATGTGGGCGGCTCCGGATATGGATGAAGAAACACGGCACTGACAGGCGAGCCGGCATTCTGTCCGGCGCCTGAGACGTGGCATTGGCTGGCCGGCAACAGATAAGCCGGCCGGTGGCGTGGTGTGCGCCCGATGTGCTGCATGAGCGGGAGCGGATGAATGCGAATAGGTCTTTTTGCGGTGGGATGGCTGAAGTCCGGCCCGGAAAAGGATCTTGCCGCCCGTTATTTCGACCGTTTCGCCAAGGCCGGCCCTGCCGTCGGCCTCGAACTGACCCGTGTTGCCGAAGTTGGCGAAAGCCGCGCCTCCAATGCGGAGACCCGCAAGCGCGAAGAGGCGGCGATGCTTCTGAAATCGCTTGCCGATGGCAGTATCCTCATTCTTCTCGATGAACGCGGCAAGGCGCTCGACAGCGAAGCCTTCGCAAACCTGCTCGGCTCCTATCGCGACCAGGGCAAACGCGAGCTGACAATCGCGATCGGCGGCGCCGACGGCCTCGATCCCTCCCTTTACGACCGTGCCGACGCCACGCTGTGCCTGGGCAAAATGACCTGGCCGCACCAGCTCGTACGCACACTGATCGCCGAGCAGCTCTATCGCGCCGTCACCATCCTTTCCGGCCACCCCTATCATCGCGTCTGATGCCGCGTCGGCCCCGATGCGTCGACAATCGCAATGTCACGCAGGCGTGTTTTGCTAGGCAGCCCGTTCTCCTGCAAACGTTATGGCAAAGCGCACCAAATCAGCTTAGTCTCCGCGCGATTTGAGAAAGTGCCCCAACACGCATGACGAGAGCATCCACCAGGCGACACCGCATGATCCTGCCGGCTATCGCGGCCGGTGTCGGTGTGGCGGCGATTGTCGTGTCGGCAAATCCGTTCAGCGTCCGGGCGCAGGAAGCCGGCCCCGAGGCGGCACAGCCTTCGACCGAGCTGGCCGCACCTCCGCCGGCAGCCGAGCCGCCGCCGCCCGATCCGGCCGCCGAACTTGCCGCCAAGCGTGACCAGACCCGTGCCGAACTCGAAACCCTGTCGAAAACGATCAGCCTCTCCGCCGACAAGGTGAGCGCGCTTCAGCAGGGCATCGCCGATCTCGAAAAGAGCACGGAAAGCATCCGCCAGGCGCTGATCGATTCAGCTACCCGCCGCAAGACGCTCGAAAAACAGATCCTCGAAAGCGAGAAGAAGCTTGCCGATCTCGGCGTCAAGGAGGATGGCATTCGCCGCTCCCTGCACGAGCGCCGCGGCCTGCTGGCCGAGGTGCTGGCAGCGCTCCAGCGCATGGGCCGCAACCCGCCGCCCGCTTTGCTCGTCACCCCCGACGATGCGCTCGCCTCGGTGCGCAGCGCCATTCTGCTCGGCGCCGTCGTGCCCGGCATCCGCAAGGAGACCGACAAGCTTGCCGCAGACCTTGCAAGCCTCGCCGCATTGCAGACCGCAAGCGCTGCCGAGAAGACCTCGCTGACCGCGACGATGACCAACGGCATCGAGGAAGAGCGGCGCATGGATCTGCTGCTTGCCGAAAACGACAAGCTCAGCCGCAGCAACGCTGCCGAACTCGCGGCCGAAAGGAAACGTTCCGAGGAGCTGGCGGGCAAGGCGACGAGCCTTGAAGGCCTCGTCGCCTCGATGGAATCCGAGATCGCTTCGGTGCGGGATGCCGCCGCTGCCGCCCGTCAGGCCGAGGAGAACCGCAAGCTTATGACGGACGAGCAGCGCGCCCAGGCCAAGGCGCTTGCCGACAGCGGCGTGCCCGATAAAAACCGCATTGCGCCCGCATATCCCTTCGGAGAATTGAAGGCGAAATTGGAGGTGCCCGTTACGGGCGATATCCTGCGCCAGTTCGGCGATGCCGACGGCACCGGGCACGAGGCCATGGGAATGACGGTCGCCACCAATCCAGAGACAGTGGTGACGGCGCCTGCGGATGGTCTGGTGGTTTTCGCCGGCGCATTCCGTAGTTACGGCCAGATGATCATCCTCGACGCGGGCGATGGATACCACCTGGTTCTCTCGGGAATGGATACGATCAATACCCGTCAGGGAAAGTTCGTTTTCTCCGGCGAGCCGCTTGCCGTGATGGGCGCGAAAAGAGTGGCAAGCGCAACTGCATTGGCGCTGGAAACGAACCGGCCAACGCTTTACATTGAATTTCGAAAGGACGGTAAACCGGTCGATTCCCGGCCGTGGTGGACCGCCAAAGACACTGGAAAGGCACGCAATGATTCGTAGGGCTTCTCTTGTTCTGGTCGGCGCATTGATGGGTGCGACCGCAATGAGCGTCATTTATTCGGCAGGTGTGCCGGCAGAAGCGGCCGGATCCTCGACCTACAAGGAACTTTCGGTTTTCGGAGATGTCTTCGAGCGTGTGCGTGCGCAATATGTGACGCCGCCTGCGGAAGACAAGCTGATCGAGAACGCCATCAACGGCATGCTCTCCTCGCTCGATCCGCATTCGAGCTACATGAATGCGAAGGACGCCGAGGACATGCGCACCCAGACCAAGGGTGAGTTCGGCGGCCTCGGCATCGAAGTCACGATGGAAGACGAACTCGTCAAGGTCATTACCCCGATCGACGATACGCCCGCCGCCAAGGCCGGCGTTCTCGCCGGCGACTACATCTCCGAGATCGACGGCCAGTCCGTGCGCGGCCTGAAGCTGGAAGACGCCGTCGAGAAGATGCGCGGCGCCGTCAACACGCCGATCAAGCTGACGCTGATCCGCAAGGGTGCCGACAAGCCGATCGAGCTGACGATCGTTCGTGACGTCGTCGCCGTCCAGGCAGTCAAGTCGCGTGTCGAGGACGATGTCGGTTATCTCCGCATCATCTCCTTCACCGAGAAGACCTATCCTGACATGGAAAAGGCGATCAAGAAGATCAAGGACACCGTTCCGGCCGACAAGCTGAAGGGTTATGTTCTCGACCTGCGCCTCAATCCGGGCGGTCTGCTCGACCAGGCGATCAACGTCTCCGATGCCCTGTTGCAGCGAGGCGAAGTCGTTTCGACCCGCGGCCGCAATCCGGATGAAACCCGCCGCTTCAATGCCGGCCCGGGCGACCTGACGGATGGCAAGCCGGTGATCGTGCTGATCAACGGCGGTTCGGCTTCCGCATCGGAAATCGTCGCCGGCGCTCTTCAGGATCTGCGCCGTGCCACCGTTCTCGGCACGCGCTCCTTCGGCAAGGGCTCCGTCCAAACGATCATCCCGCTCGGTGAAAACGGCGCGCTGCGTCTGACCACGGCGCTCTACTACACGCCGTCGGGCCGCTCGATCCAGGGCACCGGCATCGCCCCCGACATCAAGGTCGAGGAGCCGCTGCCGGAGGAACTGCAGGGCAAGATGGTGACCGAAGGCGAATCCAGCCTGCGCGGCCACATCAAGGGTCAGAGCGAAACCGACGAAGGTTCGGGCTCCGTTGCCTACGTGCCGCCGGACCCGAAGGACGACGTTCAGCTGAACTACGCGCTCGACCTTCTGCGCGGCAAGAAGACCGATCCGGCCTTCCCGCCGAACCCGGACAAGGCCGTCGTCGCCAAGTAATCGATCAGCTCAAGGCCGGGCACCTCGCCCGGCCTTGAGCCTTTCTGCTGTTTCCCGGTTTTGGAGCGGGCAAAAAATTGGGAACGGACCTGCATGCGCCTCTGGGCCGCAACCGCAAAACCGGCCGCCGGCGCCCAGGCGTCCTGCGCCTCGGCCGTATCGCCGCCAGCCTTTGCCTTTTTGCGATAGGCGGCTTTTCGCTCTATACGGCATTTCGCGGCGATGGGCTCGACCGCACCAAACCGCCGGCGGCCGAACAAGCCGCAACGCCGCCTGCCAACGCCCCTCAGCCGCCGACGGCCACTACGGGCCAAGCGGCAGACGGCATGCCCCGCGCCGACCCGCGCTCGGGCGCCAATGTCGAGCAGATGGTCACCGGCGACGGCTCGGTCGTCACCAAATACAGTCCCCGCCCGCGCGACGGCGGCGGGCCGGTGCTGGTCGACGCCATGCAGATCGGCCAGGATCCGCGCATGGCAGCTCAGCCCAATGAAGCGCTGCTCGAAGAGACGCCTTTTGGCAGGCTGCCGATCGTCGGCCCCGATGGCCGGCGACCGATGGATCAATATGCGCGTCCCTCGTCCGGCGCGCGCGGCGTCCGCATCGCCATCGTCGTCAGCGGCCTCGGGCTCAGCCAGACCGGAACGCAGCGCGCCATCGCCGAACTCCCGGAAGAGATCACCTTCGCTTTTGCCGCAAGCGGCAACAGCCTGCAGCGCTGGATGCAGGAAGCCCGCCGCGGCGGTCACGAGATCCTTCTCCAGGTGCCGCTCGAACCCTTTGATTACCCGGCGAACGATCCAGGCCCCGAAACGCTGCTGACCACGAAGCCGGCCGCGCGGAACATCGAAAACCTGCACAAGGCGATGGGCGAGATCACCAACTATACCGGCGTCATGAATTATCTCGGCGGCCGTTTCCTGTCTGATCCCGCCGCCATGGAACCTGTCATGCGCGACATCGGCAAGCGCGGCTTGCTGTTTCTCGACGACGGCACATCGGCGCAGTCGAAGACGGCTGCGATCGCCAAGGGAACCGAACTGGCCTATGCCTTCGCCGACCTGCAACTCGACAGCCAGCTCGATATCAACGCTGTCCTGAAGAAGCTCGACGAGCTCGAGCGCATCGCCCGCAAGAACGGCCAGGCGATCGGCGTCGCCTCGGCTTTCGATGAGAGCGTTGACGCCATCGCCAAATGGAGCGAGGAGGCCGCGATGCGCGGCATCGAGATCGTCGGCGTCGCCGCCCTTTCCAACGACCCCCGGAATCCTTGAGAAGAATCCTTGAGAGGGATCCTTGAGAGGAATCCCAGAACGGAGAAGAAGATGAGCCAGGCGACCGTGAAAGCCGAGGATCTGCCCTACCGCCCCTGCGTCGGCGTGATGATCCTGAACCGCGATGGCCTCGTCTGGGCGGGAAGGCGCATCTCCGACGGCAATTCCGAATATGACGGCTCGCCGCAGCTCTGGCAGATGCCGCAGGGGGGCATCGACAAGGGCGAGGATCCATTGGACGCCGCCTACCGCGAGCTTTACGAGGAGACCGGCATCAAGACGGTAACCCTGCTTGCCGAAGCGAGAGACTGGATCAACTATGATCTGCCACCGGCACTGATCGGCATCGGGCTGAAGGGGAAATTCCGCGGCCAGACGCAGCGCTGGTTCGCCTTCCGCTTCGAAGGCGACGACAGCGAGATCGCTATCAATCCGCCGCCTGGCGGCCACGAGCCGGAATTCGATGCCTGGGAATGGAAGCCGATGCAGCAACTGCCGGGGCTGATCGTGCCCTTCAAGCGCGGCGTCTACGACCAGGTGGTGGCCGAGTTCCAGCATCTAGCAGCCCTACAATCGGAAGACTGATTGATACAGCATGATCGCGATTGATCAGGTCCGTTTTTGATTTCAGCAGATGGAAATGAAATAAGGGGCACCGGTTTCGATCCGGTTTGATGCAGCCGATCGCGGTGGCTGGCAGCGGATAATTCGATAGGTAACCCCGGCCGCCATGGGCGGCCGGTATCTCGTTCGAACCTTATTCGGCTTCGTTGGCGGAATCGGCGTTGAGCTGGCCGTATTTGCTCTCGCCGATTTTCTCGAGCAGGTCGATCTGTGTTTCGAGGAAGTCGATATGACCTTCCTCGTCCGCCAGCAGCTCCTCGAAAAGTTTCATGGAAACGTAGTCGCCGGCGTCATGACAGATATCGCGCGACTTTTTGTAGGCCGCGCGGGCGTCGTACTCGCCGGCAAGATCGGCTTCCAGAACTTCCTTGACGTTCTGGCCGATGCGCAGAGGTGCAAGAGTCTGCAGATTGGGATGGCCTTCGAGGAAGATGATGCGTGCAACGAGCCGGTCGGCATGGTGCATCTCTTCGATGGATTCGGCGCGCTCCTTCTTGGCGAGCTTGGTGTAGCCCCAGTCCTCAAGAAGACGATAATGAACCCAGTATTGGTTGACCGCACCGAGTTCGAGGAACAACGCCTCGTTAAGCCGCTCGATGACCTTTTTGTCGCCTTTCAATGTCCGCTCTCCTGTTTTCCTCATGGAATTGTTTCAAGCGGGACATGAAATCAAATATTTCGGTCTCCGTCGAGTGGCGACGGGCGTGATATTCCTCGGTCGTCTGGATAATGATGTCGACGACGTTGGGGAAACAACCGCAGCAGCGGCCGCGTTTTTCCATGGCGTGGTAGACCTTCGCAGGCACGATAAGCTGCCAACAGTCTTCATCGAGAAGGTTGGTGATAACCTCCCGAATTTCTTTATCGGTTATATAATTGCAGCTGCAGACAAGCACGTCTTCATTCCAAACATGACACTGACTATCGTGTTTTCTGCTAAAGAAGATGGTGGCTGTCAAGAAAAAATTCGAGTCCTGCATCATTGAACAGCGGTGTCCGGTGAGACCTCGATGCATATCGTCCGGGATTATGCAGCGGTTTCAGGATGATGACGCCATAAGCAAATAAAGGCGCGTCGTATGGTCCTTATCGGTGCGACGCATTTTTAATGAAAGTTGCGTCCGCGCGGCATCACTTGGGCGGTTTCTGCCGCGCCAGCATGGCGGCCTGTGGCAACAATCCGTTTTTCCAGCTCGGCCCTCTCCTGCACATTCGCAAGCTTTTTCTGCCGCTGATCGGCACCCGGCCTCAACACCTCGTCTGCCCGCTCGCAGACGCCGAAACGCCGGGCCTCGCGTTGCAGGATCCCGAGCGCCGGCGTCATGTCCTCGATATGCTCGACGACGGTATGGATCACGCCGCTCTGGCTTTGCAGCCTGCCGCGGATTTTCACCAGCCGGGCGCCCATCACGACCGAGCGGTATTTGTCGAATATCTTGTTCCAGACGATCGCATTGGCAACCCCGGTCTCGTCTTCCAACGTCATGAAGATCACACCTTTGGCCGAACCCGGCCGCTGGCGCACCAGCACGAGGCCCGCGATCGTCACCCTCTTTCCGTTCGCGACTTTCAACAGATCGACATTGCGCGTCACACCGGCCTTGCGCAATTCCTCACGCAAGAAGGAGACGGGGTGCGCCTTCAGTGACAGTGAGAGATAACGATAGTCCTCGATGACCTGCTCTCCGGGAAGCATTTCCGGCAACTTTGCCGCAGGCTCGGCCTGGAGGTCGACATGACTGACCTGCTCGAAAAGCGGCAGCTCCTCGGCCGCGCTCTTCACATCCAGCGCCCGCACCGCCCAGAGCGCGTCGCGTCGTGACAGTTTGAGGGACTGGAACGCATCGGCATCCGCCAGTCGCTCGATGACCGACTTCTGCAGACCGGAGCGTAGCCAGAGATCCCGCACCGAGCTGTAGCCTTCGCCTCGATGACAGACCAGCTGTTCCATATCGTCTGTCGAAAGGCCCTTGATCTGCCGGAAGCCGAGCCGCACCGCATGTCGGGTCTTGATGATCGCGCGCATCTTCTCATGCCGGAAATCGACGGCATTCTGATCGAAGACAGCTTCTTCCAGCCCGCAATCCCAGTTCGATTCATTGATATCGACCGGCAGGATCCTTACCCCGTGCTCGCGTGCATCCCGCACCAGCTGCGCCGGTGCATAAAAGCCCATCGGCTGAGAGTTCAGCATCGCCGCGCAGAAGACGTCGGGATAATAGGCCTTGAGCCATGAGGAGGCATAGACGAGCAGCGCGAAGGAAGCGGCATGGCTTTCCGGGAAACCATATTCGCCGAAGCCCTTGATCTGGTTGAAACACTGCTGCGCGAATTCCTGGGCATAGCCCTTTGAGACCATTCCTTCGATGAACCGCTTTTCGAAATTGCCGATCGTACCGGTTCTCTTGAATGTCGCCATCGCTCTGCGAAGCTTGTCGGCTTCCGCCGGTTTGAAGCCTGCGGCGGTAATGGCGATCTGCATAGCCTGTTCCTGGAACAAGGGCACGCCGAGGGTTCTTTCCAGAACCGTTTCCAGCTCCTTGCTCGGATATTCGATCGGGATGTTCTTGGCCCGCTGCTCCCGGCGCTTCAGATAGGGATGCACCATGTCGCCCTGGATCGGCCCTGGCCGCACGATCGCCACCTCGATGACGAGATCGTAGAATAGCGTCGGCTTCAGACGCGGCAGCATGCTCATCTGCGCCCGGCTTTCGATCTGGAAGACGCCGAGCGTATCGGCCCGGCCCATCATGTCGTAGACCGGCTCGCCTTCGTCCCCATGCTCCTTGTTGCCGAGGTCTGCGAGCGTCTTCTTCACGTCGTAATGCAATTCAAGCAGCGAAAACGCCTTCCGCAGACAGGTCAGCATGCCGAGCGCCAGCACATCCACCTTGAGGATCTTGACGTTGTCGAGATCGTCTTTGTCCCATTCGATCATGTAGCGATCCGGCATCGCCGTCTTCATGATCGGCACCACCTCGTCGAGCCGGTCCCGCGTGATGACGAAGCCGCCGACATGCTGGGTGAGGTGGCGCGGGAAGCCGAGAAGCTCTGAGGCATATTTCAGCACGTTCCGTGTCACCGGATCCTTGATATCGAGGCCAGCTGCCTTGGCATCCCGTTCCGAGAGATTGTCTTCGGACCAGCCCCAGACAAGGCTGCTGATCGCCGACTGAACATCCTCCGACAGACCGAAGGCCTTGGCGACCTCGCGGCCGGCCGAACGGGTGCGGTAGGTGGTCACCCCCGCCGTCAGTCCCGCATGTTCTCTTTTGTAGTTTTTGTAAATAAACTGGATGACCTCTTCACGCCGGTCATGCTCGAAATCGACATCGATATCCGGCGGTTCGTCGCGATCCATCGAAATGAAGCGGTCGAAGAGCAGTGTGCTCTTTTCGGGATCGACTTCCGTTATCTCGAGACAATAGCAGATGACCGAATTTGCCGCCGATCCGCGCCCCTGGCACAAGACCTTGAGTTCATAGCGGGCGTGCTGGATGATCCTGTGCACCGTCAGGAAATAGGAGGCATATTTCTTATCCCCAATGAGTTTTAGTTCATAATCGATCTGTTGCGCCACCTTGGGCGGGATACCCTCGGGATAGCGTCTTACCGCTCCCGCTCTCGTCAGCCTTTCGAGAGTCTCCTGCGGCGTTTCGCCGGGATCGTTTTCTGGCGGATAATTGTGCTCCAGTTCCTTCAGCGAAAAGGTCAAACTGTCGAAAAATACCTGCGTATTCTCGACCGCATTAGGATAGTCCCGGAAGATCCGGGCCATTTCACGTGAATCCTTGAGGTAGCGTTCGGCATTCGGCGCCAGCAGGAAACCGGCTTGCGCTATCTGTACATGCTCCCGGATCGCGATCACGACATCCGAAAGCGGCCGGCGTTCGGGGTGATGGTAAAGCGGTTGGTTGGTGGCAATCAGCGGCACACGATTTCGAGCAGCAAGCATGGCAAGCACCGCAAAGACCTGCCTGTCGCGGCTGTCATAGGCTGGCGCCAGCGCCATAAAAAAAGCCTTGCGGAAGCGTCTGCGAAACCGTTCCAGATAATCTTCCAGCGTCGACTGACCCGCCTGATGATCGACAAGGGTGCGATCCGGAACGAGGGCAAGCATCATCTCGTCCCCCCATTCCATGAGTTCCGCTTCTGTCAGAATGCAGCTTCCCTTGACCGATTCCTCCTTCAGATTGCCGGCGCTGAGCAGACGGCAGAGATTTGCCCAGCCTCGCCGGTTGCGCGGATAGGCGAGGATATCAGGCGTTCCATCGCAAAAGACGAGGCGGGCGCCCGGTTGAACCCGGATAGGATCGAGAATGACCTCCGTTTTTCCTTTCTTCTTCGCCTCGGCTAAAATCGCATCCTTGTTTTTGTATCTCTCCTCAAGCTGCTCCGCCTGTGCATGCGCCCGCACCACACCGGCAACCGAATTCCGGTCAACAATCCCGAGGCCGCCGAGCCGGAGATGAGCGGCCTGTACGACCATCTCTTCTGGGCCGGAGGCGCCTTCGAGAAACGAGAAATTCGTTCTCGTGCCGATCTCGAAAAATGCGGGTTCGCTCTTCATGCGAAAACACCGTGCATGAACCAGCGAGGATGGAATTCCTGACCATAAAAGCCGCGGCGATAGATCCAGAAGCGATGCCCGGTCTCGTCCTCGATGCGGAAATAGTCACGCGCCTCGGCCTCATCCCCATCGATCCACCATTCCATGGCAATCCGTTCCGGCCCTTCGCTTCTTGCCACCTGATGCTGCATGCGCCGCCAGCGGAAGATCTGCGGCGGACCATCGGGCACTTCGGCAAGTATGGTCTCGACGGGCTCCGGCGTTGCAAAGAGCCGCAGCGGGCGCTCTTGGCGGAAAGGAAGCTGGATGTCCGGCGCGGCCTTCCGCCTGGGAAGGCTCTCCATCACAGGAACCGTAATGACGGCGCGTTCCGGCACATGGCTCTCGCGGAGCTGGAAGCTCTGCAGGCAATCCGCACCAAGCCGGGCGGAAACCCGGTCGACGAAGGCCGAAAGCGAGATCTCTCCCTGACGGTCGCCCTCGAAATCACCCTGCGCCTCGTTGAAGGGATCGTGCCGCAACACATTCAACCGCAGGATCTCGAAACCATAGCCGGCATCGAGATCGTCATAGACCGCCTGCAATCGCTCGGAAAAAAGTCCGGCAATGAACTTTGGTTCGCGAAGCGGCCGAGAAGCGCCGACGGAGATACGAAAGACCCTGCCGTCGACACGGAACAGCACCAGTTCGAACACCCGCCCGCCAGCCCCCCGCGCCTCCAGCGACGGCTGCAGCGATAAGGCGACCTGCCTGGTGACGGCAAGGATCTGCTCTTCCGTCCCGATGGGCTCGATCAGCCGGCTTTCGGCCGAGAGGCTGGCAACCGGACGCCGGGGCGAGACCGGCTCCTCTTCACGTCCCAGCGCCTGGTCGAGACGCAGAAGCAGCTCCGGGCCGAACCGGCGGGTCAGCGGCGCTCGCGGTGCATCGATAACGTCGCCGATATATTTCAGACCGAGCTTCTTCAGGGCATCGACGGTTTGTCCTTCCAGCCGCAAGGCTGCAACCGGCAAGGACGTCAGCACATGTTCCGTCTCTTCGTCCTCGATCACGCCGCCTTGCCCGAAGCGGGACGCGGCCCAGGAAAGGCCGGGCGACGATGAGATCGCGCCGCGGGCATCGAATCCCATATGAAAAAGCCGCGACAGCACATCCTTGAGAAGCGCCTTTTCACCGCCGAAAAGATGGGCGCAGCCGCTAATGTCGAGAAACAGGCCGTCCTTGCCGTCAAACGCCACCAGCGGCGTATAGCGGTCGCACCAGTCGGCAATTGCCTCCAGCAACCGGCGGTCGGCCGCCGGATCCTCTTCCGCGACCTCGAGCATCGGGTACATGGCGCGCGCTTCGGCAACGCCCAGCTCCTTCTTCAACCCCAGCCTCTCGGCCAACTCGTCCAGTGCCGTCAGCCGCATGGCATTGTTGAGCTTGCCGGAACAGACGATAGGCGGCGTCTCAGGACGCCCTTTCGAACGCCAGGAGAGCCCCCATCGCCTGCGGGCGATGCGGTCCGTTGGCAGATGCGGGAAGCTGAGCGCCAGAATGCGCTGATTGTTCGCCTGAAGGACGAACGAGGTTTGGTTCGGCGACAGGGAGAAATTCGCGTTCATGGGGATTCCACTCCAGAAGAAAGGAGAGCGGGGCCGGATTTCGGCTCTTCTCCAGCGTCAGACGGAAAATCGGATTGCCGATGCTGCCGGAAAGTTTCGATCCATCCGGCAACGACCGCAGAGCGGACGAGGCTGGTTCGACCTGCAGACGGAAGGCCGCACTGCTTGCCTCCTCCGCTCCGGCCTGACGGACAAGAAAGAGCGGACAGCGGGCAGCATGCGCCCTGAGACTGAGCCTGCGGCTTTCGGTCAGGCCGAAATGGGCGGGATTGCCCCGCACTTCGAAGATGACGGCCGAGAAGGCAGCGCTTTCCACCGCCACTTCCGCCAGCCAGAGCGCCTCGTCCAGCTTGCGCGGGGCGGCATGGAGAAACCGCTCCGGGCTCAGCCCGAAATCCCGAAGCCCGGGGGCATAGGGACGACCGGCCTCCAGCGTGCCGACGGCATCGCCAATCCAGAGCAACGGCAGAAGGCGGCCGGCATCCGCTTCCTGCTTTTGCAGTCGCGCTGCAACAGCCATCGCCAGCCCGCTTGCAGCACCGGCATCACGAGACAGAGCGGAACGGAATTCGGTGATCGCATCGAGCGGCAGGCCGCCTTCCAGCGCCCCGTCGAGAAACTCCACCCCAAACGGCAGGGGCGGCAGAGTGCGCTCCTGGCGGGTCTTACGTCCTTCCGCCAAGGCTTCCTGCTCCGCTGCCGCAAGCGCCGGCGCAGGCTTTCCCTCCAGTCTGGCGATGGTTTCGCGGAGCGCAAAAAGCCGCTCGCGCGCCAGGGCGTGCTGCGCCATGGCGTTCTCCGATCCGTCTTGTTCCTGTTATGTTCTTATAGATTCCAGAGAGCTAATGAAGAGTCAACGTCCATTTTCTATGAAAATATTCCTGCCTTTGATTCCGCACTCGAAAATCGGCGATAAAGGTTCTATATGGGCCCGCAAAGGAAGGAAGATTCATGGCCCGCGTAGACCAGAGCGATGATTGGCAAGACCGCCATGCACCGACGATCAGCACCTTCGAGTCGCTGGCCATGGAGGCCTACAGCCATCTGCCGGATGAATTCCGCCAACTGACGACCAACCTCACGATCGAGATCGAAGATTTCCCCGATGACGACGTTTTCGAGGACATGGCGCTGGAAACCCCTTTCGATCTGCTCGGTCTTTTCGAGGGCAGGGGCATTTCCGAACGTTTCACGGTGGAAACCGGCGAGATGCCGAACCGCATCCGTCTCTACCGCCGTCCCATCCTCGATTACTGGGCTGAGAACGACGAGACGCTCGGCGATATCATCACCCACGTCCTGATCCACGAGATCGGCCACCATTTCGGGCTGAGCGACGATGACATGGAGCGGATCGAGGCGAGCGCCGAGGAAGCTGCCGAGCGCTGAGCACCGCGCGTCCAAAAGGACGCGTTTACTGCTCGGAGAGTTTCATCTCGGGATTGTAATCCTTGCCTTCGACCTGCTTGACGACGGCCTGGCCGCACTGCATCGCGCCGGTTGCGGCATTGAAGGCATAGCTCGGCGAGCCCTCCAGCGCCCAGCCCTTGTTGAGGGCGGCAGTGACCTTATGGCAGAAGGAAGCATCGTCGGGACCGGTCAGGAAGCGGTAGAGTTTCATCACATCGTCTTTCGTGCTGCAGCCTGGCGGGCTGCGATCAGGCGGGCTTTATGGACCAGACTTTCCGCTTGGACAAGATGCAGCCGCTCGACCATCCGCCCGCCTGCATTGATGACGTTCAGCCCATCGGAAGCGGGATCGGCAAAGGCTGATATGATCGCCTCCGCTTCCGCAATCGCTGCCGGATCCGGGCCGAAATGGCGGTTGGCGGGCTCGATCTGCGCAGGATGGATCAGCATCTTGCCGGCAAAGCCCATGGCCCGGCCCTGCAGACATTCGGCATCGAAACCCTGTTCGTCCCTGAAATCGTTGAAGACGCTGTCGATCGCATCGAGCCCATAGGCGCTGACCGCAAGGACGACCTGCATCAGCCACGGCACGAGATAGCTCCGCCCCGGCTGCGGCAGCACGCCGGTTTCCTTGCGCAGGTCGTTCAGCCCGACGACGAGACAATCGAGCCGCGAGCCCGGCGTGCGCCCGGCCTCGGCGATCGCCGCCACATTGAGGATGCCGCGCGGTGTCTCGATCATCGCCCAGATGCGCAGATCTTCCGGTGCATCGGCCTCGGAGAGAAGGTCACTGAGCGCCATGACATCCTGCGGTTCGTCGACCTTCGGGAGCAGCACGGCATCGGGACCAAGCGCCGTCACCAGCTCCATGTCCGCCAGGCCGAAATCGGTGGACAGACTGTTGATGCGGATGATCCGCTCCTTGCCTTGGAGCGGCCGAGCCGAAAAGAAATTCCTCAGGTTTTCCCGCGCTTCCGCCTTCTTTTCCGGCGCCACGGAATCCTCGAGATCGAAGATCACCGCATCGCAATCGACCGCATGGGTTTTTTCGAGGGCGCGGGGATTGACGGCAGGCACGCTTAACACCGAACGGCGCAGGCGGACGGAGCGGGTCATGTGGTTTCGGCTCATGGCGAATTAGTGCCAAGCTTTGACGGCCGAAGCAAGCAGCCCACCCCAGAACCTCCCGCAGAACAACAAAAAGCCATGCTTGCCTTGCAGAGAGGAAAGAGAAGGACCACATTCCTTTCCGAAGAAAGGTCTCAAACCCATGCAGAACATTCGCTCCATCTTCCTCATGCTTGCCGGCGCCACCGTTTTCGTGGCCATGCTGATTTTCACCTTTTCGGTGACGCTCGCCGTCGGCGGCATCCTGACCGTGCTCATGGTCGGACGCGCGCTTTCGATGAAGATGAAGCCCGCTCCGGTCCGCGCCAAGGCAAACAACGGCCAACGCGAGATGCGCATCTGGAACGACGGCCGCGGCACGATCATCGATCTCTGATCATCTTTTCGCTGAAAATTTTGGTCGCTGAAAATTTTCGGCCGGCACTGTCGGATCACGCTTCCATGCCACGTCCTTGAAGCAGCCAGGCATTCAGCCGGCGTTCAAAAATGAATGGAGGACAAGCATGGATGCGACGACAGAGAGCAACCCGACCAAGATGCCACCGGTCAAGAACGGCCTGCTGCCCTATCTGACGGTCAGCGGCGCGGTGAAAGCTGCGGAATTCTACAAGAAGGCTTTCGGCGCCGAAGAAGCCTATCGCGTGCCGGTCGACGAGAACGGCCGGACGATGCATGTGCATCTCTACATCAACGGCAGCTCCCTCATGCTGTCGGATGCCTATCCCGAATTCGGCCCCTTCAAAGGCCATGAAGGCTTCGCCATCCAGCTTATTATCGACGATATCGATTTCTGGTGGGATCGCGCGGTTTCCGCCGGCGCCGAAGTCGTCATGCCGGTCGAACTGATGTTCTGGGGCGACCGCTATGGCCAGCTTCGTGATCCGTTCGGCGTCCTCTGGGGGTTGAACGCACCGTCCAAATAACCAAACACGCACAATGGCAGGCCGCGCGAAACGTCGCGCGCGGCCGCCACTTTAGAAAGATTCTCCTTCATTTCGGCGAAAAACTGGACTAGATGCAAATTCAGGAAGTAGATTTGCAGAAATGGAGCATGGGTCATGGATAAATTCGTGAAGCTCACGGGCGTTGCTGCGCCCTTGCCGGTCGTCAACATCGACACCGACATGATCATTCCGAAGGATTATCTGAAGACGATCAAGCGCACCGGCCTCGGCACCGGCCTCTTCGCAGAGGCCCGCTATAACGAAGACGGCTCCGAAAACCCGGATTTCGTGCTGAACAAGCCGGCCTATCGCGATGCCAAGATCCTGGTTGCCGGCGACAATTTCGGCTGCGGCTCCTCGCGCGAGCACGCGCCCTGGGCGCTTCTGGATTTCGGCATCCGCTGCGTCATCTCGACCAGCTTCGCCGATATTTTCTACAACAACTGTTTCAAGAACGGTATCCTGCCGATCAAGGTCAGCCAGGACGATCTCGACAAGCTGATGGACGACGCTTCGCGCGGCTCCAACGCCATCCTGACCGTCGACCTCGAAAACCTCGAGATCACCGGCCCCGATGGTGGCTCGATCAAGTTCGATCTCGACGAGTTCAAGCGTCACTGCCTGCTGAACGGCCTCGACGATATCGGCCTGACGCTGGAAAAGGGCAAGGCGATCGACAGCTTCGAAAAGAAGAACGCCGCTTCGCACCCCTGGGCAGCCTGAGCCCTTCCAATCGGTTACCGATCAAGCCTGGCTTACGCCCGGCTTTTTCTTTGGTGTGGGTCAAAGAAACTTTTCTTTCCAGGCCCTGAGTTTTTCGAGCGACACGCCAATGCCGCCGCAGACCTCGATAAGAGGATGATCGAAGCGCTGAAGCAGCCCGGCATGCACATCGGCAACCGCAAGCGCCGCACCGCAGGCCGGCTCGACCAGAATGCGCTGCGCATCGGCAAATTTCAGGCAGGCGGCAACGGCATCGGCGTCGCTGACGACAACACTTTCGATCGGATGCTGCTTCGGCAGGTCGAAGACATGCTGCGCCACCTGCCGCGCCCCGAGCGAATTGGCAATCGAGGTAATGGCGGAAAGGGTGATACGCTCATTCGCCTTGAGGCTGGCATGAAGTGAAGCCGCCCCCTCCGTTTCGACGGCGATAACAGGTACCTCGGAGAGCCCGTTGCGCTTCAACCCCTCGACGATGCCGGCAAGCAGCCCGCCGCCGCCGACGCTGGTGACCACGCAATCGAATTTTGCCCCTTTCGCCACCACCTCGTCGATCAGCGTGGCATGGCCATCCCACAGAAGCGGATGGTCGAAGGGGTGCACATAGGTTGCCTTGCGGCTCCGGGCGAGTTCGACCGCATGGGCATTGGCCTCATCGAAAACCGAACCATGAACGAGGACATTCGCGCCCGTTGCGGCAATCGTCTGCCTTACGTCGGCCGCCGTCGTCTCCGGCACGACGATGGTGACCGGCACACCGAGCGCCCGGCCGGCATAGGCCGCCGCAATGCCGGCATTGCCGCCGGAAGCGCAGAAGATTTCGCGCGCCCCATTTTCCACCTCGTGCTGGCAAAGCCGGCCGACGCCGCGCAGCTTGAAGCTGCCGGAAGGCTGCAGCGCATCGAGCTTCAGCCAGAGCGGTTTGCCGCTGACGCTGTAGCCAGTCGCCGTCTGGAGCAAGGGCGTATCGAGGTGGAGAGGCGCGAAAAGCATAGGAACCATCCAGGATAAAGATAGGGTCACCGTTCTAATCCGTTTGCGGACGCAGGAGCAACCGTCGCGGCGAAGAGCGAAGCGTACCGATTCACTGCTTCTGTCGCTTGAAATGCCCATTTCCGGGGTCTAAGAAACCGCAACTTGTTTTTCCCAGGAGGGCTTCATGACAGCGCGCAATCTTTTCCTGCTGCCGGGTGACGGCATCGGTCCCGAGGCCATGGGCGAGGTCCGCAAGATCATCGCCTATATGAACGAGGCAATGAATGCCGGTTTCGTCACCGACGAAGGCCTTGTCGGCGGCTGCGCCTATGATGCGCATGGCGCTGCCATCTCGGAAGCCGACATGCAGAAGGCGCTTGCCGCCGATGCCGTTCTGTTCGGCGCCGTCGGCGGTCCGAAATGGGATAGCGTGCCTTACGAAGTGCGCCCGGAAGCCGGCCTGCTGCGCCTGCGAAAGGATCTGCAGCTCTTCGCAAACCTGCGCCCCGCCATCTGCTATCCGGCCCTTGCTGCGGCCTCGTCGCTGAAGCCGGAGCTGGTCGAAGGCCTCGATATCTTGATCATCCGCGAACTGACGGGCGGCGTCTATTTCGGCGAGCCGAAGGAAATCATCGACCTCGGCAACGGCCAGAAGCGCGGCATCGACACGCAGGTTTACGATACTTACGAGATCGAGCGCATCGCCGGCGTCGCCTTCGAAATGGCCCGCACGCGGCAGAATCGCGTCTGCTCCATGGAAAAGCGCAACGTCATGAAGTCGGGCGTGCTCTGGAACCAGGTGGTGACCGAGACGCACAAGGCAAAATATTCCGACGTCCAGCTCGAACACATGCTGGCCGATGCCGGCGGCATGCAGCTGGTGCGCCAGCCCAAGCAGTTCGACGTCATTGTCACCGACAATCTCTTCGGCGATATGCTCTCCGACGTTGCCGCCATGCTGACCGGCTCGCTCGGCATGCTGCCTTCGGCCTCGCTCGGCGCGCCTGACGGCAAGACCGGCAAGCGCAAGGCGCTTTACGAGCCGGTGCACGGCTCGGCCCCTGACATTGCCGGCAAGGGCATCGCCAATCCGATCGCCATGATCGCCTCCTTCGCCATGTGCCTGCGTTACTCCTTCAATCTGGTGAAGGAAGCCGACGATCTGGAAAAGGCGATCGCCAACGTGCTCGACAAGGGCATCCGCACCGGTGACATCATGGCCGATGGCGCAAGACAGGTCGGCACCGTCGAGATGGGCGATGCGATCCTCGCCGAGTTCAAGACGCTTTCCGCCTGATATTTCACGTGAAACAGTACCGGCCCTTCGCATGAGGCATGCGGAGGGCTTTTTTCTTGAGAGCGCTCGCCGGACCGGTTTGGTCGAATTATCCTAAACGGACTATTCCTAGCCACAATCTCGTGTATTTTTGCGCCGGATTTTAACGAGCGGACAAATTCGAACGGACGACGAAATGCGGGCATTTTGGGCTTCCCTGGACAGGCGCTGGCGCCGGAGCGACGCTGGCCTGCCGCCTTTGCGCTGGCAGGCCTGCCTCTTCGTCACGCTCAATGCCGTGATCCTTTCGATGCTGCTCTTCGACGCGCCGATCGGCGCCAGCGAAGTTCCCGCGCCGGTGAAACACCTCGGCGAGATGCTGACCGGTTTCGGCGATTCCGCCTGGCTGATCTACACCAGCATCCTGCTGTTCTTTCAGGGCAGGGCAGGTTACAAGCTTTTGAAGACAGCGCGTTCCAAGGCGCAGGCGCTCTATGTCAGCTGGATCGGCGCCTATCTCTTCGCCACGGTCGTTTTCTCAGGACTTCTCGCCAATCTGCTGAAACGTGCGATCGGCAGGGCGCGTCCCGATCATTTCCATGACTACGGCATGTTTTCCTTCACGCCCTTTTCGGGCCATTCCGCTTTCGAAAGTTTCCCGTCCGGCCACTCCACCACGGTCGGCGCCTTCTTCGCCGCCTTCGCCCTGCTGTTTCCGCGCTACCGTGTTGCCTTCATCGCCTGCGCCATCTGGCTCGGCATGACGCGCGTCATGGTCGGCGCCCATTATCCGAGCGACGTCATCGCCGGCCTTGCCTTCGGCGCCTGGTTCTCGCTGCTGACGGCGATCGTCTTTGCCCGCTGCGGTCTGCTCTTCAAGCTGGCGCCGGACGGCTGGCCGCTCTCGAAGCGCCTGTTTCGCACTGCATAATTCCTTAAATCGGAATCGATTTAAGGATAAAATTATCCAGCAATTCAAAATGTTACAGCGTCCTTGCGCGTCCGAAAAGACGCGCGGCGCTGTAATATGGAAAAGCCCGGCGCCTTATGAGCGCCGGGCCTTTTTCTCAAGCAGGGATTGGCCTCAATCGGCCGCTTAATCCATGGCGTGGATATCCCTGTTCTTCGTTTCCGGCAGGAAGATCAGGCCGATCACCAGCGTGATCGTCGCAAAGACGATCGGGTACCAGAGACCGTAGTAGATATCGCCTGCGGCAGCGCTCATCGCGAAGGCTGTCGCCGGCAGCAGGCCGCCAAACCAGCCGTTGCCGATGTGATAGGGCAGCGACATGCCGGTATAGCGGATACGGGTCGGGAAAAGCTCGACCAGCAGAGCGGCGATCGGGCCGTAGACCATCGTCACATAGAGGACGAGGACGAACAGCACGGCGATCGTACCGATCCAGTTGACGCGAGCCGGATCGGCGGTCATGGCGAAGGTACCGCCATTGGCGATGTTGTAGACCGCCATGTCGGTGACGCCATTGGCCTCATCCGCCGTCAGCAGCTTGCCTTCGACCAGCTTCGCCGCCGGCATGGTTTCCTTCTCGCCGGCGCGCACGGTATCGGCGTTGAGCGCCAGTTCCGGATTGGCCGCGATGAAGGCATCGAGCTTGGCATCCGGCACCTTGACGGCGCCGCGATTCAGCGGGTAGCCGGCACCTTGGAGCGCGATGTTGACGCCCTTTTCAAAGGCGGCGGTCATGCCCTTGGCCTTGTCGCCGGCAGCGACGACGTCGAAGCTTGGGATCGTCGCGTTGCCGACCTTCACCGTTGCCGGCTGTCCGGCAGGACCGGGCACGACGTCGTAGGGCACCGAGTTCCTCGTCAGGAACGCCGTTGCCACGTCGCAGGAGCTGGTGAACTTTGCCGTGCCGGTCGGGTTGAACTGGAACCTGCAATCGGCCGGATCAGCCGTCACCGTTGCCCGAATCGAAGCCTGCGCTTCGGCAAGCGCCGGGTTCGCCGTCCAGGTCATCGCCTTGAACAGCGGATTATAGGTCACCGCTGCGATGAGAAGGCCTGCCATGATGATCGGCTTGCGGCCGATCTTGTCGGAGAGGCCGCCGAAGATGACGAAGAACGGCGTGCCGAGGAGAAGTGCGATGGCGACCATGACATTGGCCGAGAACAGGTCCACCTTCAGCACGTTCTGCAGGAAGAACAGTGCATAGAACTGGCCGCCGTACCAGACGACCGCCTGGCCCATGGTGGCGCCGAGCAGCGCGATGATCGCGATCTTGGCATTTTTCCATGTCCCGAAGGCTTCGGTCAGCGGCGCCTTGGAGCCCTTACCTTCCGCCTTCATCCGCTGGAACGCCGGCGATTCGTTCATCTTCAGGCGGATCCAGACGGAAATGCCGAGCAGGACGAACGAGAGCAGGAACGGAATGCGCCAGCCCCAGGCGGCGAACTCAGCCGCACCCATCAGATATTGAACAAAGACGATGACGATCAGCGACAGGAACAGGCCGAGCGTCGCCGTCGTCTGGATCCATGAGGTGAAGTAGCCGCGGCGTCCGTTCGGCGCATGTTCGGCGACATAGGTTGCCGCACCGCCATATTCACCGCCCAGTGCCAGACCCTGGAGCAGGCGAAGCGCGATCAGGATGATCGGGGCTGCGATACCGATGGTGGCGGCACCCGGCAGGATGCCGACGAGGAAGGTCGACAGACCCATGATCATGATCGTCACCAGGAAGGTGTATTTACGGCCGACGAGATCGCCGAGACGGCCGAACACCAGCGCGCCGAAAGGGCGGACCAGGAAGCCGGCGGCAAAGGCGAGCAGCGTGAAGATGTTACGCGTTGCCTCGGGATATTGGGTGAAATAGGTCGCACCGATATAGGTGGCGAGCGAACCATAGAGATAGAAATCGTACCATTCGAAAACGGTGCCCAGCGAAGAGGCGAAGATGACCTTCTTCTCCTCGCCGGTCATCGGAGCGGCCTTCGCGCCGTCGATGCTTGCGACATTTGCCATTGTCTGTCCTCCACAGAGTGATGATCAACGCGCGCGACCTACTTTCCTCAAAGCATACCCCTGGCCGCGACACGCCTGACAGGAGTGTGCCAGAAACGACAGATCAAAAAGAGAGAGGCTTTCGGATTATGACTTTAGTCTAATAATGGCGCCCGGTTCTCACGCACATCAGCCCCGCCGCCGCCCCTGAGGACTTCGCTGCCGAAGGTTTGGAAGCAGGTATCACTGCGGTTTGCGACGTGGACCCGTTACGCTCTCAGCGCCTGCGCCGGCGATTGCCGGTAGGCGAGCACTGCCGGCAGCGCGGCAAGAATTGTGGCAAAGGCAAGCAGCACCGCTGCAAGCGCGGTATCTTCACGGGCGAAGCCGACCGGCATGGTGATCCCGCTCGTCTGCGAGAACATATTGGACAAAGTGAGGGCCGCGGCATAACCGAGCGCGAATCCGAGTGTGATGCCGACCGCGACCAGGAAAAAGAATTCCAGCCAGACGATGCCGAAAATCGCGCCGCGCGGGGCGCCGAAGGCCCTGAGTGCGCCGATCTGACGGCGGCGCTGGCCGATATGGATGACCGTGACCAGCACCAGCGAGGCTGCGACGAGAGCTTGCGCGCCGGAGGCGACCGCGACGAGAATCTGCTTGGCGTCGCCGAGCGTGGCGTAGAGATTGGTCAGCACCTCGCCGGGAAAGACGGCGACGGTATCACCGCTGCGATAGTCCTGCCGCAGCTTGTAGGCATCGGCGATCGTTTTTGGCTTGACGAGAATGGCGGGAAGGCCGAGAGCGCCCGCAGTCCAGCTCTCATCAAGCGCGGCATCCGGATCAGCTTCCCCGTGATGCTCATGCCCATGGTGATCAGCGCCGGCTTTCTCATGCTCATGACCATGTTCAGCGCTATCCGTGCCGGACGCCACTTCATGATCGTGCTCGGCTTCGGCACCATCCTCCAAATGCTTTTCCGCCTCCATGCCATGGATGTGCCAGACGGCCTGGATCGGAACGAGAATGGCCCGATCCCAGGCGGTGCCGGTCGGCCGCAAGCGGCCGGCGATACGATAGATGAGCTCGGTATGGGTCTCGCCGCCCTCTTCCAGCGACCCGTGCATCGGCTTGATCTCGGCGCCGAGCGACAGCTTGACAGCGGCGCCGATCACGGCTTCGCCCTCGCGCCCGAAAATCTTGCCTTCGGCCAGACCGCCGGACAGGTTCTGCGCCAGCATGGTCGTCGTGCCGATGATCGGATAGCCGGAGAAGGAATCGCCGAAGCCGATCGGAGCTGCCCAATCGACCCGTGGATCCGCGGCAAGCCTGCCCAGCACTTCGCCCGGCATCAGCGGCAAAGGCGAGGGCTGCAGGAAGACGGAGGACAGCACGAGCTGCGTCTCGCTGCCGCCGGCGCCGATGACAAGATCGAACTTGTCGGCAGCGCGTGCGCTGCCGAGACGAAGCGCCCGCTCCTGCAGGACGACGGAAACGCCGAGCGCGGTCGCAAGCGCCACCAGCAGCACGACCACCAGCGATCCCGCCCAGAGGCGACGAAGATCGGAAAGGATGAAGCGGATCATGCAGCTTCTCCTGCCGTTGCCGCGGAATCTTCGCTGATCCGGCCGGAACCGAAGGTGATGCGCCGATCGAGGCGGCTGGCCAAGCGCTGGTCGTGTGAAACGACGATCAGCGTGCTGCCTTCGGCGATGGCCAGATCGAGGATGAGATCGCCGACCGCCTCGCCGCTTTCGGCATCGAGGCTTGCGGTCGGCTCGTCGGCGATGATGACGCCGGGCTTGCGCAGCAGCGCCCGGCCGATCGCCACGCGCTGCATCTCGCCGCGCGACATGGTTTCGATCTTCTGGCCCGGACGGGAAAGACCGACGGTGCTCAAAAGCGAATGCGCCCGCTCGATGACATCATCCGTGGCGGCGCCGGCAAGACGCGCCGGCAGCAGCACGTTTTCCAGCGCCGACAGGCCGGGGAAGAGATGGAACTCCTGCATAACCAGGCCGATATTGGCGGCACGGAATCGGTCGCGCCGGCTTTCTGAAAAATTCGCGATATCCTCGCCGTTCCAGCGGATGCGGCCTTGGCGTGTCCGCTCCAGCCCGGCAACGATATTGACGAAGGTGCTTTTGCCGGAACCGGAAGCGCCTGTAATGGCGACCCTGCTGCCGGCATCGATCGACAGGCGGCCGATCGCAAGTGCCGGCGAGGACAGGCCCCGGAAGGCAACGGAAAGGTTTTCGATATCAAGAGCGAGCATATCGTTCAGGCAGCGGAATATTCGGCTTGGCGGAGGCGCAGCAGGCTGACGAAGCCGGTGTCCGGGTCCGTCCAGGAACCGTATTCCAGCGTGCCGCGCACTTCGATCGTCTGGCGCGGCTGCACGAAGGTCTGCTTCTCGCCGAGATAGACGACGACGATATTGTCCGGCCAGTCCGCATCCGAGGAGCAGAAGGGGCAGAGCGACATCGGCACCTCGGTGAGCACGAAGAACTGGGCCTCGGCCTTCAATGGCGGTGCCATGAAACCTTTCATGCTGACGTCGTTGCCGGCAAGGCGCTTCACCTTGTCGGAAAATTCGAGGCCGAGCACGCCGAACTTGCCGTAAAGTTCATCGAAGCTGATCGAGGAATCCGCAGCAGAACTCGGGCGAGCCACAGCGGTAAAGGCCATCGTACCGATGGCGCCGATCAGGCCGCGGCGGCTGAGATGCGGCGAAGGGAGCTTTTCCATGGCGATCTCCAAGAATGAGGTCCCGGCCGCTGAACGGCCGGGACCATGATCGACGAAAGGGGCAGGGCCGGCAAGCGGCCTTGCCGGATTCAGATCAGTTCGTCTGCTTGGCGCCGAGAGCGAAGGTGTCGGCAAGCACGCGATAGACGTCGCTCTGTTCCATGTAACCATGGAACTCTTCCGAACCCGGGCCCGCCGACTGCAGGACGACGTCGTCGACCGCATGGACGCCACTTTCGCTGCTCTTCGGAAGATTGCCCTGAACGAAGACCGCGCCGGGAACATCCTTATACTGCTCGTTGGCGACATATTCCTTCTTTTCGTTCTGGACAGCCGGAACGAACGGACCGTCGAGCTTCGGACGGAAGGTCTCGTAGTGATCGGGGCCGTTATTGGCGCTCAGGAACAGCCGGCGGCTGACGTCGACCTTATCGGGATAGCCGTCGCCGTTTTCGTCCTTGTAGTTCGGGAAGCCAGCCTCGGCATAGGTCCCGACCTTTTCGCGCATTTCCGTGCCGGGCTTCTCATCATCGACGGTACCGATGATCGATACGCCGTGGGTGTGGTCGCCGGTGACGACGATCAGCGTATCAGGATGGGCCGTCTGGAACTCGCGGGCAACACCGATCGCCTTGTCGAATTCGATGGTGTCGATGACCGCACGATCCCAATCGAGTGGATGCGACATCTTGTCGATGGAGGAGCCTTCGACCATCAGAAAGAAACCCTCCGGATTCTTCGAGAGGCGATCGAGCGCAACCTTGGTCATATCAACGAGGCCCGGCTGGTTCGGGAACTTATCGACCGTGCCCTTCTTCAGGAACTCTCGATCGAGCGTGACGTCCATGTTGCCGGTGTGGAAGAGACCGAGGAGATTGCCTTCAGCCGAGGCATTGGCGGCGAGCTCGTTCTTATCGGTCGCCAGCTTATAGCCGGCATCCCGGAACAGCTTGATGTAATCCTGGTTATCCTTGCGCTTCGAACCGGCAACCTCCTTGCCGAGGAAATAGGCCGAACCGCCGCCAAGGATAACTTCCGGCTTCACCTCGAGCAGCATGCCGACGATGTCGGCCTTGTCGTTGCGGCTGCGGGTATGTGAAACGACCGCAGCTGGCGTCGCGTCCTCGACTTCGGAGGTCGCGACGATACCGATCGACTTCTTGGTCGTGCGGCGAACGGCTTCCCCAAAGGTTTCGACACGCGGATCATCGAGCAGAGCCGGCGTACGGTCCGCATAAACGCCGAGTGCGTTGACGGCCGTCTTATGGCCCGTCATGAAGGCCGACATGGTGTTGGCCGAGTCGGTGGCAACCGCATTCGTCGCCGATGTGCCGATGAAAGCCATGCGATCGAGGTCGTCCATGTTCAGCCGGCCATTGGCCTTCCCTTCGGTCATGCCCTTGGACATGATGCGGGCGGCGGTGCGATGCGCAACGGAGAGCCCATCACCCAAGAGGAAGATGATGTTCTTGGCCTTCGGCTGAGCCGCGGTTTCGTAGACGTTCCAGGTAACGGACTTCGTTTCGTCGCCGGCAGCGACCTCGACCTTATAGGCGCCGGGGGCGGAAATCTTCAGGCCGCGCAACAGGAGAGCGGAGCCGAGCGCCTTGTCTTCCTTGCCCTTTTCCAGCTCGACGAACTGCGCCTCTACGCCGAGAACGGTCTTATAGTCCTGGCCGTTGACGGTAATCTTCACGTCTTCAGGCTTGACCTGCTTGTTGAGCTCGACCTTGAAATCGAACGGCGAGCCGGCAAGAATCGTGGCGCGATCGAGCGGATAGACCGTCGTCGCCTGAGCGGCGCCCGCAAGGATGGTGGTGGCCGCAAAGGCGGCAAGAAGCGTACGCATGGAAAACCCCCGTTTTCGTTGCAGACATTGATAACTGGGCCGGGATACCTCCCGAGGATGACAGCGGCATGACAAAACGTCGCAGCATGGCGGCCGCCGCTTTCGCCTGCCGGCTCTGAGCGCAAAAACCTTGACTCCTGTAGAAAACCTTCTAAGAGCAACAGCGGAAAAGGAATCTCCATGGTTCGCGACGAACACGCCATTGCCGAATGCAATGACCGGGCACGAGTTGCCGGGGTGGACATTGCCGTTCCGGTTTCTGCCAAAACCAAGGCCAAAACGACGACGAAAACCGTCTGACGTCTCTGGCCTGCCGCTCTCTCCCCGGCTCGGCTGGGGACAGGAAGACGCGATTAATCGCGCCTTTCCCCTCATCGGACAAGAGGAGAGAAGAGAAAGAGAGCTTGAGAAATGGGTTTCAAAGTAGCAGTTGCGGGAGCGACCGGAAATGTCGGCCGGGAGATGCTCAACATCCTCTCCGAGCGAGGCTTCCCCGCCGATGAGGTCGTGGCACTCGCCTCCTCGCGTTCGCAGGGCACCGAGGTTTCCTACGGTGACCGGACGCTGAAGGTCTCCAATCTGGAGAATTACGATTTCTCCGATACCGACATCTGCCTGATGTCGGCCGGCGGCGAGGTCTCCAAGAAGTTCTCGCCGAAGATCGGCCAGCAGGGCTGCATCGTCATCGACAATTCCTCGGCCTGGCGCTACGACGCCGACGTGCCGCTGATCGTGCCGGAAGTGAACCCGGATGCCATCAGCCAGTTCACCAAGCGCAACATCATCGCCAATCCGAATTGCTCGACCGCCCAGCTGGTGGTGGCGTTGAAGCCGCTGCACGACTTCGCCAAGATCAAGCGCGTCGTCATCTCGACCTACCAGTCGGTCTCCGGCGCCGGCAAGGACGGCATGGACGAGCTCTTCAACCAGACGCGCGCCGTCTTCGTCGCCGATCCGATCGAGAACAAGAAGTTCACCAAGCGTATTGCCTTCAATGTCATCCCGCACATCGACGTCTTCATGGAGGACGGCTACACCAAGGAAGAGTGGAAGGTGCTGGCCGAGACGAAGAAGATGCTCGACCCGAAGATCAAGGTGACCTGCACCGCGGTGCGCGTGCCGGTTTTCATCGGTCATTCGGAATCCGTCAACATCGAATTCGAAAACGAGATCACCGCCGACCAGGCCCGCGATATCCTGCGCGACGCACCGGGCTGCCTCGTCATCGACAAGCGCGAGGATGGCGGCTATATCACGCCTTATGAATCCGCTGGCGAGGATGCGACCTACATTTCGCGCATCCGCGAGGATGCGACGGTCGAAAACGGCCTCAACATCTGGGTGGTCTCCGACAATCTGCGCAAGGGCGCTGCGTTGAACGCCATCCAGATCGCCGAGCTGCTCGTCAATCGTGGTCTCGTCAAGCCGCGCAAGCAGGCCGCCTGATACCATTTGTAAACCATAATATGCTAAAGCCCTGCTGATGATTGAGGCAGGGCTTTTGCCGAATTGTGGACGCTTCTGTCCATAAGCGCTTGCTGAAAAAGGTGATCGTGACAAGATCGTCTTCGGCTGGCATTCTGCCCGGCATCAAGCCAAAGCATGCCGTCCAAAACCGCGCAGCGGTTCGGGACAGACAGAACGAAGACTTTGAGCGCGTCGCATGGCCCCAATCGGCCGCGGCGCGCTTCAGTAGATCGGAAGCGGGGTTTCTCATGCGCATGACAACATTCTTTCTGGCGGCGTTTACGGCGGCGGGCGTCCTCCAGGCGCTGCCGGCAGCGGCCCAGGGCGCTCAATGCGGCAATAATAGCAGCGGTTTCGGTGCATGGGTCGCCGACTTCAAGCAGGAAGCGGCGGCAAACGGCGTCAGCCGCTCGGTCCTCGACCGCGCCTTCGCCAACGTCAATTACAACAGGCCGACGATTGCCGCCGACCGTGGCCAGAAGAGCTTCAAGCTCTCCTTCGACGCTTTCATGCAGAAGCGCGGCGGTGCCGCGATCATCTCCCGCGGCCGCAGCATGAAGGCCGCCAATCAGGCGCTTTTTGCCTCGATCGAGCGCCGTTTCGGCGTTCCGGCCGGCCCGCTGATTGCGATCTGGGGCATGGAGACCGGTTTCGGCAGCTATATGGGCAACCAGCATACGCTGTCGGCTGTTTCGACCCTCGCCTATGACTGCCGTCGTTCGCAATATTTCACCGACCAGCTCTATGCAGCACTCCAGCTCGTCTCCGAGGGTTATCTGAGCCCGCAGGCCAAGGGCGCTGCCCATGGTGAAATCGGCCAGACGCAGTTTCTGCCGCGCAATGTGGTGCGCTTCGGCGCCGACGGCGACGGCAACGGCCGCGTCGACATGGTCGGTTCCCGCGCCGATGCACTGGCCTCGACGGCGAATTTCCTCAAGGGCCACGGCTGGCGCGCCGGCGCCGGCTATCAGCCGGGAGAGCCGAATTTCGTTGCCATCCAGGGCTGGAACGCCGCCAGCGTCTACCAGCAGGCTATCGCCTATATCGGTCAGCAGATCGACGGCAGATAGGCCCGATAAAATACGCGAAAACGCCGCTGCGATATGCGGCGTTTTTCATATGCGGGAATCAAAGCCGCCGCCGGACGCCGCCTTGCGTCGCTCCTCCTGCACCGGGGCCGGCAGGATTGGTCCCGAGACGACGCAATTGCGGCCGGAGGCCTTGGCGGCGTAAAGCGCCAGGTCGGCGCGCTTGACCAGATCCTCGAAGTTCCGGTTGGTGGCTTCATTTGCCCGTCCGGCGCATCCGAAACTCGCCGTCACCTTGAGAACATCGCCGCTCGGCAGGGGGATTTCCGCCGCCTCGATCGCCAGCCGCACACGCTCGGCAACGATTGCGGCATCGTCAGGCGTCGAATCGGGCAGAAGCGCCAGGAACTCCTCGCCGCCATGGCGCACCAGCAGATCGAAGGAACGAAAATTCTCACGCGCGACGCCCGCGACATGCCGGAGCACGGCATCGCCGGCGTCATGCCCGTGAACGTCGTTGGTCTTCTTGAAATGATCGAGGTCGAAGAGCACGACGGAAATCCAGCGTGATCCGTGCTCGGCCTGTGTGAGAAGTGCGGATGCGGCGACCTCGAAGCCGCGCCTATTGTAAAGGCCGGTCAGAAGATCGGTCTGGGCGGCGCTGCGCAACTCGCCCACCAGCGTCTCCCGATCCTGGGTCAGCCGGTCGATCAGGTGCAGGCCCTTTGCCGCCAGCAGCAGCACCAATGTGGCGAGTATCAGCAGGCCGGCACACAGCGCCAGGATCCGCGTCAGGTGTATGTGCGAGCGCGTCGAAAGGTTTTCGCCGGTCTCGTGAATATCCTGTGCGGCCTCGATCATTTTCTGCTGCAGGAAGCTCATGCGCTCGCTCTGCGCGGCGGCCCAGAAATCATGCACGGCGCGTGTCGGCCGCGATCCGGCGAGAATGGCATCGGTGATCGCATCCGCCTTCACCTGGCTGCTGCGGCCGAGATAAGCAACGATGTGGCGCACGACCGGCGCGGAGGAATGGAAAACCATGTGATCCATGCCCTCGCCGAGCATGACCTTGCCCTGCACGAAGAGCTCCACCGGCAATCTGGCGGAAGCCCCTTGGTCGAGATAACGGGTGCCGATCCCGGTGATCAGCCTTTCGCCGTAATAGGTCAGCAGGATGCCCATCAGCTGGTTGGATTTTTCAAGCAGCACCGGATCGCTGATCAGCGGTGAAAGCGCATCGACGACGGCAAGCTGCTTGAGAGCCGCATACCAGTAGATGGAACCGGGATCGCTGCCGGTATAACGGCCCTGGTCGACGGCGCTGCGCGCCGCGACGATGCGGCTATAGGCAAGGCTGAGAATCGATAATTCGCCGACGAGACCCTCGTCGAGCGCATCGCGGGAGGGCAGGCTGGCGTAAAAAGCGCGGCGTTCGCGATCGAGCGTCACCCGGCTTTGCTGCATGTCGATGGCAGTCCTGCTGCTGGGATGTGCAAGGTAGCGGCGGGTCGCGCCAATTTCGGTCAGAATCTCCGTGGCGGCGATCGACCCGCCACGGGCAAGCACATCGGCGAACTGCCGGTCCTTTTCGAGGTTCCAATATTGATTGACCGAAGAACGTATGACGACGACGCCTTCAATGAGCATGAAGACGAAGGGCAGCATGATGGCGGCCAGGATAACCCTTTTGATGGTTTCGAACTTCATCGCCAATCGCCACGGTGATCAAAACGTCGGTCGTGCGCGACCAATTGACGGCAAGCTTAACAACAATCCTTAAAAAACTGATAAACTGGCATGTCCCTAGATTTCGGGACGAATGAAGTCGCGTGTCTCGGCGTCCATGACCCAGAGTTCACCGGTCGAAATGTCGAACCAGGCGCCGTGGAGATGAAGCTTTCCCGCTTCCTCGAGCGCCTTGATGTCGGGAAAGCTTCTGAGATTGTTGATCGAATTGCGGATGGAGACACGCTCCAGCGCCGTCTGCCGCTCTGCAGCCGTCATCACGTCGTTGCTCTGGATCTGCTCGGCGGCGGGTTTGACCAGCGACATCCAGCGGCCGATGAAATCGCCGGGCGACAATGGCTCGGCATTCGGATCGAGCGCTGAGCGGATGCCGCCGCAGCGGCCATGGCCCATGACGACGATATCCGAGACCTTCAGCACCTGCACGGCAAATTCGAGTGCGGCCGAGGTCGAATGAAAATGACCGTCCGGCTCGTAGGGCGGCACCATGTTGGCGACGTTGCGGATGACGAACAATTCGCCTGGGCCGGCATCGAAGATCAGCTCCGGTGCCGCGCGAGAATCCGAACAGGCAATGACAAGCGTATGGGGACTCTGACCGTTTTCGGCAAGCTGCCGATACCTGTCGCGGGCGTCGGCATAACGCCCGTTCATAAAGTTGCGATAGCCGTCCAGAAGGGGGTTTGGAAAACGCTGCATGCTTCTGGATTAGCGCGCGCCGAAGCCAAGATCAACTGCTGCACCGCAAAATGAGCATATTGGCAGATGCGTCATTTTTTCCGCCGCTGCGCCGGGTGCACGAGCCGGCGCATCTGCACCATGGCCATCGGCGTCGAAAGGCTGGAAGCATCGCTTGCCAGCATCAACTCGTTGCTGCCGCGCTTGACGGCACGCGCAAGCACCTCGAAGACGCTGGCGGTGGCAAGCTGCAGCGCCTTTTCGTCCTCGATCCCGGAAAGCAGGCGCGACAGGAAGACGGCGGCGATGAGGTCACCGAGACCATTCGGCGGGTTGTCGACGACGCGATGCTCCGCAAGAAGCGCGTGACGGCCGGAAAGATAGAGATTGCCGGTGCCACCCGCCATCATCGGCACCGCCGAAGTGACGAGCATGCGCGATGGTCCGAGCGCGAGCGCCGCCTCCATGATCGCACTGTTATCTTCGAGGGCTGCCCCCGAAAGCCATGCGAGTTCGTAGCGGTTCGGCGTCGCGAGCGAGGCGAGCGGAATGAGATGATCGCGAATGGCCTCAGCGGTCGCTTCCGGCACGTAAAGGCCGCCGAGATCGCCCATGACGGGATCGCAGACATAGAGCAGCTCGGGATTGTTTTGCCTCAGCGCGCCGATCAGCCGGGCGACGGAGCGCGCCTGGGCGGCATTGCCGAAATAGCCCGAAAGCACCGCCTTGACTTCGCCGATCCAGGGCGCGCGGATCAGATCGTCGATCGCCGCGTCGAAATCCGTTTCCGCAAAAGTCAGCCGCGTCGAGCGGCCGTGGCCGGGATGCCAGGGCAGCACGATGGTCGGCAAGGCCCAGACCGGATGACCGAGCGTCTCCAGCGCAAAGACGGCTGCCCGGTTTCCGACCGAGCCCCGCACCACATGGCTGGAAATGACGATGACTGCGCCCGCTGCATTTTCCGACATGATATCCAAGATCCGAATGATGACCGCGTTTGATGATCTTTTTGACGCCACGCTGTCAACCATTCTTCATGCGGGCGTGGAAATGTTCGGCGGAACGAAAAACCGGAAGACGGGACTTTCGCTTTCGCTTGGCGAAGAAAGCGGAAAATCTCTTACAATTTCTCTTTTCCAGCGCCAAAAAAGCGTCAAAACAATCCTTCGGACCTCTCTTTTAGAGATTTTTTCGAAGAATCTTCTGCTAGCTTGCAAAAAATCAGACATTGAGGGAGGCGATCCATGGCTGCCAGAAACAATCCGAAACGGGAAAAGCAGATCGAAAGCGCGCGCAAGATCGCCAAGGCGACAGGCGAGGCGCATCTCGATCCGGAAATTCTCTTCGGCCGGGCAAGCAATGACGATCTCGAACTCTATACGCCGGAAATGCTAGCGCTCTCCGCCGTGCATTCGGCAAAGGAGCTTGCTGCCTGGAACGGCAAGGCGCGCCGCGTCAGCATCGACACGATTGCCGATGTGACGCCTGATGGCATCGCCGTCTCGGTGCTTTCAGTCACCGACCAGAACATGCCTTTTCTGTTTGAATCGGTCATGGGCGAAGTGACGAGCACCTATCGCGACCTGTTCATGGCCGTGCATCCCATCCTGGTCATGGAAAAGGGCAAGGCGCCGGCGATGTATTCCGCCGATCACCCGAGCGATCCGGCCAACCGCGTCAGCCATATCCAGCTTCATATTGCCCCCCTCAATTCCGCCCAGGCGGCCGATCTCGTCAAACGCATCGAAAAAGTCCTCGAACAGGTCCGCCTGTCGGTTTCCGACTGGAAGCCGATGCTTTCCAAGATCGACGGAGTGATCGCCGAGCTTGCGGCCAATGGCGCCAGCCGGAAGAAGGCCGATCGCGACGAAGCCGTCGCTTTCCTGACCTGGCTGCGCGATGAGAATTTCACCTTCCTCGGCATGCGGGAATATGTCTATTCCGGCAAGGGGACCGATGCCAGGGTCGAACGCGACAAGGGTGCAGGCCTCGGCATCCTCTCCAATCCCGATGTTCTCGTGCTGCGCACCGGCAAGGACGCCGTAACGACAACGCCTGAGATCCTCGCCTTCCTCGACGGCCCCGACTTCCTGATCGTCACCAAGGCGAATGTGAAATCGATCGTCCATCGCCGGGCCTATATGGATTATGTCGGCGTCAAGCGCTTCGACGCTGAGGGTAACGTCACCGGCGAGCTGCGCATCGTCGGCCTTTTCACCTCGACCGCCTATACCTCGCTCGCCTCGGAAATCCCGCTGCTGCGTTCCAAGATCGAGAAGGTGAAGGAACATTTCGGCTTCGACCCGATGAGCCATTCCGGCCGTATGCTCGACAACACGCTGGAATCCTATCCGCGCGACGACCTTTTCCAGATCGACACGACGCTGCTTGCAAGTTTTGCCGAACAGATCAACGACTTGGCCGATCGGCCGCGCGTCCGCGTCCTGCCGCGCATCGACCATTTCGACCGCTTTGTCTCGGTGATCGTCTACGTGCCGCGCGAGGAGTATGACTCGATCGTCCGCGAACGGATCGGCACCTATCTGAAGACTGTCTACGACGGTCGTGTCTCCGCCTATTACCCGGCTTTCCCGGAAGGCGGCGTGGCGCGCGTGCATTTCATCATCGGCCGCTCGGGCGGCAAGACGCCACGCATTCCGCAGGCAAAGCTCGAGCAGGTGATCCGCGAAATCACGGCCCGCTGGGACGACCGTTTCGAGGCGCTGGCCGGGGCCAAAGCTCCGAAGATATCCGTCGACCAAGCCTTCCAGGATTCCTTCACGCCGGAGGAAACCGTGGCCGACCTCGCCGATATCGGTGCCTGCGCCGCCGGCGAACCGCTGCGCATCCAGTTCTACCATCGTCAGGAAGAACAGGGCCGCATCCTTTCCTTGAAGATTTTCCACGCTGGCGGCCAGCTGGCGCTGTCGCGCCGCGTGCCGCTTCTCGAGAATCTCGGCTTCAACGTCGTCAGTGAACGCACTTTCGACATCGGGGTGCCGGCCGCCGATGGAGAAAAGAAACTCGTCGTGCTGCACGACATGGAGCTCGAGGCCCGCAATGGCGGCGAAATCGATCTCCAGCGTTACGGCGCCGCCCTCGAGGAAGGCTTCGTCGCCGCCTTCGCCGGCACGATCGACAATGACAGCTTCAACCGGCTGATCCTTTCGGCCGGGCTCTCGGCGCGCGAGGCGAACGTGCTACGCGCCTACGCGCGTTATCTCCGCCAGGCCGGCATCGCCTATTCGCAGGATTATATCGCCACGACGCTCGACAAATATCCCGGTGTCGCCGCCGCTATCTTTCGTCTCTTCCATGACACGCTCGACACCAGGCTTTCGGAGAAGGTCCGCGTCAAGAAGCTTGCCGAACTGCACCAGTCGATCGAGGCCGAGCTTGCCGACGTGCCGAGCCTCGACGACGACCGTATCCTGCGCCGCTACGTCAACATCGTCGATGCGACGCTGCGCACCAATTATTTCCAGAAGAACCCGGATGGTTCGCCGAAGCCGATGCTGGCCTTCAAGCTCGATCCACACCTGGTCGACGGGTTGCCGCAGCCGAAACCCTTCCGCGAGATGTTCGTCTATGGCGTCGAGGTGGAAGGCGTGCACCTGCGCTTCGGCAAAGTGGCACGCGGCGGCCTGCGCTGGTCGGATCGCGCCGAGGATTACCGCACCGAGGTGCTCGGCCTCGTCAAGGCGCAGCAGGTCAAGAACGCAGTGATCGTGCCGGTCGGCGCCAAGGGCGGCTTCTATCCGAAGAAACTCCCCGTCGGCGGCAGCCGCGACGAGATCTTCAATGCCGGCCGCGAGGCTTACAAGACCTATATCCGTACACTGCTTTCGATCACCGACAATATAGCGGGTGCCGATATCGTCCCGCCGAAGGATACCGTCAGGCTCGACGGTGACGATCCCTATTTCGTCGTCGCCGCCGACAAGGGCACCGCGACCTTTTCCGACACCGCCAATGCACTGGCGCAGGAAGCCGGCTTCTGGCTGGACGACGCCTTTGCCTCCGGCGGCTCGGCCGGTTACGACCACAAGAAGATGGGCATCACCGCCCGCGGCGCCTGGGAAACCGCGAGACGCCATTTCCGGGAAATGGACATCGACATCCAGACGACACCCTTCACCGTCGCCGGCGTCGGCGACATGTCGGGCGACGTTTTCGGCAACGGCATGCTGCTGTCTCCGAAGATCCGGCTCATTGCCGCCTTCGATCACCGCGACATCATCATCGATCCCGACCCCGATATGGAAAAGACGCTGACTGAGCGCCAGCGGCTCTTCGACCTGCCGCGTTCAAGCTGGCAGGATTTTGACAAGAGCGTTCTGTCGAAGGGTGCAATGATCATTTCGCGCGCAGCGAAATCGGTCACGCTGACGCCGGAAGCGGTTGCCGCGATCGGCATCGACAAGGCCGTGGCCACGCCGTTCGAGATCATGACGGCGATCCTGAAGAGCCCGGTCGACCTGCTCTGGTTCGGCGGCATCGGCACCTATGTGAAAGCGCCGTCCGAAACCGACGCCGAAGTCGGCGACCGCGCCAACGACCCGATCCGCATCACCGCGGTGGAGGTGCGCGCCAAGGTGATCGGCGAAGGCGCAAACCTCGGCGTTACCCAGAAAGGCCGCATTGCCTACGGTCTGAAAGGTGGGCGCTGCAATTCCGACGCCATCGACAACTCGGCCGGTGTCAACACCTCGGACGTCGAGGTCAATATCAAGATCGCGCTGGCGGCCGCGATGCATGACGGGCGCCTGACGCGTGCAAAACGCGACCAGCTTCTTTCGTCGATGACCGGCGAAGTCGCGACCCTGGTGCTGCGCAACAACTACCTGCAGTCGCTGGCGATCTCGCTGACGGAACGCAAGGGTACGGCAAACGGCCTGGAACTTGCGCGCTTCATGACGGTTCTGGAGGGCGCCAAGCAGCTGAATCGCAAGGTCGAGACGCTGCCGGACGACCAGACCCTGGCGGAGCGCTATGCGGCCGGCAAGCCGCTGACCCGGCCGGAAATCGGCGTGCTGGTGTCCTATGCCAAGATCGTGCTCTTCGATGCGCTCGCCGCAAGCGATCTGCCGGACGATCCCTATTTCATCGCGACGCTGTCGAATTATTTCCCCGTCAAGATGCAGAAGTCGAACGCCGGCGATATCGCCGGCCACCGGCTGAAGCGTGAAATCATCGCGACCGTGCTTGCCAACGAGGCGATCAACCGCGGCGGGCCGAGCTTCACCGTCGCCATGATGGACGCAACGGCGGCTTCGGCACCGGAAGTGGTGCGCGCCGCAATCGTCGCTAGAGACGGTTTCGACCTGACCAGCCTCTGGGCCGGGACGGACGCCCTGGACGGCAAGATATCAGGCGAGATGCAGAACCGCATCTACGAGGAGATCAGCCACAGCTTTGTCGTGCTAACGCGCCTGCTGCTGAAAACGGGCATGACCAAGGCCGATATGGCGGAAGTGATTAGCCGGCTGCAGGCAGCCCTGAAGAAGCTGAAAACCGCCTTCGCCGGACAGGTGGCCAGCGAGGTTGCCGTGCGCCAGGCGGAGTATAGCCAGGCGGGCCTGCCCGAAAAACTCGCGGCCGAGATCGCCAGCCTCCCGATCTTCGCACTGGTGCCGGAGATCATGCAGATCGCCGAGCGCACCGGCGAACCCCTGGTGCGCGCCGCCGAGAACTACATCGCCGTGTCGCAGACCTTCCGTATTGGCAGGCTGCTGGCGGCGGGCGGCCGGATCCTCACCTCAGACCATTACGAGAATCTGGCGCTTGCCCGCAGCATCGACCAGATCGCCAGCGCAAGGCGCGACATCGTCATCTCGGCCCTTTCCGATCACGGCAAGGAAAAGCTTCCCGTTCAAGCCTGGCATGCACAGGATCGTATCCGCATCAACCGTATCCTCGAGGAGCTTTCAAGCCTCAGCGACGGCGGCGATCCCAATCTCGCGCGTATTACCGTTGCTGCAGGTATCCTGACCGATCTTGCGCGCGACCGGGTGAGGTGAGACAGTCCGCGTCAAAACAAGGAGCGGATGTTGAATCGCATTGACTGGACAGGAACGCAACCGCCGAAGGCCACGGAGAAGGGCATCTGGGGGTGGATGTTCTTCGATTGGGCAGCGCAGCCCTTCTTTACCGTGGTCACGACCTTCATCTTCGGGCCTTATTTCGTTTCCCGCCTGACCGATGACCCGGTTTCCGCGCAGACGACGTGGAGCAACATGGCGACGATCTCCTCGGTGATCATCGCCCTGCTCTCACCCGTCCTCGGCTCGATCGCCGACCAATCCGGCGCACGCAAACCCTGGATCGGCTTCTTCGCGATCATCAAGATCGCCAGCCTTTTCTGCCTGTGGTTCGCCGCACCCGGTTCACCCGTTCTCTATCCCGTCATTTTCATGATCCTCGCCTCGATCTCGGCCGAGTTTTCGATCGTCTTCAACGATTCGATGATGCCGCGCCTGGTCGGCAAGCACGAGGTCGGCAGGCTCTCTAACACCGCCTGGGGGCTCGGCTACCTCGGTGGCATCATCGTGCTCATTGCCGTCGTCACGCTTTTGGCGGCGAGCCCCGAGAGCGGCAAGACCATCCTGGGCCTTGATCCGCTGTTCGGTCTCGATCCGAAGACCGGCCAGGATGCCCGCATCACCGGGCCGATCTCGGCCGTCTGGTATCTGATCTTCATCCTGCCGATGTTCTTCTTCACGCCCGATGTCGGCAAGGGTCTTCCCTTCGGCACCGCGGTGCGCTCCGGCTTGCGGGAACTCAAAAACACGCTTGGCGAACTCAGAGAGCGCCGCGGCATCCTGGCATTCCTCATCGCCCGAATGGTCTATCAGGACGGCGTCAACGGCCTGCTGATCCTTGGCGGCATCTTCGCGGCCGGCATGTTCGGCTGGGCGACGATCGAGATCGGCATCTACGGCATCATCCTGAATGTCGTTGCGATCTTCGGCTGCCTGATCGCCGGCCGCATCGACAAGGGCGTCGGTTCGAAGGTGACCGTCGTTATCAGCCTGACGATGCTGCTTCTCGCCACCATCGGCATCATCTCGACAGGACCGGGTTACACCCTGTTCGGACTGATGCCGCTGCCGGCGGCGGATTCCGGCGGTCTCTTCGGTACGGCTGCAGAAAAGGCCTATATCCTCTATGGCCTGCTGATCGGGCTCGCCTTCGGGCCGGTGCAGGCCTCGTCACGCTCCTATCTCGCCCGCAGCGTCAACATCGAGGAAGCCGGCCGCTACTTCGGCATCTATGCGCTTTCGGGGCGCGCCACCAGCTTCATGGCAACGCTGCTCTTCTCGCTGATGACCTATATCAGCGGATCGCCGCGGCTTGGAATGGCAACGCTGATCCTGTTCCTCGCCGGGGGACTGGTGCTCCTGATCCGCACGCCCTATCCGGCCGATCGGGCATAACAACCGGCCCGTCGGGCCGGTTGCCCAAACCTCTCAGTGACGGAAATGACGCATGCCGGTGAAGACCATCGCGATGCCGTGTTCGTTGGCGGCGTCGATGACTTCCTGGTCGCGCATCGAGCCGCCCGGCTGAATAACCGCCGTCGCCCCTGCTGCGATCATCGACAGAAGACCGTCGGCAAAAGGCAGAAAAGCTTCGGAGGCAACTGCCGAGCCATGCGTCATCGGCACTGCGAGGCCGAGCGCCTTGGCCGCCTCTTCGGCCTTCAGCGCGGCAATGCGGGCGGAATCGACCCGGCTCATCTGGCCGGCGCCGATACCGGCCGTCTGGCCGTCCTTGGCATAAACCACGGCATTCGATTTTACATGCTTGCCGACCTTGAAGGCGAACTTCATATCATCAAGCTCCTGCGCCGTTGGCGCGCGCCTGGTGACGACCTTGAGTTCCAGATCCTCGACCATACCATTGTCGCGGCTCTGGACCAGCAGACCGCCGGAAACGGTCTTCGCCGTCAGGCCCGCGGCACGCGGATCGGGCAGGCCGCCGGCGGACAGCAGCCGCAGGTTCGGCTTACGGGCGACGATCGCCTTCGCCTCCTCCGTGACATCCGGCGCGATGATGACTTCGGTGAAGAGCTTGACGATCTCTTCGGCCGTTTCGGCATCCAGCGTCCGGTTGAGCGCGATGATGCCGCCAAAGGCGGAAACGGAATCGCAGGCGAGCGCCCGCCGATAGGCCTCGACCAGGGTCGATCCGGTGGCGACGCCGCAGGGATTGGCGTGCTTGATGATCGCGCAGGCCGGCGCCTTCTCCGGCAGGAACTCGGCGACGAGCTCATAGGCCGCATCGGTATCGTTGATATTGTTGTAGGAGAGCTGCTTGCCCTGGAGAAGAGCGGCCGTCGAAACACCCGGACGCCTCTCGCCGGTCACATAGAAGGCGGCCTTCTGGTGCGGGTTTTCGCCGTAGCGCATTTCTTCCTTCAGCGCACCGCCGATGACCCGGTGGCGCGGCGTGTCGATCGACAGCGCCTCGGCAAACCAGTTGGAGATCATTGCATCATAGGCGGCGGTGCGGGCATAGGCCTTGGCGGCCATACGCTGGCGGAAAGCATAGGCGGTCTTGCCGTCATCTGCGGAAAGCTGCTCCAGCAGTTCGGCATAATCGGCCGGATCCGTCAGGATCGTCACATAGGCATGGTTCTTGGCCGATGCGCGGATCATCGCCGGACCGCCGATGTCGATATTCTCGACGGTTGTCGGATAGTCGCCGCCGGCTGCGCGCACCTCCTCGAAGGGATAGAGGTTGATGACGGCGAGGTCGATGCCCTCGATGCCGTGCTGTTTCATCGCGTCCTGGTGTTCGCTGTCGTCACGGATCGCCAGCAGGCCGCCATGCACCGTCGGATGCAGCGTCTTCACACGCCCGTCCATGATCTCCGGAAAACCGGTGATTTCGGAAACATCGGTGACGGCAAGACCGGCAGCGGTGATCGCTTTAAACGTGCCGCCGGTCGAAAGCAGGCGCACACCTCTGGCAGACAAGGCGTGGGCGAGGTCGACGATCCCGGTCTTGTCGAAGACGGAGATGAGCGCGGTCTTGATTTCGACCTTGTCGGGGGCGGGGATCTTCTTGGAAATGACGGCCATGAAACCTTCTCCGTTCGGGCTTCGGGAGGACATCCGCAAGGGATGTTCGCATGCTGGCGCCGCGTTAGCACAGCTTTGCCGCCTCGCAAACAGGATCAACGCATGATCTAGCCTTTGCGGGATAGGAACCAGCGGATTTCGGTCTTCTCGGCAAGATCGAAATCGATTTCGATCTGGTCCGAGCCGCAGATGCCCGAGCTGTCGGCAAAGAAGATGTCCTCGGCAATCAGCACTTCATTGCCGGGCGCGGAAAACAGCCAGCTTTCGCCGTCCGGCGCCGTCAGCAGCACGGATTCACCGTCACTCTGATGCAGGACGATCGAAGGATGGATATGAAAACGGGCGACGGCCTTCAGGAGCTCGTCACTCTCATATCCTTCGCGGACGACGAGCCGGTCGTGGCCGGTCACGATCGAGCCTGCGGCATTGAGTGTCAGCTCACGCTCGTGCAGCACCCCGAACACCCTGAGATAACCGTCGTGGCTGAGCTTGATGCCGTCGCGTCCGTCTTCGGTTTCGGCACGCTCGACGGTGATTGTCCTCACCGGTTCGATGATTGCGTGGTTAAGGAAGGGCGAGGGCGAAAAACGGCTGGACGAGGTGTCGTTGAGGATGACGGTCGAATGCGCCGCCGTCGTGCGCGCCATCTGGACATAACGATGCCCGGCAAATTTCGGCGAACCGGAATTGACGATGAAGCGATGACGGCCGGACGACATCTCGAAGGAGAGGCTGCCGGCATGCACGGTGCGAAGCGCGCCTCCCGAAGGCGGCGTGCCGGTATCGACAATGATCACCGTCTTTCCCCCGGAAAGCCGCTGATAGCGCGAATGCGGCAAAGCCTTGAACGGCTGACCGGCAGTCTCGTCATATCGCAGCACGGACATCAGCTCGTTTGCGAGCGTGGAAGTCGCCCCGTTGAAGAGCGCCAGGTCCCCGTCCTGATGGCGAAAGAACCGCAATGCCGGATACATCCGGTCTATGCCGGAGATCAGCTTCTGCGGCAGGTCATGGCCGAGATTGACATAGGTCTGCCGGAGCGGCAGCAGATCGAGCAGCAATTCCAGCCCGACGCGCGGATTGCGCGACACATGGCCGCCATCTGATAGAATCTGGCTATCGAACTCGCGGTCGAGTGCCTGCGCCGCCCTTCTGAGCGTAGAGGCGCGCGCCGGCATAGCGACGGAGGCCATGGCGAGCGCAATGCGCAGCCGAAACAGCTCCAAGCCGCCGAGGGTGAACGGCGCCATGCGGTGCAGGAACCTCACCTGGAACGCCAGCGACTTCATGAAGCGGCGATAGAAGCCTCGGTCGGCGTTCTGCAGCACCACCGGCGAATGCGACAGCCAGGCGATGACGCGTTGGGCGGTGACATCGGTCTCCCAGGCAATCCCCTCCATGCGACCGGCATGGATGGAAAGCCAGCTGTCGACAATCGCACGGGCCGCAGCCGAACTACGCTCCGTCTTATTCGCCCGCATATGCCGCAGCCAGCCGAAGCTGTGAAGACGGATCGCGAAAGGGCGTGAGGGCAAGGTGAAGGTGAAGGGCGACTTTCCGTTCGTTTCCAGCATGCGCCCGGCCAGAAGAAACCGTCCGTTGAGGATCTCGTCGGCCACATGCGGATCGATACTGCGCAGATCGGTCGGCGCGACGATCAGACGCTCCGGCACTTTGATCGAATGGCGAAAGAGCTTCAGGCGCAGCAACGCGACGCGGCGCAAGGCGCGCCGCCAAGCCTCCCGAACATACATGCTCGCAAAACGCCGACCGGACTGCATATTCTATTGTCTATTGACCCTCGTGGTTAAGAATAGGTGAAAAGCGGCCGATTTCATCGCCCACAATGAATTAATTTGTGACAAGGTTCGAATATACGCAAATTAACGCGTTTCACCTGAAATCATGCGGGCGGTTTTGGAGAGAACGGCATGCGTGACACGAGGCTATCAAGCACCTCGTATCGTACGCGCTCGTCGCGAACGTTCACGCCTTGCAATCAGGCCAGGCGCCGCAGCACAGCCGCATAGAAGCCATCGAGGCCGGAGCCGATGCCGTCAGGCATTTTCAGCATGGTGGGAAGCGTGCGGAATTCGCCGAGCGGCGTGATCGCCGTCTCAAGGCCCGGCCAGTCACCGGCGCCGATCGGAACGCGCTCGACCGCATCCGTATCGGAAAGAACACGGGCGACGACGTCCTCACCCTCGACAGGATCGAGCGAACAATTCGAAAAAACCAGTGTGCCGCCCGGCTTCAGCAATGTCAGCGCATGACGCAGCATCCGTTCCTGCAGCGCCGCCAGCCTGGCGATATCCTCAGCTCCCTTGGTCCACAACACATCAGGGTGCCGGCGTGTCGTGCCGGTGGAAGAGCAAGGCGCATCGAGCAGGATTGCATCGAAACGCTCCGTCGGCTCGAATGTCGTCAGATCGGCTGCAATTGTCTCCGCTTTGAGGCCGAGCCGGTCGAGATTCGAGCGCAGCCGTCTCAGCCGGTTTTCCGACTGGTCGAGCGCGGTGACTGCGCCGCCGGCAAGGACGAGCTGCGCCGTCTTGCCGCCGGGCGCAGCACAGAGATCGGCGGCACGCTTGCCCGAGAGATCGCCGAAAAGCTTCGCAGGAATGCTTGCCGCCGCATCCTGAACCCACCACTCGCCCTCGTCGAAGCCTTCGAGCGAGGGGATGCCGCCGTCGAAGGCGGCGAGACGAATGCCGCCTGTGGGCAAAACAACGCCGTTCAGCCGCTTCGCCCAGCCTTCGGCGTCGGACTTGACGGTCAGATCGATTGCCGCCGGTTCGAGCTGGGATTCCGAAATTGCCAGCGCCGCGTCCCGGCCATAGGCCTTTTCCAGCCTGGCGATGAACCAGGCCGGCATCGGCGCGACCTTGCCGATCTCGGCGAGCACCTGCTCCTTCTCGCGGCCGAGACGGCGGAGGATGGCATTGACCAGCTTGGCGAAACGGCGATTGCGCGGATCCTGATTGGCCTGCTCGACGGCGAGATCGACAGCCGAATGATCCGGCACGTCGAGATAGAGGATCTGCGACGCCCCGATTGCGAGCACGTGATGCAGCGCCCTTGCCCCCTCCGGCAGCGGCGAATCCAGCAGCCCGGCAATCGCAGCATCGATGCGCGGCAGGTGGCGCAGCGTCGTGTTCAGGATGGCGCGGACGAGCGCCCGGTCGCTTTCGCCGAGCGCCCTATAGGCCGGATTGCCGTGTTCATGATCGAGAGCGCCGTCGAGCGGCAGCTTGCGGTCGACGACGGCGGCAAGAATTTTTGCCGCCGCGGCCCGGGCCTGCAGGCCGGGCTTTGCCGGAGCAGATCGCTCGGTGGAGGGCTTATGCTTGCGGAATGGCTTCTTCGTGCCGTCTGAATTCAAGACCACGGACCTTTTGGCGGTTGCGAGCCACCGCGACCAAGACCCGTATTCGGAACAGAGCGCGATTTGCGCGACGGATTAGCAGCACGCGCCGGCGACGTCGAGACATTCATGCCGCTTTGCGCCATGTCCTGCAGCGCAGCAATGCGGTTTTCCGTGTTTGGATGGGTGGAAAACAGATTGTCCATGCGTTCGCCGGAGAGCGGATTGATGATGAACATATGCGCCGTCGCCGGATTGCGCTCAGCATCCTCGTTCGGCACGTGGGCAGCGCCGCGGGCGATCTTGCCGAGCGCCGAAGCGAGCCAGAGCGGGTTGCCGCAGATCTCGGCGCCGCGGCGGTCGGCCGAATATTCGCGCGTGCGGCTGATCGCCATCTGCACCAGCATGGCGGCGAGCGGCGCCACGATCATCGCGACGATGACGCCGACGAAGCCGAGGGGATTGCTGTTGTTCTCACGGTTGCCGCCGAAGAAGAAGGCGAAGTTGCCGAGCATGGAGATCGCACCGGCAAGCGTTGCCGTGATCGTCATCGTCAGCGTGTCGCGGTTCTGGATGTGGGCCAGTTCATGCGCCATCACGCCTGCGACCTCCTCGGCAGACAAGGCGCTCAGCAGGCCGGTCGAGGCGGCGACGGCGGCATTGTTGGGATTGCGGCCGGTGGCAAAGGCATTCGGCTGCGGGCTGTCGTAAAGATAAACCTTCGGCATCGGCAGGCCGGCATTATGGGCGAGATCGCGCACGATCCGGAAGAATTCCGGCGCGTTACGCTCGTCGACCTCCTGGGCGCGATAGGCCGAAAGCACCATGCGGTCGGAATTCCAGTAGGAGAAGAAATTCATGCCGGCGGCGATAACGAAGGCAATCATCATGCCGGCCCGACCGCCGATCAGGAAGCCGACAAACATGAAAAGCGCCGTCATGAAGGCAAGCAACATGGCAGTGCGAACGAGGTTCATGGCGGATCTCCATCTCCAATTTCGGCGTCGCAAGCTTTCAATCCCGGCACCGGCGCATTATGATTTGGTTATTCATCAGCCATTTTCAATATTCCGGCAGGAGACGGCCATGCAGGACGCCGATAATGACAACAGCGAAACGCCGACGGCTGAGGGATCGGAGCCGCCACGCAAGATGCTGTCCCCGGCTGCCCGGCGCGCCCTTGCCGAAGCCGAGGAGCGGCGAAAGAACCAGAAGCCGCTGGAACTGCCGCCGGAGATCGGCGGCCGCGGCGGAGCCGAGCCGGCGCGCTTCGGCGATTACGAAATCAATGGCAGGGCGATCGATTTCTAAGCCAATATTTGTGTTGGCATCCTCGGCCGCAGCAGAATGGAGCTAAGACTCCGGCTAACGACATCTGGCCGGCAGGTATTTCAGCCGCATCTAGCGGGCGTGACCTCGCCGGCAATCTTCTTTCAGGCCTTCGCCCGTGAATGGACGCGGCAAACAAGCATCGAAAACGCGGAAACAAAAGAGCCGCCTGGAAGCCCTAAATGGGGCGGCCGGAGCGGCTCGACATATCAGGCGGTCGCCTTGTTTTGCCGGTTGGCGATCAGATCGTCGACCACGGCCGGATCGGCAAGCGTCGAAGTGTCGCCGAGAGCACCGAAATCGTCTTCGGCGATTTTGCGCAGGATGCGGCGCATGATCTTGCCGGAGCGGGTCTTCGGCAGGCCGGGCGCGAACTGGATCTTGTCGGGTGCGGCGATCGGGCCGATTTCGGCCCGCACATGTTTCACCAGTTCCTGGCGAAGCGTGTCCGACCCATCATGACCCGCCATGAGCGTCACGTAACAATAGATGCCCTGACCCTTGATCGGATGCGGATAGCCGACGACCGCTGCTTCCGAGACCAGATTATGCGACACGAGAGCGGATTCCACCTCCGCCGTGCCGAGCCTGTGGCCTGAGACATTGAGAACGTCGTCGACGCGGCCGGTGATCCAGTAATAGCCGTCCGCATCACGCCGGCAGCCGTCGCCGGTGAAATACTTGCCCTTGTAGGTGGAGAAATAGGTCTGAATGAAGCGCTCGTGATCGCCATAGACCGTGCGCATCTGCCCTGGCCAGCTGTCGGTGATGCAGAGATTGCCGTCGGCCGCGCCCTCCAGCACCTTGCCTTCATTGTCGACCAGCTGCGGCTTGATGCCGAAGAATGGCACCGTCGCCGAACCGGGCTTCAGATCGGTGGCGCCAGGCAGCGGCGTGATCATATGGCCGCCGGTTTCCGTCTGCCACCAGGTATCGATGACGGGGCAGCGCTTGTCGCCGACGACATTGTAATACCATTCCCAGGCTTCCGGGTTGATCGGCTCGCCGACCGTGCCGAGCAGGCGCAGCGAGGAGCGCGAGGAGCGGGTGACGAAGTCGTCGCCGGCACCCATCAGCGAGCGGATCGCCGTCGGCGCCGTATAGAAGATGTTGACCTTGTGCTTGTCGATGACTTCCCAGAAACGGCCCTGGTCCGGGAAATTCGGCACGCCCTCGAACATCAGCGTCGTCGCGCAGTTCGCAAGCGGCCCATAGACGATATAGGAGTGGCCGGTCACCCAGCCTACATCGGCCGTACACCAGTAGACGTCGCCGTGGTGATAATCGAAGACATATTCATGCGTCATCGCCGCATAGACGAGATAACCGCCCGTCGTGTGCAGCACGCCCTTCGGCTTGCCGGTCGAGCCGGACGTATAAAGAATGAAGAGCGGATCTTCCGCCTTCATCTTCACCGGCGGGCATTCCGCCTTCACCGTGGCGATCTCCTGGTGATACCAGAGGTCGCGGCCGGGCGCCCAGCCGGTCTTGCCGCCGGTGCGGCGAACGACCAGCACCTTGCTGACATTGACGTGCTGGCGGGCGGCGATATGGATCGCCGTATCGGTATTGTCCTTCAGCGGCACCGGCTTGCCGCCGCGCACACCTTCGTCGCAGGTGATGACGAAGGTGGATTCGCAGTCGACGATGCGACCGGCGAGCGCCTCGGGCGAGAAACCGCCGAAGACGACCGAATGCACCGCGCCGATGCGGGCGCAGGCAAGCATCGCATAGGCCGCTTCCGGGATCATCGGCATATAGATGGTAACGCGATCGCCCTTCTTGACGCCGTGCTTCTTCAACACGTTCGCCATCCGGCAGACATGCTCGTAGAGCTCGTTATAGGTGACCTTCTTGTCGATATAGGGGTTGTCGCCTTCCCAGATGATCGCCACCTGGTCGCCATTCGTTTTCAGATGACGATCGATGCAGTTGTAGGAGACGTTTGTCTGACCGTCCTCGAACCACTTGATCGAAACCTTGCCGGTAAAGGAAGTGTTCTTGACCTTGGTATAGGGCTTGAACCAGTCGATCCGCTTGCCGTGCTTGCCCCAGAACTTGTCCGGGTTCTCGACGCTTTCCTCGTACCATTTCAGGTACTTTTCCTTATCGATCAGGGCGCGCGCCTTCACCGGCTTCGTGACCGGATAAATCTTCTCCGACATGCAACTCCTCCTCATGGGACATGCGACGGGCCAGGTGAGCTATGCAGGGCCCGGACTTGAAATCACGGCAATTCATAGCAGTTCGCATCGCCACGGCAATTAGACAAAGGTCATTTCATTTCGGAAGAATTGCAATTCTGCGACAGTGCGGTTATATAGCGCCATATTTCCCGGACATTGTGGTGACAATCCACGGACCGCGACCGGCGCGGACGATAGAAGGACTATATCCATGGCTCAAACACTGCTCATGCCGAAGGCGACAGCCATTTGGCTCGTCGACAATACGGCACTGTCTTTCGATCAGATCGCGCAGTTCTGCAAACTGCATCCGCTCGAAGTCAAGGCGATCGCCGACGGCGAAGCGGCGCAGGGCATCAAGGGCCTCGACCCGATCTCGACAGGACAGCTTTCCCGCGACGAGATTGCCCGCGCCGAGGCCAATCCGAACCACAAGCTGAAGCTTTCCGAACCGAAGGTGCGGGTGCCGGAATCCAAGCGCCGCGGTCCGCGCTATACGCCGGTTTCCAAGCGTCAGGACCGCCCGAACGCCATTCTCTGGCTGGTTCGCAACCATCCGGAGCTGAAGGACGCGCAGATTTCCCGCCTCGTCGGCACGACGAAATCGACGATCGAGCAGATCCGCGAGCGCACCCACTGGAACTCCGCCAACCTGGCGCCGATGGATCCGGTCACGCTCGGCCTCTGCAGCCAGATCGATCTCGACATGGAAGTGGAAAAGGCCTCCAAGGGCCGTCCGCTGCCGACCGCTGCCGAGCTCGGCGCAACGCTGCAATCGGCCCAGGACACAGAGCGCCTGACCCCGAGCTACGAGCGCGAGGAGGAAAAGGAAAAGGAAATCGACGCCGACGCCGTCTTCCGCAAGCTGAGCTCGCTGCGCTCGGCGCCGAAGGACGAGGACGACGATCAGTACTGAGATACCGGTCATCTCATGAAAACCCCGCCGGTATGAGCTGACCGGCGGGGTTTTTTATTGCGGATGGCCTGTTTCGGATTAGCTGCGGAACAGGGTGAGGATGTTCTGCGCCGAGGTATTGGCGATCGAGAGCGACTGGATGGCGAGCTGCTGCTGCGTCTGCAACGCCGAGAGCTTGCTCGATTCCTCTTCCATATCGGCATCGACCAGGCGGCCGACGCCGGAGTCGATCGAATCGTGCAAGCCGCTGACGAACGTTTCCTGCAGCTGGATACGCGTCGAGATCGAGCCGAGCGCCGAGCCGGCGGCGGTCATTGCGCCGAGAACCAGTTCGATACCGGTCAGGGCTGCGTCGAGCTGACCCTGGGTGAAATTGGTGATGTCGAGAGCATATATCGAAGGCATGACGATGACGGCACCGCCATAGGTTCCGTTGAAGGCCGTACCGATGATACCGCTGGTCGTCTCGATCGCACCGGTACTGGTCATGCCGAAAAGCACGTTTCCAAGCGTGCCCGCATTGAGCACGTAGTCCGTCATCTTGACCGAAACGGCATTGCTGCCGTCGCGCACGAAGGACGAAACGACGCTCTTCGTGCCGGAGGCACCGGCAACCCAGTTTTCGCCGGAGAAGGACGCCGACTGGGCGATGCTGAGCAGCTGCTCCTGAAACTGGTCGAGTTCCTGCTGGATCTTCGTCTTGTCGACGCCCTTTTCGGTGGCGGCGACGATCTTGGCCTTGATTTCGCTGACGACATCGAGCGCGCTATCCATGGCCGAATAAGCGGTATCGACCTTGGCCGCGCCAAGCCCGAGCGCGTCGGAGACGGCCGAAAGCGCCTTGTTGTCAGAACGCATAGTCGTGGCAATCGACCAGTAAGCGGCATTGTCAGCCGCCTTCTCGACACGATAACCCGATGAAACGCGACCCTGGGTGTCCTTGAGGCTATCGTTTACGCCGCGCAAAGTCTGCAGCGCTGCCATGGCAGCGTTGTTGGTGAGGATGCTTGTCATGATCCGTTCCACAATCGTTGAGATAGGGGCATCCGGACTAAGCCGGTAACGGCGACCGCGTCATGCAAAGCCTGCTATGCAAGCCATTGCCGTTAACAAATGCTTGCATCAACATGGTTAACAATTCCTCAATTAGGCTTACCGAAAGTTTAATTCACATCGGCAGGGAGCCTAAACCGCGCCCGCGCAGCGCCTCGGCAATTTCCTCTAAAATCGTTGGATCATCGATGGTTGCAGGCATTTTCCAGGGTATGCCGTCGGCGATTTTCTGCATTGTTCCACGCAGGATTTTGCCGGAGCGTGTCTTCGGCAACCGGTTAACGGTGATGGCCGTCTTGAAGGCGGCAACAGGCCCGATCGAATCACGAATCATCGATACGACCTCTGATTCGATTGCCGTCGCATCACGGAAAACATTTCGCTTCAGCACCAGGAAACCGCAGGGCGCCTGACCCTTCAGCACATCGATCACACCGATGACCGCGCATTCGGCGACATCTGGATGACGCGCACAGACCTCCTCCATCGCCCCTGTCGAGAGCCGATGCCCGGCGCAATTGATGATGTCGTCGGTGCGCGACATGATGAAGAGATAGCCGTCCTCATCGACATAGCCGGCATCGGCCGTCTTGTAATAGCCGGGAAACTCATCGAGATAGGCGGAGCGAAAACGGTCGTCCGCGTTCCAAAGGGTCGGCAGGCAGCCGGGCGGCAGGGGCAGCTTCACGACGATATTGCCGAGCGTTCCCGGCTCTATCGGATGACCGGCATCGTCGAGCACCGCAATATCATAGCCGGGCATCGGCAGAGCCGGCGAACCGTGCTTGACCGGAAGAGCGCCGAGGCCCAGGGGATTTGCGGCGATCGGCCAGCCGGTTTCCGTCTGCCACCAATGATCGATGACGGGTATGCCGAGCATGCGCTCGGCCCATTTCAACGTCTCCGGATCCGCCCTTTCGCCGGCAAGAAACAATGCGCGCAAATCCGGCATGGGATATTGGTGCATCAGTTCACCGTCACCGTCCTCCCGCCGGATGGCGCGGAATGCCGTCGGCGCCGTGAAGAGCACCCGCACCTGATATTCTGAAACGATGCGCCAGAATGCGCCTGCATCCGGAGTGCCGACCGGTTTTCCCTCGAAGATCAAAGTGGTTACGCCGGCGAGCAGCGGGGCATAGACGATATAGGAATGCCCGACAACCCAGCCGATATCCGAAGCCGTCCAGAAGACCTCGCCCGGTTTCAAGCCGTAGATATTCTGCATCGACCAGTTGAGCGCGACCATATGGCCGCCATTGTCGCGCACGACGCCCTTGGGTTGGCCCGTCGTGCCCGAGGTATAGAGGATGTAGAGCGGATCGGTCGCCTTGACGGAGACACAGGCGATCTCAGCGCCACGATGCTGCGCCACCGCCACCTCGAAATCCTGATCTCGACCGCTGACGAGATCTGCCCGAAGCTCCGGCCGCTGCAGCACCAGACAGCGCTCCGGCTTCGAACGCGCAATCTCGATCGCCTGATCGACCAGTGGCTTGTAGGCGACGATGCGACCAGGCTCGAGCCCGCAGCTCGCGGTGATCACCAGCTTCGCACCGCAATCGTCGATGCGCGCCGCAAGTTCGCTGGCGGCAAACCCGCCGAAAACGACGGAGTGAACCGCACCGATGCGGGCGCAGGCGAGCATCGAAAAGACCGCCTGCGGCACCATCGGCATATAAAGGATGACGCGATCGCCTTTGCCGACGCCGCGCTCGACCAAGGCTGATGCGACGGCCATCACCTCGCGAAGCACCTCATCATAGGTGAAACGGCGCTTCTCGCCGTTCATTGCGCTGTCGAAGATGACCGCTGTCTCGCCGCCGCGGCCGGCAGCCACATGCCGGTCCAGGCAATTGTGGCATGTATTGGTTTCGGCATCTGAGAACCAACGGCCATAGACGCCGTCATTCGGCGAGAACACCCGCTCCGCCGGCTTGAACCAGTCGATGTCACTGGCCGCTTCGCGCCAGAAGGCTTCGGGATCGCGCTTCCAGGCCGCATAGGCCTGATGATAGCCGTTCTGCATCTGCTCCTCCCCAGGACATGCAAACCTAATCTAGGCGGCATTAAGGGGAACAGGAAGCCCGACCAAAGCAGCGTTTCAGCGCGTGCCGAAAATCGCTGATCCCACACGCACGCTGGTGGCGCCGAAGGCGATCGCCGTCCCGTAGTCGCCCGACATGCCCATGGAAAGTTTTTCGACGCCGCATTTGAGCGCGAGCTTCGCCAAGAGGGCGAAATGCGGCCCGGGATTTTCCTCGGCTGGCGGAATGCACATCAAACCTTCGATCGAAAGGCCGAGTTCGTCGCGGCAGAAGGCGACGAAGGCCGGCGTGTCGTCAGGAGCGATGCCGGCCTTCTGCGGTTCGAGCCCGGTATTGACCTGGACATAGAGCCGCAGCGCCTTGCCTTGCCGCTTCATCTCCTCGGCAAGCGCGCGGGCGATCTTTTCCCGATCTACCGTCTCAATGACGTCGAAAAGCGCCACAGCATCCGCCGCCTTGTTCGATTGCAGCGGTCCGATCAGATGCAGCTCGATATTCTGATGCTCTGCTTTCAGCGCCGGCCACTTGCCCTGGCTTTCCTGCACCCGGTTCTCGCCGAAGACACGCTGCCCGGCTTCGATGGCCGGGCGGATCGCGTCCGCCTCGAAGGTCTTCGACACCGCGACGAGCTGAACGGAACCCGCCGAACGACCTGCCTCGCGTTCCCCGGCCGCAATCCGCGACCGCACATCGTTCAAGCGCTCTTGAAGTTCCATCGTTCTGCCTCGACATACCAGCATGAAAGGATCGGCAATGAACTAACCAGCCAGCCTGTGCTTGCCAAGACCCGCCTTAGCGAAATCGCCTGGTCATGATCAAGATCGGACGCTCGCAGCGCCTGCAAAACTTGACGCTACGGTGGTTTCATGGTGAAGGTCTCAACCAACTTCCCCTGATTTTCCGGAAATACGAATACCATGGCCACCGAACGTTATAATCCGCGCGATGCCGAGCCCCGCTGGCAGCAAAAATGGAATGAAGACAAGGTCTTCGAAACCGACAATGCCGATCCGCGCGAAAAATATTACGTCCTCGAAATGTTCCCCTATCCCTCGGGGCGCATCCACATGGGTCATGTCCGCAATTACGCCATGGGCGATGTCGTCGCCCGCTACAAGCGCGCCCGCGGTTACAACGTGCTGCATCCGATGGGCTGGGATGCCTTCGGCATGCCGGCGGAGAATGCCGCCATGGAGCGCGGCGTGCATCCTGCCTCCTGGACGCACCAGAATATCGGCTCGATGAAGGCGCAATTGAAGGCCATGGGTCTTTCGCTAGACTGGAGCCGCGAATTCGCCACCTGCGACGTCGAATATTATCAGCACCAGCAGCATCTTTTCCTGGATTTCCTCGAGAAGGGCCTGGTCTATCGCAAGCAGTCCAAGGTCAACTGGGATCCTGTCGACAACACCGTGCTCGCCAACGAACAGGTGATCGATGGACGCGGCTGGCGTTCCGGCGCGCTGGTCGAACAGCGTGAACTGACGCAATGGTTTTTCAAGATTACCGACTTCAGCCAGGATCTGCTCGACGCGCTGGATACGCTCGACCAGTGGCCGGAAAAAGTGCGCCTGATGCAGAAGAACTGGATCGGCCGTTCGGAGGGCCTGACGATCCGCTGGGAGATCGTGCCGGAAACGGCACCTGCCGGCGAAAGCGAAGTCACGGTCTATACGACCCGGCCGGACACGCTCTTCGGCGCTTCCTTCCTGGCAATCGCCGCCGATCATCCGCTGGCGAGGGATGCCGCCGCAAAGAACCCGGATATCGAAGCCTTCTGCGAGGAGTGCCGCCGCGCCGGCACCTCGCTCACAGCACTCGAGACCGCCGAAAAGAAGGGTATGGATACCGGTATCCGCGTCCGGCACCCGCTCGATCCCTCCTGGGAGCTGCCGGTCTATATCGCCAATTTCGTTTTGATGGATTATGGCACCGGCGCGATCTTCGGCTGCCCCTCGGGCGACCAGCGCGACCTTGATTTTGCACGCAAATATGGCCTGCCGGTGGTGGCCGTCGTCATGCCGAGGGATGGCGATGCCGCAAGCTTCTCCGTCGGTGACACCGCCTATGACGGCGATGGCGTGATGATCAATTCACGCTTCCTCGACGGCAAGACGATCGAAGAAGCCTTCAATATCGTCGCCGACCGGCTGTCGGCCGCTTCGCTCGGCAATGCGCCGCAGGGCGAACGCAAGGTCAATTTCCGCCTGCGCGACTGGGGCATTTCCCGCCAGCGTTATTGGGGCTGCCCGATCCCGGTCATCCATTGCGATGATTGCGGCGTCGTGCCGGTGCCGAAGAAAGACCTGCCGGTCAAGCTGCCCGACGACGTCACCTTCGACCAGCCGGGCAATCCGCTCGACCGTCATCCAACCTGGCGTCACGTCTCCTGCCCGACCTGCGGCAAGGATGCCCGCCGCGAGACGGATACGATGGACACCTTCGTCGATTCGAGCTGGTACTTCACCCGCTTCACCGCACCCTGGGAAGGAAAGCCGACCGATCCCGCGGCGGCAAACCGCTGGCTGCCGGTCGACCAGTATATCGGCGGCATCGAGCACGCGATCCTGCACTTGCTCTATTCCCGCTTCTTCACCCGCGCCATGCGCGAGACCGGTCACGTCGCCGCCACCGAACCCTTCAAGGGTCTCTTCACCCAGGGCATGGTGGTCCACGAAACCTATAGCCGCGGCGCCGGCGCCAGCCGCGAATGGGTGGCTCCCGCCGATATCCGTATCGACGAACTCGATGGAAAACGCCGGGCTTTCCTGCTGACGTCGGGCGAAGAAGTCGCGATCGGCTCGATCGAGAAAATGTCGAAATCGAAGAAGAACGTCGTCGATCCCGACGATATTATCGCCTCTTACGGCGCCGATACCGCTCGTTTCTTTGTTCTGTCCGACTCCCCGCCAGAGCGTGATGTCATCTGGTCCGAGGCAGGCGTCGAGGGCGCCCATCGTTTCACCCAGCGTCTGTGGCGCCTGATTTCCGAAGCAGCGGACGCGCTCTCCGCCGTTGCACCTGCGCCGGCAACCGATGGGGAAGCCTTGTCGATCTCGCAGGCCGCCCACAAGACGCTGAAGGCTGTCGAGAACGACTATGACAAGCTCTGGTTCAACAAGGCCGTTGCCCGAATTTACGAACTCGTCAATGCGCTGGCCGCACCGATGACGAGAGTTGCGGCAGGCGAGGGTGATGCCACCTATCGCGCGGCGGTGCGCGATGCCGCCGAGATCCTGATTCAGCTCGTCTCTCCGATGACGCCGCATCTGGCTGAGGAGTGCTGGGCCGCGCTCGGCAATGAAGGCCTGCTTGCCCGGACAGACTGGCCGCGCTACGACGAAACACTCGTCATCGAAAACGATGTCGTCCTGCCGGTACAGATCAACGGCAAGAAACGCGCTGAATTGACAATTTCTCGCGATGCAGATCAGAATGCCGTCACCGACGCCGTGCTGGCTCTGGATGCGGTGAAGAATGCGCTGAACGGACAGGCACCGAAGAAGATCATCGTGGTTCCCCAAAGGATTGTAAACATTGTCGTTTGATATCGCTTGCAAGCTGGCCCGCGATGCCGGCATCGCCATGATCTTTGCCTCGGCGGCTTTTCTCTCCGCCTGCCAGGTCCGACCGCTTTACTCCGAGAATTCCGGCGTCGTCGAAAAGCTTTCCTCGGTCGGCTTTTCCCCAGCAAGCAGCCGCGTCGAGCAGCAGGTGCGCAATCGCCTGATCTTCCTTGCGTCGCGCGGTGCCGGTGAAGCGGTAAACCCGCAATATCAGGTTGAGCTTCGCGCGACCTCGTCTGTTGCCGATACGCTCCTGACGGATTCCTCGGATACGTCGCGCGCCGGCCGTGTGACCGTCAGCGTCACCTACACGCTGCGTTCGGCGACCGACGATCACATCATCAAGGCCGGCAGCCGCGCTACCACGGCGCTGGTGGATTTTTCCGAACAGGAATTCGCCAAGCAGCGGGCGATCCGTGACGCGGAGAACCGCGCGGCGGATCAGGTGGCGGAATTCGTGGGAGCCGATATCGCCGCTGCCCTCAGCCGCTGAGGGCGGAGACGTGGCAGAGATAAAATCCCACGAATTCGAGACATTCCTGCAGAAATCGGCACGGAACTATCGGATTTACGTCATCTACGGACCGGATCGTGGTCTTGTTTCCGAACGGGCAAGCCAGCTCGCCGGCAAGAGCGGTGTTGCTCTCGATGATCCCTTCTCGCTGACGAAGCTCGATATCGGCGACCTGCAGAAAGACCCCGGTCGGTTGGTCGACGAGGTCCAGTCGATCGGCCTGTTCGGCGGTGAGAAACTGATCTGGATCCGCGGTGCTGCCAACGAGAAATATCTCGTCGATTCTTTGGCGCTGTTGGCCGAAAAACCACTCGAAGCCGCTTATCTGATCGTCGAGGCCGGTGACCTCAAGAAGGGTTCCCTGCTGCGCAAGACCGCGGAAGCCGCACGATCTGTCATGACGATCCCCTCCTATGCCGATGACAGCCGGGCCTTGAATGCTTTGATCGATACGGAGCTCGGTGCAGAAAAGCTCGGCATTACGCCGGCCGCGCGCCAGGCGCTGATCGCGTTGATCGGCGGCGACAGGATCGCTTCCCGAAACGAGGTGCGCAAGCTTGCTCTTTACTGCCGCGGCTTCGATACGGTCGAAGAACATCACGTTACCGAAATAATCGGCGACGCCAGCGCCATCTCGGTTGACGACGCCGTCGACGCCATTCTCGGCGGTGATCTCAACGCCTTTCTGCACGCCATGCAAAAAATCAGCAGCTCGAAAACTGCAATCTTTCTCGTACTGCAGGCATGCCTGAAGCAATTCCAGCTTCTGGATTCTATGCGTGCCGAAATGGATGAAAAGCGGCTACAGCCGCCACAGATCATGCAGACGATGGGGCGGCATCTGCATTTCCGCCGCAAACCGATCATCGAACAAGCGCTGCGCCAATGGACCGCGGAAAGCATCGCCCGTGAATCCAATCGGCTACAGGCCGCTATTCTGCAAAGCAGACGGCGGCAGGTGCTGGAAGACAGCGTTGCGATGCAAACGCTGCTGTCCACCACCCTTCAATCCGGTCGGAAATCCGCCTAACCAGGGCACATTGACTGAAAATCACAACCGTTTTCTGAAAGCACGACGCGTTGATTCAAGGAGTTAGAGCGTCCTACAGCGCTCTAGCGCCTCTCGAGCAAACGGCAGATTTCCTCGAGCTGCTCTAGCGACTTATAGGAAATTTTGATCTGGCCGCCGCTTGCCTTGTGATTGATCGCAACATCAAGGCCGAGTGCATCGGAAAGTGTCCGTTCCAGCGCCAGCGTATCGGAATCTTTCTGATCTCGCCGCAATGTCGCCTGCTGCGGCTCCGATTGGGCCTTGATATTGTTTTGCGCCAGCTTTTCCGCATCACGCACCGACATGCCCTTGGCAACGATCGTACGGGCAAGACCTGCCGGGTCGGATGTCGAAACCAATGCTCGCGCGTGCCCGGCCGATAAGCTGCCGGCGGCAAGCAGATCGCGAACCGGATCAGGCAATTTCAACAGGCGCAACGAGTTGGCAACGTGGCTGCGGCTTTTGCCGATGATTTCGCCAAGGTCGTTCTGGGTGTAGCCGTATTCCGAGATAAGCTGTTCATAACCCAACGCCTCTTCCAGGGCATTGAGATCCGCGCGCTGCACGTTTTCGACAATCGCGATTTCCAGCGCCGTCTTGTCATCCACATCACGGACAATGACAGGAATCTCGATCAGCCCGGCAAGCTGAGCGGCGCGCCAGCGTCGCTCGCCGGCGATGATTTCATATCGATCCCGCGACATCGTCCGCACAACAATCGGCTGAACGATACCATGTTGACGAATGGAGCTTGCGAGATCGTGCAACTCCGAGTCATCGAAGAACCGACGGGGATTGCGGGGATTACGGCTGACGAACTCGATCGGGATCATTCTGTCGGCGCTGATAGTCCGCTCGGCTTCCACCGGGACAGGCTGATCCATTTCACCAATCAGCGCCGCAAGGCCGCGGCCCAATCGCCGCTTTGATACATCGTCATTCATGATCTACACTCACCTACACCCCTAAAATGATATCACGCGGCCAGTCTTTGGCGTTCTCGCTGAATGACCTCGGAGGCCAGTTGGAGATAGGCCTGACTGCCCGCGCACTTCAAGTCATAGAGAATAGCCGGCTTACCGTAGGACGGAGCTTCGGAAACCCGGACGTTGCGCGGAATTAACGTGTGGTAAACCTTGTCCCCGAGATGCGTACGCACGTCATTGACAACCTGCTGGGCAAGATTGTTGCGCGCATCGAACATCGTCAAGACGATACCCTGAATATCCAGACGCGGGTTAACTGTCCGGCGAACCTGGCTGACGGTCTCAAGCAGCTGGCTCAGCCCTTCCAGGGCAAAGAATTCACATTGCAGCGGCACCAGGACCGAATGCGCTGCCGCCATGGCATTCATCGTCAGCAGATTGAACGACGGCGGGCAATCCAGAAGAATGTAAGAAAACGCCATGGCTTCGGGCGAAGACAGCGCCTTCCGCAATTTAAACACCCGATCGCTCTGCTGCGAGATTTCCATCTCGATGCCGAGCAGATCCATCGTCGAGGGGACGATAAACAGATTAGGAACCGCTGTTTCGAGAGTCACTTCGGGGATCCCCCGATCACCGACCATAAGGTCGTAGGAGGACAGCTTGCGATCACGACGATCGATACCGAGGCCAGTACTGGCATTGCCCTGCGGGTCGAGATCGACGATCAAGACGCGCTCGCCTATAGCAGCAAGCGCCGTTGCCAGATTGATTGCTGTGGTCGTCTTGCCGACGCCACCCTTCTGATTTGCGATGGTGATAATCCGATGTCGTTCGCCAGCCATTGCCGCAATATCCGATCTGTTAAACCAAGCGCCGGAGATTTGATATTTCCAGAATAACAGATTCCTGCTCGACGGCGCTCTTATGTTCTAACAGATCGAATTCCCACCGACCACGTGCTTTGTCAATTTCCCTGAGGTAATCCCGGCCTTTATGAAAGAAGCCGCGACAATTTTCCTTGCCAAGCATCCAGGGGGATGAATAACCGATGAGCCCCTCAAGATCCGCAAGGGCACGCGCTGAAATCGCACCACATTCGCCAACCTCAGTATAAGCATCTTCGATTCGAATGCTATGGACGCTGCCGCGCGCATTTGTCTCCCGCAGCGCTGTCCGCAGAAACGCTGCCTTTTTGTGGTTGCTTTCGACCAGATGGACCCATCCACCTTTCAGCTCGGCCAGAAAAATGGCCGTAATGACGCCAGGAAAGCCGCCCCCACTGCCGAGGTCAACCCAGGTAGTCGGTTGAGGATGAATCTGAAAGATCTGGCTGCTATCAGCGATGTGCCGGTGCCATAGATCATCGAGTGTCGACGGCGCCACCAGGTTGATTGCTTTTGCCCACTTCTGAAACAGCGCTGCAAAGTGTTGCAACCGTTCCTGTGTTTCACGTGAAACACGCAAACCGTTTAATTCCATTCTGAAAGACTCTCAAATCTTGTAATCAAGCGCTATGGCGCTCGGCAGAGGATAGTCGACGCAAATGTACGAGCAGCAGCGCGATTGCCGCAGGTGTCATCCCTTCAACGATTGCAGCCTGGGCAATATTGAAAGGGCGAGCAGCGCTCAGCTTTGCCTTCAGCTCGTTCGAGAGACCGGACAGCGCGTCATAGCTGAAATCAAGCGGTATCTGCCGTTCCTCGTCGCGTTGCTGATCGGCAATCGCCGCGGCTTGTCGATCGAGATAAACCGAATAGCCCGCCTCTATTTCCAACGCTTCCGCAACTTTCGGTCCAATCATACCGAGCTGCTCCGGCCAAACATGACGGAGCACGGTGAAATCATAATTCGGGTAGGACAACAAATCATACGCGGTTCGGCGCTGCCCATCGAGATTGATATTCAAGCCCGCGCGACGCGCCTCATTCGGGGTAACCGCCAGCGACTGCAACAGCGCTCGACCGGTTTCGATCTCTAATTGATAGGTTGTGAATCGCTGCACTCGCGCGTCACTGACGCAGCCAAGCCGCATGGCCAGCGGCGTCAAGCGCATATCAGCGTTGTCAGCCCGCAAAGTCAGCCGATACTCCGCGCGCGAGGTAAACATTCGATACGGCTCCGTAACGCCTCGCGACGTGAGATCGTCGATCATGACACCGATATAGGAACTCGTTCGGCTGAAATGGAACGGATCCGAATCGCTGCTTCGCAATGCGGCATTCAGCCCGGCTGCCAACCCCTGCGCGGCGGCCTCTTCATATCCGGTGGTGCCATTGATCTGGCCGGCAAGAAACAGGCCTCTCAGCCGTTTAACCTCCAGCGACGGAGTGAGCTCTCTGGGATCGACATGATCATATTCGATCGCATAGCCCGGTTGCAGTATTCTTGCCGTTTCAAGGCCGGGAATCGTTTTGATGAAGTCGGCCTGTACCTCCGCCGGCAAGGAGGTAGAAATCCCGTTCGGATAAACCGTGTCATCGTCCAGTCCCTCGGGTTCGAGAAAGACCTGATGTCCATCCCGCTCTCCGAATTTAACCAGCTTGTCTTCGATCGACGGGCAATAACGAGGCCCGACGCCTTCGATCTGCCCGGAATACATTGCCGAGCGCATGATGTTATCGACAATGATGCGGTGGGTTGCTTCGGTCGTCCTGGTGACCCCGCATTCGATCTGTGGCGTAGTAATCGTATCTGTCATAAAGGAAAAGGGGACAAGCTCCTCGTCAGCTCCCTGTCGACCGATGGATTGCCAGTCGATCGTCTTTCCGTCCAGTCGGGCGGGTGTGCCGGTCTTCAGACGTCCCAGCCGCAGTCCCAGCCGGGCGAGGGTCGCAGACAGTCCGACCGACGGCGCCTCGCCGACACGCCCGGCCGGTGTCTTTTCCGACCCAATATGAATAAGACCGCGCAGAAAGGTTCCCGTGGTCAAAACCACCGCTGGCGCTTTCAGGGTCCGACCGTCCTTCATAATCACGCCAGCGACGCAACCATCGACAACGTCTAGGTCAAAGGCATCGCCTTCGATGATATCCAGGTCCGGCGTCGCTTCGATCGCCGCCAGCATTGCCAGGCGATAAAGCTTTCGATCCGCCTGCGTCCGCGGTCCTCGGACAGCTGCACCTTTCTTCTTGTTGAGCATCCTGAATTGAATGCCGGCAACATCGGCGACGCGACCCATCAGGCCATCCATCGCATCGATCTCCCGAACAAGATGGCCCTTGCCCAGCCCGCCAATCGCCGGATTACAGGACATCACCCCGATCGTGTTCCGTCTATGCGTAATCAGAGCGGTTTTTGCCCCGAGGCGCGCAGCTGCGCTGGCAGCCTCCGACCCCGCATGGCCGCCACCGATCACAATCACATCGAACACATTATCGGTCATTCAAGACTCCACATCCGCAGACGTTTCACGTGAAACCGTGCAGAGGGCCTTAGCCCTAAAGGTTTCACGTGAATCATTTGCCAATACAAAATTCGGAGAAGATTACCGCGAGCAATTGTTCGACATCCACTCGTCCGGTAATTCTGCCCAAATACTCCGCTGCAATTCGCAGCTGCTCGGTCCGCAGTTCAAGATCCACATCCGTCTGCGATATGGCCGCATCAAGCGCCGCTAAACATTTCGCTAGCGAATCCTTATGTCGCTGCCGGCTTGGAATTGCCATAGAAAGACCGGCAAAACGTGTCTCGACAATGTCGCCGATCAACCGCCTTAGTTCCGGTAGACCGTCACCCGTCGCGGTCGAAATCTGCAGATCATACCGGCCCGAAGCGATTTCGGTCAGATCCTTCTTTGTCCCAACAGTAACATGCGAAGAGGACTGCTCCAAGTCGTCGGGAATCAGAGGTTTCGTCATGTCGACCAGCAACAGGACAAGATCGGCATCACGCAGCGCTACGCGCGCGCGCCGCACACCTTCCATTTCGACCCTGTCATCCGCCTCGCGAAGACCCGCAGTGTCATAGAGCCTGATCAGATAACCATCGATGTCGAGATCAACCTGCAGGACGTCGCGGGTGGTTCCGGCGATCTCCGTGACGATGGCAACGTCTCGACGCGCTAAGGCGTTCAACAGGCTCGATTTTCCAGCATTCGGAGCGCCGGCGATGACCACCTTGAAGCCGTCTCGGATAATCTCGCCGGCAGAAGCTGCCGCTAGGTGATCCTCGATACCGCTGCGAAGCTTCGCCATATCGGCCCAAACCATATCCGATACGGACCCTGGAACGTCATCCTCGTCAGGGAAATCAAGCTCCGCCTCGATCAGCGCTCGGGCACGAGTCAATCGTTCCGCCCACGAATCGTAAATTGCGGACAGCCCGCCTGCGCTATGTTCGACTGCAAGGCGCCGCTGCATTTCGGTCTCGGCGCCAATGAGATCGGCCAGCCCCTCAACTTCGACCAGATCAAGTTTACCGTTCTCGAAAGCCCGACGGGAGAACTCACCCTCGACCGCCATGCGAACACCCGGAATATCGCCAAGCGCGTGGAACAGCGCCGCCAGCACGGCTCTGCTGCCATGGATCTGCAGCTCGGCAACATCCTCGCCGGTAAACGAATTCGGAGCCGGGAAAAACAGCACCAGGCCGGAGTCGATCGGTTGATTGTTACGAGTCCGAATCGTTCGGTAAGACGCATGCCGGGCTGCCGGAACGGATCCGACCAGCTTCACCAATAGGTCTCTGGTCAGCGGGCCGCTGATTCGAACGACTGAAACACCCGAAGGCAGGGCACCGCTCGATAGCGCATATATGGTATCATTCAACATGGCCATATCGCCTGGTTCATCGGTTGGAATCGAAATCGATTCCTCTCAAATAGAAAAGCTGGCGACACCGTGACGATGCCTCCAGCTTCTGGAAGTTGAATCCGGCTAAGGATCAGGTATTCATCGAATCGAAGAAGTCGGAATTGTTCTTCGTCTGCTTGAGCTTGTCGATAAGGAATTCGATCGCATCGGTCGTGCCCATCGGAGCCAGGATGCGGCGGAGCACGAAGATCTTCTGCAAATCCTGGCGTGGAACGAGAAGATCTTCCTTGCGTGTGCCCGACTTCAGGATATCCATCGCCGGGAAGATACGCTTGTCGGCGACCTTGCGGTCGAGGACGATTTCCGAGTTGCCGGTACCCTTGAATTCTTCGAAGATGACTTCGTCCATGCGGCTGCCGGTATCGATCAGCGCCGTCGCGATGATCGTCAGAGAGCCGCCTTCCTCGATGTTACGCGCAGCGCCGAAGAAGCGCTTCGGCCGCTGCAGAGCGTTGGCGTCCACACCGCCGGTCAGGACCTTGCCTGACGAGGGAACGACCGTGTTATAGGCACGGCCCAGGCGCGTGATCGAATCGAGCAGAATGACAACGTCGCGGCCGTGTTCGACAAGGCGCTTGGCCTTCTCGATGACCATCTCGGCGACCTGCACGTGACGCACGGCCGGTTCGTCGAAGGTCGAGGAGATAACCTCGCCGCGAACCGAGCGCTGCATGTCGGTCACTTCTTCGGGGCGTTCATCGATCAGCAGGACGATCAGATAGCACTCCGGATGATTGGCGGTGATCGAATGCGCGATGTTCTGCAGCAACACGGTTTTACCGGTACGCGGTGGTGCGACGATCAATCCACGCTGGCCCTTGCCGAGCGGCGCCACCAGATCGATCACACGCGGCGACAGATCCTTGGTGGTGGGAATATCCAGTTCCATCTTGAAGCGCTCGTTCGGATAGAGCGGCGTCAGATTGTCGAAATGAACCTTGTGACGGATCTTTTCCGGATCGTCAAAATTGATGGTGTTGACCTTGAGCAGCGCGAAATAGCGCTCGCCTTCCTTCGGCCCCCGGATAGGGCCCTCGACCGTATCGCCGGTTTTCAACGAGAAACGGCGGATCTGCGATGGGGAGATATAAATATCGTCCGGGCCCGGCAGGTAATTTGCATTGGCCGAACGCAGGAAGCCGAAACCGTCCTGCAGCACTTCGACGACGCCTTCACCGATGATTTCGACATCCTGGCTGGCAAGCATCTTGAGGATCGCAAACATCAGCTCCTGCTTGCGCATCGTGCTTGCATTCTCGACCTCGAGCGATTCGGCAAATGCCAGCAGATCCGTCGGGGATTTACTCTTAAGTTCCTGAAGCTTCATTTCAGCCATGAAGTGACCAATACTCTTTTCAATTTCAAAGGGGAAAGGCGATGTTGGGTCGTATTCGGTACCGCGAAAGGGCTCGCAGACGACTGAACTCTACACACATGCCACGTAGATGAGATGCGCGGAAAATAGCGACTCGCAATCGCTGCCGCAAGAGGGCTGCTTAAAATGAAGCAAATTTAACCTGAGGACGATTTTCCTCAGAACGGCTTCACCACGACGAGGATGACGATCAGGATCATCAGCACTGTCGGAGCTTCGTTCATGAACCGCCAATAGCGCGCCGAGCGGCGGTTTTCATCCCGCTCGAAGGCCCTGACAGCGCGGCTGAAGAACATGTGAACACCGGTCAGCAACACGACGAGACCGATCTTGGCATGCAGCCAGCCGCCTTGGAATCCATAAACCGACCAGGCGAGATAGAGACCAAAAATCCACGTCAACATCATCGCCGGCGTCATGATGATCCGAAGCAGCCGGCGCTCCATCACCTTGAAGGTATCCGACTGCACCGAGCCGGGCTCCGCATCGGTGTGATAGATGAACAGCCTCGGCATATAAAACAGCCCGGCCATCCAGGAAATGACCGCGATGATGTGCAGCGCCTTGATCCAGAGATAGAGATTATCGGGGTTCCAGGCAAAAAGTCCGACCGCCATCAGCGCAAAGAAGGCCAGCGCAAAATGAGCCCGGCGCCGGGCGTAAGCGCCAGATCTCCGATCGGTCTGTTTTTCCATCGTCACGCTCCGCCTCGCACGCGATCCACCAGCAGACGCACATGCTCTGGATCGGCCTGCGGTGTAATGCCGTGTCCGAGATTGAAGATCAGCGGACCATTGCCGAGATGCTGCAGAATATCGTCGATGCCTTCCTCCAGCGCCCGGCCGCCGGCAACGACCCGCATCGGATCGAGGTTGCCCTGAACCGGTCCATCTTTCTGAAGTTCGGCTGCAAAGGCCAGCGGGACCGACCAGTCGAGGCCGATTGCATCAGCACCCGTCTTCTGGCGATAGGTCTTGAGCTGATAGCCGGCACCCTTGGCAAAAGCGATGATGCGAGCATGCGGCCGTCGCGATTTGACGGAAGCAATCATCCGCGCAACCGGCCTGATCGCAAACGCCTCGAACTCCTTCTCGCCGAGAACACCTGCCCAGGAATCGAAGATCTGCACGGCGTCGGCGCCGGCATCGATCTGGGCCACGAGATAATCGGTCGATACGTCGGCAAGCAGCATCAGCAGATGCTCGAAAGCCCGGGGATGCTTGTAGGCGAAAAGGCGGGCAGGGGCCTGATCCGGCGTGCCGTGACCGGCGATCATGTAGGTCGCAACCGTCCATGGCGCGCCGCAGAAGCCGAGCAGCGTCGTCTCGACTGGCAACTCCTCGCGCAGCCGCCGCACCGTCTCCAGAACCGGCCGGAGATAATCGACAACCTCTTCGCCGTTCAAACTGCCGATACCGGCTTCATCGATCGGATCCATCTCCGGGCCATAGCCCTCGGTGAACCGGACATTCCGCTTCATTGCGTCTGGAATGACCAGGATATCGGAAAACAGAATCGCAGCATCGAAGCCATAGCGGCGGATCGGCTGCAATGTCACTTCGACGGCGTGGTCAGGCGTGTAGCAGAGATCGAGAAAACTCCCTGCCTTTGCCCGTGTCTCCCGATATTCCGGGAGATAACGTCCTGCCTGTCTCATCAGCCAGAGAGGAGGAGGGGAGAGGCTCTCGCCACTCAAAACCCTCATGATCTTTCGGCGCGTATCGCTCAAGCGCTTCTTCCCTATAAAAAAACAAAGATATTTTAAAAGGTTTCTATTTCTTAGAGTCGGTGACTATCAAGGATTAAAATCCATCCACCGCCGATGCCATTTGTCGCGCGCCCGTAAAAGAACATCGGACGGATTTGTCGATCTCGTCCGAATCTCGGGGAGAAGCCGAATCCGAAAACGATTCCAAATCCTTCCGGATCGGCAATTTTTCTCATCGCTGTGGATAGGCTGTGGACTAGCTTTCAAGAAATAGATCTCTTCCCCATCGTCCACAGGGCCAATCGAAACCGATCCGCAGAATCCGAAATGTGGATAAGGAGGCATGTTTTCCCTTGCCGGAGACTGCCTCGCCGCCGTAGCTCTGTTTCATCCAGTCTTTTCAACAGGCAGCGGAAAATAGCGTGGAGAACAGAACGAACTTCTTTCATCTGCATCTGATTTCTGACTCAACGGGAGAGACTCTGATCTCCGCCGGGCGCGCCGCGTCGGCGCAGTTCAGATCGGCGCAGCCGATCGAACATGTCTATCCGCTGATCCGCAATCGCAAGCAGCTGCTGCCGGTTCTGCAGGCGATCGATGACGCCCCCGGTATCGTGCTCTACACCATTGTCGACCGGGAGCTTGCAAGCCTGATCGATGAACGCTGCATCGAGATGGGCGTCGCCTCTGTGAATGTGCTGGAGCCGGTGATGAATGCCTTCCAGATCTATCTCGGCGCCCCGTCGCGCCGTCGTGTCGGGGCCCAGCATGTGATGAATGCCGGCTACTTCGCGCGCATCGAAGCGCTGAATTTCACCATGGATCATGACGACGGTCAGATGCCCGATGACTACAACGACGCCGATGTGGTGATCATCGGCATCAGCCGTACGTCGAAAACACCGACCAGCATCTACCTCGCCAACCGAGGCATCAAGACGGCGAACATTCCGATCGTCTATGGCGTGCCATTGCCGGAGAGCCTCTTCGTTGCGAGCAAACCGCTGATCGTCTGCCTGATCGCCACCACCGACCGTATTTCCCAGGTGCGGGAAAACCGGGTGCTCGGGGTGACGCAGGGCTTCGATCGCGAACACTACACTGATCGCGCCGCGATTTCGGAGGAGCTGAAATATGCCCGCTCTCTTTGCGCCCGTCATAACTGGCCGCTGATCGACGTCACCCGCCGCTCAATCGAGGAAACAGCCGCGGCAATCGTTGCCCTGCGGCCGAAGCTGCGCTAAGCGCTGACGAAAAGCCGGCACGCCGAGGAACCCATGACGCCGAAACTCATCCTTGCATCGTCGAGCCCCTTTCGCCGGATGCTGATGGAAAATGCCGGTCTATCCTTCGAGGCGCATGCTGCAAGGATCGATGAACGGGCCGTCGAAGCGCCGCTGGAAAAAGCCGGCGCTAAGCCTGATGCCGTGGCCCTCGTCCTGGCCAGGGCCAAGGCGGAGGAAGTCAGCAGCCGTTTTCCGGCTAGCCTGGTCATCGGTTCGGATCAGACGATGTCGCTCGGCGACAGCGTCTTCCACAAGCCGAAGGACTTGGCCGACGCGGCTAGCCATCTTCAAGCTCTTTCCGGCGTAACCCACCGATTGAACAGTGCTGTCGCGATGGTCAGCGGCGGCGTTGTCTTGTGGGAACATCTTGCGCATGCGGAATTGACGATGCGGCCGCTGACGGTGGAGTTCATCGCCAGACATCTGGCGCGGGTTGGCGAACGGGCGCTTTCCAGCGTCGGCGCCTATCAATTGGAGGGGGAGGGCATCCAGCTTTTCGAAAACATCGAGGGTGACTATTTCACTATTCTCGGCCTGCCGATGCTGCCGCTCTTAAAAAAACTGCGAGAACTCGGAGCAATCGATGGGTGATTCACGTGAAACATTGGGGCCGAAAGCGTTTGTCACCGGCTTTCCCATCAAGCATTCGCGCTCACCACTGATCCACGGATATTGGCTGAAGACGCTTGGCCTGCCAGGCAGCTACTGCGCTCATGAAGTGGCACCCGAGGCCTTTGCCGATTTCATTGACTCGTTGAAGGATGGCAGTTCCGGCTTTACCGGAGGTAATGTCACTATTCCTCACAAGGAGTTGGCGTTCCGCCTCGCCGACAAACCGGACGCGCTGTCGCGCGAACTCGGTGCCGCCAACACGCTCTGGCTGGAGGATGGCGCTCTGCATGCGACGAATACCGACGGTCGTGGCTTCATCGACAATCTTGATGAACGCCATCCCGGCTGGGACCGGCATGGCGCGGCTGTCGTCCTTGGCGCCGGCGGCGCCAGCCGGGCGATCATCCAGGCGGTTCGCGATCGCGGTTTCAAGGAGATCCACGTCGTCAACCGCACCGTCGAACGCGCGCGTGAACTCGCGGATCGTTTTGGCCCGCGTGTCCAGGCCCATTCGGCCGGGGCGCTTGCCGAAGTCATGAAAGGGGCCGGCCTCTTCATCAATACCACCTCGCTCGGCATGGACGGCGAGGCGGCGCCGCAACTCGATTTCTCGCCTCTGGCAGCCGATGCCGTCGTCACCGACATCGTTTATGTGCCCTTGAAGACGCCGATCCTGACGCAGGCGGAAGAGCAAGGATTTTCGACCGTCGATGGTCTGGGGATGCTCTTGCACCAAGCCGTGCCCGGGTTCGAAAAATGGTTCGGCCAGCGTCCCATCGTCGATGCAGCGCTACGCGCGCTCATCATCGCGGATATGGAAGCACACTGATGCTGAAGATCGGTCTCACCGGCTCCATCGGAATGGGAAAATCGACGGCGGCAAAGCTCTTCGCAGATGCCGGAATCCCGGTGAACGATTCGGATGCCGTGGTCCACGATCTCTATGCCGGCGAGGCTGCACCCCTGGTGAATGCCGCCTTCCCTGGCACGATGAAGGATGGAGCAGTCGACCGGCGTGAACTCGGCCGCCAGCTCGCTCTTGATCCTGACGGCTTCAAACGCCTGGAAGCGATCGTCCATCCGCTGGTTCGCAAACGTGAGACGGAATTTCTGAAGCGACAACGCGCCGCCGGCGCCGACATGGTATTGCTCGATATTCCATTACTTTTCGAAACCGGCGCCGAGGCAAGAGTGGATGTCATCGTCGTCGTCAGCACTGATCCACAGATTCAGCGCCAAAGGGTGCTTGCGCGCGAAGGCATGACCGAGGAAAAATTCGACATGATTCTCTCACGCCAGACGCCGGACACGGAAAAACGGCGCCGGGCCGATTATCTGATCGACACCAGTCACAGTATTTCGACGACGAGGGAACGGGTGTTCGAGATCGTCGCCGACCTGAAAACGCGGATTGCCAAGGGAGATTTCCGGAATGCGTGAGATCATCTTCGATACGGAAACCACCGGCCTCGACAACCGCGCCGACCGCATTATCGAAATCGGCGGCATCGAGCTCTTCAATCATTTCCCCACAGGCAACACGATCCACATCTTCATCAATCCTGGAGATCAGAAGGTTCATCCGGATGCGCTCGCCGTGCACGGCATTACCGATGAATTCCTGAAGGACAAGCAGCCTTTCGCGGAAGTCGCCGAACAAATCCTCACCTTCTTCGGCGATGCGAAGTGGATTGCCCATAACGCCACCTTCGATATGGGCTTCATCAACGCAGAATTCGCGCGGATCGGTTTGCCGCCAATCCTGCCGGAAAGGGTGCTCGATACGCTGTCGATGGCGCGGCGCAAACACCCGATGGGACCGAATTCGCTCGATGCGCTCTGCCGGCGCTACGGCATCGATAATTCGCACCGCACCAAACACGGCGCGCTGCTCGACTCCGAACTGCTTGCCGAAGTCTATATCGAGATGATCGGCGGCAGACAGGCGGCGCTCGGCCTCGGCATGGTCGGCAAATCCAACCAGGCAGCTCGCGGTGAGATGGCGATGGAAGACGATGTGATGATTGCCGCCGTGCTCGAGCGGCCCCGGCCGCTCGCCCCGCGCCTCAGCCAAATCGAGGAGCAGGCGCATGAGGCGCTCGTCGCCAAGCTCGGTGAAAAAAGCATCTGGGCGAAATACGCCAACCTCGATTAACCGTCCTCAATTGAAAATGCCCGGGACCAGCCCGGGCATCCGCATTTCAGACAAAAAAGAGCCGGTCAGTTCGGAACGGCCTGAACCTTGGCGCGGGCCTGTTCTTCGGCAACGCGCTGAGCGAACATTTGCGTGAAGTCGATCGGGTCGATCATCAGCGGCGGGAAACCACCGTTGCGGGTGACGTCGGCGATGATCTGACGGGCGAAGGGGAAGAGCATGCGCGGGCACTCGATGAAGAGAACCGGCAGCATGTGTTCCTGCGGGAAGCCGGCAACGCGGAAAACGCCGCCATAGGTGAGTTCGGCATGGAAAACCGTCTTGTCGCCGTCCTTGGCTTCGGCATTCAGCGACAGCACGACATCGAAATCCGTATCGGAAAGCGGGTTGGCGTTGACGTTCACATTGATGTTGATCGTCGGCGCCTTGTCGCGGGCCTGCAGCGAACGCGGCGCACCCGGATTTTCGAAGGACAGATCCTTGGTATACTGCGCAAGGATCGAAAGGGTGGGGTTGGCCGCACCGTTGCTGTTGTTATCGTCTGCCATTGGCTTTTCCTCGAGGGGCATGGGAATGGTGCCGCCATCTAACATTTCAGGGAAGGGCTTACAACCCTGAGCGCTTGGCCTGAGCGCTTGGCCTGGGCGCTTGGCCCGGTTGATCAGCCGCAGTGCCTCAATCGCCAAGATGCTTGCCGGACCACGGCGAGTTGCGATCCGGCTCTCTATGATAGTCCTCCTCGTCGAGATCGACCACCTTCGAGTTCGGCTTGCGGTCGCGGAAATCGGGTTGCGGACCGGAAGAAGAGCCGCCCTTAGCATTGACGACGACGAAGCGTTTGGCGATTGCCCGCCAGACGAGATCGCGTACCGGCGGAATGAGAATGAGGATCGCGATGATATCCGTGAGGAAGCCGGGAATGATCAGGAGCAGCGAGGCGATGACGTTCATCGCCGGCCGCAGCAGGTCGCGGCCCGGCATCACCCCGTTTCGTCCTTCGCTCGACATGCGGCGCAAAATACCGATGCCCTGCCTGCGCAGCAGAATCACGCCGAGAACGAAACCCAGCATCACGAGCGCGAGCGTCAGCCACAATCCGATAGCCCGGCCGACGACGACGAAACCGGCAATTTCGGCGAGCGGCAGCAGCAGAATGAACGCTGGCAGGATCGAAAAACGCATGTCGGTCATGTCCCGGGCTCGCCGGTCTCCTCTTTGCGCCGGCGAAGATGCCAGCCATCATTTGAATCATCTGTATAGGCAGACTATATGGGAGTACAAATCAGAGATGTTAACGGCGGCTGCGATACGATATGAGTTCGAACGACTTCATCACATTATTTTTCCTGGTGGCGGCTGTGCTGATTTTCTTTCAGCTCCGCTCCGTGCTCGGGCGCCGTACAGGAAATGAGAAGCCGCCGCGCGATCTCTATACGCCGCGGGATGCGGCTCCGGCCGAAGCCGCCGATGCCGGTAAGGTCGTGACGCTGCCGCGGCGCGATGCGACGACGGAGGATGAGGATCGCTTCGCCGCCATCGATGCTTTCGCGGCGCCCGGAACGCCGCTCAACGAATCGCTGCGTGCGCTGAACAAGGCCGATCCCGCCTTCAGCCCGAAGGAGTTTCTGAACGGCGCCCGCATGGCTTACGAGATGATCGTCATGGCCTATGCCGATGGCGACCGGAAAACGCTGAAGAACTTGCTGTCCCGCGAAGTCTATGACGGGTTCGATGCGGCGATCGGCGAGCGCGAGGCCCGGGGCGAGAAGGTGAAATCCACTTTCGTGGGCATAGACAAGGCCGAAATCACCCATGCGGAGACGAAGGGCAGCGAAGCGCAGATCACCGTGCGCATTGCCAGCCAGCTGATATCGGCGACCTACGACAAGGCCGACGTTCTGATCGAGGGCGACGCCGAAAACGTCGCCGAGGTCAACGACGTCTGGACCTTCGCCCGCGACACCCGCTCGCGCGATCCGAACTGGAAACTCGTGGCGACCGAATCGGAACATGAGTGACCACGCATCGGACTTCGTCCTGCAGGCCATAAGCTTCGACACTCTGGAAGGCTGGAAGGATGATGATCCCTCCGGCCTTTTTGAAGTCATGCGAAGCTGCCGGCGGCAGATCACCGATGTCAAACCGTACCGCACCGGATCGCTGGGCCTGAGCTCGGAAGACCTGCTTCCGCTTCTCGCCGACGCCGAGGATTTCACTCCGTCATCGCCGGCGTCGGCGCGCGCTTTTTTCGAGACGCACTGTCGGCCCTTTCTGATTCGCCGCAAGGACGGCAATTCCGGCTTCGTCACCGCCTTCTACGAACCTGATATCGACGTGTCGGCGCGGCCGGACGAAATTTTCCGTTTTCCTTTCTACCGGCGGCCGGACGATCTGATCGATCTCCACGACGCCAATCGCCCCGCCGAGCTCGACAAGGCCTATGCTTTCGGCCGTCTGCATGAGGGCCGTGTCACCGCCTATCCGGACCGCTGCGCCATCGATCAGGGGTTTCTCGAGGGCCGCGGCCTCGAGATCGCCTGGGCGAAGTCGAAGGTCGATGTCTTCTTCGTGCATGTGCAAGGTGCTGCCCGCCTGCGCTATGAGGATGGTCGTATCGGCCGCATCACCTATGCCGCGAAGGCCGGCCATGCTTTCTCGGCGATCGGCAAGCTGCTCATCGACCGCGGCGAGATCGATCGGGCGGAGATTTCGATGCAGGCGATCCGTGTCTGGCTGGCGCGCAATCCCGAGCGCGTCGATGAAGTGTTATGGCATAACCGCTCTTATATTTTCTTCCGTGATGCACCGGTTGCCGATTCGCGGGCCGGTCCGATCGCGGCCGCCAAGGTTCCGCTTCTCGCCGGGCGCTCGCTTGCGGTCGACCGGATGATCCATACCTTCGGCTTTCCCTTTTTCATTCGCGCCGAAAGCCTCACCCATCTCGACCAGGGCCGGCCGTTCCGCCGGCTGATGCTGGCGCTCGATACCGGCTCGGCGATCGTCGGGCCGGCGCGGGGGGATATCTTCACCGGCTCGGGGGACATGGCCGGGGAAGGTGCCGGCACTGTCCGCAACGACGCCGATTTCACCATCCTCATTCCCAATGCCGCCGCCGGAAGATTCGACTGATGGCCAGGGATCGCAAGCTGAGCGCGGATGAGAGGATCCTCTGGGGCAAGGTCGCCCGCAGCACGCGGCCGATGCCCGGCAAGGCGGGGGCGTTGACCGAACTCGATGCCTTTCTTGCCGAAGCCGAAGCGGCGGCCGAACGGGAACAGGAAAAGCAGACGCCCGCCACGCCCACGCCGCTGCAGCCGACAGCACCGTCAATGGCAAAGCCATCGGCTGGAGTGCATCATCCGCTGGAAAAGCCGGTCAAGCGGAAGATCGCCAAGGGCCGACTGGCGCTCGAAGCGCGGATCGACCTGCACGGTCTGGTGCAGAGCGAGGCCCATGCCATCCTTCTCGATTTCCTGATCCGCGCCCATGAGCGCGGCATGCGCCATGTGCTTGTAATCACGGGCAAGGGCAGCTCCATGGGCAGCGACGGCGCGCTGAAGCGGGCCGTGCCTCTCTGGTTCTCGAAGCCGGAATTCCGCTACCTGATCTCCTCCTATGAGTCGGCCGCGCAGCACCATGGCGGTGAGGGCGCGCTCTACATTCGCCTGTCGCGACGGCATGGGGAAAGGCCATGACACCCTTCGGAGAAGCAGTTCGCAGGTTGCGGGCGCGAAAGGGCGTCTCCCAGAAGGAGATGGCGGAAGCGCTGAATGTCTCTCCTGCCTATCTCTCGGCGCTCGAACATGGAAAGCGTGGATTGCCGACATTCGATCTGCTGCAGCGCATCGCCGGCTATTTCAACATCATCTGGGATGAAGCCGAGGAACTGTTCCTGCTCGCCCGCTCTTCGGACCCGCGCGTCGTGATCGACACCTCCGGCTTGCCCCCCGAATATACCGAATTTGCCAACCGGCTGGCCCGGCGGATTCGCAACCTTGACAGCGCTGAGATAGGCCGGCTATCGGCTCTTCTCGAAAATGGCGGCAAAGGCGACGGAAAAGCGTCATAATCCCCTGTTTTATGCCTTGTTTTAGGGGCTTGCCATTGGGAAGTGGGTTCAAAAAACCTATATACGAGAGTGAAGAAAGCCGGTGATTCGCAAGGCGCCGCAGCTTTACGACAACAGGGAAAATCTCGACAGAATGAGCGATACATCCGCGACGGAAAACGGCGTAAGCACCGAATATGGCGCAGATTCCATCAAGGTTCTGAAGGGCCTCGATGCCGTGCGCAAACGCCCCGGCATGTATATCGGCGATACCGACGACGGCTCCGGCCTGCATCACATGGTCTATGAAGTCGTCGACAACGCGATCGACGAAGCGCTTGCCGGCCATGCCGACATCGTCACCGTCACCCTCAATCCGGATGGTTCGGTGACCGTCACCGACAATGGTCGCGGCATCCCGACGGACATTCACACCGGCGAAGGCGTATCGGCGGCCGAAGTCATCATGACGCAGCTTCATGCCGGCGGTAAGTTCGACCAGAATTCCTACAAGGTTTCCGGGGGCCTGCACGGCGTCGGCGTCTCCGTCGTCAACGCGCTATCCGTCTGGTTGAAGCTGAAGATCCGCCGTCACGACAAGATCCATGAAATGAGCTTCACCCATGGCGTGGCCGATGCTCCGCTGAAGGTTACAGGCGACGCGCCGAATGAAACCGGCACGGAAGTAAGCTTCATGCCGAGCACCGACACCTTCACCATGACGGAGTTCGACTACGGCACGCTGGAGCATCGCCTTCGCGAACTCGCCTTCCTGAATTCAGGCGTCCGCATCCTGCTGACCGACAAGCGCCATTCCGATATCAAGCAGGAAGAGCTACGTTATGACGGCGGCCTCGAGGCTTTCGTCGCTTATCTAGATCGTGCCAAGAAGTCGCTCGTCGACAAGCCGGTTGCCATCCGCGGCGAAAAGGACGGCATCACCGTCGAAGTCGCGATGTGGTGGAACGACAGCTATCATGAGAACGTACTCTGCTTCACCAACAACATCCCCCAGCGCGACGGCGGCACACATATGGCCGGTTTCCGCGCGGCGCTGACGCGCCAGGTCGTTTCCTATGCCGACAGTTCCGGCATCACCAAAAGGGAAAAGGTGACGCTACAGGGCGAAGATTGCCGCGAAGGCCTGACGGCGGTTCTGTCGGTCAAGGTGCCGGACCCGAAATTCTCCTCGCAGACCAAGGATAAGCTCGTTTCCTCGGAAGTCCGTCCTGTTGTCGAAAGTCTCGTCAACGAGGCGCTGAACACCTGGTTTGAAGAACATCCGAGCGAGGCCAAGATTCTTGTCGGCAAGGTTGTCGAGGCAGCCGCCGCCCGCGAAGCGGCCCGCAAGGCCCGCGAGTTGACCCGCCGCAAGGGCGCACTCGATATCGCTTCGCTGCCGGGCAAGCTCGCCGACTGCTCCGAGCGTGATCCGACAAAGTCCGAAGTCTTCCTCGTCGAGGGCGATTCTGCCGGCGGTTCGGCCAAGCAGGGCCGCTCGCGCGAAAATCAGGCGATCCTTCCGCTGCGCGGCAAGATCCTGAACGTCGAACGCGCCCGTTTCGACAAGATGCTGTCGAGCCAGGAAATCGGCACATTGATCACCGCGCTCGGCACCGGCATCGGCAAGGACGAGTTCAATGTCGAAAAGCTGCGCTACCACAAGATCATCATCATGACGGACGCCGATGTCGACGGCGCCCATATTCGCACCCTGCTGCTGACCTTCTTCTTCCGCCAGATGCCGGAACTGATCGAGCGCGGTCATCTCTATATCGCCCAGCCGCCGCTCTATAAGGTCGCGCGCGGCAAGTCGGTGCAGTATCTGAAGGATGAAAAGGCGCTCGAAGAATATCTCATCAGCCAGGGCCTGGAAGATGCTTCGCTGAGGCTCGGTAGCGGCGAGGTTCGCGCCGGTCAGGATCTGCGCGAGGTCATCCTCGACGCTCTACGCATGCGTGCGCTGCTCGACAATCTCCATTCGCGCTACAATCGTTCCGCCGTCGAACAAGCGGCGATTGCCGGAGCCCTCAACGCCGAGCTCGCCAGCGATCCGGTTAGAGCGCTGGCGCTGGCAAACGAAGTGGCTGGACGCCTCGACATCATCGCCGAGGAAACCGAGCGCGGCTGGCAGGGCGATGTGACAACCGATGGCGGTCTGCGCCTCGAGCGCATGGTCCGCGGCGTCAAGGAAATTGTCGTGCTCGACATGGCGCTGATCGGTTCCTCGGATGCCCGTCATATCGACCAGCTGACGGCACGGCTGAAGGAAATCTATCAGACGCCGCCGTCGCTGCATCGCCGCGAAGGCGACGTCGAAATCTCCGGCCCGCGCGCTCTGCTCGACGCGATCTTCGCAAGCGGCCGCAAGGGCCTCACCATGCAGCGCTACAAGGGTCTTGGCGAGATGAATGCCGAACAGCTCTGGGAAACGACGCTCGATCCGAATGTTCGTTCGCTGCTGCAGGTCAGGGTCAACGATGCCACCGATGCCGACGGCCTGTTTGCTCGACTGATGGGCGATGAAGTCGAGCCGCGGCGCGAGTTCATCCAGGACAATGCGCTGAGCGTTGCAAACCTCGATATCTAATTGATATTTCAGAAATAAATGGCCCCGCTATCTTTAGGATGCGGGGCTTTCGTTTGCCCGGTATGTGCTTGGTCTCAGGCTTCGCTCAATTCGCCACGAAGCGACCGTTGAAGGCGACCTCGGAGAGCGGCTTGCGCTGGCTGGGGAATTCGCGCGCCTGATTGCGTTCGGAAAGAACGCTCTTGTCGGCCAGGCGGCCGATGGCGACGCCTGCTTCGATCCGGTATCCCTCGGGAATGGTAAAAGCCTGCCTGATCTCTTCATGCTTGATGCCGCCCATGCCATGGGCGTAAAGGCCACAGAGGCGCGCCTGGATCGCCAGATGCCCCCATGCCGCACCGGCATCGAAGGAATGGGTGTAGCTCGGCTTTTCCTCAGCCGAGCCGGCAGCCCCGGTGAAGGCGCGCGACACGACGAAAATCAGCGCCGACGCGTTTCTGGCCCATTCCTGGTTGGAATCGACGAGCAATGCGACGAATTTCTCCCATTCCTCTGAACCTTTGAGCGTATAGATAAGCGCCAGGGCTGGTGGTTGGCCGAAGACGGCGCCCAATGGGCAGCGTCGAGCAGGCTGAGCAACCGCGCCTCCTCGATGATTTCGCCGGTGAAGGCGCGCGGCGACCAGCGGTCGAGAAACATCGGATCGATCGGATAGTCGGATTCGCGGTGATTGCTCTTCGTCATGCTTCCGGGGTTCGGGGCGGAGAATTTGGATCGGGGCTGGGCTCAGTCCGTCCAGACGATGTCGAGCTCTTCGCGGAAGGCGAAGCGCTTCAGATGATCGTCGATGACGTGCTGCATCCTTTCCTGTTGCGAGGGATCGGCGACGGAAAGTGTCATGGTCAGTGCCGCATCGTCGGCCGCAAACGTCACCTCGGCCGTATCGCTGAACGGCACCCGACCCTTCACGGGATTGAAATCGACGCTGAACTTGTGGCTCCAGTGTTTGCAGAGCTGCTGCAGATAGCGGCTTGCATGTTCGGTCCGCACGACGGCCTTCGAGAGATGCATTTCGAACTCCACGTCATCTTGTGTAGCGCAGTCATATTTCCTGTCTCACCGGCTTGGCAAGCGCAGCATCGTCGCAGTTTGGGTGTACAGACTGTCTTCATAAAAGCGGCCTCACGCCGGCGTCGAAGCAGCGTAATGAACCAATTAGTCAATCGATTGCGGGAGTTGCGGATGCTGGTGAACGGAAAATGGACGGAAGACTGGCAGCCCGTTCAGGCCAAGGACGAGAAGGGCGGTTTCATCAGGCAGACCTCGAGTTTCCGCCATTGGGTAACCCCGGATGGTAGTGTCGGGCCGACGGGCGAAGGCGGCTTTGCAGCCAGCACCGGCCGTTACCATCTCTATGTCGCCTATATCTGCCCCTGGGCCTCGCGCACCCTGATCGGCCGCAAGCTCAAGGGCCTGGAAGACATCATCTCCGTCTCGGTCGTCGAACCGCTGCTGGGCAAGCAGGGCTGGCGCTTCGGTGATTATCCCGGCGCGACGGAGGATCACGTCAACGGCGTAACCTATATGCATGAAATCTATACCAGGGCGGCGCCGGATTTCACCGGCCGGGCTACCGTGCCGGTTCTCTGGGACAAGCAGAAAAGGACCATCGTCAATAATGAATCCGCCGATATTCTACGTATGGTGAACAGCGGCTTCGGCGGTCTGGCAAAAAATCCGATCGATCTTTACCCGGCGGAGAGGCGCACCGAGATCGATGCTTTCAACGATCGCATCTATCCTGCCCTCAACAACGGCGTCTACCGCGCCGGTTTCGCCAGTACGCAAGTCGCCTACGAAGAAGCCTTTGCCGATGTCTTTTCCTGCCTCGACTGGGTCGAGCAGCAGTTCGAGGGCCGGTCCTTTCTCTTCGCCGATCATCCCACCGAGAGCGATATCCGGCTTTTTGTAACGCTGGTGCGCTTCGACGTCGCCTATCACGGCATCTTCAAATGCAATCTCCGCCGGCTTTCCGACTATGCCAAGCTGCGCGCCTTCTGCCGCCGCATGCTGGATTGGCCGGGCATCGGTGAAACGGTCAACCTCGATCATATCAAGCGCGGCTACTATTCGATCGAAAGCCTCAATCCGACGAAGATCGTCCCCTCCGGCCCGGATCTGGCGGAAATTTTTAGAGCATGATGCCGAAAGATACGGGCGGTTTTCGGCAGAAAATCACCCAAATCGCGGCAAAGCCGTACCGCTTCTTGGCAAAGCCGTAATGACACCGATGAATAATTCGTTCATAGGTGGCTGCAAATTCGTTTTCGATGAGGAGGAATTCCATGAAGCTGATGCGTGTTGGCGAAGCAGGCAGTGAAAAACCAGCACTTCTCGATGCCGATGGCAGGATCCGCGATCTTTCCGGTCATGTCGCCGATATCGGCGGTGAAGCGATCGGACCGGCCGGCCTTGCAAAGATAGCGGCGATCGATCCGAAGAGCCTTCCGGAAATCGCACCCGGCCGCATCGGCGCCTGCGTCGCGGGCACTGGCAAGTTTATCTGCATCGGCTTGAATTATTCGGATCATGCTGCCGAAACCGGTGCGACGGTGCCGCCCGAGCCGATCATCTTCATGAAAGCAACATCCGCAATCGTCGGGCCGAACGACAATGTCGTCATTCCCCGCGGTTCGGAAAAGACCGATTGGGAAGTCGAGCTCGGCGTCGTCATCGGCAAAACGGCCAAATATGTGACGGAAGCCGAAGCGCTGGATTATGTCGCCGGTTATTGCGTCTCCAATGACGTCTCCGAGCGCGCTTTCCAGACCGAGCGGTCCGGTCAATGGACCAAGGGCAAATCCTGCGACACCTTTGGCCCGATCGGCCCCTGGCTCGTGACCAAGGATGAAATTCCGCAACCGCAGAACCTCGGCATGTGGCTGACGGTCAACGGCCAGAAGATGCAGAACGGCTCATCGAAGACGATGGTTTACGGGGTTGCGTTCCTCGTCTCCTATCTCAGCCAGTTCATGTCGCTGCATCCCGGTGACGTGATCTCGACCGGCACGCCTCCGGGCGTCGGCATGGGCCTCAAGCCGCCGCGCTATCTCAAAGCGGGAGACGTGGTCGAACTCGGCATCGAAGGTCTCGGCACGCAGAAGCAGACCTTTGTAGCGGATCGTTAACGACGCTTCCTGCTGAGAAACTTAAGTTTTCCAGTCGAGAATGGTGCCGGAGAGTCAATTCTCCGGCATTTCTTGTGTGGGTCTGGTGCGTCCATGTTGCTGTGCAACAAAAACCTGTTAGTCTGCGTTACGTGCCCGCGTTACGAAAAGAGTCGATGCCTCTCAATCGGTGTCATCTTTTCGATGGAGAAAGGTGGCGCCTTCCATGTTTTATCAGCTTTATGAATTGAACCATGCTGCCATGGCGCCGTTTCGCGCCGCGGCCGATATCATGCGATTTGCCTATGCCAATCCGCTGAACCCGTTCTCCCACACGCCGTTTGGCCGGACGATGGCAGCAAGTCTCGAAATGTTCGAACGCACGACGCGTCGCTACGGCAAGCCCGAATTCGGACTGAAGCAGACGACGATCGGTGACCAGACAATGTCTGTCCGCGAAGAGGTCGTCTGGTCGCGACCCTTCTGCAATCTTCTGCATTTTGCCCGCAATGTTCCGCCCGCCGCCCGCGGCAACGACCCGCGCATCCTGATCGTCGCGCCGATGTCCGGGCACTATGCGACGCTGCTGCGCGGCACGGTCGAAGCGCTGCTGCCGAGTGCCGATGTCTATATCACAGACTGGATCGACGCCCGCATGGTGCCGATGACGGAAGGCACGTTCGATTTCGACGATTACGTCGACTACGTCATCGAGATGCTGCATTTCCTCGGTCATGACACGCATGTCATCGCCGTCTGTCAGCCTTCCGTTCCCGTCCTGGCAGCCGCTGCCGTGATGGAAGAAGCCAGGGATCCGCTTTCGCCGGCGTCGATGACGCTGATGGGCGGCCCGATCGACACGCGCATCAACCCGACGGCGGTCAATAAGCTCGCTCAGGAGCGGTCGCTGCAGTGGTTCTCCGACAATGTCATCATGAACGTGCCTTGGCCGCAGCCGGGCTTCATGCGCCCGGTCTATCCAGGATTCCTGCAGCTTTCGGGCTTCATGTCGATGAATCTTGATCGCCACGTTGTCGCGCACAAGGAATTCTTCATGCATCTCGTGAAGAACGACGGCGAGCCGGAAAAGCATCGCGATTTCTACGACGAATATCTCGCCGTCATGGATCTGACCGCCGAATTCTATCTGCAGACGGTGGAGGAGGTCTTCATCAAGCATTCGCTGCCGAAAGGCGAACTGATGCATCGCGGCAAACGCGTCGATCCGGCGGCAATTCGCAACGTGGCCCTGCTGACCGTCGAAGGGGAGAATGACGATATCTCAGGGGTCGGTCAGACAAAGGCGGCGCAGACCATCTGCGTGAACATTCCCGAAGATATGCGCCTGCACTATCTTCAGCCGGATGTCGGCCATTATGGTGTTTTCAACGGCTCGCGTTTCCGCCGCGAGATCGCGCCGCGCATCCTCGATTTCGTCCGCCAGCATTCCCGTTCTGCCGTTAAGCCTCCGGTCCCGCGCGTCATCAAAGGCGGCCGCTCGGCGTGATTCAGAGGCAGCTGAATTAGCAAAACGGATTCAAGGCCTTGTCCGATTTCGCGGGCAATCGTCTTGAAGGCGGTTATTCCGGTAACCACATCGATTTCAGCGTTCGGTATCCTGCCGGGCGCGGAAAGCGAGGGATACCCGCACGATGAACCAGTCAGCATTGCTTCGACCGGATTGGACTCCGGCTACCATTGCCCTGATGATTCTCGGCTTCATGGTTTTCTGGCCTCTGGGTCTTGCCATGCTTGCCTACATCATCTTCGGCGACCGTCTGCGCGGCTTCAAGCGTGACGTCAACCAGGCGACCGATGGCTTCTTTGCCTCCTGCCGCCGCCCGCATGGCCGTCACCGCCCGCACTTCTCGACCGGCAACGTCGCCTTCGACGACTGGCGCAAGGCCGAGATCGACCGGATCGAGGAAGAGCGCCGCAAGCTCGACGAAATGCGCGAGGAATTTGACGCTTACATGCGCGAACTTCGCCGCGCCAAGGACCAGGAAGAGTTCGACCGCTTCATGCGTGACCGCAGGAACGCCAAGCGCGATGACAACGGCCCGGTCGCTGAATATCAGACGCCGTAAACGCCTGAACGATGAATTGATGACCGGCATCTCCCGATGCCGGTTTTTCCATGCCTGCCCTTCCGGCGATCATTTAGATTTGCCGGCGAATCGTATAGAAAACACGCATGTTCTCGCTTCTGAAAACAAGGTCGAAGGCGCGAAAGCCGGCTCCGCCCGAAATGCGGACGCTCGACGTTGCCGGCCGGCTCATGCCGCTGACGATCAAGCAGCATGACCGGGCGACACGCATCACGCTGCGCATCGAGCCGGGCGGTCGCGCCTTGAAGATGACGGTGCCCAAAGGCCTTGCGGCGCGCGAGGTCAATGCTTTCCTTGATCGTCACCAGGGTTGGCTGCTCACCAAGCTTGCCAAGTTTTCGACCGATGCCGGCCTGCGTGACGGCGGCGAAATCCTCCTTCGCGGCGTTTCCCACCGCATCCAGCATAGCGGCAGCTTGCGCGGGCTGACGGAGGCGGTTTCCGTAGACGGCAGGCCGGTGCTGCGCGTCAGCGGCATGCCGGAACATGTCGGACGACGCATTGCGGCCTTTCTCAAGAAGGAGGCGCGCGCCGATCTCGCAAGACTGGCGACGATGCATGCCGCAACGATCCGAGCGCCGATCCGTTCGATCTCGATGAAGGATACCCGAAGCCGCTGGGGCTCGTGCTCGTCGGAGGGAAATCTGAGTTTTTCCTGGCGTATCGTCATGGCGCCGCCTTCGGTGATCGATTATCTCGCCGCCCATGAGGTCGCCCATCTCAAGGAAATGAACCACGGCCCGCACTTCTGGGCTCTCTGCCGTAAGCTTTGCCCAGGTATGGAGGAGGCGAAGTCCTGGCTCAAACGGCATGGCAGCCAGTTGCATGCCATCGATTTCGACTAGCGCATAACCCTGAAAGTCGGAATCGATTTTTCGCAAAGGATGATGCGCAGATTTAAAGTGATAGCGCGTCCTTTGGACGCGCGGCGCTCTAGCCGAGAGCCGCGCTAAATTCAGCGTTCGTCGCAAATTGGCTCGACTCTTTCCGCATTTCGTGTCACTTCGCTGCCATGAGACCGGATATCAAGATCTGTGGCTTGAAGACGCCTGACGCTGTCGATCGCGCGCTGAAACGCGGCGCGACCCATATCGGTTTTATCTTCTTCGAAAAGAGCCCGCGCTATATCGAGCCGGACCTGGCGGCAAAACTTGCCGAACCTGCGCGCGGCAAGGCGAAAATCGTCGCCGTCGTCGTCGATCCGACCAATGACGAACTGGACGAGATCGTGTCGTTGTTGAAGCCGGATATGCTCCAGCTTCACGGCAACGAGAGCCCCGAACACGTGCTGACCATAAAGGCGGTCTATGGTCTGCCTGTGATGAAGGTCTTTTCGATACGCACGGCAGACGACCTGAAGCGCGTCGAGGCCTATATCGGCATCGCCGACCGTTTCCTCTTCGATGCGAAGCCGCCGAAGGGCTCGGAACTGCCTGGCGGCAATGGCATTTCCTTCGATTGGAGCCTCCTCAGCTGGCTTGACGGCAGCGTCGACTACATGCTTTCCGGCGGGCTGAACAAGGACAATATCGCAGAAGCGCTTTTCATTACTAACGCACCGGGTATCGACGTCTCCTCAGGAGTCGAAACTGCGCCTGGCATGAAGAGCGTCGCGAAGATCGATGAATTTTTTGACGCGGTCGAAAAGGCGAATGCGCCGATGATGGCCTCAGGGAGTTGAGAGTGAACGAGACGCCTAAACCGAATTCCTTCCGTTCCGGCCCCGATGAAGATGGCCGTTTCGGCATTTATGGCGGTCGTTTCGTCGCCGAAACTCTTATGCCGCTGATCCTGGACCTGCAGGACGAGTGGAACCGGGCAAAGAACGATCCGGCATTCCAGGCCGAATTGAAGCATCTCGGCGCGCATTATATCGGCCGCCCGAGCCCGCTCTATTTTGCTGAGCGGCTGACGGCCGAACTCGGCGGCGCGAAGATCTATTTCAAGCGCGAGGAGCTGAATCATACCGGCTCGCACAAGATCAACAATTGCATCGGCCAGATCCTGCTCGCCAAGCGCATGGGCAAGACCCGCATCATCGCCGAAACCGGTGCCGGTCAGCACGGCGTCGCCTCCGCAACCGTTGCCGCCCGCTTTGGGCTTCCCTGCGTCGTCTATATGGGCGCCACCGACGTCGAGCGTCAGGCGCCGAACGTTTTCCGCATGAAGCTGCTTGGCGCGGAGGTCAAACCGGTCACCGCAGGCAGCGGCACCCTGAAGGACGCTATGAACGAGGCGCTTCGCGACTGGGTCACCAATGTCGAGGATACCTATTATCTGATCGGAACGGCAGCGGGTCCGCATCCTTATCCGGAGATGGTCCGCGATTTCCAGTCGGTGATCGGCATCGAAGCGAAAGAGCAGATCCTGGCTGCCGAAGGCCGTCTTCCGGATCTCGTCATCGCTGCCGTCGGCGGCGGCTCCAACGCCATCGGCATTTTCCATCCTTTCCTGGATGACCCCTCGGTCAAGATCGTCGGCGTCGAAGCCGGCGGCAAGGGTCTGCAGGGCGACGAACACTGCGCCTCGATCACCGCCGGTTCGCCGGGCGTGCTGCACGGCAACCGCACCTATCTGCTGCAGGATAGTGACGGTCAGATCAAGGAAGGCCATTCGATTTCGGCCGGCCTCGATTATCCCGGTATCGGCCCCGAACACTCCTGGCTGAACGATACCGGCCGCGTCGACTATGTGCCGATCATGGATCATGAAGCGCTCGAGGCTTTCCAGACCTTGACCCGCCTCGAAGGCATCATCCCGGCGCTCGAGCCCTCGCACGCGATTGCCGAGGTGATCAAACGCGCCCCGACGATGGGCAAGGACGAGATCATCCTGATGAACCTCTCCGGCCGCGGCGACAAGGACATCTTCACCGTCGGCAAGATTCTGGGAATGGGACTGTAAGTCATGACCGCACGCATGGACAAACGCTTTGCCGAGCTGAAGGCCGAGGGCCGTCCGGCGCTTGTGACCTATTTCATGGGCGGCGATCCCGACTACGACACCTCGCTCGGCATCATGAAGGCGCTGCCGGAGGCAGGCTCCGACATTATCGAGCTCGGCATGCCCTTTTCCGACCCGATGGCCGACGGCCCGGCGATCCAGCTGGCCGGCCAGCGCGCCCTGAAAGGTGGCCAGACGCTGAAGAAGACGCTGCAGCTGGCGGCCGATTTCCGCAAGACCAATGATGCGACGCCGATCGTGATGATGGGTTACTACAACCCGATCTATATTTACGGCGTCGAGAAATTCCTCGACGACGCGCTCGCCGCCGGCATTGATGGCCTGATCGTCGTCGACCTGCCGCCCGAGATGGATGACGAACTCTGCATTCCGGCCATCCGCAAAGGCATCAATTTCATCCGCCTGGCGACGCCGACGACGGATGAGAAGCGCCTGCCGACGGTCCTGAAGAACACCTCCGGCTTCGTCTATTACGTCTCGATGAACGGCATCACCGGTTCGGCGCTGCCCGATCCCTCGCTGGTTTCGGGCGCGGTCGAGCGCATCAAGCAGCACACCAAGCTGCCCGTCTGCGTCGGCTTCGGCGTTAAGACGGCGGAACATGCAAAGGTCATCGGCGGTTCGGCCGACGGCGTCGTCGTCGGCACCGCGATCGTCAATCAGGTCGCGACCAGCTTGACGCATGACGGAAAGGCAACGGCGGACACGGTTCAGGCCGTTGCCACGCTGGTGCGCGGCCTTTCCACGGGAACACGTTCGGCGCGCCTTGTTGCTGCCGAATAGTTTGCGCACACTGGAAAAAGTCTATCAGGAGTATTCGAGTTGAACTGGATCACCAACTACGTTCGCCCGCGGATCAATTCCATGCTGGGCCGTCGCGAAGTGCCGGAGAACCTCTGGATCAAGTGCCCGGAAACGGGCGAGATGGTCTTCCACAAGGACCTGGAAGGCAACAAATGGGTCATTCCGGCGTCCGGTTATCACATGAAGATGCCGGCCAAGGCCCGCTTGGCCGATCTTTTCGACAATGGCGAGTTCGAATCGCTGCCACAGCCGAAGGTCGCGCAGGATCCGCTGAAGTTTCGCGATTCGAAGAAATATAGTGATCGCCTGCGCGACAGCCGCCTGAAGACCGAACAGGAGGATACGATTCTCGCCGGTGTCGGAAAGGTGCAGGGACTGAAACTCGTGGCCGTTGTGCACGAATTCAATTTCATCGGCGGTTCGCTCGGCATGGCCGCCGGCGAGGCGATCGTCAAGGCTTTCGAGCGTGCGACGGCTGAAAAATGCCCACTGGTGATGTTCCCCGCTTCCGGCGGCGCGCGCATGCAGGAAGGCATCCTGTCGCTGATGCAGCTGCCGCGCACGACGGTTGCCGTCGACATGCTGAAAGAATCCGGCCAGCCCTATATCGTCGTGCTGACCAACCCGACGACGGGTGGCGTCACGGCCTCCTATGCCATGCTTGGCGATATTCATCTGGCTGAACCCGGCGCCGAAATCGGCTTTGCCGGCAAGCGCGTGATCGAGCAGACCCTGCGTGAAAAACTGCCCGAAGGCTTCCAGACCGCCGAGTATCTGCTGGAGCATGGTATGGTCGATATGGTCGTCAAACGTCACGATATTCCCGAAACGCTGGCGCGCCTCCTGAAGATCCTGACGAAAAAGCCGGTTTCGGCGGCGAACAACATCAATAGTGGCGCGATCGCTCTGGCGGCGAGCGCCTGATAACCGACAAGCAGGCGGGGTGCCGAATTGATACCCAGAGGCCAAACCGCGGTGAGTGAGGCAGCACAGGAGATCGACAAGCTCATGGGATTGCATCCCAAGGGGTTCGATCTGTCTCTCGATCGCATCACCCGTCTTCTCGATGTGCTCGGCAATCCGCACAGGAAACTACCGCCGGTGATCCATGTCGCCGGCACCAACGGGAAAGGGTCGGTCACCGCCTTCTCCCGCGCCCTGCTCGAAGCCGGTGGCTACAGCGCTCACGTCCACACCTCACCGCATCTCGTCAATTGGCACGAACGTTATCGCATTGGCGTCAAGGGCGGACGCGGGCAGCTTGTCGACGACGCCGTTTTTGCCGAGGCCGTGCGTCGCGTAGCCGATGCCAATGCCGGACAGCACATCACCGTCTTCGAAATCCTGACGGCGGTCACCTTCATCCTGTTTTCCGAACATCCGGCCGATGCCGCGATCATCGAAGTCGGTCTCGGCGGCCGGTTCGATGCGACCAATGTCATTTCCGACCCGGCCGTCTCGGTGATCATGCCGATCTCGCTGGATCACCAGCCTTATCTCGGCGACAGGGTCGAGTTGATCGCGGCCGAAAAGGCCGGCATCATGAAGCCGGGATTTCCCGTTGTCATCGGCCATCAGGAATATGACGCAGCACTTGACGTGCTGATGTCGACGGCCGAACGGCTGCATTGCCCGAGCGCCGTCTTCGGGCAGGATTTCATGGCGCATGAGGAATATGGCCGGCTCGTCTACCAGGACGAATTCGGCCTTGCCGACCTGCCGCTGCCGCGCCTTCCCGGCCGCCACCAATATGCCAATGCCGCCGCCGCTATTCGGGCCGTCAAGGCGGCGGGTTTCACCGTCACCGAGACGATGATGGAAAAGGCGATGAGTTCGGTCGAATGGCCGGGCCGGCTGCAGCGTCTGAGCGAGGGCCGGCTGCTGTCGCATGCGCCCGCGGGCGCCGAGATCTGGATCGATGGCGGGCATAATCCCGGTGCCGGCGAAGTGATCGCCGAAGCCATGGCCAATTTTGAGGAGCGCCAGTCTCGGCCGCTTTTCCTGATTACCGGCATGATCAACACCAAGGATCCGGTCGGCTATTTCAAGGCCTTTACCGGCCTGGTCGAGAAGGTTTTCTGCGTGCCGATCCGCGGCAGCGAAGCGATGATCGACCCGGTGATATTGTCGAATGCGGCTTATGATGCCGGTTTGGTTGCCGAACCGATGTTGACGGTCGGCGATGCGCTGGAAGCGATAAAAGCCGTTCTCGATCCGGAGGCATTGCCGCCGCGCATTCTGGTCGGCGGCTCTCTCTATCTCGTCGGCGACGTGCTTGCCGACAACGGTACGCCCCCGAAATGAAAAAGCCCGGTCGAGCCGGGCTTTTCGTCAATGCGATATAAATTGGTCGGTATCAATCAGGCAGCGCTGGAAATCCAGTTCGAAAGAGCCGTCTTCGGCTTTGCACCGACAGAGATATCGGCAACTTCGCCGCCCTTGAAGATTGCAAGGGTCGGAATAGAGCGCACACCAAACTGTGCAGCGAGTTCCGGGTTCTCATCGATATTGAGCTTGGCGACCTTGACCTTGCCTTCCATCTCGACGGCGATTTCTTCGAGGCTCGGAGCAATCATCTTGCAGGGGCCGCACCATTCAGCCCAGAAATCGACGACGACGGGTTCTGCGGATTCCAGAACTTCCGACTGGAAGTTATTGATATCGACTTTCACGGTAGCCATGGGCTGCTCCTTTAACGGAATTGGGTGTTGAACCACATGTGATGGTGCGGTGCCGAATTTTCAATGTCCGGTATTTCACTTTGTCTTGACCGCTGCAAGCGCCAAACCGAGCGCCTTTTCGCTTAGCGTGAAGAGCGAGGCATTCTCGGTATAGACAAGCATGCAATCGATACGCTTATCAGGATAGAGCGGCGCCAGGATCTCGCGATAGATCGCCAGCTGCGCCCGATGCGCGAAGGGGACAGCCGCTTCTGTTGTCGGCGGCACCCGATTGGTCTTGTAGTCGAGAATGACGACGCGATCGGCAAGGACGGCAAGCCGGTCGATGCGGCCGGAGACGGCATAGCGCCGATCGTCGAGCGTCAATGTTCCCATGATCGAGACCTCGGGTTGGGCCTGCGCACCGAGGACGGCCTGCAGGCCTTCCTCGTCCAATAGTTTCAGAACCGAATCGACAAGCTTGCGCCGTTCTCCTTCCGGCCAGAATCGCGCCGCGCGTTCGGCATAGCGGCTCGCCGCATCAGGCCGCTCGCCAGACGGAATTTCGGGAAGCGCCTGCAGCATGCGGTGGATCAGCCGGCCCTTCTCCAGTGAACGATCGCTGCGCCCCTTCTCGCCGAACAGCGGCGAAATGACGAGCAGACCGCCCTCATCTTCATCGATAATCGTCCCGGCACCGGAAGGACTGAGCGGCCGGGGCAGCTCAGCCTGCGGCGGCAATGGCCGCAACAGGCCGTCCGGCAAAGTCTCCTCGCTGCCGCGCTCTTCGCTGCGATCGATACGCTCGAAGCTTCGTCCCACCCGCGGCACCCGCCATTTGATGCCCGGCCATTCCCCATCGGGACCGGAGAATGTGGTCGCCTCCACATGCGGATGGTCGTCGCTGAGTGCTGCCGAAATCATCATATGCCAGGTGTCGTTATTCACACGCACGCCACGATAGCCGCAGACGACCAGCCGGTCGGCGGCGCGCGTCATGGCGACATAGAGCAGCCGGCGATATTCCTCTTCCGCCAGCATCTGGATACGTGCGGCATCGTCCTGGGTCAGCGAATTGGAAAGATCCGAGACAGGAACCCAGACGGGCATTGGCGGCTCGTCTGGGCCGGTCTCGATCAGGCGAAGCTTCGGAAGATGGGTATGGGTGAAGGCCTTCGAACCACCATCGACGAGGAAAACGATCGGTGCTTCAAGACCCTTGGAGGCATGCACCGTCATGATTCGCACCTCGTTGCGCCCCTTGTCCTGCTCGCGCTTCATCACCGGGGCTTCGAGCTCCAGCGTCGAGATGAAGGATTGCAGCCCGGGAAGGCCGGAGCTCTCATGGTCGAGCGTGAAGGTCAGGAATTCGTCGAGGATATCGCTGACCTCGGTGCCGAGACGGGCAAGGAATTGCCGCCGCCCGCCATAGCTGCCCAGCACGCGCGCATAGAAATCATGGACCGACAGGCTCCTGGACTGCCGGAGAAACAGCTCCAGCCTCTCGACGGCAGCGCGGAAACGCTCGGTGCCGTCGGCGGCGAAGCTTCTGAGATGGCTCCAGACGCTTTCATTGTCGCCGCGCAACGCGGCGATCGCGAAGATGTCGTGCTCCGAGAGATCGAAAAGCGGGCTCTTGAGCACGGCGGCGAGCGAAAGATCGTCTTCCGGCAGAAGCAAGAAACGGCCGAGCGCCAGCAGATCCTGCACGGCGATATGGCTGGTCAGCACTAGCCTGTCCGCACCGGCGACGGGAATATCGCCGCGGCGCTTCAACGCGCGCGTCAACGCATTGACGAAGGCGTCGCGCTTGCGCACCAGCACCAGGATGTCGCCGGCCTCGATCAGGCGCTCCTTGCCTTTGTCGACAATCGTCTCGCGGCCGACGAGTGTGCCGATCGAATGGGCGATCCGCCGCGCGAGGATTGCGGCCGGCGCGCTTTCCGGCGTCGCATCGAAGGGCGCCGTCCAGTCCTCCTCCTTCACCACCGCTTCCGGCGCAACCATCTCCCAGAGATCGACGGCGCCGGGATGCCCGATGCGGCTGGAGCGATGCACGACCGGTTCGCCGAGCGCGCTGAGGCCGCGCGCGTTCTCGGGCGCCTTGAAAATGTGGTCGACGGCCTCGAGCACGTCGGCGGTCGAGCGGAAGGAGAGCGGCAGCCGCACGGAAGAAAAGCTCTGCCCGCTGTCGGAAACGCGCCGCCGCGTCCGGTCGCTCTCCTCGGAAAAACGCTCAGGCCGCGCCCCCTGGAAGGAATAGATCGACTGCTTTTCATCGCCGACGGCAAACAGCGTGCGCACGATCGGCCGGGCGCTTTCGCCGGAGAAGAAATCTTCGGCGAGCGACTGGATGACGCTCCACTGGATCGGGCTGGTATCCTGCGCCTCGTCGACGAGGATATGATCGATACCCCGATCAAGCTTGTAGTGGATCCAGGGGCCGACGCCACTTTTCGTCAGGAGGTCGGCGGTCCGGGTGATCAGGTCCTCGAAATCGAGCTGGCTGCGTTGCTTCTTCAACTCCTCATAGTCGTGATTCAGCCGGTCGGCGAGCACGAGCGCCGCATGCGTGGCGCCGTACATCCGCATCAGTTTCAGCCGGTCGCGGCTTGCTGCGACATGCGCGCGGGCAATGGCGATAGCCCCTGCCAGCTGCGGTGCCTCGGCAAGCATGGCCTTGACGAGGAATTGCGAGTCCGCCTTGGACTCGCCCTTCACTGTCAGAAAGATTTTCTCGAGGATCTCAGCGCGCCTTGCGTCATCGCGCTCCCGCCCGGCGAGCCTGAGGCCATAGGCAACCTCCTGCGCCTTCGCGCCGCCTTTCTGGTCGGCGAGCGAAAGATAAAGCTCCAGCGTGCCACCCGAAAGCTCCGGCAAAGGCCAATATTGCGCCGCGATCCTGTCTTCCGTGTCGCCGGCGGCAAGGCCGAGCCTCTTGCGCAGAACCATTTCCACGCCGCCTTGCTGTTCGGCCGTCGCCGTGAAACGACGAATGGCATTGCGGTTGGCGACGATGTCGCCGAGCAGGTTCTCCAGTCCGGATTCGTCGCCGAGATTGAGCACGTAGGCGAATGCCTCAGCAAGGGCGCTGTCTTCGTCAGGCGCGGTTGCCGTCAGCAGCGCCCGGCGCGCATCGGAAAGCAGCGCCACCGCCGCGCGATCGTCGAGAACCGAGAAATGACCGGCAACGTTGGCCTCCAGTGGGAACTGATGCAGCAGCGCCTCGCAAAAGGCATGGATCGTCAGGATCTTCAGTCCGCCGGGTGTCTCCAGCGCCTTGGCAAACAGCCGGCGGGCCTCGGCAAGCTTCAGTCCGTCGGGAGCTGTACCCTCGATCTGCGTGATCCGCCGGCCGAGGTCTTCATCGTCAAGCACCACCCATTCCGCCAGCCGTTCGAAGACCCGGTTCGACATTTCCGATGCCGCAGCCTTGGTGTAGGTGAGGCATAAAATGGCGGAAGGCCGCGCCCCGGCAAGCAGCAGCCGGATGACGCGCTGTGTCAATACATGTGTCTTGCCGGAACCGGCATTGGCCGAGACCCATGCCGAACGCAGTGGATCGGAGGCAATCGCCTGCTGGATCGTCGTCCAGCCGATCCAGGCGCCGGGATCGTCGTCGTTGGGAAGGGCGGTCACATCACTCATCACCGCCGCCCTCTTCGGTTTCGGCGGTCGACCATTCGGAGACGCGGGCAAGATGATCATAGTCGCCGCCGAAATCGAATTGCTGGGCCGGGATCAGCCGCGAAGTGAAGCCTCTTTCGCTGGATTGCAGCAACCCCGCGAATTTGACCAGCTGGTCGATCGATTCGGCTGCGAGATCCATCGCCGATCTCGCCTTGTCGCTGCGCGCCGAGCTCTCGTTGTTGACGGTATCGACCTGGAAGCGGCTTCCGGGTCGCAGACGCACATAGAGAAGGTCCTGCGGCACGAGGCTGCCGGCATCACGGAAGGCGCCGGCACTCAAGGCCGCCGCTTCGAGCGCAAGCTGCGGATCGAGAAGCACGCGCGCCTGCGCCGGCGAAGGATTGTAGCCAGTCTTGTAGTCGATAATGTCGGCCGAATGCGGTCCTGTTATGTCGATCCGGTCCGCGACGCCGGTGAGCCGGATATTGATCGACTCCAGCTCCATGCCACCCCGTACTTCCGTCAGCGTTTTCAGGATGCCATGCCGGCGTCCAGCCTCCCATTCGAGGAAGGCGCGGGCCACCGCGCGAAAGCGCGGCCGCCATACGGCATCGATATGAGGCGGCAACTTTTCCATGTCGAAAAGCTCGGAAAGAATGCGCTCCATCGCCGCTGCCGCATCCGGCGCGCCGGCGATATGGGCTTCGCGAATGAAACGGTCGATGATCTTGTGGTAGAGCGTCCCGCGTTCGGCCGCACCCGGATCGCGATTGAACGGATCGAGGGGGTCGAGCCGCAGGATGCGACGGGCATAGATGGCATAGGGATCTCGGCGCAGCCGGCCGACTTCGCTGAAGGAATAGGATTTCGGCTGCAGCGCCAGCGGCGGTTTCGGCGAGGGTCGTTGCGCTGGCGCCTGAGCATCTCCCCGATCGATGAGACCGGCCCATTGGAGAAACCGGTTGCCGCGGCCCTTCAATTCCGCTTCGAATGCCTCTCCGCCCAGCGCCAGCAGCCGCTGCAGCCAACGCGAGGCAACGGTCGGCGTTGAGCCCTGGCGTAGCGCGCGCGAATAGATCAGATGGCGCGTACCGTTTGCCATCTCGAAATCATGCGCCAACTGGCCGATACGCCGCTCCGGCGGCTCGAGGCCGATCTCCGTCTTCATCATTCGCGGAATGAAGGGATTGTTGGCGGTCTGTCCCGGCCAGGTGCCTTCGTTCAGGCCGCCGAGGATCAACGTATCGACGCTCTGCAGGCGGGCTTCCAGCGTGCCGAAGATGAAGAGGCGGGGATGGCTGAGCGCCCGGGGCTTCACCGCATGACCGGCGGCAAGGGCTGCCATGATGTCGATCCATTGCGGCCCGTCGGCCTCCATCTGGCCGTTGGTGTCGATCACTTCGCTGAGCAGAGCGGCGAGAGCGTCTCCCGCTTCGTTGGACCAGAGATCGGCGAGATTGCCTCGCGGATCGGCCGCAACGGCTTCCAGCGAACGACCGGTGCGCTCCGCCCATTCGGACAAAGTGAAGCTTGCCGTCCTTCCGCGATCCTCCGGCCGATGCCGCATCAGCGCCGAAGCCAGCGGCTCGGTCGCTTGTGTGACCCGCCGGGCAAGGTCGTATGCGGCGTCGGCGGCCTCAGGTGAAAGCGCCTTTCGCCATTGCGGTGCGTGCCTGTCCAGCGCCTGTTCGGCAAGTTGGTGGGTCAGCAGCGGCTCAAGCGTGCTGATATCCACCTCGGCCACACCGCCGCGCAGCGCCAGCAGCTCGAGCGCCTCGGTAGCGGAAATCAACGCGCCGCGCTCCAGGCCGAAGCAGGCAAGCGGATGTTTGAGCAGCGAGATGATCGCCACCGGATCGCCCGGCCGCAGCGCTGCCTCCAGCAGCAATTGCAAAAGCGTGCCCTGCGGTATGGCTGAAAGCGGCGTACCCGCCGAATCATCGGCGAGGATGCCGAAGCGCGAAAGCTCAGCCATCACCCGCCGAGCGAGATTGCGGTCCGGCGTGATGAGGGCTGCCCGGCTTTCGCCGTCCAGTCCCGACCTCTCCAATGCCAGCCTGAGCGCGATGGCAATCGCCGTTGCTTCCTCCCGCTCATTGGCGGCTTCGATCAGCGAAACATCGGAGAAGGCCGAAGACAGCGCGCCTGCCGGGAGATCGCTCTTCCACGCTCCCCAGTCGCTGGTCGCCTCCGCCGGAGCAAGGGCCCGCGACAGGATTTCGGCGCGCCGGTCAAGATCGGCCTCCGGTCTGTCGAGGAGCGTGACGTCGGCCCGCGTCAGCTTCAGCCGCTTGAGCAGCAGCGACAGACCATATTGCGGATGGCTCCGGCTTGCCGGATTGGCATGTTGGCCGGGCACCGGTTCCGGCGCGACCATCTGCCAGTGCTTTTCAAGCATGGAGAGATCGAGACCCGGCAGCACGATCACCCCTTCAGGCAGATTGGCGACGGCGGCGATGAGATCGGCGGTGGCGGGAACCGAACCCGTCGAGCCGGCGATGATGATCGGCCCCGCGGGTTTCGTCGCCGAAAGCCGGCTTGCTTCGGCCCGGAGAATGGCGTTTCTGTGCCGCGCCGGCGAGGATTTGCCGAGTTCGGACAGCCGCTCCGGCCAGAATGCGCTGGCGATCTGCAGGAACTCCGCCGTCAGCTGCCACCAGGCGGCATAATCGCCGGTATCGAGTTTCGACAGCTCCGACCAGTCGAGATCCTCGGTCTCGATGGAGTCGATCAGCTCGGCAAGATTGCGGGCGAGCCAGATCGCATCTGCCGGGCTTGCCGGCGCGACGAGCGGCGAGTCCGAATGAATGTGGCGGACGATCTCCGGCAGCTTGTTTCGCCAGGCAAGGATGAGGCGCGCAAGCTCCAGCAGGCGGGCGGTATTCGACAGCGGCTGGGCGAGATCGATCGTTGCCGGCAGCGCCTCGTCGAAATAGCCGCTATCGTCATCGGTTTCGCCGAGCGGGCGGATGACGGGGAGGATCGCTGATCGGCCGCCGAGCAGGTCGACAAATTCCGAGCGCAGCACACGCACGGCGCGCCGGGTCGGCAGGTAGATCGTCACTTTGGCAAGCGATAGCGGATCATCGGCGTCGTGCCGGAAAAGCGGCGTCAAGCGGCCGTCGCAAAGTGTCGTCGCCAGCGTTTTCAGGAAGGAGAGGCCCGCCGGGATCGTCAGGATGCGTGGCTGGTGCCGCTCCACCATGGCTCAGGCAAACGCCCGCAACCTGCGGATCGTTTCCTCCGCCTCGCCGATTGCCTCCGGCGTGCCGACCGTCAGCCAATGGCCTTCGAGCACCATGCCGAAAAGCCGTCTGCGCGCGATCGCCTTGTCGAAATAGATATTGAGGTTGAAGGCATCCTTTGGTGCATCGTCGAACAGCGACGGGTTCATGGCGATCGCGCCGGCATAGACGACGGGATTGGAGGGATCGTCGCGATAACGCGTCAGCCGACCATCGGCCGCGAGACTGAAGTCGTTCTTGCCGTTGTGACCCGTCGTATCCTCGATCCCAACGCAAAGCAGCGCCATGTCCATGTGTTGCGCATCGAAGAATCCGGCTAAGCGTTGCAGATTCGTTGGCCGCCCCGGCTGTTCGCCGATCCAGAAGAGGTCGGCATTCATGACGAAGATATTGTCGCGGGTCAGCAGCGTCAGGCCCTTTGCCAGGCCGCCGCCGGAATTCATCAGCGCTTCCTGCTCATCGGAAATGGCGATGTCGAGGCCTTGATAGTTCCCGAGATGATCGAGCATCTGGCCGGCGTGATGGTGAACGTTGACGACAGCCCGTTCGACGCCGGCCGCCACCAGGGAATCCAGGGCGTAGTCGATCATCGGCTTGCCGTCGATCTTCACCAGCGGCTTCGGGATCGTATCGGTGATCGGGCGCATGCGGGTTCCGAGACCCGCGGCCAGTACCATGGCTTGTCTGATGGTCATTCTGATCCGGAACTTATGATTCGCTCTGGCCTATTCCAGCCCTTGTGCACCAATCGCGCAAGGGGGCAAGCGTCTCATGCTCGAGCGCGACGTTCAGATAGGCGAGCGTGCGCGGCATATGTTTCAGATAGCCCGGCTTGCCGTCGCGCTGCAACAGGCGCACCCAGAGGCCGGCAAGCTTGCAATTGCGCTGCGCCGACATGATCGCCCAGGCTTTCATGAAGCCGGCCTCGTCGAAACCGGCCTGCGCGCGGCGAAGCATCAGATAATCATCCATCAGCTGCCGGAAGAGGTCCGGCTCGATCGTTACGCGCGCATCCTGGACGATCGAGGCAAGGTCATAAGCCGTGGGGCCGATCATCGCGTCTTGGAAATCGATGAGGCCGATCTTGCGAATACCGCTTTCATGTTCCCGCCAGATGATGTTCGGCGAGTGGAAGTCGCGCAGCAGCAGGTTCTTCTCGGCCATTGCGAGCTCATCGATGAGCGCATCCCAGATCGCCAGATATTCCGCCCGTTCGGCTTCCGCTACGGGTGCGCCCTGACGCTTCCAGGGCAGGTGCCAGTCGAGCACCAGCCGCACCTCCATCTTCATCGCCGTGCGGTCGAAATCAGGAATATGATGGACATGCCCCTTTCCAACAGGGATGTCCTGCGGAAATTTCAAGGCGTGCAGTCTGGCCAGGCAGGCAACGCTTTCGCGATAGCGTTCTATGATCGGCTGTCCGTGGGGACCCAGCACGCCTTCGCTGCCAAGATCTTCTATCAGCAGGATACCCTGATCATAATCCACCTTGTAGACTTCGGGCGCCGCAAAACCGTCCTTGCGCAGCGTATCGGCGATCGCCACGAAGGGATAAGCGTTTTCGGCAAGATGCGCGACTTTGGGATAAGGTTTGCCGTCGAGAACCGGCGGGCCTTCAGCAAGCGGCGGCCAGTCCATTAGGATGATGCGTTGGTTCCCGGCTTGCGGATAGATCGCCTCATAGGCACGCAACGAGGCATCACCGGTCAGGAAGCGGCGTTTCGCTGCGGGGTAGCCGGCGGTATCAAGGAAAGCGCGGATCGCCAGGACGCGGCGGATGCGTGCATTTTGCGCGCCAGCGGCTTTGATCGTTGCCCGGCGGCCGTTGCCTTCATGCGCCAGCGTCAGGTTGATGCGCTCAGCGGGCAGTTCGCTTTCCGCCATCTCCGGCCATTCGACGAGACAGATACCATTCTGCAGAGCCTCGTCGAAGCCGAGTTCCGTCAGTTCGGTGGGGTCGCCGAGCCGGTAGAGATCGAAATGCGAAACGGCGATGCGCAGATCGTAGGATTGCACCAGCGTGAAGGTCGGGCTCGGGACCTCGAGCCCTTCGTCATCGGCCATGGCGCGCAGGATCGCGCGGGCAAGTGAGGATTTCCCCGCGCCGAGATCGCCGGAAAGGGCAAGGCAATCGCCGGCTTTCAGGGCCAGCGCCAGGTCTTCGCCGAGGCGGATGGTAGCCGCCTCGTCTTTCAAGAAAAGCGAGATCGCGTCACTGGTCGTCATTCGGCGGCAGCGGAATGCGGTACATCGACCGAGGGGATACGGCAGACGACGGTCGTGCCCTTGCCCGGCTCGCTGTCGATCGTCACGTCGCCATGATGCAGACTGACGAAGCTGTCGACGATCGAGAGGCCGAGGCCGGCGCCGCCGCGTTTGCCGCTTTTCGCCCCTGTGGCAAAACGGTCGAAGACGGTCGCGATCATGTCAGGTGAGATGCCTGGGCCGCGATCGCTGACGGAGAAGACGAAATCCGTGCCTTCGCGATGGCATTCCAGTGAGATCGAGGTTCCTTCGGGCGAGAAATTGGCCGCATTGGACAGAAGCTTCAGAAGGATCTGCTTCAGCCGTTGCGGATCGGCAACTATCGAGCCGAGATAGGCCGGGGCGGTGATTTCAAGCGCCACGCCGCTTTCGTGGAGGCGGTCAGCGATCTGCATCGAGACGTCGTCGAGCAGGTCGTTGAGATCGATATCCGCATAATTGAGGCGCATGATGCCGGCATCGACCGTCGCTAAGTCGAGAATATCGTTGACGAGTGTCAACAGAACCGAGGATGAGGTCGAAATGTGGTCGATATATTCGGCCTGCCGCTCGTTCAGCGGCCCGACGCCCTGCGTGCGCAGGAGATCGGTAAAGCCGATAATGTTGGTCAGCGGCGAGCGCAGTTCGTAGGAAACGTGCTGGACGAAATCGTTCTTCAGTTCGTCGGCCTTGCGCAGCGCCTCGTTCTTCTCGGTCAGCGCCCGCTCGGCACGCACGCTGTCCGTCATGTTGACGAAGGTTAGCATGGTCTGCGCGTTCGGCAGCGGGATGACGGCATAGTCGAGCACGAGGCCGGAGAAGAGTTCCAGCGTTCCTTGGCCCGAGCGGCGTTCGTCGTCGAAGCTGGTGATCAGTTCCGCGAAGGTCTTCCAGCCGTCCGGCCGATCATAGGACGGCGCGCAGGCATCGCCGAGCGCACGGATATGGGTGCCGGGCTTGGCTTCGGTTTCGGTGATCCCCCAGAGGGCGCGGAAGGCCGGGTTCGAAAGGCGGATGCGTCCATCAGGACCGAACACCGCCACACCTTCCGAAAGATGGTCGATCGTTTCGCCCTGCACCTTGACCAGCGTGTTGTAGCGCGTTTCGAGATCGACCTGTTCGGTCAGGTTTTCGAACACCCAGGTGGCGCCGCCCTGCGGATGGGCGGTCGCAAAGACCCGCAACGTCTGCCCGTTCGGCAGGTGCCAGAGATCGGATTGCGTGTCGAGCGCGCGATAGACGGAAAGTGCTGCTTCCTTCCAGCTTTTCCAGTTGAGCTGGTCCGGCAGCTTCTTGGCAGCCCGCAGCCGTTCGAGCAGCTCGCTATTGTCGGGCCGGCCTTCGAGGAAGGCGATATCCAGCTCCCAGAGCGCAACGAAGGCCTGGTTGTAGAATTGCAGCCGGCGGTCGCCGTCGAAGATGGCAACAGGTGTGGCGAGATGGTCGAGCGTTTCGGCATGGCTCTTCAGCGTCCGTTCCAGCTCGGCGCGCACTGCCTCTATGTCGGACACATCGATCGCGATGCCGGCCGAGCCGCCGGGAAGCCTGACGTCGACGACGTCGAAGAACGTGCGGTTGCCGTGCACGACCGTCGAGATCTTGTCGTGGAAGGGCGATTCCGGCGTCGTCGTCGCGCGAATGCGTTCGCGCGCGACGGTCGTCAGCATCTCGCGGCCTTCATTGATCGCCTGCTGCGGCGATCGCGCTTCGACCGCCTCGCCATAAGCCTGGTTGACCCAGGTGAGGCGGCCCACCGGATCGCGCTGCCAGGCCGGCATGTCGATCGCGTCGAGCATGGTCTGGAAGGCCGAGATCGAGGTCATCAGCCGGTCGCGCTCGATCCTGAGCTCTGCGAGCTCGGCGCGCAGATTGTTGAGCGCCACGAAACGGACGAAGGCGCGCCCGCCGGAAACCCGGCCCTGCGCCTCGAGGATTTCGTCGCGGATGGTTTCGACCACCATGTCGAAGCTCTGCGCTTCGTCGCGCAGCCGGTCAATCGCTTTTTCCAGCTCGGAAGCCGAGCGTGACTTCAGCCACAGGCCGAAGGCCAGGAATTCGCCGTCCTGCGGCGCGCCGGTCTCGGGCGGAAGCTGGCCGAGCAGTTCGGGGCGTGCATTGCCGTCCCAGATGACGATCCGCCGGTTCTTGTCGGCGATCAGAGCCTGGTATTGCGAAATGCGCTGCTGGGCATCGGAGAGCGCCGAGCGGATTTCCCGGCTCTCGTTTTCCAGGTTGCCGCGCTGGCGCACGAGCCACAGCGTCGACAGCAAGGCTGCCGATATGACGCCGATGACGACGGAAACACCGATCACCTGCGAGGATGTGAAGAGGTGAGCCGAGGCGGCCGCCTGCTGCTCCGCTTGTGCCAGAGCCGGCCGCGCCAGCGCGGCAAGCGCCGTGCCGGCCGCGCAGCTTTTCAGGAAGCGCGCCAATGGTCCGTGCTCTTGCTTTGCGGCCTCGTGTGCCGTTGCAGATTTATATCCTTGGCCTGCCATGAGCGGGCGGCGATCGGCGCGAGCGCCATCATCCGCCTGATCGGGCAGGCTGCTTTTCATTTCCGACATCCGCGGTATGTCTCCGTCCTTCAATGTGCCGCATTACGACAAGACATCCCATTTTCGCAGCGGTCGGACAGGGTCCGGCGCCACGAATCAAGTCTTAAAACAATACTTCGGAAGGGAATCGGCGGGAAGGGAGCGTCCAAAAAATAAGCCACGGCATTTGTCAATGCCGTGGCTTCTACATCTTGTGGATATTATCGATCAGATCAATATCTGTAGTGGTCGGACTTGAACGGGCCCTTCGGCGAGACGCCGATATAGGCAGCCTGTTCCTCAGAAAGCTCCGTCAGCTTCACGCCGAGCTTGTCGAGATGCAGGCGTGCGACCTTTTCATCGAGATGCTTCGGCAGGATATAGACCTGATTGGCATACTGGTCGGGCTTGGTGAAGAGCTCGATCTGCGCCAGCGTCTGGTTGGTGAACGAAGCCGACATCACGAAGGACGGATGGCCGGTGGCGTTGCCGAGGTTGAGCAGACGGCCTTCGGAAAGAAGGATGATGCGGTTGCCCTTGGGGAATTCGATCAGGTCGACCTGCGGCTTGACGTTGGTCCACTTGAGATTGCGCAATGCAGCGACTTCGATTTCGTTGTCGAAGTGACCGATATTGCCGACGATCGCCATATCCTTCATCGCCCGCATATGATCGATGCGGATGACGTCCTTGTTGCCGGTGGTGGTGATGAAGATATCGGCCGAGGAAACGACGTCTTCGAGCAAGACGACTTCATAACCGTCCATCGCAGCCTGCAATGCGCAGATCGGATCGGCTTCGGTCACCTTGACGCGGGCGCCGGCGCCGGAGAGCGAAGCGGCAGAACCCTTGCCGACGTCGCCGTAGCCGCAGACGACGGCAACCTTGCCGGCCATCATGACGTCGGTGCCGCGACGAATGCCGTCGACCAGCGATTCCTTGCAGCCATACTTGTTGTCGAACTTCGACTTGGTGACCGAGTCGTTGACGTTGATCGCCGGGAAAGGCAGCAGGCCCTTCTGGCTGAGCTGGTAAAGGCGGTTGACGCCGGTCGTCGTTTCCTCGGTGACGCCCTTGATCGCGTCGCGCTGCTTGGTAAACCAGCCAGGCGAAGCGGCTAGGCGCTTCTTGATCTGTGCGAAGAGGATTTCCTCTTCTTCGGAATGCGGATGAGACAGCACGTCCTCGCCGGCTTCTGTACGGGCGCCAAGCAGGATGTACATGGTGGCGTCGCCACCGTCATCGAGGATCATGTTGGAAAGGCCGCCATCGGCCCACTGGAAGATCTTGTCGGTATAGACCCAGTAATCTTCAAGCGATTCGCCCTTGATGGCGAAGACAGGCACGCCGGAAGCGGCGATCGCGGCAGCGGCATGATCCTGCGTCGAGAAGATGTTGCACGAGGCCCAGCGGACTTCGGCGCCGAGCGCGACCAGCGTCTCGATGAGCACGGCCGTCTGGATAGTCATGTGCAGCGAGCCGGTGATGCGCGCGCCCTTCAGCGGCTTTGTCTGGCCGAATTCGGTGCGGCAGGACATCAGCCCCGGCATTTCGGTTTCGGCGATCGTAATTTCCTTGCGGCCGAAATCCGCAAGCCCGATATCGGCGACGACATAATCTTTTTCAGTGCTCATAGAGGCCTCCAGGCTGAAAAACGTCTCAAAATTGGCGCAGGCGCGAAGATGACCCGCGTGCAAGCGCACGGCATGTCCGCCGTTTAGCAGGCTTCGCCGGTGATGGCAATAAGGATATAAAGAAGTCTTTATATGTTTATATGAACTCGACCGGAGCTCACATCTCCTCGCCGAACCTGTTCTGGATCAGCTGGTCCAGGGCCTCCAGCGCTTCCTCGGCCTGGCTGCCGCTTGCCGAAACGACGACGCTCGAGCCGGGGCTTGCTGCAAGCATCATCAGGCCCATGATGGAGGTTCCGCCGACCGTCATTCCATCCTTGGAAACGGTGATGGCGGCATCGAAGGTCTCGACCATCTGCACGAATTTGGCGGAAGCGCGCGCGTGAAGACCGCGCTTGTTGATAATGAGGAGTTCCCGGGAGAGCGATGTCATGAATGCCCGTCATTTTCCGCTGAGCACACGGCTCGCGACATTGATATATTTCCGCCCGGCTTCGGAGGCCTCGACCAGCGCCTTCTCCATGTTGTTCTCGCCGCGCACGCCGGCAAGTTTGATCAACATCGGCAGATTGACACCGGCAATGACTTCGGTATGGCCGCTGCTCATGACTGATATGGCGAGATTGGACGGCGTGCCGCCGAACATGTCTGTCAGGATGACGACGCCGTGGCCATCATCGGCACCGGAAACGGCTTCCAGAATGTCCTGCCGTCTTTGATCCATGTCGTCTTCGGGGCCAATACAGACCGTCTCGATGAATTTCTGAGGACCGACGACGTGCTCGACAGCATGACGAAACTCTTCAGCCAGCTTGCCATGAGTGACAAGCACAAGTCCGATCATGATATTACTGCTCCCATATACGCAAACGGTGGCCCCAATATCGCAACGCAGCAATTACGTCCACCGGTGGGGGCACATCTTGGCTATGAAAAGCCGAAGTGCAAGATAAAAATGCGAATATATAAGGCAGATTGACTAATCCGGAAGGCCTCAGCGCCCGATATCCGGCACTTTTGCCATCAGGATCGCAAGGGGTGAGGAAACGCCTGTGAGCAACCGCAATGCGGGAAGCGAAAAATCGGCGGCAAGGCTCACCATTTCGCCCTCGGGAGGCACCCGGTCTTCACCGGTGGCGGTGCCCGGAAGCACGGCATAATGCATGGCCGCTCTTGGAATATGGTCCTGACGAACGATGCCGGTGCCGCGAAGTTCGATCAGCCCGGTGATCGACGGCGGGCATGTGGCGATCACCGCTCCGGCCTCTCTTGAGAGAAGGACCTGGTCGTCGGCGACCAGCGCCGTGAAAAGCCCGAGCCGGCGCGCCTCGGTCATGCAGGTGAAGGCCAGCATCGATTTTCCCCAGCCGGAGGGGCCGCTGAACAGCAGCCCCGTCTTGCCGACGACGATCGCCGTCGCATGGACGTTGAAAGCTGCCTCGGTCATGCTGCGGCGCCGATTGGCAGAGAGAGGATGAAGCGCGCGCCGAGTATATGCCCGCTCTCGGCATCAGTGATGTTTTCGGCTCTCAGCGAACCGCCATGCGCTTCGGCGATCTGCCGGCTGATCGAAAGGCCGAGCCCCGAATTCTGGCCAAAGCCTTCCGCCTCCGGCCGGTCCGTATAGAAGCGTTCGAAGATACGGTCGATATTTTCCGCCTGGATGCCGGGGCCGTTGTCTTCGATCGTGGTGACGCAGCGCGAGCGTGTCCGCACCAGCCGCACGGTAATCTTGCCGCCCTTTTCCGGCACGAAAGAGCGGGCATTCTCGATCAGGTTGGCGATAATCTGGCCGATGCGTAGATCGTGGCCGTTGACGACGAAGCGCGTCTTGACGTTCGGCTTGCGTTCGATCGCATATTCGATTTCCACCTGCTTCTTGGTGCTCCTGACCTGGCGCGAAACCTCGATGAGGTCGCGCAGCAGCACTTCCATGTCGACGGAGCCGGCATCGACGCGTGCGAGTTCGGCGTCGAGACGGGAGGCGTCGGAGATATCGCTGATCAGCCGGTCGAGGCGGCGGACATCGTGCTGGATGACGTCCATCAGCCGCTTCTTGGAATCGTCGGATCGGGCAAGCGGCAGCGTTTCGACGGCGCTGCGCAGCGAGGTCAGCGGGTTCTTGAGCTCGTGGCTGACATCGGCCGCGAAACTCTCGATCGCATCGATGCGGTCGTAGAGCGCCGTCGTCATCTCGCGCAATGCGATGGAAAGGTTGCCGATTTCATCCTGGCGGGCAGAGAAGTCGGGAATTTCCTCACGCGTCTTGGCACCGCGGCGGACGCGGATGGCGGCTGCCGAAAGACGGCGCAGCGGATTGGCGATGGTCGACGACAGCACCAGCGAAAGCAGCACGTTGACGAGTGTCGCTACGCCGAAGACGCGCATGATGGCAAGCCGCTCGGCATGGACGATATTGTCGATATCGCCCGCCTGCGTCGACAACAACAGCACGCCGAGCACGGCGCGGAAGCGCTGGATCGGCACGGCGACGGACACGATGAGTTCACCTTTTTCGGTGGTGCGCACGACTGCGCCGCGCACGCCGGTGAGCGCATTCATCACTTCGGGATAGATCGAGCCGTCGCCGCCCGGCGCTTCCTTATAGAGCGGCAGATTGCCGGGCTGCAACGCCTTGTTGAACAAGGTGGCGAACCACTCGCTCCAAGTCTGTTTCTCTTCTTCCACCGGCGGCAGGTCGAAGCGCAATACCTGGCCGCGCGAATAAAGATGGCGCGAATCGAGCAGCAGGTTGGCATCGGCATCGAAGATGCGGGCGCGCGTGCGCGTCGGCGAGATCAGCCGGCGCAGGACCGGCGCGACCTTTTCGGGATCGATCGGGAATTCGAGATCCTCGTCGTTCGGCACCGGAGTGATGCTCTGGCCGGCCTGCAGCTCGAGCAGCTTCTGCGGATCGATGGTAATCGAGTTCGTATCGACCGACGCGGAGGCCGAAACGGCGCCGGCGATGATTTCGCCCTGCGTCAACAGGCTTTCGGCGCGGGCGTCGATCAATCCCTCGCGGAACTGGTTAAGGTAGAGGATGCCGCCGACGAGCACTACCAGCGCGACGAGATTGAAGAACAGGATGCGCCGCGTCAGGCTCGAAAAGACGGCATTACCGAAGATGCGGCGGATCAGGGTGAAGGGATGCGACCAACGGCGGCCACGAACGCGACGGGTGCTCACGCCCTCCGCATCGTCGAGATCCCTTTCCTGCACCAACTGTGCCAATGACAGGCCCTTTCGAAGGGCGGGGCCGGATGGACCGGCCCGCAGCCCTCAACATTTCCGACAGCGCCGCGCGTCTTTTCAGACGCGCCAAGGACGCTGTGACATTTTGAACTGCTGCATAATTTGACCCTTAAACCGATGCCGATTTAGGGAATTATGCAGGAGCGCGCTGCGCCGCTTGGGGCTCAGGCTGCTTCGCGGAAGCGGTATCCCACTCCGTAGAGTGTTTCAATCATATCAAAGTCGGTGTCGACCATCTTGAATTTCTTGCGCAGCCGCTTGATGTGGCTGTCGATGGTCCGGTCGTCGACATAGACCTGTTCGTCATAGGCTGCGTCCATCAGCGCGTCGCGGCTTTTGACGACGCCGGGGCGCTGCGCCAGTGAATGCAGGATCAGGAATTCGGTCACCGTCAACGTCACGGCCTCGCCCTTCCAGGTGCAGGTATGGCGTTCCTGGTCCATGACCAGCTGTCCGCGCTCCAGCGAGCGGGCTTGCTGCACCGCGCCATTCTTCGGCGCGCCGGTGGGGCTGGTACCGGCGGCGGCGGCTTCGCGGCTTGACGCGCGCCGCAGGACGGCGCGCACGCGCTCCACCAGCAGACGCTGCGAAAAAGGTTTGGTGATGAAATCGTCGGCGCCCATCTTCAGGCCGAAGAGTTCATCGATCTCCTCATCCTTGGAAGTGAGGAAGATGACGGGAATATCCGACTTCTGCCGCAGGCGGCGCAGCAGTTCCATGCCGTCCATGCGCGGCATCTTGATGTCGAAGATCGCCAGCTGCGGCGGTCGCGCCAGCAGGCCGTCGAGCGCCGAAGCACCGTCCGTATACGTCTCGACCTTATATCCTTCGGCCTCCAGTGCGATCGACACCGAGGTGAGGATGTTGCGGTCGTCATCAACGAGCGCGATTGTCGGCATGGTGTTGGTCTCCGTCATCAGTGCGCAATCTCCCGGATTTGCTCTCCCCAGGCGGTCTCAGTGACCGGATGCGCTTATGGAGGATAAAGGTGGAACAAATTGTGGCAAAGATAAAGAGGAGGATTGCCGTAAAATTCGCCAGCAATCTTAGGTAGTGCGTCTGAATGTATAAACGCGACCCATTCAAACGATTTAAAATTAAGACAATAAATTTAAATCGATTAATTGTTTGATATCACTGCATTTTCTCAAGTTTTCCATCTTGTGTTTTAAAATTTCTGCCCGTATTTTCGCGATTAGTTTTAACGGCAACGAGCCTGAGCGAAGGGAACTAGCCATGGAAATGTTCGGAGTTCATAACCCGGCAATAGAGCTGGCAACGGTGGGATTGGGCGGCGCAGCCAGCGTTCGCTACAACTTTTCCGCCGCCGCGCTCTATGAAGAAGCGATCCGCCGGGGCGAAGCCGAACTGACCGCTCAGGGCGCATTGCGGGCTATCACCGGCCAGCACACCGGCCGTTCGCCGCGCGACAAGTTCGTCGTTCGCGATGTCAATACCGATGGCGAAATCTGGTGGGACAACAACAAGCCGATCTCGCCGGAGCATTTCGCCGTGCTGCGCGACGATATGCTGGCGCATGCCGCGGGCAAGGAGCTTTTCGTCCAGGATCTCGTCGGCGGCGCCGAGGAAGGCCATGCTCTGCCGACCCGCGTCGTGACCGAATTCGCCTGGCATTCGCTGTTCATCCGCAATCTGCTGATCCGCCCTGACACCGCAGCGCTGTCCGGCTTCGTGCCGAAAATGACGATCATCGATCTGCCGAGCTTCAAGGCCGATCCGGCCCGCCACGGCTGCCGTTCGGAAACGGTGATCGCCTGCGATCTCACCAACGGTCTCGTCCTCATCGGCGGCACCTCCTATGCCGGCGAAATGAAGAAATCGGTCTTCACCGTGCTCAACTACCTGCTGCCGGCCAAGGGCGTGATGCCGATGCACTGCTCGGCCAATGTCGGCCCGGACGGTGACGCGGCGGTGTTCTTCGGCCTTTCCGGCACCGGCAAGACGACGCTTTCGGCCGATCCGGCCCGGACGCTGATCGGCGATGACGAACACGGCTGGAGCGAAAACGGTATCTTCAACTTCGAAGGCGGCTGCTACGCCAAGACCATCCGCCTTTCGGCCGAAGCCGAGCCGGAAATCTATGCAACAACGCAGCGCTTCGGCACCGTGCTGGAAAACGTCGTGCTGAACGAAAGCCGCGAGCCGGATTTCGACGACGGGTCGCTGACCGAGAACACCCGCTGCGCCTATCCGATGGACTTCATCCCGAACGCGTCGGAAACCGGCCGTGCCGGGCATCCGAAGACGATCATCATGCTGACCGCCGATGCCTTTGGCGTCATGCCGCCGATCGCCCGATTGACGCCTGATCAGGCGATGTATCACTTCCTCTCCGGCTACACCGCCAAGGTGGCCGGCACCGAAAAGGGTGTCGTCGAGCCGGAAGCGACCTTCTCCACCTGCTTCGGCGCGCCTTTCATGCCGCGGCATCCGGCCGAATATGGCAATCTGCTCAAGGAGCTGATCGGCCGTCATGGCGTCCAATGCTGGCTTGTCAATACCGGCTGGACCGGCGGCGCCTATGGCACCGGCAAACGCATGCCGATCAAGGCGACGCGTGCGCTTCTCGCTGCCGCCCTCAGCGGCGAACTTGGACAGGCCGAATTCCGTGCTGACACGAACTTCGGCTTCGCCGTACCGGTCTCCGTCGACGGTGTCGATGGCAGCATTCTCGATCCGCGCTCGACCTGGGCCGACAAGACAGCCTATGACGCACAGGCCGAAAAGCTGGTCTCGATGTTCATCGCGAACTTCGCCAAGTTCGAAAATCATGTCGATGGCGGCGTCCGTGATGCGGCCCCCGGCGTAAAGGTCGCTGCCGAATAAGCAGATCAAACCTCTGACTCACGTGAAACCCGGCATCGCAAGATCGCCGGGTTTTCCATGTCTCAGCCGATATTTTCAATTCGCCGCCGATGTGAGATAGAACGCCGCATGGCCAGCGACGCGCTTTATATCGATGACAGGATCACCATCGCCGGATGGGAGCTGACGGAACAGTTCGTTCTGGCGGGCGGTCCCGGCGGGCAGAATGTCAACAAGGTCTCGACCGCGGTCCAGCTGTTCTTCAACATCGCGAATTCGCCGTCCCTCAATGATCGAGTCAAAACCAATGCGATCAAGCTCGCCGGCCGGCGTTTGTCGAAGGAGGGCGTGCTGATGATCGAGGCGAGCCGGTTTCGTAGCCAGGACCGCAACCGCGAGGATGCGCGCGACCGGCTGAAGGAACTGATCCTCGAGGCTGCCAAGCCGCCGCCGCCACCGCGCAAGAAGACCAGGCCGACCAAGGGCTCGGTCGAACGCCGCCTGAAGGAAAAATCCGGCCGCTCGGAAGTCAAGAAAATGCGCGGCCGCCCGGGCGGCGGCAGTGGTGAGTGACATGCCGGAGCTCTTGAGCGGCATCCGCCATCTCCCCGGTTACCTCGACCGAGCGCGTCAGGAGGCATTGGTCGAGGTGATCCGCACCATCGTCGCCGAAGCACCGCTTTATGTGCCCGTCATGCCCGGCACCGGCAAGCCGATGTCCGTGCGCATGACCAATTGCGGACCGCTCGGCTGGGTGACGGACAAAGAGCGCGGCTATCGCTACCAGCCGACACACCCTGCAACCGGCAGACCCTGGCCCGATATGCCGCAGCAATTGCTCGACATCTGGAATGACGTTTCGGGTTATGACAAGCCGCCGGAAGCCTGCCTCGTCAATTTTTACTCCGACGAAGCGCGCATGGGCTTGCATCAGGACAGGGACGAACAGGATCTCAAAGCCCCGGTCGTGTCGATCTCGCTCGGCAACAGCTGCCTCTTTCGCGTCGGCGGCCTCAGCCGCAATGATCGCACTCTATCTTTCAAGCTGTCGACCGGTGATCTGGTCGTGCTGGGCGGCGATGGGAGGCTGTGTTTCCATGGCGTCGACCGCATCCATCCGGCGACGTCGACGCTGCTGAAGAATGGCGGCCGCATCAATCTGACGCTGCGCCGCGTCAATCCCTGAAGACAATCGCCTGCTATAGTTTTCGCAGCGCGACCTGCTCGATCAGGTGATCCTTGCCCTTTTTCAGGATGAGATCGGCGCGGGGACGCGTCGGTAGAATGTTCTGCCGCAGGTTCTTCAGGTTGATGTTTGCCCAAAGATCCTCGGCGATTTCGAGCGCTTCCCCGTCGCTGATCGAGGCATAGCGATGGAAATAGGAATTCGGATCGCGGAAGGCGGTCTCGCGCAGCCGCATGAAGCGCGTGACGTACCAGTTGTGGATTTCGTCTTCGGCGGCATCGATATAGATCGAGAAGTCGAAGAAGTCGGAGACCATCGGCACGATCTTGCCGCCGGCCGGCAGGTCGCGCGATTGCAGCACGTTGATGCCCTCGAAGATCAGGATGTCGGGCCGGTCGACGATCTTGTATTCGTCCGGCAGCACGTCGTAGACGAGGTGCGAATAGCTGGGCGCCTTCACATCCGGCCGCCCGGCCTTGATCGCCGAGAGGAAGCGCAGGATCGCACCCGTGTCGTAACTTTCCGGAAAGCCTTTGCGCTGCATCAGCTTTTCCCGCTGCAGCACGGCGTTCGGATGGAGGAAGCCGTCGGTGGTGACGAGATCGACCTTCGGGCTGGAAGGCCAGCGCCCCAGGAGTTCCTTGAGGATACGGGCGGTGGTCGATTTGCCCACAGCGACCGAGCCGGCGATGCCGATGACGAAGGGCGTCTTCGTCACATCGGACAGGCTGAGGAAGCGGTTGCGTTGTTCGAACAGCATCTGCGAGGATTCGACATGTGCCGAGAGCAGCCGCGACAGCGACAGATAGATGCGCCGGACCTCGTCGAGATCGATGGGATCGCCCATCGAACGCAGCCGTTTGACCTCGTCGCTCGTCAGCGTCAACGGCGTGTCGGCGCGGAATTTCGCCCATTGTTCGGAAGAGAAGAAGTGGTAGGGCGAATAGGATTCCGACTGGAAATGATCCAACGCTTCCGGCACCCCGATAATCTCAGTCGCGATACTCATGAACTCTGCCGGCTGGCCTTTTCCTTGAGGCCGGACTGCGCGGTTCTGCGCTCGAGTTCGGCCATGACATTCTCTAACGGTATTTCAGCAATCTTCAATACGACCAAAAGGTGATAGAGCACATCGGCCGCCTCATAGGTCAGATTGTCGCGGTTGCCGGTCACCGCCGCCATCACGGCTTCGATCGCTTCTTCACCGAGTTTCTTTGCCGCTTTCGGCTGGCCGGCGGCCACGAGCTTGGCTGTCCAGGATTGCTCCGGCGAGGCTTTCGATCGTTCTGCGACGATGCTTTCGAGATCGGAAAGGGAAAATCCGCTCATAGGTCCGCTTTCAAAGTTCAGTCGAGACGCATGTCGATGCCGCACTTCGACATATAGTGCTTCGCCTCGCTGACGGAATAGGTGCCGAAGTGGAAGATTGACGCGGCAAGCACCGCATTGGCATGGCCCTCCTTCACCCCGGCGACGAGATCGTCGAGATCGCCGACACCGCCGGACGCGATGACCGGCACACGCACCGCATCGGCGATCGCCCGCGTCAGTTCAAGATCGTAGCCGACCTTGGTGCCGTCGCGGTCCATCGAGGTGACCAAGAGCTCGCCGGCGCCGCGCGCCACCATCTTCTCCGCGAATTCGACGGCATCTATGCCGGTCGCGTTGCGGCCACCATGGGTATAGATCTCCCAGGCGCTGAGATTGTCGCCGCCGACTGCCTGCGTGCGCCGGCGCTTGGCATCGATCGAAACAACGATGCACTGGTCGCCGAACTTGTCGGCTGCCTCCGTGACGAAGTCGGGATTGCTGACGGCTGCCGAATTGATCGAGACCTTGTCGGCGCCGCACAGCAACAGCTTGCGGATATCTGCGATGGTACGCACCCCGCCGCCGACCGTCAGCGGCATGAAGCATTGGTCGGCCGTGCGCGACACGACATCGAAGATCGTCTCGCGATTGTCCGAGGAAGCGGTGATGTCGAGGAAGCAGAGTTCGTCGGCGCCGGCCGCATCATAGGCCTTCGCGGCTTCGACGGGATCGCCGGCATCGACGAGATTGAGGAAGTTGACGCCCTTGACGACACGGCCGTCCTTGACGTCGAGGCAGGGAATGACACGGGCCTTGAGGGTCATTTACGCAGTCTCCTTTGCCCTGTTGGCCTTGATCAGCGCCAGCGCTTGCCCGGGATCGATGCGGCCGTCATACAGCGCACGGCCTGAAATCGCTCCTTCCAGCTTTCGCGCATCGGGCTCCAGCATACGTCTGATATCATCGAGCGAGGCAAGGCCGCCCGAGGCGATGACGGGAATGGAAACGGCGTCGGCAAGCGCCAGCGTCGAGGTCCAGTTGATGCCGGCCAGGATGCCGTCACGATCGATATCGGTATAGATGATCGCGCTAACGCCGGCGCCCTCGAATTTCCTGGCGAGCTCGATGATACCGAGTTCGGAGGCCTCCGCCCAACCCTCGACGGCCACCTTGCCGCCCTTGGCGTCGATGCCGACGGCGACATGATCAGGAAATTTCCGGCAAGCCTCGATGACCAGCGCCGGATTTCTGACCGCGACGGTGCCGAGAATGACGCGCCGCAGCCCGCGCGACAGCCAGGCCTCGATATGATCGAGCGTGCGAATGCCGCCGCCGAGCTGCACGGGATTGTCAGTTGCCTTCAGGATCGCTTCGACGGCGTCGCCATTTGCCGAATGTCCCGCAAAGGCGCCGTCGAGATCGACCACATGCAGCCATTCGAAACCCTGATCTTCGAAGGATCTCGCCTGGGCGGCCGGATCGATGTTGTAGACTGTCGCCTGCTGCATGTCGCCGAGCTTCAGGCGGACGCATTGGCCGCCTTTCAGGTCGATCGCGGGAAAAAGGATCATGTCGTCTTACGTCCGTAGAGTGATCGGTACCATCAGCGCATTCCACGCATCTACGATATCCGATCGGAAAAAGACAGCGGCAATGGTAGCCGCGCCGAAAAGTAGAAGGAGGAGCAGGGTGACGGCAAAGCCGGCCCGGACCTGACGCCAGAAGCCCAGGCGCCTCTTGATCGATTTCTCGATGTTTCGTACCTGGCGCAACGCATCGCTGTTGACGGCGGTCAGCCGGATCTGCGGCTCCATCGCCTCGACATAGGTTTCGGCATAACTCGAAAGGATCTGCGAGGCGCGGTCGCGCAGCGTATTGCGCAGGTCGGTCGAGAGATAATTGCTGTTGACGGCGGCAAGCTCGGCCTCATCGGGCGAACGGCCGGCATTTCGCTTGCGATGGCTGAGAACGAAATCGCGCTTTTGCCGCTCGTAGAGTGCGTAGGCGAGCAGGCCGATCAGATCGTCCTCACCTTCGATGTAGAATTCCAGTACGGCCTCGGCGATGTCGCTGGCGCTGACCCCGTTTTGCCGCCGGATCGAACCGTCATTTGCGGGGAAAGAATCGTGGATCATCGGTCCAGCCTTTCTTTCAGCGCCTTGGCTGCGTTGGAAAGCGCCTTCCTATGAATGGCTTCGTCGACACGGCGGATGATCGTGCCGCCGGGAAGCTTGATATCGGAAAAGGGGGGCAAGCCTTCCCTGGAGGGCCGCAACGTGTAGAACACCTTGCCTGATTTCCGTGAAGCCGGCATCGAACGCACTCCTGTTCCGCCTTTCCATACAAGGGAAATAAGGCGGCTGTATTAAAAGCCAGCCCTTGGAGCAATTCCAGCAAAAGCGTGTAGCCGTTTGCTTCGGAATTGCGTGAACAATGCTTGACGCGTTCCAGGCTCTACGGGTTCCAGCGCAGAAAATTGGCGATCAGGGCCAGGCCAAGCTTCTGGCTCTTTTCCGGGTGAAACTGTGCTCCGACCATGTTGTCGCGCCCGACGAAAGCGGTCATCGGACCGCCATAGTCGGCCGTCGCAATAACATCCTCGGCGTTTTCGGCGGCAAGATGGTAGGAATGCACGAAATAGGCGTGCAGTCCCTGTGACCCCGTCGGAATTCCTTCGAAGAGCGGATGTTCGCGCTTCAGATCGAGCGTGTTCCAGCCGATCTGCGGGATCTTGAGTGCCGGATCATCCGGCGTCATCTCGATGACGTTACCGGGAATCCAGCCAAAACCGTGCGTCACGGTCTTCTCGAGGCCGCGCGAGGACATGAGCTGCATGCCGACGCAGATGCCGAGGAACGGCCGCGCCTTTTTCTCGACAGCTTCGATCAGCACCTCGGCCATGTCAGGCACGGCATCGAGGCCGCGCCGGCAGTCGGCATAGGCGCCGACACCAGGAAGCACGATACGATCGGCCGCGGCAACATCCTCCGCCCTGTCGGTGAGATCGATATGGGCATCCATGCCGGCTTCGTGGGCGGCACGCTCGAAAGCCTTTGTCGCCGAGCGCAGGTTACCGGAGCCATAGTCGATAATCGCGACGCGCATCGTCAGCGTCCTCCATCAAAACCAAAGAGACCAAGCGATGTTGCATGGCCGTGGGGGCTGTTCGGACGGGCCTTGTTCTGCCAGTCCGGTGCTGCGGCGGCGTCACTAGCTGCGATAGCCGCCCTGTCCGAAAAATAGACCTGCTCGGCAATCCCGATCGTATCGGCTGCAATGAATGCGTCTTCGTTCCAGCCCTTGGCAGCAAGGTTGCGGACACGGAAATTCTGGCCCTCGAGACCGACCAGCATATTCACGCCCAGCAGGATTGCCGCTCCCGCTGGCCCGAGGCCGGGTTCATCCATCAGCGCACCACCAATCCCCTGCAGCAGAAAGGCCGCGGCCGCATGCAGCCAAAGCCGATGCGCCAGCAACCAAACCCATGGAAACAGGAAGCCGAGCAGCGTGAAGCCGTCACGGATGGTTCTCGTCTCATCGGCCGCGGCGCTCGTGCTGCCGGGCGGTGTCAGGAAGATATAGCTGGATGTCATTGCCGCTGCTCCCTCGAAGGGCTCAGACGAGCGTGCCTTTGGTCGAGGGAACACGGCCTGCCTGTCTCGGATCGATCTCTGTCGCCGTGCGCAACGCGCGGGCAACGGCCTTGAAGCATGTCTCGGCAATATGGTGATTGTTGGCGCCATAATGGTTGAGAATATGCAAGGTGATGCCGGCATTCTGGGCGAGTGCGTGGAAGAATTCGCGAACGAGCTCGGTGTCGAAAGTGCCGATCTTCGGCGCGCTGAAGGCGACATTCCAGACGAGGAACGGCCGGCCGGAAAGATCGACCGCAGCCTTGGTCATCGTCTCGTCCATGGCGAGATCGATCGACGCATAGCGGGTGATGCCCCGCCGGTCGCCAAGCGCCTTGGATATCGCTTGGCCGATGGCGATGCCGGTATCTTCGACCGTATGATGATCGTCGATATGCAGGTCGCCCTTGGCATCGATCTCCATGTCGATGAGGGAATGTCTCGAAAGCTGGTCGAGCATATGGTCGAAGAAGCCGACGCCCGTAGAAATCGTCGATTTGCCGGTGCCGTCGAGATTGACGGAAATGGAAATCGAGGTTTCGTTGGTCTTGCGGGAAACGCTGCCCGTGCGGCTTGCTGCGGTCTCGGCCATATGGCCCTCCATCGGGAATAAGGCCGTTCCTTATCAGGCGCGTCGGGAAATATCCAGAAGCCGGGCAAGAGAAAAGCCGGCCCATTTGCAATCGGCGCCAGTCCACTTACATAGGGCTCAACAGGGCCGGCATGCGGCCCGGCAGACAGGTGTTTTATGACAACAATCATTACAGTTCGAAAAGGCGGTAAGGTGGTGATGGCGGGCGATGGCCAGGTGAGCCTCGGCCAGACCGTCATGAAGGGCAATGCCCGCAAGGTGCGCCGCATCGGCAAGGGCGAAGTCGTCGCCGGTTTCGCCGGCGCCACCGCCGATGCCTTTACCCTGCTCGAACGGCTTGAAAAGAAGCTTGAGCAATATCCCGGTCAATTGATGCGCGCCGCCGTCGAACTCGCCAAGGACTGGCGCACCGACAAATACCTGCGTAATCTCGAAGCCATGATGCTCGTCGCCGACAAGTCGATTACGCTGGCGATCACCGGCAACGGCGACGTCCTGGAGCCTGAACACGGCACGACGGCGATCGGTTCGGGCGGCAATTTTGCCCTCGCTGCCGCCCTCGCGCTCATGGATACCGACAAATCGGCTGAAGAGATCGCTCGCCGCGCCCTCGATATCGCCGCCGATATCTGCGTCTACACGAACCACAATATCGTGCTGGAATCGCTGGATGTCGAAGGCTGAACCCTAGGCTTTGAGACCGCTAGGCCTAACCAAGGCAGGCTTTCAGGGACTTGGCGAAACAACGAATAATTACGGCCGGGCGCTGCTGATGGCCCTGGGCCGCCAGGAGAATGACACGCAATGACGACTTTTTCCCCCCGCGAGATCGTTTCTGAGCTCGATCGCTATATCATCGGCCAGCATGATGCCAAACGCGCCGTCGCGATCGCGCTACGCAACCGCTGGCGCCGCCAGCAGCTCGATCCGAGCCTGCGCGACGAAGTCATGCCGAAGAACATCCTGATGATCGGCCCGACCGGTGTCGGCAAGACGGAAATCTCCCGCCGCCTGGCAAAACTCGCCGGCGCGCCCTTCATCAAGGTGGAAGCCACCAAGTTCACCGAAGTCGGCTATGTCGGCCGCGATGTCGAGCAGATCATCCGCGACCTCGTCGAGGTCGGCATCGGCCTGGTGCGCGAGAAGAAGCGGGCCGAAGTGCAAGCCAAGGCGCATGTGAGCGCCGAGGAGCGTGTTCTTGATGCGCTGGTCGGCACGACAGCATCGCCTGCCACACGCGAGAACTTCCGCAAGAAGCTGAGGGACGGCGAGCTTGACGACAAGGAAATCGATATCGAGGTAGCCGATGCCGGTTCCGGCATGGGCGGCTTCGAAATTCCCGGCATGCCGGGTGCCAATATCGGCGTGCTGAACCTGTCGGAAATGTTCGGCAAGGCGATGGGCGGCCGCACCAAGAAGGTTCGCACGACAGTCAAGGCTTCATATAGTGACCTGATCCGCGACGAATCCGACAAGCTGATCGACAATGAGGTGATCCAGCGCGAAGCCGTTCGCTCCACCGAGAATGACGGTATCGTCTTCCTTGACGAAATCGACAAGATCGCCGCCCGTGACGGCGGCATGGGCGCCGGCGTTTCGCGCGAAGGCGTGCAGCGCGACCTCTTGCCGCTCGTCGAAGGCACGACGGTCTCGACCAAATACGGGCCTGTGAAGACCGACCATATCCTGTTCATCGCCTCCGGCGCCTTCCATGTCTCCAAGCCTTCGGATCTGCTGCCGGAATTGCAGGGCCGCCTGCCGATCCGTGTCGAATTGCGTCCGCTGAACAAGGATGATTTCCGCCGGATCCTGACCGAGACGGAAGCAAGCCTCATCCGCCAGTACCGCGCGCTGATGGAAACCGAGAGCCTGAGCCTCGAATTCACCGACGACGCAATCGACGCGCTTGCCGATGTCGCCGTGCATCTGAACTCCTCCGTCGAGAATATCGGCGCACGCCGTCTGCAGACGGTGATGGAGCGGGTGCTGGACGATATTTCCTACAACGCGCCGGATCGGGGCGGGACGGCCGTGACGATCGATGCCGCTTATGTGCGCGAACATGTCGGCGATCTCGCACAGAATACCGATCTCTCGCGCTTCATTCTGTGATATCGGCGCACCGCTTCATGTCTTTCCCGGCATGAATGACGGATTGTGACGAACGCGACTCTCGACAACGGGCCTTTTACTTTCTAGTGAAGGCCCGTTTTGTTTCCGCTCGGCTTTATTCGGCCAAGATTCTGGTCCAGGCAGCCGCATCACAAACAGGACGATGGAATGGACGGGATAACGGATCGTGCGACGCCTTTTGACAAGCCTTATGATTGCCGTTGCCCTCGTGAATTCGGCGCCTGCCTTCGCCATGCAGACGGTGCCGGCCGGCAATCGTCATGCCGAGCAGCCCGATATTCCGGGCGCTTCCATTAGGCGCACCAAGGGCACCAAGAGCAGCTTCGATCTGAAATACGAAAAGGTCCATGAGCTTCTAGCGACCGATCGCGAGTTGATGGGCAAGATCCGCAAGGTCTCCAGCGCTTACGGCATCAATCCCATCCACGTCGTCGGCGCGATTGTCGGCGAACATACCTATAATGTCGATGCCTACGACCGACTGCAGGCCTATTATGTCAAGGCCGCTTCCTATGCCGGGGAAAGCTTCCGCTTCGCCTATGACGGCGAAAACGTCGACGATTTCGTGGCGCGGCCGCAATTTGCCGAATGCAAGGGCAAGAGTGATTCCTACACGCTCTGGTCCTGCCGCGAAGATGTCTGGGAAACCGATTTCCGCGGCAAGACGGTGGGTGGTACGAGCTTCCCCAACAACCGTTTCAGCGCAGTCTTCTTCCAGCCCTTCTATGCCGGCCAGACCTTCGGCCTCGGCCAGGTCAATCCGCTGACGGCGCTGATGCTCTCCGATCTCGTCACCCGCGTGTCCGGCTATCCGAAGCTGAACGAGAAGAATGCCGGCGCCGTCTACAGGGCCATCATGGATCCCGATATCTCGCTCGCCTTCGTCGCGGCCTCGATCCGCAGGTCGATCGACGATTACAAGGAGATCGCCGGCATGGATATCTCGGGCAATCCCGGCCTGACGGCAACGCTTTATAATGTCGGCAATTCGCGCCAGCGCGCCGCAGCCCTTGCTGCGAAGAACCGCGGCGCCGGTACGACGGTCTGGCCGGAAGAGAATTATTACGGCTGGCTGATCAACGACAAGCTGGACGAACTCAAGGGCCTGCTCTAGCTTCAAGCTTGCCGGGAAGGCCTAGATCTTCCCCGAAAGGCTTTTACGATGGACATGCGTCCGGACCCCTTCGTCCCGCCAGCACCGCTGCCGCGTACCGTGCCGCCGAGCCGGCTGGAAATCATTCGCATCATCCTGCGCAATCCGCTCGAACTCTGGGGCGAGCCGTCCTACACGCTGCCCTGGATCCGCACCAATTTCTTCGGCCAGAGGACGCTGATCGTCAATGATCCCGGCCTGATCAAGCACGTGCTGGTCGACAATGCAAATAATTACCGCATGTCGGATGTGCGCCAGCTCGTCCTGCGTCCGATCCTCCGCGACGGCCTTCTGACCGCCGAAGGTCCTGTCTGGAAGAGATCGCGCAAGGCGGTGGCGCCGGTTTTCACGCCCCGCCATGCCCAAGGCTTCGCCGGGCAGATGCTGCGCCAGTCCGAAGACTATGTCTGCAAATATGAGAGCGCAGGCGAGGCAGGCGCAATTTTCGATATCAGCACCGATATGACCGAGCTGACCTTCGCGATTCTCGCTGACACATTGTTCTCCGGCGAAATCGTCACCTCGAGCGGCCATTTCGCCGACGATGTCAATGAACTCCTGCATCGCATGGGCCGCGTCGATCCGATGGATCTGATGCGCGCCCCGTCCTGGGTTCCACGTGTGACACGCATCGGCGGTCAGAAAGTGCTGGAGAAATTCCGCGCCATCGTGCGCAATACCATGGATATGCGGCTCGCAAAGATGAAGGCGAATCGCAGCAGCGCGCCTCAGGATTTCCTGACCCTGCTCCTGGAGCAGGCCGGCCCTGAGGGACTGACCAAGGAAGAAATCGAAGACAATATTCTGACCTTCATCGGCGCGGGGCATGAGACCACAGCCCGGGCATTGGCCTGGACGCTGTATTGCGTATGCAACAGCCCGCATATCCGCGAGGCGATGGAAGAAGAAATCGACGCGGTGCTCGCCACCGGGGCCGAACCTGTGGAATGGCTGGATATGATGCCGCAGACACGCGCCGCCTTCGAGGAGGCTTTGCGCCTCTATCCGCCGGCGCCATCGATCAATCGCGCCGCCATATCGGATGATTCCTGGACAAGCACTAAGGGCGAGCGGGTCGCGATCGAAGCCGGCGTCACGGTGCTGATCATGCCCTGGACGCTGCACCGCCACGAACTTCACTGGGACAGGCCGCGTGCCTACATGCCCGAACGCTTCCTGCCGGAAAATCGCGGCTCTATCGGCCGCTTCCAGTTCCTGCCTTTCGGCGCCGGTCCGCGTGTCTGCATCGGTGCAACCTTTGCGCTTCAGGAGGCGGTAATTGCCCTTGCCGTCCTGATGCACCGCTATCGTTTCGATTCCACCGATCAGACCAATCCCTGGCCGGTGCAGAAGCTGACGACGCAGCCGCAAAACGGGCTGCCGATGCGCGTGACGCCGCGCATAATTTCCACGAAAGCATAAATCTTTCGAATTATTGCAGAATTGACTGTGAATGAAAGCCGGGCAAAGTGGCAGCATTCAAAGTCGTTGCCAGGGAGAATGCCGCATGAGCCGCGTTGATAAGAACGGTCTTGCCATCGAAACCGTCCTTAATGATTTCCTCGTCAAGGAGGTGCTGCCGGGTCTGGCGGTCGATGCGGACAAGTTCTTCGCGGACTTTTCGGCGATCATCCACGATCTCGCCCCGAAGAATCGTGGGCTGCTGGCAAAACGCGATGAGCTGCAGGTCAAGATCGACGACTGGTATCGCCGACATGGCGCCCCGGCGGATATGGACGAATACCAGTCCTTCCTCCGTGAAATCGGCTATCTCCTGCCTGAGGGATCGGACTTCCAGGTTTCGACCGAAAATGTCGACCCGGAGATCGCCTCGATCGCCGGCCCGCAGCTCGTCGTTCCCGTCATGAACGCCCGTTATGCCTTGAACGCCGCAAATGCCCGCTGGGGTTCGCTTTATGATGCGCTCTACGGCACGGACGCCATTCCCGAGAGCGACGGCGCCGAGAAGGGCAAGGGCTACAATCCGAAGCGCGGCGAGAAGGTCATCGCCTGGGTGCGCGATTTCCTCGATACGTCAGCGCCGCTGCAGGACTGCCGCTGGAAGGACGTCGGAAGCTTCGCCGTCAAGGATGGAGTGCTGGTCGTCAGATCGATCGATGGCGAGCAGGCAATGCTGACGGACGTCGGTCATTTTGCCGGCTATCGCGGTGCCGCCGCCGCCCCCACGCATATTCTCCTGAAGAACAACGGTATTCACATCGAAATCGTCATCGATGCGGCGACGACGATCGGAAAAGCCGATCCGGCTGATATTTCCGATGTCTGGCTGGAATCGGCAATCACGACCATCATGGACTGCGAGGATTCGATTGCCGCCGTCGATGCCGAGGACAAGGTCACTGTCTATCGCAACTGGCTCGGCCTGATGAAGGGCGACCTGCAGGAAGAGGTGGCAAAGGGCGGAACGAGCTTCATTCGCAAGCTCAACCCGGATCTGCAATATGCCGGTCCGGACGGTAGCTCCTTCGAGCTGCATCGCCGCTCGCTGATGCTGGTGCGCAATGTCGGCCACCTCATGACCAATCCGGCGATCCTCGACCGCGACGGCAACGAGGTGCCCGAGGGCATCATGGATGCTGCGATCACCAGCCTGATCGCGCTTTATGATATCGGCCCCTCCGGCCGGCGGAAGAATTCCCGCACGGGCTCCATGTATGTGGTCAAGCCGAAGATGCATGGGCCGGAAGAGGTCGCCTTCGCCGTCGAGATCTTCTCGCGGGTCGAAGATGCGCTTGGCCTACCGCGCAATACCATCAAGATGGGCATCATGGATGAGGAGCGCCGCACGACCGTCAACCTCAAGGAATGCATCCGTGCCGCTCGCGAGCGCGTCGTCTTCATCAATACAGGCTTCCTCGATCGCACCGGCGACGAGATCCACACTTCGATGGAAGCCGGCCCGATGATTCGCAAGGGCGACATGCGCCAGGCGACCTGGATTTCCGCCTATGAGAACTGGAACGTCGACATCGGCCTCGAATGCGGCCTTGCCGGCCACGCCCAGATCGGCAAGGGCATGTGGGCGATGCCGGATCTGATGGCGGCGATGCTCGAACAGAAGATCGCCCACCCGAAGGCCGGCGCCAACACCGCCTGGGTGCCGTCGCCGACGGCGGCGACCTTGCATGCCACCCATTACCACCGGGTCAATGTCTCCCGTGTTCAGCTGGGGCTGAAGGATCGCGCCCGCGCCAAGCTTTCCGATATTCTCTCCGTGCCGGTCGCGGTGCGGCCGAACTGGACGCCGGAGGAAATCCAGCGCGAACTCGACAACAATGCTCAGGGCATCCTCGGTTACGTCGTGCGCTGGGTCGATCAGGGCGTCGGCTGCTCGAAAGTGCCCGACATCAACAATGTCGGTCTGATGGAGGATCGCGCGACGTTGCGCATCTCGGCCCAGCATATGGCGAACTGGTTGCATCACAAGGTCGTCACCGAAGCTCAGATCGTCGAGACGATGAAACGCATGGCCGCCGTCGTCGACCGGCAGAACGAATCGGATCCGGCCTACCGGCCGATGGCCGGCAATTTCGACGATTCGATCGCCTTCCAGGCCGCCCTCGATCTCGTCCTGAAGGGCAGGGAGCAGCCGAACGGCTACACCGAGCCGGTGCTTCACCGCCGCCGCCTCGAACTCAAGGCGATGCAGACTGCCTGACGGAGAATACGAAAAGGCCGCCGGAACGATAGTTCGGCGGCCTTTTTTATACCGAATTCGATAATTAGCTTACTGAATGACGACGACCTTGGACGTGCCCTTGCCCGGGCGGACGCGGCTGTACAGATCGATGACATCCTGGTTCATCAGGCGAATGCAGCCCGAGGAAGCGGCGGTGCCGATCGAAGCCCATTCCGGCGTGCCGTGCAGGCGGAAGAGCGTGTCCTTGCCGTCCTCGTTGAAGAGATACATGGCGCGTGCGCCGAGCGGATTGCTGAGGCCCGGGCCCATGCCGTCTTCGACGTACTTGGCGAGATCAGGCCGGCGGACGGCCATTTCCTTCGGCGGGTGCCAGTTCGGCCATTCCTGCTTCCAGGCGACGTAGGCGGTGCCGGCCCATGCGAAGCCCTGCTTGCCGACGCCGATGCCGTAGCGCATGGCCTTGCCGTTGGCCAGGATGTAGTAGAGGAAGCGCTCGCGCGTGTTGACGATGATCGTTCCGGGACGCTCTGTGGTCTGGTAGCTGACGACCTGGCGGCGGAACTGCGGCTTGACGCGGCTGATCGGGATCGCCGGCAGCGAGTATCCGGCATCCTTCGTCACGCCGTAGGCGTCATCGAAGATCTGGGCCGTCTGTACCGTCGGGCCCGCGCCCTTATCGTCGACGGACGCGCTGTCTGAGGTCGTCGAGCAACCGGCCAGAGCGAGCGTCGTCAGCAGGCCAAATACAGGGAATGCATTGCGGATGCGCATGGAAGACTCTTGAAGTTTTGGGGCAAGGAGAACGGTCTCTCGACCATCGTTGATTATGGTTTATTTTCGATTAACTTGCGCTTTGCAAGGCTACTGCAGCGCGACAAATCCGTCTGCCGCGCAAATTAGAAGCGCATGGTTTTTTTGCAACAACACGCCAGCCCCTGCGGTGGTTATCCATGACGATTTTGAGCGTTTACAATAACAATCCGTTAATCGATGGCCGGCAATCGGACAGGGCCATGATGGTGCGGCGGGGAGCGCAGATATTGCTGCATGAAATGCGCCACGCCGTGCTGCCCGAACTGCCTTTGGCAAGCGGCCGCCGGGCCGATCTGATCACGCTTTCGGACAAGGGCGAGGTCTGGATCATCGAAATCAAGACATCGATCGAGGATTTCAGGGTGGATCGCAAATGGCCGGAATACAGGCTGCATTGCGACCGCTTGTTCTTTGCGACTCATAAGGATGTGCCGCTGGAGATCTTTCCCGAAGAATGCGGACTGTTCCTGTCGGATGGTTACGGCGCCCATATGATTCGCGAGGCGCCGGAACACCGCATGGCGCCCGCCACGCGCAAATCCGTCACGCTCAACTTCTCGCGTGCCGCCGCACAAAGGCTGATGATGGCCGAATGGGCGAACGGAAAACCGTTCACTGTGGACGACGTCTAATTATAAGCGCGAGGTGTTCGTCTATTTCGGCGCGCGTTTGGCAAGGATACGCTGCAGCGTCCGCCGGTGCATGTTGAGCCGGCGCGCCGTTTCGGAAACATTGCGCTCGCACATTTCATAGACCCGCTGGATGTGTTCCCAGCGCACCCGGTCGGCCGACATTGGATTTTCGGGAAGCTCGGCCTTTTCGCCCGGCCGCTGCGTCAGCGCCGAAAACACGTCGTCGGCATCCGCAGGCTTTGCCAGATAATCGACAGCGCCGAGCTTCACGGCCGTCACCGCCGTTGCGATATTGCCATAGCCGGTCAGCACGATGATCCTGGTGTCGTCGCGTCGCTGGCGGATCGCCTCGATGACGTCGAGCCCATTGCCGTCGCCGAGCCGAAGGTCGACCACCGCATATTTCGGCGGCCGGCCTTTCGATTTCGCAACGCCCTCCGCCACTGATTCGGCCGTCTCCACCTGGAATCCGCGTATCTCCATCGCCCGCGCCAGGCGGCGCAGGAACGGCCCGTCGTCGTCGACGATCAGCAGGCTGGCGTCGGGACCGATATGGTCCTCCGACGCGGCGAAATTGTCATGATTCTGTTCTGTCATCGTCTCGGTCCCGACGGTTGAACGTCCGATCTGGGTCAACCGCTTATATCCTGTTTATGCCGACAAAGTTATTTTGTCGAATTTGCGTCGATCAGCATGCGCGGCCATTCGATCCGGATACGCGCGCCCGCACTTTCCGGATCGCGGTTCTCGAAAACCAGCGATGCGCCGGAGCGCTCCAGCAGCGTCTTGGCAATGAAAAGCCCGAGCCCGAGGCCACCCGCCGTATCCTCTTTCTGTCGCTTCGTCACATAGGGTTCGCCGATCCGCGTCAGAATATCAGGCGCATAACCGTTACCGTCGTCCTCGATAACGATCAGCACTTTGTCGTGATCGTGCTCGACAGTGACGGTCACTTTCTCCCGCGCATAATCGACGGCATTTTCGATCAGGTTGCCGAGCCCGTACATGATGCCGGCATTGCGGTCGGTGACAGGCTCACCCTTGCGCGGGCTCTTTTCGATGAGCTCGAGAGCGATGCCGAATTCCCGGTGCGGGGCGACGATCTCCTCGATCATCGAGGAAAGCGGCAGCCGGCGCATATGTGCCTCGCCTTCGGAGGAAAGCGTCGTCAGCCGCCGCAGGATATCGCGACAGCGTTCGCTCTGGCTGCGCAGCAGCATCACGTCCTCGCGGAAACGGTCGTCGTCCTTGAGTTCGCGCTCCATTTCCTTGGCGACGACGCTGATCGTCGCCAGCGGCGTGCCGAGTTCATGGGCGGCCGCCGCCGCCAGCCCGTCAAGCTGCGACAGATGCTTTTCCCGTTGCAGCACGAGTTCGGTCGCAGCCAGCGCATCGGCAAGCTGGCTCGCTTCCATCGAGACCCGATAGGCATAGAAAGCGGCGAATGCCATGGTTGAGGCGATCGAGCACCAGACACCGAACTGCATGACGTTGTGCACGTTGATCTCGACGCCGTCGAACCAGGGCAGCGGAAAGGGCGAAAAGGCAAGCACCGTGATGCAGACCATCGCAACGCCGATCAGCGCGGTGCTGTAGCGAATCGGCTGCGAGGCAAAGGAGATGATGACCGGCACGCAGACGAGCGCTGCGAAGGGATTGGCAAGGCCGCCGGTGATGAAGAGCAGCGCGCAGAGCTGCAAAAGGTCGAAGCCGAGCAGGGCGAAGGCGGCCGGCGGTTCCAGCCGATGGGTCGGCGGATAACGGATCGTCAGGTAGAAATTCACCCAGGCAAGGGCGGCGATCAGCGAAGAACTGGCAACCAGCGGTAAGGGAAATTTCAGCCAGAAGGCAACGATGAAAACCGTCAGCGCCTGTCCGCCGAAGGCAAGCCAGCGCAGCCGCACCAGCGTCTGCAGGCGCAGCCTGCGGCTGTTATGCCGGTCTTCCAGCGTATAGCCTTCCGTCTTGTCGATCATGCCAGGCTTGTCGATCATGTGCCGAGGGCTCCTTGAATGGCCTCATGTACCACGCGGTTTTGCCCGTGTCGTCGGCAACGCATCCTCCGGCCGCTCCGGCCAGGGATGCCGGGGATAGCGCCCGCGCATATCGGCACGCACATCCTTCCAAGAGCCGGCCCAGAAGCCCGGCAGGTCGCGTGTCGTCTGGATCGGCCGGTGCGCCGGCGAGGTGAGCTCGAGCAGCAGCGGCAGGCGGCCACCGGCAATGGCCGGATGCTGCTTCAGTCCAAACAGCTCCTGCACGCGGATCGTCAGAACCGGTTCCTCGCCCTCATATTGGATCGGATGTCTTTGGCCGGTCGGCGCCTCGAAATGCGTCGGTGCAAGCCGGCTAAGGTCGCGTTGCAATTCGTGTGGTACCAGCGACATCAGTCCGGTCGAAAGCCCGGCGGCGGAAATCTCCGAAAGGCCGCGGGCCTCCGTCTGGAAGGGTGCGAACCAGTCGTCGAGCCGGGAAAGCAGGGCATCATCGCTGACATCGGGCCAAGGCTCGCCGATCGTCCGATGAAGGAATCCGATCCGCTCGCGCAATTGCACGGCCTCCTTGGAGAAGGCAAGCTGATCGAGCCCCAGTTCGCGCACCCCCTCTACCAGCGCCTGCGTGACCGCTGCCCCGGACGGGCGCGGCAAGGGCGTCTCTTCGAAGACGATGGCGCCAAGTCGGGTTGCCCGCCGCGCCCGGATTTGCCGACTCTGGCGGTCGAAGAATATCTGGTCGCCGGTTTTGATCTCCCCGGGTAACTCGGCTTCGATGTCGCCGCGTGTCACCTCGGCTGCCGCCAGAACCCGCGCCTGCGCCGCCCGTCCGGTCAGGTCGGCAATCACCAGCATCTGGCTGCCGGCCAGCCTCTCGGTTTCCGGCAGCTCCGCTCCGCGCCCGTTCGCCATCACGAACCGGCCGCGCCCGCCGCGCTGAAGCGCGATTCGATCCGGGAACGCATGCAGCAGCAACTGGCCGGCAAGCGCCGGCGCCGTTGAGGCAACCCTGTCGAGGCCGCTCGCCAGCCGTCCAGCCAGCCGCCGCGAGGCCTCTGCTCTTTCGCTCCGTTCGGCCTTGAAGCGTCGCAGCCGCTCCTCGATATCGACACACGTTCCGCCGAGCCCCTGTTCGGTGAGAAGCACGGCGATCATCGCCGCATCCCGGGCGTGTCCCGCTTCTCCCGCCGAGACGACCATGGCGGCAAGCCGCGGCGGCAAAGCGAGATCGCGCATCACCTTGCCGCGCGCCGTCAGCGCTCCGTCCTTGTTTAGGGCGCCGAGTTGGCCAAGCAGCGCGCGCGCTTCCCTCAGCGTCGTTTCCGGCGGCTGATCGACGAAGGCAAGGGATGCCGGATCTTGAACGCCCCAATGTGCGAGGTCGAGCACCAGCCCCGAGAGATCGCTGGAAAGGATCTGTGGCGGGGCGAAGGCAGGCAATGCCGCCGTCTGTCCCTGGTGCCACAGCCTGACGGCGATGCCCGGTTCCGTTCGCCCGGCACGGCCGGCCCGCTGATCGGCGGAAGCCCGCGACACGCGCACCGTTTCCAGCCGCGTGATACCGGTCGACGCCTCGAACACCGGAAGACGCTGCAGCCCGCTGTCGATCACGATCCTGACGCCGTCGATGGTGATCGACGTTTCGGCGATCGATGTCGCAAGCACGATCTTGCGCGTCCCTTTGGATGCCGGTCGGATCGCCGCATCCTGCTCCTTCTGGCTGAGATTGCCGTAAAGCGGCGCAATCAGCGTTTCGGCTCCGAATCGTCCCTGCAGGCGTTGGACGGTCCGGGTAATTTCCGCCTGACCGGGCAGGAAGGCGAGGATCGAGCCGGGCTCATTGGCATGGGCATCGAGTATCGCCCACGTCACCGCATCCTCGATACGTTCGCCGCCCGGCCGATCCCGGTAACGGATATCGATCGGAAAGCTGCGCCCCAGGCTTTCGATAACAGGCGGATGGTCGAGCAGGGCGGCCACGCGTTCGATGTCGAGGGTCGCCGACATGACGAGGATACGCAGATCGTCGCGTAGAGCCGACTGGACGTCGAGCGCCAGAGCGAGTCCGAAGTCTGCGTCCAGCGAACGCTCGTGGAACTCGTCGAAGATCACCACCGAGACACCGGTCAGTTCCGGATCGTCGAGGATCATCCGGGCAAAAACCCCTTCGGTCACCACCTCGATTCGTGTCGCTGCCGATATCCTGTTGTCGAGGCGCATGCGGTAGCCGACCGTCTCGCCGACCTGTTCGCCGATGAGCGATGCCATCCGGCTTGCCGCTGCCCGCGCCGCCAGCCGCCGTGGCTCCAGCAGGATGATCTTGCCGTCGCCGCGCCATGCCTGGCCAAGCAGGTAAAGCGGCACCAGCGTCGTCTTGCCGGCGCCGGGCGGGGCGGAAAGAACGGCGCGTTTTTGCTTTTCCAGCGCAGCAGCGACGGCCGGCAGGACATGTGAAACCGGAAGTTCCGGCAAGGATGCACTGATTGTCACTTTCGGCCCATCACTGTCTCATAGGCAAGAATGGCGCCGGCGAGATCCTCCAACGCCGCACCCACCGACTTGAACAGCGTGATTTCTGCGTCATGGCTTCGTCCGCCATGGGCGCCGCTGACGAGTTCCGCAAGCTCAGCCCTGATGTCACCTTCCTTCAGCACGCCGCTTTTCAGCGGCTGAACGATATCGCCCGCCTCGCTGATGGCGCCGGCGCGGGTATCGACATAGACCGAAGCACGACGGATGGCCTCGTCGTCGCTTTCGCGCATGCTCGGCTTGAAGGCGCCGACGAGATCGAGATGCGCGCCGGGCTTCAGCCATTCACCTGATATCAGCGGCGCGCTGGAAAGCGTGGCGCAGGAAATGATATCGGCTGTCCGCGCTGCGATTTCAGCATCCGCGACCGCCTCGGCATTCAGTCCGAGCGCCCGGGCTTCGGCTGCGATCTTTTCCGCCGCTTGCCCGTTGCGGCCCCAGACCCGGTACCTCTTGATCGGCCGGGTCGTGCCATGGGCCAGCATCAGATTGAGCGACAGCCGACCGGTTCCGCAGACGAGCAACTCTTCCGCGTCGGGGCGGGCGAGATGACGGGCCGCCAGCGCCGATGCTGCTGCCGTCCGCCGCGCGGTCAACTCGCCGCCGTCGATTGCGGCAAGCATCTCGCCGGTAGCGCCGGAGGAAAGAAGATAGGTTCCGAAGATTGCCGGCAGGCCGCGTCGCACATTGCCTGGAAAGACCGAGACCGTCTTTACCCCGGCATAGCGTCCGGGAACCCAGGCGGGCATCAGGAGCAATGTGGCGCTCTCTTCATCCGGCACCTCCATTCCATGGTGATGGCGCACCGGCATCACGCATTCGCTCTGGAACATGCGGGCGATCGCCTCGATCAGATCCGGCCAGGGTAGGGCCGCGCGCGTCTGTTCTTCATCGAGGACTAGCATTCTTCACTCCGCCGCATCGTTCTTCATCGCCAAACTAGCGAGTGAGGCGTGACATAGGCAAGCACCCTGGAATTCCGCGCCTGGCGCCCCATATAAGTCTTGTCTCCCTCGCCGAAGCCGTTCTTCGGGATTCGGCGAAAACGAATCTCAAAAACCACCCATTCGGGCGGTGAATTTCTTCGTTTTTGGAGATGAACGCCAAAAGCCCTTCATTTTCAACCTGTTACAAAAATGTCAAAAAACTTTTGTTTGGTGTGTTGACTGTCTACAGGGGTTAGTTCTATAAGCCCCCTCACTGAACGAGGGCGGCGGCGCTGCTGGCGACGAAGTCTTTCGTTCTGGTGAAACTCAAGCGGATTGGCGGATGCTGGTTT